>NZ_JBAWJZ010000001.1:0-577928 GCF_043876835.1 Gaetbulibacter sp. M235
TGTTCCAGATTTCCCAGAAACTTAACCTACGCTTTTCCATAAATAGTAAATTAAATTATTACTATTTGATAAGCATAAAACTTATCAAAACTTAATTTAGAGAAGTGAAAATATAAGTTTTGAATGATTCAAAGATATAAAATAATTCTATTTGTCCTAATAAATATTTTTATTTGGTTGAGTTTCTTTCAATTAATTCGGTTTCTATAATTACCGTTTCAAATTTCATATCTCTTTCAAAATCAACATCTTCTACACCTCCTTCATTATCATCAAGTTCTAATCTATCTATCAGCAAATTAGCTGCTTGTTCTCCCATTCTTTGTCCATGTTGACTTACCGTAGTTAAACCTGGGTTTGCGTGTTTTGATAAAACACCATCAGTAAACCCAATAATTTGAATATCTTCTGGAACATTCAAATTTAATTTTCTGGCTACTTTCATGGCAGCAATGGCATAAATTTCATTAACCCCAAAAATTCCATCAATTTTATCATTTCTTTTAAAGAGTTGTTCTATTTCTTTTTCTAATACTTCGAATTGTTCTTCTAAAGACAAGTTATCTTCTAATCTTAAAATCAAACTTGCCTTAGGATTTATTTGATTATCTTGCAAGGCCTTCAAATATCCTTGTGTTCTTAGCTTACCAACACTTACATGATCCATAGTGGTTATAAGAGCAATATTTTTACAGCCAGATGATATCAATTTATTGACAGCTTTAACAGAGCCAATCAAACTATCAACAATGACTTTATCACAGTTAATCTCATTCACAACTCTGTCAAACATAACTACTGGAATCCCTAGTCTTATAGTTTCCTTAATATGGTGATAATCTTGTTGTAACAAGGTTTCTTTAGAAATTGACAAAATAAATCCATCAATACTTCCATTAGCAAGCATTTCCATATTAATTACTTCTTTACTAAAGGATTCATTTGACAATCCAATGATAACATTATAACCACGTTGATTAGCAACAATTTCAATACCCCTAATAACCGTTGAAAAAAAATGATGTACAATTTCAGGTATAAGAATCCCAATCGTTTTAGTTTTCCTGTTTTTTAAGCTAAGAGCTATATTGTTAGGCTTATAATTATAAAACTTTGCAAAGGCTTGAATTTTATGGCGTGTTTCTTCTGCAATTTCCTTACAATTTCTTAAAGCACGGGAAACTGTTGCTATGGATACATCTAGTTCTTTTGCCATTTGTTTGAGAGTTACTTTTTGTTTCATACAATATTTATAAAAATGTTAATGTAAACTTACATTTTAGTAGTCTTTTTAGTTTGAGCTAATTTAGCACTTTTCCCCTAATCTATTCAAGTAAAAAAAGTTGTTAACATGTAAACGTTTACATTAAAATTTTTACAAAAGTTGTTAACATGTAAACGTTTACACCTTGATTGTCAGAAATTATTTTTAAAATTTTACATTATGTTTATCCTGTATTTAACCCGAGAAGTGAAAATATAACAAACTAAACGTAATACTTTAACTTAAAAACTTTTTATGAAAACAACTATTACTAGCTTGCTGGTTTTATTGTTTTTTGTCCCAATATGTTCTTTTGGGCAAACAACGGTGAAAGGAACAGTAACAGAACAATCAACATCAATACCACTCCCAGGTGTTAATGTTATAATCAAAGGCACTGCAACTGGAACGGCAACAGATTTTGATGGTGCATATCAAATCAACTTAAAAAATGGAGAAATTATTGTATTCTCTTATGTAGGTTATAATCCTATAGAAATTACTTATTCAGGTCAAACAACTTTAAATGTACAACTTGTTGAAAACGCAGCCCAATTAGACGAAGTGGTTGTTATTGGTTATGGTAGCGTTAAAAAAGAAGATTTAACAGGTTCAGTGGATGTTATCAGTTCAAAAGATTTTAACAAAGGGGCTATTACTTCTCCTGATCAACTACTTCAAGGTAAAATTGCCGGTGTAAGGATTACAAACGCTGGTGGTCAACCTGATGCATCCCCTAATATTCGTATTCGTGGTGGCGCTTCACTTACCGCAAACAGTAGTCCTCTTATAGTGATTGACGGAGTTCCTGTAGACAATGAAGGAATAGCTGGTGTTAGCAACCCTTTGTCTTTGATAAATCCAAATGACATTGAAAGCTTCACGGTTTTAAAAGATGCCTCAGCAACGGCTATTTATGGTTCTCGTGCTTCTAACGGAGTCCTTATCATTACTACTAAAAAAGGGACCTCTGGTAAAGATGTTCAGTTTAATTTTTCAGCTAGAACATCATTCAACAATGTGAGCAGCAGTGACCAAATTCAAGTCATGGACAGCAAATCATTTGTTAGATTTGCTCAAGAATTTTTCCCTGATGACATAGGAGTACTTGGTGTTCCAATTGGTTCAGTAATCACTAACGAGCCTGTCAGTCAAATTATAAGTACTCCAGATGGAGATAGAGCCATTTATAACACAGATTGGCAAGATGTTATTTATAGAACAGCCATAAGTAAAGATTACACGTTTAGTGCAAGGGCTAATATTTTGAATAAAATACCTATAAGAGCTTCTGTAGGATACAATAACACAGAAGGTGTTGTAAAAAAGAGTGACTACGAAAGAGTCACTGCCGCCTTAAGGTTATCACCTAAACTTTTTAGTGATCATTTAAAAATCGACCTTAATGCCAAGGGAAGTATGGTTGATAAAAACGCCGTTGATGAAGGAGGAGCTCTAGGCGGCGCGGTTTCTATGGATCCTACCAAACCCATATACGATGAAAATTCAATATTCGGTGGTTTTTATAGTAAAGTACGTCCCGCTAATGATCCTTTAAATCCTAATCAAAGAATTGGGGCAAGCAATCCATTAGCTTTGCTACAACAAAGGGATAGACCCCATAAAGTAAATAGTTTACTTGCTAATCTTGAACTTGATTATCAGTTCCATTTTTTACCTGAGTTAAGAGCCGTTACTAATGTTGGGCTTGAAGCTTCAAAAGCAACCATTAATGAGACTTTTGCCGAAAACGCCATTGCTACTTACACATTGGTGCCTGACCCAAATGTACCGACAGGTACTTATATTTTTAATCCAGGGAAAAGTTATGCTGAAAGACAAACCAAAACCAATACCACTTGGGAATCTTATTTAGTATATAGAAAAGAATTTGATTCTAGATTTTTAAATTCCTTTGATATTCAAGGAGGCTATTCTTATCAAAACTTTAAAAAAGACGGTAATAAAGACCAATATAAAAACGATCCCGTTACAGGAGTAAGAATACCTAACATAGATGATGAAAATCCTAATAATAGATATTATAGCCTTTTAAACCTTCAATCATTCTTTGGTAGATCAAACATCAATTTAGGCAATAAATATCTGGTTACCCTATCCTTTAGGGCTGATGGTTCTTCATTCTTCACCAAAGAAAACCGCTGGGGCTATTTCCCTGCGGCAGCATTGGCCTGGAAAGTTAAGGAAGAGTCCTTTTTAAAAGATGTTAATTTTGTAAATGATTTTAAAATACGCTTTGGCTGGGGAGAAACTGGACAACAAGATATTTCTGGTTCCGTTGGATTTTTCCCTTCAATACCGTTATTTGAAATTGGTTCACCTGAGAGCCAATATATTCAGGGCATCACATTGTATAATGCAAAAGAGTTCAATCCTGATTTAACTTGGGAAAAAACAACTACTTATAACTTAGGGGTTGATTTTGACTTCTTCAAAAATAGCGTTCTTTCTGGTTCATTTGATATCTTTAAAAGAGAAACTACCGATTTATTGGTTTTAACCAATGTGCCACCGGGACAAGCTTTAAGTGACCGTTTAATTCAAAATGTTGGAGCTACAGACAGTAAAGGGTTTGAATTAAATTTAGATTTGAAACCTATACAAAATGATAAAGTAACTTTATCATTAAACGGCAACTTATCTTATAATATTACTGAAGTTAAAGATTTATATGGTGCGGACCATATTACAACTGGTGCCAGACTACCTACAGGTACTGGGAACTTTATTTTTGCTCATGCCCTTGGAGAAGAAGCGGGTTCTGCTTGGGTGCTTAAGCAAGTATATGATACTTCTGGAAAACCTATTTACGGTGCTTTTGTAGATCGAAATAATGATGGAAGAATTACAGATGAAGACAGATATTATAGAGCTATTCAGCCTAACTGGACCTTTGGTTTTGGGGTTACTTTTAATTACAAAAAATGGGACTTAAGTTCTAGTTTCAGAGGACAATTAGATGGAGAAATCTATAACGCAAGAAAACTTACACATGGGTTTCCAATTAATGCGTTGGCCCAAGACGGAAGCTCTATAAACAATGTTTTGGACTTTTACGCCGGTGAAGCCTATTCAGGATTTCCTAGTATTGTTGACCCTGTTCAGTTTTCAGATTATTACATTGAGAATGCTTCTTTCATGAGGTGTGAAAACATCACTTTAGGCCATACCTTAAAAGATGTCATTAAAAATACCACCCTTAAAATATACGCAGGTGTCAATAATCCTTTTATCATCACTAAATATAGTGGTCAGGATCCTGAGAACTTTAATGGTATTGACACTAATTTTTATCCACGTCCCACAGTATATAACCTAGGTATAAATCTTGACTTTTAAAAAAATAATGACTCTATTAATTGTTAAAAATATAAACTATGAAAAATAGCATTTTAAAATTTCTATTTGGTTTCTTGGTTCTCTTATCAGTAACAGGATGTACTGATGAATTAGACACTAAACCCAAAGTAGAACTATCGTTAGAAGAGCTTTTGGCTCGTGACCCTAATGCCGTAGAAGGCATTTTAGCAAGACTTTACTCCACTTTTGCGTTATCTGGTGCAGACGGCCCTAAAAGTTCAGACATCAGTGATGATGCCGGGGAATCCCCCTTTTTAAGAGGGCTTATAAATCTAGAGGATTTAACCGCTGATGGCATGAAAAATCGTTGGGGAGATAATGGTTTAGACCAATTGACAACAACAACAGATTGGACAGATCAAAATAAGTTCTTTAGATATTTGTATAATAGAATTTACTTTACAATTCCTCAATGCAATAACCTTTTATCTATCCTACCAAATGTAGATATTGAAAACAAAGAGGCAACCACCTCAGAGGTTAGATTTATAAGGGCATTGGCGTATTATTATGCCATTAATGTTTTTGGAAAAGGCGTATTGGCAACAGAAGTAAATTATGGTCAAACAGATCCGCTACCTGAGGCTTCCAGACAAGAGCTATTTGCTTTTGTTGAGGCAGAATTGTTGGAAATAGAACCCCTATTGCCTGCTACCAATACTTATGGAAGGGCCACTAAAGGAGCTGCCGAAATGTTATTGTCCAATTTATATTTAAACGCTGAAGTCTTTACCGGTACGCCCAGATATAATGATGCCGTAACCTATATTAATAAAGTTATAGCTGGCCCATATTCACTGGCCTCTGATTTTGTCAGTCTTTTTTCTGCTGATAATGATGCCACAAGTGCTGCAAATGAAATAATTTTCCCATTGATTGCAGATTCCCAAGTAAGTCAGAGTTATGGTAATACTACTTACCTTGTAAACGGTTGCTTAAGAGCTGAAACCATCCCATTGGCCCAATTTGGCACTACTGCAGGTTGGGGAGGTCACAGGGCCATTAAAACTTGGTATGGGTTATATGGAGATCTAGAAACTTCAACAGATGACAGATCCAAATTATTTTGGACTGAAGGTCATGAATATGAAATGGCAGACTATAAAAAGTGGACAGATGGTTATCCTTCCATTAAATTTAGAAACACAAAATTTGTGGGAGAATCGCTTATTTCATATTTTTCCAGTACAGATTTCCCTCTGTATAGATTGGCAGATGCTTATTTAATGTATGCAGAATGTGCTATAAGAGGCGCTGCTGGTGCAGATATGAATACAGCGGTCCAATATGTAAATGATGTGAGAACACGCTCTCATGCAACTTCAATAACCCAATCTAATTTAACTTTAGACTTTATTTTAGATGAACGTGCCAGAGAATTAAATTTAGAGGGACACCGAAGAACAGATTTAATTCGTTTTGGCAAATTCACGGGAGGCAATTACTTATGGCCATGGAAAGGTGGTGTGGCAAATGGGACTTCAATTCCAGACAGTTATAAATTATTTCCAATTCCATCAACAGCTTTATTGGCTAATCCTAATTTAACTCAAAACCCAGGATTTTAACAAGTTAAAAACTAAACTAGAAATAATGAAAAATATAAAAAACTTAGGAATATTGCTTATAGCCATTGTTGGCTTATATTCATGTGATACAAATAATGATTTTGTGTTTACAGCACAAGAACCGCAAAGCTTAAGCTTTTCAAATTCTTTTTTAGAAGAATATGTACTAATCCCAGCAGCTACTAATAACTTGGGTGAACGTTTCACTTGGAAAGATGCAGATTATGGAGCTCCAGCTTTAGTAAAATACGAACTTGAATGGTCTATTATTGGTGATTTTTCTGATGCTGTAAAATTTCCTAAGGAACCCAATGGAAATGAAATAGCTGTAACAATAGGAGAATTATTATCTATTGCTGATGCAATTGGCCTTGATAATGACCCTAACAGTCCTGAAAAACCTGATAGAGGGAACGTTTTTTTCAGATTAAAAGCAACTATTGGTATTGATGCATTGCCAGTTTATTCCGTAGCACAGACTTTAACCCTATTCTTGCCGGAAGAAAGTACCGGAGGTGGTGGCGGTCTTGAAAAATCAACTTGGGGTGTTAAAGGCTCTGGATATGCTGGTTGGGGAGGCTCATACCCTGATGCCGTATTTTATACAACAGGCACTCCTGGAGTTCTTGTAACTTACGTTACGTTGATTGATGGTGAAATTAAATTTAGAGAGAACAATGCTTGGGACAGCAATTTTGGAGATAATGGTAATGATGGCACATTAGACGCTGGAGGAGCCAATATTCCCGTTACTGCAGGCACGTATAAAATAACCTTTAATACCAATGATGCCACTTATACTAAAGAAGTGTTCTCATGGGGACTTGTAGGTTCTGCTACGCTTAATGGATGGAACGGGCCAGATGCTAGATTTTATTATGATTACACAACAGACACCTTTAAAGTTGGTGTGCAGTTAATAGATGGTGAAATAAAATTTAGAATGAATAATGCATGGGATGTCAACTTTGGTGATACTGGAGCAGATGGTACTTTAGAAGCTGGAGGTGACAATATTGTTGTTACTGCTGGTTATTACAATATCACTTTAGATCTCAACAACAACGCTTATACCCTTGAAGCTGGAAACGTATGGGGCCTTGTAGGCTCTGCGACTCCTAATGGATGGAATGGGCCAGATTTTAGATTCACTCAAGTAAACGAAGGAATTTGGATTGCTGAATTAGTACCTCTAGTTGATGGAGAAATGAAGTTCCGTGTAAATGATGCTTGGGATATTAATTTTGGCGACACGGGGGCCGATGGGACTCTAGATGCCGGTGGTGATAATATTGCTGTTACAGCGGGTGCAAACACTAGAATCCTTCTTGATTTAGTAAATGGCAGCTATAAAATGGCCCAATAAATTAAGCGTAAAATATTTTAATTTAAACATGAAAAGGGCTGCTCATTATATTGAACAGTCCTTTTTGATAAATAGTTATGAAAAAAATAATACACATATACATCTATTTAATTTCTGCAATTAGTTTTGGACAACAGCAAACCGCCACTTATTCAGTTTCCCCATTACCATTTGAAGAGACGGATAATATCACCATAACCTTTAATGGGAACTCTATAAATGAAGCAACATGGGGAGTTGCAGACAATGCTCTATATATTTGGGCCTGGTCCTGGGACTTAAATTTAGAAAATTCCCAAGGCTCGCCTTTTAGGGGAACGTGGGACAATTCCAATGAAGCCAGTCGTTTGACCTATAATGCGGGAACGGATACTTATACCATTTCTTTTGTGCCTACAACATTTTATGGCAGAACAGGAATTGGCAGAATAGGGTTTCTTATTAAAGCCAAAAATGGAACCGGAGATAAAAAGTCACAGGACATCTTAGTTGATGTAGGGCTATTTCAAGTGTCTTTAACAGCACCAGCAAGTTCATCAACAATATTAAATACAGGAGATAATTTAAACATATCTGCTTCAAATTCCGGTGGAAATGCCAATTATGTATTAAAGGCAAATGGTTTTACAATTGATACCCAAAATAATATATCTTCATATTCATATACTCATAATAATATTACTCAAAACCAAAATTATGCACTTGAAGTTACCTTGAACGGTGTTACTAAAACAAAAACCTTCAGTACTATTACAGACCCTGGAAAAGTTTATAGTGTTATGCCAACAACATATCAAGACGGAATTACCTATTTAAATGATACCGAAGCTATTTTGGTATTATATGCCACAGGTAAGGATTTTGTTTATGTTGCTGGTAGTTTTAATAATTGGCAACCAGACAGTAGTTATGCCATGAAGATAGATCCTACAAGAAACAATAAATTTTGGGTCAAATTAACAGGACTTATACCTGGACAATTGGAAACCTACCAATATTGGGTAATCGACAAAACCCCATTAGCAGGCTCACCAACTTTAGTAAAAGTAGCAGATCCCTATTCAACGTTAGTGTTAAGTTCATATGACGATTCTGGAATTCCCACAACCTCTTATCCTAACTTGCCTGCTTATCCAAATACTGGAAATAAGTTCGAGGTATCGGTTTTACAAACCGCACAAACACCTTATAACTGGCAAGTAACCAATTTTGCCAAACCCAAAAAAGAAGATTTAATCGTTTATGAAGTTTTAGTAAGGGATTTTGATGCCGATAGAAATTTTCAAGATCTCATTGACAAAGTTGATTATTTCAAAAACTTAAACATTAATGCCATAGAGCTCATGCCTGTCATGGAGTTTGAGGGTAATGAAAGTTGGGGCTATAATACAGCATTTCACATGGCTTTAGATAAATTTTATGGAACAGAGGATAAATTTAGAGAACTCATAGACATTTACCATCAAAATGGCATTGCTGTAATTTTGGACATTGCTTTAAACCATGCCTTTGGCAGAAACCCCATGGTACGCATGTGGATGGACGATCCTGACGGTAATGGCTTTGGAAGTCCAACCTCAGAAAATCCTTATTTTAACACGGTGGCAAAGCATGCCTATAATGTTGGTTCTGATTTTAACCATTCCAATCCCAGAACTAAAGATTACGTAAAACGCGTCGTAAAGCATTGGATCGAGGATTTTAAAATTGATGGATTTAGATGGGACTTAACTAAAGGATTTACCCAAAACTGTTCGGCAAGTGACACTAACTGTACTGGTTCATACCAACAAGATCGTGTGGATATCTTAAAAGAATATGTAGATTATTCTTGGAGCTTGGACCCTACCCATTATGCCATTTTTGAACACTTAGGCTCTGACACCGAAGAGAAGGAATGGGCCAATTACAGGTTCAATGAAGGCAAAGGGGTAATGATGTGGGCAAAAATGACAGATCAATATAACCAATTGACAATGGGATTTTCGTCTAATTCCAATATTGGTAGAATGGGATATAAAGCGCATGCAGGATTTACAGGAAACCGTGTTATGGGCTATGCCGAGAGTCATGATGAAGAACGTTTAATGTATAAAAATATAACTTATGGGAACAGTGCAAATGTATCTCATAACGTTAAAGATTTAAATACGGCATTAACAAGAATGCCTGCTTTGGGAGCCATAACAATACCTATTCCTGGTCCAAAAATGTTATGGCATTTTGCTGAACTTGGTATGGAAAATTCTATCTTTACTTGTACAGATGGATCAGTAAATGATTCCAGTGGTAGCAATGGTGATTGTAAGTTAGCAACAAAACCGCAGCCGCAATGGGGAGATAATTGGTTGGGAGATCCCATAAGAAGCCAGATATATAGTGATTGGTCACGAATGATCGATTTGAAAATCAATGAAGATGTGTTTGAAGGAGATTATTCAATTACCACAAGTACACTCACTCCAAAAATCTATATATGGAACAATGCTTTACCCAATTTAAAAAATGTGGTCATTTTGGCAAATTTTGATGTAACAGCCCAAAATGTAACACCCGATTTTCCTTATACAGGAACCTGGTATGATTTAATAGATGAGACAGGAAATACTTCAATTAATGTAACCAATACAGCTAGTCCAATTAATCTTAGTGCTGGAGCGTTTAAGATATATGGAAATCAATCTTCTACATTAAGCAATAATGATGTGGTATTTGCAAATGATTTTAATTTGTATCCTAACCCAACAACGAGCTCATTTCAAATAAACAAACCTGTTGATACAGTTTCTATATATGATATTACAGGAAAACTAATTTTAAAATTTAAAGGAGGTTTTCAAAAGTATCACGAATTCAACATTTCTAGTATATCCCAAGGTATATACATTGTAAATATTAAAACTAATAATTCTACTTCTGTTTCTAAACGATTAATTATTAACTAAACTTTAAAACAATGAAAAAAATTTACCTGTTATTATTTTTAATGACTGCATTTATTTTAAATGCCCAAACAAAGGTTACCTATCCGCAACGTGTTGCTAATTATGACACTTTTTTTTCGGCCGGTGGCGGAAAATTTAATGATGGCACTGACAACTTTGGTATGTGGGCAAATGGCGGTGGTACAGCAAAGCAATCCGTTGCTTGGAGATCTTTTACTGAAGACGGCACAACAACTGGAATACCTTCCACAATGGCCGTGGGAGATAGTTTTACAATTACCGTTTCTGCTACGCGTGCTTGGGTTCAAATTGGTTTAGCGCTACTTTCAAGTCCCTCTTCAAAAGTTTCATGGGCAGATAGAATCAACAACTATGCTGTACAAGTAAATTTAAATAGAGTTGGAGGTGTTTTTATGCCTTGGGAAATTGTTTCTGCTGGAGGTGCTATAGATGCTTCAGCAATTGTCGGTTCAACTTCATATGCAGATTACAAGTTCAAATTCACATTGGATACCGAAAATACCATGACAGTCTCCATAAATGATGAGGCTGAAACGTTTAATATTACATTAAACAATACCAATATTACGGGTTATTCTATTTACTTGGCTGATGATTGGAATGGGTCTGCAAATGCCAATATTTATTGGAAACCAGCTACAGAATACACTTATGCAATTACTTTAAGCAATAAAAGTTTTAATTTTAACAATACGTTATTTATTTTCCCTAATCCAGTAACAAGTACTTTCAAAACTGATATTGCAATCCATTCATTGAAAATTTATGATATTACTGGAAAACTAGTAAAAGAATTTAATGGTAAATTTGGTTTGAATCAAGAATATAATATATCCGATTTAAGTTCAAATATTTATTTTTTAAAAACTTTAAGTAGTTCAGGAAATCAAAAAACAACTAAACTTATAAAGCTTTAAATTCTTTTTGATAAGAATAAGCATCTATAATAATTTAAATAAAACCCATGATTGTATTAAAACCTGTATTTCTTTGGACATTATTTATAATGGTTTGCTTTCAAGCCAAAGGCCAAAGCGGAAATTTCAAAACTTATAATCAAAATGAGCATGAATTAATATTTGAATCAGATTCAGATAATAAATTAAGATTCCAATTTTACTCTGAAAATATCATCAGAGTACAATGGATTAAAAAAGGTGAAGACTTCTTTCCAAAAAATCACTACGAAACCGTAGTAGACCATACACTCTCAGGGACATACACTATTGAAGATAAAACAGATGCTTTTGAAATTACTGTTGGACAAAAAAAAGAGATGCATATTGTACTTGAAAAAAATCCAATGCGATATAAAATACTTTCACAGGATAGTGTTTCCCCTTTATTGGAAGAAAATAAAGGAATTGTTTGGGAAAATCAGAAAATAAGCAATAATTTTTCTGTAGACACTACTGAGCATTTTTGTGGATTAGGACATCAAGCGTACGGAATGGTTGAATCTATTGATTTAAAGGGGAAAATAGTAAGTTCCAATTATGGAGAAGGCCGGAATGATTGGAGTGCACAAGCTGTGCTTACAGTACCCTTTTATCTTTCCAATAAAGGGTATGGGATTTTTTTAAATAGCACCTTCCACCACAGTTTCAATTTTGGAAAAAACAACACTTACGGATTCAGTATTGACACAAAAGGGTTTAACGGACAAATGGATTATTTTTTCATCTATGGTCCAGAATTTAAAACTATTATAAATAATTATACACAGCTCACTGGTCGTCCAAGATTACCGCAACTTTCTATGTTTGGGCTACAACTTTCTGATAAAGGAGACCCTGAAAATGATGGTATGGACTGGTGGACAAATAAAATTAAAGAGCATCGCAAAGCAGGATTCCCGTTTGACCATATAGTAAATGATAACCGATGGCGTGCAGGTTCAGGAGCCTGGGCCGGCTCATGGTTTGAATGGGACTCAATCCGATATCCTAACCCCAAGGCATATAACCAATGGTGTAAAGACAATAACGTAACCATGACCTTGGATCTCAATCGCAACACTATTGCTGACTGCGAAGGATGGAAACCAGAATACAACCTACCTCAAACCGAAGGTGTTGTAAAATATCCTAACAGCGCTCCTGATTATACCAATCCCAACATGCGGAATTGGATATGGAAAATGTTCTGGGACAAATCATTTAATCCTGAACTAAATTATCCAGGTGATGCGCTTTGGATAGATGAAACCGATGATTTATATGAGCTCAATGATTCTGTGATTTGCGCCAATGGAAGAAGTTGGGCCGAAAACGAAAACTATTACCCTTTTTTAATAGCCAAAGGTATTGTGGGAGAAGGTTGGGATAATGAAAATAACAATATACCTGAAGGAATAGGAGAGTCCAAAAGACCATTTGTATGGGTAAGAAGTACTGCTGCTGGAGCCCAAAGATATGCGTCATATTGGTCGGGAGATATCCCTTCAACATGTGAATTTATGAAATATAGTATTAGAGCTATGTTGAACTCTGGATTAGGTGGATTTCCTTATTTCAATCACGACGCAGGAGGGTTTCGCCAACCTGGACCTGACGATAATCTTTATGTTCAATGGGCTATGGGATTTGGTAGCTTAACCCCCATTTGGAGGCCACATGGTCCCGGTAAAAACCAAAGATGGCCATTGGACAGGGATAAAACCTGTCAAGCTGCTGCACTTAAATATGGCAAAATGAGATATCAAATGATGCCCTATATTTACACCCAAGCCTATAACGCTTATGCTACTGGTATGCCTATGGCCAGAAGTATGGTAATAGATTATCAAAGTCAACCCGAAGCTTGGAAATATGATTTGCAATATATGTGGGGAAATGAGTTGTTAATAGCACCTATTTGTTCTGAAAATGATATGACTTCAGAAATCTGGTTGCCTTCTGGTCAAGATTGGTATGACTATTGGACGGATAACTTGGTAGCAGGTGGTCAAGTAATTAAACACCAATCAAAAATTGACGAAACACCCATATTTATAAAACAAGGTGCAATTATTCCAGAATACCCCTATGCACAAAGCACCTTTACACTAGATCCTTCCATACTAATTATTCATGTTTATGTCGGAAAAGACGGAGAATTTACACTGTATGAAGATGATGGGGTTACAGAGAAATTCAGAACTAAAAATGAAAAAAGAACTACTAAAATAATCTATCAGGAGCTTGGTAATAAACTCACCATTTACCCTTCTGAAGGAACTTATGACGATGCCATTTCAAACCGAAGTTATCAAATCTATTTTCATGGTACAGATGGTATAAAAAAACTAAGATTGAATAACAAAAAGTTGAAGTTATTGAGCTCACATGAAAAGAGCACCAATAATAAAGATGGGGTATTTTGGAACGAAAAGGATAAAACTTTAGGTGTTTTTATAAATCCACAAAGTATAAATCAAACCTTAATATTAAAATAGCAACACGTTAAATACAGAGTTAATTCACTAATGAAAAATCATATTCCCCTTTTTTTTCTTTTAATAATTATTTCCATTGAAACGTTTTCTCAATCTGTAACAGATACTAGTTATTATAATTCTTTAAAGTACAAACACGACCTAAATTTACCAAATTGGGGACCATATACAAAAAAGTATATTGGGGTTTCAAATATCCCTGATATAAAAAAAGGAATCCGGTTTGACTTAAGTGTTTTTCCGGGTTTTTACAGAAGAAAGGTTGAACTACCCAGTGCATTATACGAATCAGGTTTTCACCCTTGGGAAGCCTCTCCAAATCTTGAATACTTTTCATTTAGACACGAATTGGAATGGAAAGATCAAGTTTATACAGATATCTCGTATTCTGAGTGGGATGAAAATTCCAGACTTATCCGTATTAATTGTGTTAATAATACTAACCTACCCCAAAGTATTGTCTTGCACATGATGGCATCCATTAATTTCCCATCTATAAAGGAATATGATCCCGATACACCTTTAGAATACAGTACGATACAGTTACCAGAAAATACCCATTGGATTGATGCCTTGAATTATACTAAAATAAAATTTGCCAAACCTGCCCCTACTGATCATTTGGTATATGATGGAAAATTAAGAGGTGAGATTAGAGATCATGGGTTGGTGAACGGTTCTGGCATAGGAAACGGATTTGGAAATCAAATTGGCGACCAGATTGAATATGAATTTAACGTAACAGAAAGATTGGAAGATGCTGTTTTATTGATACGTTATAAAATGGAAAAAGATTTTTCTACCACACTTCAGCTTTCTGGTTTAAGCAATGAAAAAATAGTATTAAATGGTGACGCGGATTTTTCAATAAAACAAATCAGATTAAACCAGCTTAAAACTGGTAATCATCATTTATCTATAGTATCAAAAGGAAATGCGCCCATTATTTTAGATGGTTTTGTAATAATAAATAAAAATGAAATAGACTCTATCAAAATAGAATCTGTAGCCTGGGACTATATTCCTGAAGTATTAAATAGCCCCTTAAAAAACTCAATAATACTCAAATATAAAAACATTGATAACTATTATGGGCTTTATTGGGATTATCCAGATTTTGAGATAAGGGAATGGTTTTACAAAAATTTAGGAGATGGCTTTAGGAAAGAAGTAAACGGTCATACAAAAAGTACGTTTTATGATGGTACCAAAGGGCATTACACCAACGCTTTTTTAAGACCTATAAACATGAAACCTAATTCTTCTTTAAATATTTATGGATTAATTTGCTCCGGTAGTTTGAAGAACGTTGAATACCGATTGAAAAATGTAAAAAAAGGCAGTTTTGAACTAGTTTATAATAAGGCTAGAGAGAATCTTGTAAACAAGGAAATTGTTCCTGCAGGAGAAAAATATCTATTTAGCCAAAAGCGTATGGAAGCCAATACTATTACAGATATTGTTTATCCTGTTTACACACAACGTCAATACATAAAACATCATGCCCCTGGACGCTGGTGGGACTGCTTATATACTTGGGATGCTGGATTTATTGGTATTGGTCTAAGTCAACTCAATATTCAACGAGGCATAGAAAACCTTAATGCATATCTTAATGAAACCGATGAACAATCAGCTTTTATCCACCATGGCACCCCATTGCCAGTTCAACATTATTTATATCAGGAACTTTGGAACAAAACACAGTCCAAAGAGTTTTTAGAAAATTACTATCCTAAATTAAAACGATACTACGAATTTTTGGCTGGTCGCATTTCTGGGTCAACAACCAGAAACCTAGAATCGGGATTGATACGCACTTGGGATTATTTTTACAATTCTGGCGGTTGGGATGACTATCCTCCTCAACGTTTTGTACATCAAAGCAAACTCGAGCAAAGCGTGACTCCAGTTGTTAATACTGCACACCAAATACGAATCGCCAAAATTTTACAAATGACGGCTACCTATCTCAATTTAAAAGACGATATCATTGAGTACAATAATGATATTCAACAATTGGGCAAAGCATTGCAAGATGATTCCTGGGACGAAAAATCAGGTTATTTTGGATATGTTGAACACAATGAAAAAGGAGAGCCAATACAAATCTTAAAATACAACGACACTATTAATTTTAATAAAGGTATGGATGGAGCGTCTCCATTGATTTCTGGCATTTGCACCCCTGAACAAAAAAACATTCTGTTAAATCATTTAAAAACTAAAGGCGAATTGTGGTCAGATGTAGGTCTATCAGCTGTGGATCAGTCTGCCCCTTATTACGCTAAAGACGGTTACTGGAATGGCACCGTTTGGATGCCCCATCAATGGTTTTTCTGGAAAACCATGCTTGACTTGGGTGAGGCAGATTTCGCCTTTAAAATAGCCAGTAAAGCCCTTGACGTTTGGAAAAGAGAGGTAGAGAACACCTATAATTGCTTTGAGCATTTTGTGATTGAAACGGGCAGAGGTGCCGGATGGCATCAATTTAGCGGGTTGTCTAACCCTGTCCTATCATGGTTTAATGCTTATTACGCTATAGGTTCATTTACCACTGGTTTTAATATTTGGATACAAGACAAAAAATTTAACGAAGACAAAAGCTCTTTTTTTGCAACATTAAAGATATTTGATGATGAAAACAGTTCGTTTTCTGTTATTGCATGCATGAATCCACAAAACAATTACCAAGTTTACTGGAATGATAAGTTGCTTACAGACTATAAAATACTTTATAAAGGTGTCCTTAGCATTACCATAACTACGACTGAAAAAGAGGGCACTTTAAAAATTGTAAAAGCCAATTAATGATGAATGATTTATTACCAATAAATAAAAAAACTTCTTAAATTGTCATACTTATCATTAAGGTAAATGATTTTTTTAGTATAAACTTCATGAGACAAGCTATTCATATAGCGCATAGTATATTTTTCTTGTTTTTTATAGATATGACTAATTTCTAATACACAAACACTAAAGGTTATGACCTACAATATCCGTTTATATTTAGCTTTAGATGGAGAAAATGCTTAGCCATTTTAAAAATAATTTTTTAACTCTCAAATACAATTTTATAAACCCAATGTTTTTGGCATTCAAGAGGCAAAACCAAATCAAGTTGTTGATATTGAAACAGCTCTGCCACAATATAATTATGTTGGAAAAGACAGAGATGGTGTTGGCAAAGAAAAAGAATCTGATATCTATTATAAAAAAGGTCGGCTTATTCTTAAAGAAACAAATACGTTTTGACTCTCTGAAACACCCGATACCATTTCAAAAGGAAGGGATGCTACATTAAACAAAATACGCACTTACTCTTTGTTTTAGGATTAAAAAACTTTTGGGTTTTTAATACTCATTTAGACCATATGGGTGATTTTAATTCTGAACCGACTACTCAACGAGTTATTTCACTAAGAAAACAAATGAATGACAATAGAATTGTTTCTGAAGAAAAACCTTTTGGTTCTTCAGGAACTTTTAACAATTTTGAACATAACAAACCAATAACAAGATTAATTGACTATATTTTATATCGAAAAACAATAAACTTAAAGATTTGAAATATCCATCCATCATTTGCCTGTTTATGTAATTTTAAACTCTTTTAAATAAGATTACTCCTGATAAAAAATATCTCTAAAACAACTTTTGTCATTTTTTCAGCCTTTCCATTTACGTTTTATTGCAATGGTTTATAATTTAAATTTCTTACTTCTTTAATAATGTCATGGACTTTTTTAACATCCTCTTTCAGTTTAGTGTAATCCCTGTTAGTAATAATTTCTTTCGAAATCAATTGAGAGCCCATGCCCACACAGGTTACTCCGGCATCAAACCATCCTTTTAGGTTCGCTTCTGTTGGTGATACACCTCCGGTTGGCATCACACTAGTCCATGGTTGTGGGCCTTTGATACCTTTTACAAATTGTGGCCCATAAATATCTCCTGGAAATAACTTGACTATCTCACATCCTAATTCTTCTGCTTTTGCTATCTCTGTTAAAGTTCCGCACCCTGATGACCATAGTACTTTTCTACGGTTACATACAATGGCGATATCTTCTCTTAATACTGGTGTTACTATAAAGTTTGCTCCTAATGCCATATACAAAGAGGCAGCGGCTGCATCTGTCACAGAGCCTACTCCCATAATCATACCTGGTAATTCTTTTATAGCATATTTGGTTAATTCTCCAAAAACCTCATGAGCGAAATCGCCTCGTGCCGTGAACTCCATTAAACGAGCCCCACCATCATAACAGGCTTTAAGGATGTTTTTACTTAATTCTATATCACTATGAAAGAATAACGGAATCATTCCTGTTTCTTTCATGGCTTGTGCCACTTCTATTCTTGTGAATTGTGCCATTTTATTTTAACTCTTTTTGTTATGTTATCTTGCAACTCTACCAGAAGCATCACCGCCCATTAGTTTGGTTACTTCATCTATTGTGACTAAGTTGGCATCTCCTTTTATAGTGTGTTTTAAACACGATGCTGCAACTGCAAAGTCTAAAGCGTTTTGATCATTGTCAGGATAAGTTAATAAGCCATAAATTAATCCTCCCATAAAACTATCGCCTCCTCCAACTCTGTCTACAATGTCTGTGATTTGATACTGACGAGTTTCCAACATCCTTTTGCCATCATATAAAACCCCTGCCCAAGTGTTGTGTGATGCTGATATAGAGCCTCTAAGGGTTGTTATTACCTTTTTGGCTCTTGGAAATTTTGCCATCATTTGTTGACAAACAGACAAAAACGCTTCTGCCTTTACATCGTGTCCATGTGTTTGAACAGCTAATCCTTCTGGTTTGATACCAAAGTGCATTTCTGCATCTTCTTCATTCCCTAAAACAACATCACAGTATGATGTCAACTCTGTCATAATTTCCACTCGCTTTGCTGTATCACAATATTTCCAAAGCTTGGCTCTGTAATTTAAATCGGTTGAAATAGTAATGCCCATTTTGTTGGCTGTTTTAACTGCCTCTAAACATACGTCTGCAGAACTTTGTGATATCGCTGGTGTGATGCCCGTCCAATGGAACCATTCTACGCCTTTAAAAACTTCTTCCCAATTCACCATTCCTAGCCGTATATCGGCCATAGCTGAATGAGCTCTGTCATATACTACCTTACTACCTCTGCTAACTGCTCCTGTTTCTAAAAAGTAAATCCCTAAACGATCACCGCCCCAAACTATTTTGTCTACACCTACTCCTCGTTTACGCATCTCCATCATAGCGCACTCTCCTATATCATTTTTTGGTAATCGTGTTACAAAATCAACCGAAATACCATAATTTGCTAAGGATACCGCTACATTGGATTCTCCACCTCCATACACTACATCAAAATTATCTGCTTGTGAAAATCTTAAAAATCCTTGTGGTGCTAACCTCAACATGATTTCTCCAAATGTGACTACTCTACTCATTTTATTGTCCTATTATTCAGCTTTTAAATTAATTACTTTTTTATTGGTTTTAAATTTTCGTCTAATGGGATCATTTTTGGCATTAATAAATGTACCAGACCAAGGATGATTAAATAACTGGAACCTGCAATGAGGAATGCCCAAAAGAAACCTGCTTTTTGGGTAGTATCTAGTACTGAGCCTAAAGCTAAACTGCTTACAAATCCAGCAAAACCACCAACCATACCGCCTATACCAACTACAGAAGCGGTTGCCTTCTTTGGAAAAATATCCGAAACTAAAGTAAAAATATTAGCAGACCAAGCTTGATGCCCTGCTGCTCCTAGACCTATTAAACATACTGCTACCCATTTACTTTCGGTAAAAGCAACAAAACAAACTGGCAAAATAATAATAGCACAAATTAACAAGGTTAATTTACGTGATTTGTTAATGGACCAGCCTCTTTTCATAAATGCACCAGAAAGCCATCCTCCTAATATGCTTCCGCTATCAGCTAAAAGATAAATCACTAAAAAAGGCATACCCATTTCTTTGATTTTCACACCATGGTTTTCAGCTAAAAATATGGCTCCCCAAAATAAATAAAACCACCAAACGGCATCGGTCACTTTTGCTAGCGAAAAAGCCCATGTTTGACGTTTATTTAAAACACTTTTCCAAGGTAACCGATCTTCACTTTCTACTTCGGAATCACTTAATATATAGGCTAGCTCTT
Organism: Gaetbulibacter sp. M235; assembly: GCF_043876835.1. Lineage (NCBI taxonomy): Bacteria > Pseudomonadati > Bacteroidota > Flavobacteriia > Flavobacteriales > Flavobacteriaceae > Gaetbulibacter > Gaetbulibacter sp. M235. The sequence goes on from NZ_JBAWJZ010000001.1 coordinate 20,152, forward strand.
CTTTAGAAACTTTTGGATGAGCCTCTGGTTTTTTATAAGTGCGTAACCATAAAAAAACCCATATCGCACTTAACAATCCTGTGATTAAAAACGGTATTTGCCATAACTTTAAATCTCCTGAACCCCTTTCACCTCCAGTCCAGTAAACAATTCCTCCAATTACAAATGGAGCTGCAATAGCACCTAAACTTGTTGCTGCATTAAAAATACCCGTAGCAAAGGCACGGTCCTTTTTAGGAAACCATTCTGCTGTTGTTTTGATAGCTGCTGGAAAATTACCTGCCTCACCAACTCCTAAACCAAAACGGGCACCTATAAATCCTATAAAACTGAATCCTTTGCCCACAGCTGCATGCAGCATACCAAATAGACTCCAGATTCCAATTGAAAGAACATATCCTTTTTTAGTTCCTAATTTATCTATTAGTCCTCCCATTATTAATAAACCAAACATGTATGCCAATTGGAAAGAACCTATTATAAAGGAATAATCTTGTTTAGTCCAATCAAACCACTCAATTAATTCTGGAGACATAATTCCCATTAAACTCCTATCGAAATAGTTTATGGTCGTTGCAAAAGCTAAAAGCGCTAATATCCTGTATCTATATGTTCCCATTTTTTTTGGTTCATTCATAATTTTAAGTTTATTTTAATTCAATTGAAATTGAAATAATTTTTTGCATTGTTATAACAGATATCCTGAACCATGTTACCCAAAAACTCAATATCATTAGGTACTAATCCTTTCTTAATATCTTCTGCTAATAAATTACACAAAATGCGTCTAAAATATTCATGTCTTGGAAAAGATAAAAAACTACGACTATCTGTAAGCATTCCAATAAATCTACTCAATAATCCCATATTTGACATAGCATTTAATTGTTTTTCTATACCGTCTTTCTGATCCAAGAACCACCAGCCAGAACCCCACTGCATTTTACCTGGTGTGCCTCCAGCTTGAAAGTTTCCCATCATTGTCACGAAGATTTCATTCTGCGAGGGATTTAAATTATAGGTAATTGTTTTTGCAAGTTGATCTGTTGCATTAAGCGTGTTAAAAAGTTGAGACATAAATTCTGCCATAGGAAAATCGCCTATAGAATCGCAACCTGCATCTAACCCTATTTGTTCTACTAATCGGCTGTTGTTATTTCTAATGGGGCCTAAATGGTATTGCTGTACCCAATTATATTCGTGATATTTTTTACCAAGATGAATGAAAAGACTAGATCTGTATTTATTAATTTCTAAGGTTGAAAGCGATTCTCCTTTTAATTTTTTATTGAAAATAGTTGAAACTTCATCTTCTGTAAAATATTCAATAACTAATGCTTCTCCAACACCAAAATCTGATAAACGACATCCGTTTTCATTAAAATAAAGAATTCTGTCATCAATAGCTTTTAAGAAATCTGAATAGGTTTTTATTTCAAATTTTACTACCGTTTCTAATTTGTTTATATAAGGTAAAAACTTATCTTGTCCTATAAAAAACAATTCGTCGGCTCTAAACGTTGGATAGACCTTTGTAAAAAAACCTGCTTTTGCAATGGCTTTATGATATTGTAAATCTTCTGTTGGGTCGTCTGTAGTGCAAACCACTTCAACCTTCATGTGCTCTAATAACTGTGCAGGTGTTTTATTTTCTAAAATGGCATTTGCCTTTTCATAGATTGCATCGGCAGTACTTAGCTGAAGAATATCATCAATATCAAAATAACGCTTCAATTCTAATTGGGTCCAGTGAAACAGCGGATTTCTTAAAGTATAAGGCACGGTTTCTGCCCATTTATAAAATCTGTCTTTTAAAGAGGCTGAACCTGTTATAAAATTCTCATCAACACCATTGGCTCGCATACCTCGCCATTTATAATGGTCACCTTTCAACCAAGCTTCTGTTATGTTTTTTACAGGTTGGTTTTCGGCAATGAGTTTTGGTGACAAGTGATTATGGTAATCAATTATTGGCATATCTTTCGCGTAGTTGTGATATAGTTCTACAGCGACATCTGAGTTCAATAAAAAATTATCGGTAATAAAGGTTTTTGACTTTATTAGTGTCATTTATACTAAACTTTTTGAAATTCCTAATTCTAATCCTCTCAGTTCAGCCAAACCACGAAGTCTTCCGATACCTGAATAGCCAGGATTTGTTTTTTTTTGTAAATCGTCTAACATTTGATGGCCATGGTCTGGACGCATGGGTATTAATTTATCTTTCATGCCGGCAGCGTTTCTTTTTCGTTCTTCGAAAACAATTTCTTTAACCACACCATACATATCAACATCGCCTTCTAAATGATTGGCTTCGTAAAAATTACCTTTTTCATCACTCTGAGTACTTCTTAAGTGAATAAAATGAACACGATCTGCAAAGCGTTTAAATATTTGTACCAGATTATTATCTGCTCTTACTCCTAAAGAACCCGTACAGAATGTAATTCCGTTTGATCTGTCTGAAACTTGCTCGAATAAATATGCATAATCGGCTTCGGTACTAACAACTCTTGGTAATCCTAAAATAGGATACGGCGGATCATCTGGATGAATGCACATTAAAACACCATTTTGTGATGCTACAGGAACAATCTCTTTTAAAAACGAAGCCAAATTTTCTCTTAATTTCTGCGCATCAATAGCTGCATAAGTATCTAAAATGGTTTGAAATTGCTCTAACGTATAGCCTTCTTCAGCTCCTGGCAAACCAGCTATGATATTTCTAACAAGTTTTTGTTTTTCTTCTTCGGTAAGTTTATCAACATAAGCCTTAGCTTCTGCTTGTAACTCTTTAGAATATGAGTCTTTAGCGCCTGGTCTTTGTAATAAATACAATTCAAACGCAGCAAAAGCAGTGACATCAAAACGCAAGGCTTTTGAGCCATCTTCCACTTCAAAAGCTAAATCGGTACGTGTCCAGTCTAAAACAGGCATAAAATTATAACACACAATGTGAATACCACAAGCAGCTAAATTTTGAATGCTTTGTTTATAATTTTCAATATACTGCTTAAAATTTCCTGAACGTGTTTTAATGTTTTCGTGTACTGGAACACTTTCTACAACGCTCCATGTAAGTCCTGCACTTTCAATGGTTTCTTTTCTTTTTTTTATTTCATCAATGGTCCAAACGGTTCCGTTTGGAATATGATGTAATGCCGATACTACTCCTGTTGCTCCTGCTTGTTTTATGTCTGATAACGATACGGGATCATTGGATCCGTACCAACGCCATGTTTGTTCCATAATTTATAAATTTCAATTAAACACCACTATAAGCAGAAAAGCCTCCATCAATTGGGATCACAACACCTGTTACAAAAGAAGACGTTTCATCACATAAATACAAAGTGGTACTTATTAAATCTTCTGGTTCTCCGTAACGACCCATAGGTGTTTGGTCTATAATTTGTTGCCCTCTTTTTGTTAAACTCCCATCTGTATTAGTTAATAAGGTTCTGTTTTGATCTGTTAAGAAAAATCCTGGAGCTAAGGCGTTCACACGAATACCTACTTTTGAAAAATGCACTGCCAACCATTGTGTAAAGTTAGAAACTGCTGCTTTTGCACCACTATAGGCTGGTATTTTTGTAAGTGGTGTAAAGGCGTTCATAGATGAAATATTTAAAATACTGCATCCTTTTTTACCAACCATATCTTTTGCAAATATTTGAGTTGGTAATAAGGTTCCTATAAAGTTTAAGTTAAAAACAAACTTTATCCCTTCGGTATCTAAATCAAAAAATGTTTTAAACCCTTCGGTTGTATTCATTAAATCTTCTTCTAACAAATGTGGATTGGAAGTGGTTCCCAAAGGGTGATTTCCTCCTGCACCGTTTATCAAAATATCACAGCTTCCTAATTTGGCATTGACTTCTGCCTTAGCTGTTTCTAAAGAACCCTTTTCTAAAACATTTGCCATAACACCTATAGCGACACCTCCTTCTCTTTTAATTTCATCAGCTACTTTTTCTGCCGCTTCAAACTTCAAATCCAAGACCGCTATTTTATGACCTTGTTTTGCTAATGCTTTTGCAAGCGTACTACACAATACGCCTCCTGCTCCTGTTAATACGACTATTTTACTCATTTGTTTTTATTAATTGTAAATTTTATAATATCATTTTCATATACAATCGTGTGCGTACACGCAAATGTAATAAAAAATAGTGTGCGTACACATTTTATTGAAATTTATGTTTAAATTGCTCAGATAACTCACAGGTCGAGTAAAAAAATGAAGCCATATTATATAATTTTAAAATGATAAGAATCAAAGATATCGCCAAAGAAGCTAATGTATCTGAAGGAACCGTTGATAGGGTTATACATAACAGAGGCGGAGTTTCAAAAATAACGGAAGAGAAAATTAAAAAAATCATTAAAGACAATAACTTTAACTTAAACCCCATTGCTAGTGCGCTTGCCATGCAAAGCAAATACAATATTGCTGTATTGATTCCAGAATACAGTGATGCAGACATATTCTGGAAATCTCCTTATTTAGGAATTTTAAAAGGTATAGAGGAAATCAAAAATCTTGGCATTAAAGTCAATTGTTTTAAATTTGACCAATATAATCCAAACTCCTATAAAAACTCTTTTAAAGAATTATTAAAAACTAACCCTTCAGGGATCATATTTGTTCCGCTATTTTTCAAAGAAACCAATCAAATCATCAATCAGTTGCGCAAATTAAAAATCAAATATATGTTTTTAAATGTGGATATTGAAAGGTTTAAAAATACCATTTTCATTGGTCAAGATTCCTATACAGCTGGGTACATCGCAGGAAAGCTCATGCATTTATGTTTACCTGAGAAATCTACTTTTTTAATAATCCAATCTAGGCACAATATTACTGACAACAATGCTATATCAAAAAGAATTGAAGGCTTTAAAGACTATTTTATTAGAAATAATATTAAGAATGAAACATTAAATCTTAAAATTGAAAATCTTAATGATTCAAAAGATAACCGTCAAAAGATAAATTCATATTTAAAACTTCACAAATCAATTAATGGAATATTTGTCCCATCAAGTAGAATATCTACAATTGTAGATTGTTTGATAGATATTTATTTGAAAAGGGTGCAAATGATAGGTTTTGACAACACACCACAGAATATTGATTGTCTAAAAAACAATTCCATTTCTTTTTTAATATCACAAAAATCTTTTGATCAAGGTTATGAATCTATTCGCATCATGAAAGACCTCTTACTTAAAAAGAAACTACCTGAAAATAAAATATATTTTCCTATTGATATTCTTACAAAGGAAAATGTTATGTTCAATGAAAGAAATCAATTTGAGTTTGAAAATGAGATTTCAAATGACAAAATTACAGTCAAATTAAAATAAATAAAAAAAGAGAATTATTTCTAATATTAATATCGATAGTTAAAATTATACTTCTTACTTCGTTTTTAGTTTCCACATAAAAAATGAAAATAGAAATAGAGGTAAAGGGCTATAAATTTCTCAAGTTAAGACTAATTCTCCCCATGTAGTGTTATGTTTTTTTACTTAGAAAACCGTATAGACTAAGTACGGCGGCAACCATAGACTTCCGTAATAACTTTGAATTCATTTGAACCAACACTTACAGTATATTGGCCGAACCTGTTAATAAGAAGACCGTTAGAAAACATTCTAATTCCTACCGAAACAAAAATTGCATAAATTTAAACATATTACAGAGACGTATAATATAGTATAGAGAATTTTAAAATAAGATGTGATTTTATTAATAACAAAAATACAAAACGTTGTACCTATGTTATTCCCAGCCAAAAAAAGTCAATCTTTTGAATAAAAAAAGCCTCTTATTTCCAAGAAGCTTTTTCCTTTAGTTGTGCGGGCGGGGAGACTCGAACTCCCACACCTCGCGGCACTAGATCCTAAGTCTAGCGTGTCTACCAATTCCACCACGCCCGCTAAAGGTTTGCAAATATAATCAAGATTTTTAAATTGCAAACACATCCCTTTAAAAACCTTCAATTTTTATTACTTTTGAAGCAAATACAATTTTATCATGGAAACTATTCAAAACTATATTCAACAACACAAAGATCGCTTTTTAAATGAACTTTTAGAACTCCTTAAAATTCCTTCAATAAGTGCAGACTCAGCCTATAAAAATGATGTTTTAAAAACTGCTGAAGTAGTTAAAAAAAGTCTTGAAAGCGCTGGTTGCGATTCCGTAGAAATATGCAAAACCGATGGCAATCCAATAGTTTATGGTGAAATAATTATTAATCCTGATTTACCAACAGTACTTGTTTATGGGCATTATGATGTACAACCTGCTGATCCATTAGAATTGTGGACTTCTCCTCCTTTTGAACCTGTGATTAAGAAAACTGATTTACATCCTGAAGGAGCCATTTTTGCTCGTGGAGCTTGCGATGATAAAGGTCAAATGTATATGCATGTTAAAGCTTTAGAATTCATGGCAAAAACCAAACAATTACCTTGTAATGTTAAGTTTATGATAGAAGGAGAAGAAGAAGTTGGAAGTGTTAATCTGTCAAAATTTGTAAAAGCAAATAAAGAGAAGCTTAAAAATGATGTCATTTTAATTTCAGATACTGGAATGATTTCAAATGATGTTCCTTCAATAACTACAGGATTACGTGGATTAAGCTATGTAGAGATTGAAGTTACTGGCCCAAATAGAGATTTACATTCTGGTCTGTATGGCGGCTCTATTGCAAACCCAATCAATGTTTTGACGAAAATGATTGCATCCCTTCATGATGAAAATAATCATATTACTATTCCAGGATTTTACGATAAAGTTGAAAATCTTTCAGCTGAAGAACGTGCAGAAATGGCAAAAGCTCCATTTTCCTTAGAAAAATACAAAAAGGCATTACAGATTGAAGATGTTTATGGAGAAAATGGTTATTCAACAAATGAACGCAATTCCATAAGACCAACTTTAGATGTAAATGGCATTTGGGGAGGCTATATAGGTGAAGGTGCCAAAACAGTTATTGCAAGTAAGGCTTTTGCAAAAATATCTATGCGTTTAGTACCTCATCAAGATTGGGAAGAAATCACAGAATTATTTACCAAACATTTTGAAAGCATCGCTCCAAAAGGAGTAACCGTTAAGGTAAAACCTCATCATGGCGGACAAGGTTATGTAACACCTATTGATAATATTGGTTATAAAGCTGCATCAAAAGCCTACCAAGAAACCTTTGGAAAAATGCCAATTCCACAGCGAAGTGGTGGCAGTATCCCTATAGTTGCTTTATTTGAACAAGAACTTAAAAGTAAAACAATCTTAATGGGATTTGGGTTAGATAGTGACGCAATACATTCACCAAATGAGCATTTTGGACTTTTTAATTTTTATAAAGGGATAGAAACCATTCCATATTTCTATAAATACTTTGCTGAGCTTTCTAAATAAATGAAAAACCATCATACCAACCACCTTATTGAACTTTTAGTTGGAACCCTTTTTATTAGTACTTCTGGAGTATTAGGAAAATTTATTGATTTGCCTACACCTGTTATTATTTGGTGCAGATGTGCATTAGGAGCCTTATTTTTATATGGTTTTAGTAGAATAAAAAAATTCAACATAAAAATAAATTCAAGAAAAGATTTTTCAACTGTTTTTTTAAGCTCTTTATTTTTAGGTGTTCATTGGATAACTTATTTCTATGCTTTAAAATTTTCAAATGTTGCCTTAGGCATGTTATCGCTTTTTACGTTTCCTGTTATTACAGCTTTGTTAGAGCCTTTGTTCATAAAAACCAAATTAAATCCAATTCATATTTTCTTGGGACTTTTAGTTTTGCTAGGTATTTATATACTTGCTCCAGAATTTGACTTTGAAAGTTCTCAAGTAAAGGGCATTTTATTAGGTCTATTTTCAGCAGTTTGTTATGCGTTACGTAATTTAATTTTAAAACAACATATTGGCCAATACAGCGGGACTACACTTATGATGTATCAAATTTTCATTTTATCGATATTATTGTTACCGGTGATATTTATAATGGATGTTGGTAATATTACAACTCAATATCCTTACGTGATAATTTTAGCCTTGCTTACAACGGCTATTGGTCATTCCATGTTTATACATAGTTTAAAATATTTTTCAGTAAGCACTGCCAGTATTATAAATAGCTTACAACCTATTTTTGGAATCATTATGGCCTTCTTTTTCCTAAAAGAAATTCCAACATGGCATACATTTTTTGGAGGTTCATTGATTTTGACAACGGTGATTATTGAAAGCATTAGGTCTAGGAGAGCATAAATCAATCAAAAATTTAATATGTTTTCACTAACTATGTAACAAATATTAAACTTTAACGTTCTAATAGTCAATCAATCAAAAATCAATTAAGTTATGTTAAAGCAATTCTTCATTATCTGCTCAGGATCGGATACATCTATTTTAGAAAACTGTTCTGTTGGCGAACAAAATAAATATGCAGGCATTGGTGCCACCGTTTTTTTTACGGCCGTTATGGCTTTTATTGCTGCTAGTTATGCTCTTTATACGGTTTTTGATAATTTGTATACCTCTATATTTTTCGGACTTATTTGGGGTTTACTTATTTTTAATTTAGATAGATATATTGTGTCCACCATAAAAAAAACAGGAAATTTTATTGACGAACTTATTCAAGCATCACCAAGAATATTATTGGCTGTAATTATAGCTATAGTAATTTCAAAACCACTGGAATTAAAGATTTTTGAAAAAGAAATCAATCAGGTATTATTAGAACAAAAAAACGAATTAACACTTGCCAATAAAAATCAAATTGCTGAACAATTCAATCCATCGATTGACAATTTGAATAAAGAAATTAAATCATTGCAAGAAGAAATAACCACCAAAGAAACCGAAGTTAATGCACTTTATGACACGTACATTGCAGAAGCAGAAGGAACTGCAGGAACAAAATTATTAGGAAAAGGTCCCGTTTACAAAGAAAAGAGAGACAAACATGATGCCCTACTAGCCGAATTACAACAACTAAAAATTGATAATAAAGATAAGATTGCTGAGGCTGAAACAAAAATAGCCGCTCTTAAAGGTGATTATGAGACCAAAGTTGTAGACTCACAACCTATCATCAATAATTTTGATGGGTTAATGGCTCGTGTAAATGCATTAGGAAAATTACCTTGGCTTCCTTCATTTTTTATCTTTTTACTTTTTTTAGCAATTGAAACCTCACCAATTTTAGCCAAATTATTATCCCCTAAAAGTTCATACGATTTCAAACTAGAAGACCAGGAAATGGTTGTAAAAACAATTGTTCTTCAAAATAATAATCAAAGAGAAACTATGCGAAAAACAGATTATGCCATTAACGATCGAATTTACAGTGATATAGAAAACGAAGACGAACTTTACACTTACAAACGTAAAAAAGCAAGAGAACTGATGCAATTACAAGCTGATGCTTTTTACAAACATCAAAAAAACGCTTTATAATTAAGCTGTTGTTTTATATTTAAAATGTTCATATAACTCTTTACAACCTAAACCAATAATAGATAGCTTTTTGTTTTTCATGATGGCTTCATTATGAAGTCCTGTCATAGCTTTTACACCATAACGATCCATCCATTCCACTTCTTCAATACTTATTGTAAGTGTACTTACTTTTTCAAAAATATTTTTAAATTCATGTTGAAACAAGTCTAAACTATTTCTGTCAAGAATTCCTTTTAATTTAAAAAAGTTGTTGCTACTAGTAATTTTGAGATTCATAATAACATAATAAAAAGGTTAAACGATAAACTTGGGCTATTAATCATTTGACTACCATATAAATATAGAAAATTAAATACGTTTTTTAGTTTTTTTTCGATGAATATAAACTTACTTTCGTCTAAAAATATTTTCATGTCAAAATAATCGCTGCTTAACATTTTTAAAACAAGTTTTTGCTATTTTTACTCACCTAATAAAAAAACATGAAAAAATATATTTTAATTATATGTGCCATTTTAATTAGTCAAGCCAGTATTGCTCAAACTACTGAACAACAAGATAAAGAAGCTATAAAAGCAGTATTAAAAGCTCAACGTTTAGCTTGGTCTGACAATAATATTGAAAAATTTATGGAAGGTTATTGGAAAAATGATTCTCTTAAATTTTATGGTAGTAATGGTGTTACTTATGGTTGGGAAAATACTTTAGAACGCTACAAACAAGCCTATCCAACAGCAGAACACACAGGCACTTTAAGCTTTAAAATAAATGATATTTCAAAAATAACTGAAGATGCATATTATGTAATGGGAGAATATCATTTAAAAAGAAATGTAGGAAATGCTACAGGTATTTTTATGATTATTTTTAAACGAATTGAAGGTGAATGGAAAATAATTGCCGATACATCTAGTTAACAACAATGACTTATTTTATTAGAAAAGCAACATTAAAAGATATTCCAACATTATTAGATTTTGAACAAGGCATCATTGAAGCCGAACGTCCTTTTGATCCAACTATTCAAGATGGTCAAATTTCTTACTACAATATAGCAGAATTGATAAATAATGATGCTTCTGAAGTTTTTGTTGTTGAAAAAAACAATCAAATAGTTGCATCTGGCTATGCAAAAATTAAAGGTGATAGACATTATTTAAAACATGATAGAATTGGATATCTGGGTTTTATGTTTGTCCATAAAGAACATAGAGGTCAAGGTTTAAATAAATTGATTATTAATGAACTTTTAAATTGGTGCAAAGAGCGAAGTGTTTTTGAAATCAGATTAGATGTTTATGATGACAATATAGCTGCAATTAAAGCCTATGAAAAAGTAGGATTTAAGAAGCATATGATAAACATGAGATTCAATATAAATGATTATAATTTAGAAAAATAAAATCTACATCCTAAAAAGAGAATTTGATTAAAAACACACAAAATGAATGATAAAACTATAAACTGGGGCATTGTTGGCGTAGGTGATGTATGTGAAAAAAAAAGCGGTCCAGCTTATCAAAAAACAAAAGGTTTTCATTTAAAAGCTGTTATGCGAAGAGACTTTAACAAAGCAAAAGACTTCTCAAAGCGTCACAATATTGAAATCTATTCTGATAATGCAGATGAGTTGATTAATAACCCAGAGATTGACGCAATTTATATTGCAACACCTCCAGACACTCATTTAGATTATGCTTTAAAGGTTGCTGAAACTGGTAAAATTTGTTGTGTTGAAAAACCAATGGCAGTAACATTTAAAGAATGTGAAACCATGCAAAGCACTTTTAAAGAAAAAGACATTCCTCTTTTTGTTGCTTATTATCGTAGATGTTTACCTAGATTTCTGCAAATTAAAACATGGCTAGACAACAAAGAAATAGGTGATATTAGGCATATTCACTGGGCATTAAGCAAACCTGCCAATGATATTGATTTATCTGGAAACTATAATTGGAGAACCGATGAAGCTATTGCATTAGGTGGTTATTTTGATGATTTAGCCTCTCATGGTTTAGACTTTTTCCATTTCATATTAGGTGAATTCGAATCGGTTAACGGATGCACAACAAATCAGCAACATTTATATTCCGCTAAAGATGCATTATCTGCTTCATGGATTCATAAAAACGGTGTTACAGGTTCTGCTTTTTGGAATTTTGGCTCTTGGAAACGAGAAGATAAGGTAGAAATAGTAGGAAGTAAAGGTTCAATTATATTTTCAGTTTTTGATGAAAACCCTATTCAACTCATTACTTCTAAAGACACCATAAGCTTAAATATAAAACATCCGGAAAACATTCAATTATATCACGTTCAGGCTATGAAAAAACACTTAAATGGTATTGAAAAACATCCATCAACTGGAGAAACTGCTCTTCATACAGCTTGGATTATGGATAAAATTTTAGGTAGAATTTAAAATTTTCTATCAGGTTGAAACATATCTAAATTCATAGATAGTTTCTTATTCGATATAATTTCAGAAACTAACTTTCCAGTTGCTGAACCCATACTCCATCCCATCATGGCATGCCCTGTTGCTATGGTTAAATTATCACATTTTGATGATTTTCCTATATATGGCAATCCATCAGCTGAAACAGGACGCAATCCACAAGCTGCAAGACTTTTCTCTTCTGAAGTTAAAGTTATTTCAGGATAAAATTGTGTCGCTGCATTTGCAATGGCTTCAACACGTTCTTTTCTGATATCATGATTAATTCCGGCAATTTCCATAGTACCTGCAAAACGAGTAAATCCATTCATTGGGGTTACGGCTACTTTTTTTTCAACCAGAATAGATGGTATTGTAATGCTTGTTTCTTGACTTGTATTAATTCGATATCCTTTCCCTGCCTGAAGCAATAATTTTAACCCTAATTTTTTACTTAACAAATTACTCCAGGAACCAGCAGCTAAAACAAACTCATCCGATTTTAAAGTTTGCTTATTGGTTTTAATTGCCTTTATTTTTCCGTTTTCAATTTCTAAATCTTCTACTGTTTCGTTTAGGTAAAATTGAACTCCAACTCCTTTTAAATACATTTTCATGCTATCCATAAATTCATTTGGAGTAGAATGCGAGTCACATTTAAAATAGGTTGCTCCTTTAACATTAAGCTTTACATTGGGCTCAATGGTTTTTAATTCTTCAAGATTTAATTCAACAACATCCAATCCTTCTTTTTGGGCCAAATGAGCTAATTCAACTTCCTCTTCTAAAGCATGGTCTGTTTGACATAACATTAACAAACCTTTCTTTTCATAGTGGGATTTAAAGCCTTCAACTCTATGAATGTCTTCATATAATTCCTGACTTAATACGGCAATTTCTTTTATAACTGGAATAGATTTTTCAACATGCTTAGCATTACAAGATTTATTGAATGCCAAAGTCCATTGTAAAAAATCTAAATCCAACCGTGGTTTTATATATAAAGGACTCGCAGAATTAAACATCCACTTGATTCCCTTTTTCATAACACCTGGTGCCGATAATGGAATGATATGGCTTGGTGATAAATAACCTGCGTTTACGTAAGATGCTCCGCTATCTATATTTGATTGGTCAACAATTGTAACCTGATGCCCTTCTTTTTGAAGATAATAAGCAGAATTTAATCCTATAATTCCGCCACCTATAATAACTATATTTTTACTCATATTAAATCACTTGAAAACCATGTGCATAAGGGTCATCTTCTTCATCGATTGTGATGGTATTATGACCATAAATTTTTGCCCACCCTTTAATACTAGGGATAATTGCCAATTTTCCATTTAAGGTAGTTTCTTCTTCCACTCTACCAACAAATTTACTTCCTATAAAACTTTCGTGAATAAAATCTTCTCCAATTTTTAATTTTTCTTTAGCGTATAATTGTGCCAATCTTGCAGAGGTCCCTGTTCCGCAAGGGCTTCTATCGATAGCTTTATCACCATAAAATACGGCATTTCTACCTGATGACGTTGGGTCAATTGGAGTTCCTGTCCAAAGCATATGAGATACATCCCTGATAGTGTCATTTTCAGGATGAATAAACAAGTTTGGATATTTTTCATTGATACTTTGACGAACCACTTGAGAATATTGAATAATTTTTGAAGCTGAAAAATCCTGAACTCCAGAAAAGTTTATCTGTGGATCTACAATAGCATAATAATTTCCGCCATAGGCAACATCAAAGGTTATCTCTCCTAATTCTGGGCAATCTACTGTTAAACCTTCAGCAGCTAAATAACTTTTAACATTGGTAAGCTTTACCCAATCCACTTTTTGTCCGGTTTGTTGATATTCAATTTCAACCAATCCTGCAGGCGCTTCCATTTTAATTTTACCAGGAATTTTAGGTTGAATTAAGCCTTCTTCAATGGCAATTGTTATAGTACCAATGGTACCATGACCACACATTGGTAAACAGCCTGATGTTTCAATAAATAAAATGGAAAAATCATTTTCAGGATTATGTGGAGGAAATAGCATACTTCCACTCATCATATCATGTCCACGTGGCTCGAACATTAAGCCTTTTCTTATCCAATCGTAATATTTCAAAAAATGCTGACGCTTCTCGCTCATAGTATTCCCAACTAAATTAGGAACTCCTTCTTTAACAACTCTTACAGGGTTTCCGCAGGTATGTGCGTCAATACAAACAAAAGTGCTTTTACTCATTTTTTATTTTCTGAATGTAATTATTAACTCTTTCTTCCATAATAGCCAAAGTGACGGTGCCCTGTTCTAAAATGATTTCATGAAACTCACGAATATCAAATTTTGTACCTAAAGCTAATTCGGCTTTCTTCCTCAATTCTCGAATTTTTAATTCTCCAATTTTATAAGATAACGCTTGCCCTGGCCATGAAATATATCGATCTGTTTCTGTATTAATTTCGTGCAATGACAATGCAGTGTTTGATGACATATATTCAACAACCTGGTCTCGTGTCCACCCTTTTGCATGGACTCCTGTATCAACAACCAACCTGCAAGCACGCCACATTTCATAAGTTAGCTGTCCAAATTTTTCGTATGGTGTTGTGTAAATTCCCATATCATCGGCCAAAAACTCAGCATACAGTCCCCAACCTTCACCATAAGCAGACAAGTACAAATCCTTTCTAAATTGAGGAATGCTATCTCCCAATTCGTTATTTAAACTTCCTTGTAAATGATGGCCTGGAACTGCTTCGTGCGCAGTTAAAGATGGTAATGTGTACAATGTTCTGCTAGGTAAATCATAGGTGTTCACCCAATAATAACCTGGTCCTGTACTTTCTTTAGATGTTCCTATATAGCGACCGCCAGTGTATTTGGGTGCAATGGCATCTGGAACTGCTGCAACACCATAAGGTTTTCTAGGCAAAGTTTTAAAAAATCGTGGCAATTGCGCATCAATTTGTTTTGATATATCTCGAGCAATCATTAATAATTCCTTTGGAGATTTAGCATAAAATTGTTCGTCGGTCCTTAAAAAATGGAAGAAACCGGCAAAGCTTCCTTTAAAGTTTAAATCTTTAATTATTTGCTCCATTTCAGCTTTTAAGCGAGCTACTTCTTTTAGTCCTATTTGATGAATATCATCTGCCGTATATTCTGTGCTTGTCGTATAAAAATTTATTCGGTTTTGGTAAAATTCCTTTCCATTTGGCGTCTCTGAAACACCTAAACTAGTTCTTGTTTTTGGATAGTATTCAGTTTCAAAAAAGGTTTTTATACGTTTAAACTGAGGAGTTACTTTGGATTCAATAACTATTTTTGCAGCCAATAAAACAGAATCTTTTTGTGATTCGCTTAAATCTGTTGGTAAATTTTTAAATGGCGAATAATAAAAACTATCCTCAAAATTATTCACAATATTGTGGTTGTAAGTAGATTCATATCCTTTAAAAATCACCAATGGTTGAGAAACTCCTTTCTCTAAACCTTCACGCAAATTTGTTAGATGCTGATTTACAAACTCCGGTATCGCGTTTAGTTTATTCAAATAGCCTTTAACTTGATTATAATTTGCTAAAGCTTTCACTTCATAAGTTAAATCACTGTGAAATCCAGCATCTGAAAGTATTGGGTTTAAGTACTGCTCGAACTTATAATAATCAATTTTATCCTGTAATACAAAAGCTAAAAGTTCAGCAGAAATTCTTTCAGTTTCTTCTAATTTATTTTTATCAATTTTCGCTAATTTATCTAAAACTGTTTGAGCATAATCGGCTTCAGATTTATAATAATATTTTGTAAAAAGACCTAAAGGATATGCCTTTTCATCATATCCTTTGTGATTTTGATAGCTACTAATTATAGATTCTAATGATGCTTTTTTAACTTCATTTTTTTGTTTACAACCAAAAGTTAGAAACAAAAGAAAAAGTGATATAACTTTTAGATAGCTCATATACTATCATTTGTTTGTTTGTTGTCAACTAAACGAGAAATGCCTAAAGGGTTTTCGTTTTTTAATTCGTCTGGCAATAATTCATTAGGCCAGTCTTGATAGCTAAACGGACGAACCCAACGTTTTATAGAATTTATTCCAACAGCCGTAAATCGACTATCTGTTGAGGCTGGATATGGTCCACCATGTACCATAGAAGGACAAACCTCAACACCTGTTGGAACACCGTTATAGATAATTCTTCCTACTCTGTTTTGAAGCGCAGAGATTAATCCTGGGTATTCTGAAGCTTCATTATCTGCGATTAAAGTTCCTGTTAATTGTCCTTCTAATTTTGAGATAATCAATTCCAGTTGTTCTTTGTCTTGGCATTGGACCACCATTGAAAATGGTCCAAAAACTTCCTGATGTAAGTTAGTGTTCTCTAAAAAAGTTTGTCCTTCAACTGTAGTTATAGCTTGTTTTGCATAATTTGTTTGAACATCATTCTCGAAATCGGAAACAACACTTAAACCAGCCTGAGAAATCATTTTGGATTTATTATTCTCATAAGCACCAATAATATTTGGATGCAACATACAAGTTGGTTCTATCTTGACAATTTCTTTCGATAATATTGAAATGAATTGAGTTAATGCATCACTTTTAATTGCCAATAATAACCCCGGTTTTGTACAAAACTGACCCGTGCCTAAAATAATTGAACCTGCATAGGTTTTTGCTAAATCCTCTGCTCTATTCTTTAAGGCATTTGGCAACATAATAACTGGATTGATACTACCCATTTCTGCAAAAACGGGAATAGGTTCTTCTCTTTGTGAAGCCAAATCATATAAAGCTCGACCACCTCTTAAACTTCCTGTAAACCCTACTGCTTTAACTTCTGGATGTTTCACCAATTGCGTCCCAACTTCAACTCCACTACTATTTAAATTAGAAAACACACCATTAGGCATATCCGTTTTTTCTGCTGCTTTTATAATAGCTGAAGCTACCAATTCACCTGTTCCGGCATGCATTGGATGCGATTTTACAATTACAGGGCAACCTGCTGCTAAAGCCGCTGCAGTATCGCCTCCTGCAGTTGAATATGCCAATGGAAAATTACTCGCTCCAAAAACAACAACTGGTCCTAACGGAATCAATAATTTTCTTAAATCTGGTTTTGGCAATGGTTCTCTATTTGGTTGCGCTGTATCAATACTAGCTTCAACCCAAGATCCTTCTTTTACTAAATCGGCAAATGAACGTAACTGAAAAACCGTTCTTCCTCTCTCTCCTTTTGCTCTACCTTCTGGCAAACCCGATTCCTTGCAATAGGTTTGGATAAGCTCATCATTTAAAGCTAAAATTTCATCGGCAATGGCATTCAAAAAAGCTGCTTTTTTTTCTCCAGAAATAGTTCTGAAAACTTTAAAAGCTTCTGACGCCAAATGTACAGCTTCATCTATTTCTTCTGAAGTAGCCTCAACAAAAACGAATTCATTTTCAATGTTTAATAGAGGATTGAATGTTTTATAGGTTTTTGTTCCTTTGTCCAACTGCTTATTTCCTAGATAGTTTTTTCCTGTGATCATCACTTTATTATTTGTGTTAGGGTTTACTCTCAGATTTCTATTTTAATAAATTGGAAATCGTGAATGAGTAACATTTGAGGTGGCATCCTTTTGTTTTTTAGCAAAAGATTTAACCGAAAGCCAGACCCACGCATGCGTAGTAACGCCCTAATTATTTAAATTTTTATAATCTGGTAAGGTTGGTCTTGTTTTTAAACCATCTTCAATAATTTTTACGATGGTTTTCCTTTCTTCACCTTCTAACACCAATCTTGGAGCTCTAACATATTCAGAACCTATTTCTGTGTATGCCGAAGCCAGTTTTATATATTGTACTAATTTAGGATTTATATCTAACTCTAACAAAGGCATAAACCATCTGTAAATAGCAATGGCTTCCTTAATTTTTCCTGCTTTTTGAAGCTCATAAATCGCAACTGTTTCTGCTGGAAAAGCATCTACTAAACCAGCAACCCAACCATCTGCTCCTATAAGTAAGCTTTCTAAAGCCAAGGTATCAACACCAGTCATGATTGCTAATCGGTCTCCAAATCTGTTTTTAATTCTGGTAATATTGGTTGTGTCTCTTGTAGATTCCTTTACAGCCTGGATGTTTGGACAGGTTTCTAACAGTTTCTCAAACATGTCTAAGGTTACTTCAATTTTATAATCTACAGGATTATTGTAAATCATTATAGGCAATGATGTACTATTGGCAACCGCTCTAAAATATTCTACCACTTCATCATCACTTGCTTTATAACGCATAGGTGGCAACATCATAAGTCCTTCAGCTCCATCTTCTTCGGCTGTCTTAGCTAAATTAATGGCTGCTTTGGTAGTTTGTTCAGCTATATTCATCAACACTGGCACTTTACCATTCACAAATGCAACAGTTTCTCTAGTTAATATTCTTCTTTCTTCATCACTTAAGGTGCTTGCTTCACCAAGTGTACCACCTAAAACAAGTCCATGAACTCCAGCATCTAACTGAGCTTTAATATTAACTTTAAAGAACTCAAGATCCAATTCATCATTTGATGTGAATTGTGTTGTTACCGCTGGCATAACGCCTTCCCACTTAATACTCATAATTGTTATATTTTTATGAAGCAAAATTACTTTTACCTTAAGTAAATTTATCTCATATTGTTATCCAATTTTGATACTATATTATCCTATATTTGTTGATTATTAGTGAAATTGAATAGTATTGATGAAAATTTTTCCTTTTAAAATACCAAAACCTTTAAATGACGCGCTTGTTTTTCAAGTAGATTCTGGTGAGGTGTTTTATGATAAGCTTCATCAGCATGAAGAAATTCAAATAAGTTTTATAGTTGAAGGTGAAGGTGCATTGATAGTTGGAGATAAGGTTAATTATTATGAAAAGGAAGACATTGTAATTATTGGCAGCAACTTACCTCATGTGTTTAAAAGCAACGTGAGTTATGGCAAAGAGTCAAAAATGCTTACCTTATTTTTCGCTAAAAATTCCTTTGGTTCTGAGTTTTTTGAATTGGAAGAACTACAAGAATTATCGCCTTTTTTTAAAAGAGCTTCACATGGCTTTAAGGTAACCTCTTCAAAAAAATATTTGTCCACACTTTTTAATCAGCTTGAAAACAGTTCAAAATTATCGCGCTTTTTGATCTTTTTAGAATTACTAAAAAAGACATCACAATGCAATTACAAAAGTCTATCTTCATTTATATATGAAAAAAAATTCACTGAAATTGAAGGTAAGCGCATGCAAGATGTTTTTGAATATACCATGACAAACTTTGAGCATGATATTTCATTGGAAACCATTTCTGAGATTGCCAACATGACAAAAAATGCCTTTTGTAAATACTTTAAAAAACGAACTAATAAAACCTATTTTAGATTTTTAAACGAATTACGACTTGAACACGCCGGTAAACTATTAATAGACAAAAAAGATTTAACCATTGCCGATATTGCTTACAATTCTGGTTTTAAAAACATGTCAAATTTTAACCGACAATTTAAAATGATAAAGAAAACTTCTCCTAATAATTTTAGAAAAGAATCTCTGTAATATGAAACAAAAATACCTTTATATTATTTTAGGAATTGCTCTTATTATTACCCTTATTGGACTAATAACTGGGAAGTTCTTTTTCTTGTTTTTAATATTACCTTTTGGATTCAGCTTTTTTAGAAAGAATAAAGGTGATGACACTAACTAATTAGGTCTTCTTCACATATTTGGTAATAATTACAATTTGTTGTCCATCAACTTTACCTTCAATATACTCAGCATTTTCAGGGTCTAAACGAATATTTCTTACGGCAGTTCCTTGTTTTGCAACCATACTAGAACCTTTTACCTTAAGATCCTTTACCAAAACCACAGAATCTCCGGCCTCAAGAATTACCCCATTAATGTCTCTATGAACAATTTTATTTGCTTCATCTTCGTGTTCGCCTGTAGCTCTTGCTAATGCCAAAGCCTCATCATCTAAATACATCATATCCAACAAATCTTTTGGCCAACCTTGATTGCGCAATCTTTGTAGCATTCTCCAAGCCATAATTTGTACTGCTACAAATTCACTCCACATACTATCGTTTAAACAACGCCAGTGATTTACATCCATTTCTGAATTTCCTTCAATCTGACTCAAACAAGTATTACAAACCAACAAACTATTATCAACATTTTCGTTCAATGATGGCGGAATAATGTATTGTGATAAGCTATCTGTTGATGCACAAAGTTCACAGGTTTTGTTACTTCTTTCTTGTAGTGTTTGTAATACGCTCATGGTTTGTTTTTTAGATTTGGCAAAAGTACATTTAAAATATAATAGAGACAAGAACAACTTTGACAATAAAAAAAGGATGCCCGTGAGTATCCTTTTTTATCGATGAAGTTTTTGTGTCTATTTTCTTAAACTTGGAATTACACTATAAATCTCATCTCCATGAATTCCTGTAAAATATTTATTATAACTTTGAAAGAAAGTTTTTCTCGCTTCTGGATCGGCCCAATGTGCCATAATTAATTCTCTGTTTTTATCAGATAATTTAGCTAGATCATCCATGGAATCTAAGAAAAATGCTTCCAAAAATTCCGTGCTATTATGACCCCAAAAATGTCTATGAGGATAATATGCTTTTATAAGATCATTTTTATTAATTACATTTTCAACATACTCAATATGTAATTTAGAAAGCTCTCCTTGAACTGTGTTTTCAGGATAAGAAAAATGACTTGTTCTTACATAAACAATTGAGTTATCTGTGAATTTTCCCGAAAATGGTTTTGAATTTGGTAAAACCCTATAAATCTCATCTGAATGTTTGTGAGTATAAAAATTGCCTTGTGTTTTAAGAAACTTATCCCTTGCCATCTCGTCTGGCCAAGCTTCTTTTTCAAGTTCAGTATTTCTTGCCGCTGCCTTATCAATTGCTTCCCAGCTATCATAAACTTGAACGTACTTTACATCAGTGCTGTTTGATGTATAAAGATGTGTATAAAAACCAACACCCATAATGTATTCATTTTTCATGGTGACTTTGTCTAAATACTCCTTTTCAACATCAACCCAGTTTGCATCAGAATCATTGTCCAAATTAAAATGCATGGTTGTTACTGTATAATACTTTGGTTTTGGTTGGTTCTCTTGTGAAAAAGTAAAAGAACTAAATAGCAAAAGCATAGCAGCTATTGCGGTAAAAAAACGGTTGGTTGTTTTCATAATCTGTTTAAAATTTAAGTTAATATATTGGTTAAAATAAAATACAACTTTACAGATTTGGGGAAACCTTAACTATACTATTAATCTAATTGAATTGGGGCGAGAGTTTGTGTATTTTTAAATATACAAATAAAAATTGGATTTTTTATATTATATTAGGAATTAACGCACTAAATTAAATTATCTCTTAATTTTTTGGGCATCGATTTA
Source organism: Gaetbulibacter sp. M235 (assembly GCF_043876835.1). Lineage (NCBI taxonomy): Bacteria > Pseudomonadati > Bacteroidota > Flavobacteriia > Flavobacteriales > Flavobacteriaceae > Gaetbulibacter > Gaetbulibacter sp. M235. The sequence continues at coordinate 41,534 of NZ_JBAWJZ010000001.1, forward strand.
ACAACCATATCGTAACTATGATCTATAAGCTTTAAAATGAGCTTAGCAGAAAGCTCTCCTTTGTAAATTAAAACAGAATTCCAATTTGTTTTGCTCATGTGCCAACCTGGTTGAATACTTTCATATTCCTCACGTAACTCAATGGCATAATCTGGATCGCATTTTAAGTTAACCCATCCTTCACCTGCTTCCCATTTTTCCAGAGGAAACAAGGCAAACATTTTACCTAAAACTTTAAAAACCAAAGTATCTGCATCAAAAGGAAACTCTTCCGTAACGGCTTTTTTGCTAAGACAGTAATCTCTAAGTTGCTCTATATCCATTATAAAAGTCTTTCCATTAATTTTTCAGGATGCTTTAATTCTGTAAATTCAAATTGCTTGTACAGATTATGAGCATCTTTTGTTTTAAGCATCCAAACTTTGCATGTGCTTAATTGTGGTTCTTCAATAATTGCTTTCATTAATTGTTTTGAGTAGCCTTTTCCCCTATTTTCAGGAAGGATAAAAACATCCATTAAGTATGCAAAAACTGTATAATCTGTAGCGACTCTTGCAAAACCGATTTGATTGCCATCTAAATAAACTCCAAAACACAAACAATGTTCTATTGTTTTTTTAACTTCATTAATAGTTCTCCCTTTTGCCCAATAAGAATCAGTTAAAAACGCATGAATAACTTCTACTTGAAGTTTACTTTTATCTGTTGAAATTTCTATCATTCTTACCGATTTTTCCTAAATGTGTGTCATGAAATGAAGAACTATATTTTAATCCATATCCAAATATTCTATCAAAAGAAGCATGCGAAAATAATATTAAACCAAAGAGTTGGGTTAATTGATTATTAAAATAAATCCCTAATAAATAAACTAAAATTGCAATCCCTTTATGATGAAACAAATTATAAGTGAATCCACCAATTTTAGAGTTGACTATATACCCTAACATGCTTACATCGGGAGTTAAAATCAGCACTAAAAACCACCACCAACTAAAGTGCAATCCTGAAAAAAGGTAAATACCTAATACAAACATTCCTAATTCTTCTAATTTCAGTGTCGTTTTCAATTATTCCATAATTTTATATAAAACAGGTTTACTAGGCGTTGCGTCGTTTTCAAAAGGCGCAATTTGAAGGTTCAAAAAATAAGTGCCGTCATCAACAGAGTTTGGCACAAAAATAAACTCGGTTATTGTTGCATCCATTCGTAATTTCCCACTAGTATTCCAAAATGCATTATGCGCTAACAATTCACCATCGTCTTTTTCTTTATCCACGCTTGGTAAATCTATAAGCAAATGTTTAATGTCTTTTTCTTTCAAATAAGTCGCAGCTTCTTCATTTATATACGGCGGATTAGTATGGCTATACTGCATTGAAAGTTTTTCCTTTGTGTTTGGAATCGTTCTTATTACAATGGCATCTCTTTTTTTATTACCCAAAGCATACTGCAATTGTTTTTTAGAAATCACAAAATCACCGTTAATTTTTTCCGGTGGAATTGTTACAACTTCAGCTAAAAAGAAAAACTGTTTTAAATGTTCGTTAATAGAATGCACTTTTTCAGTAATATGTCCTACGCATTCTGTATGTGTTCCGTGACCATGCGGATTAAAATAGATGTTATTGAAATTAATACAAGCACCTTCTACAACACTTGCAATCCATTCGCCATCTCTTACTGGCTCTATTTTGGGCTCATCAATATACCAAGCATTTACATTGGATTTTGATGCTCTTAACGGAATGGAAACATCTAATGGTTCTAATAAATTAATTTGATATTTTTTTGAATTATATTGTATTGTCGCTAGCATTATAAATTTATTTTAAATAGATCTGAAGCAATTCCGTCACTCAAGAATTTTCCTCTTTTTGTGACTAATAATTTGTCGTTATCAAGATACAAAAAATCATTTTTCAAATGATGCTCTGCTTGCTTTAAAAGATGATTTTTATAACCAATTCCAAAATCCTCTTCAACCTTTTCTAACGATACGCCCCAAACGGTTCTTAAACCTGTCATCACATACTCATTATACTTATCTGTTAAAGATAATTTTTCAGCTTCTGAAGGCAATATATTTTGCTCTATTGAATTAATATATTTTGAATTGTTCCTCACGTTCCAACTACGTTCATTACCATTGAATGAATGTGCTGAAGGTCCAATTCCCAAATAAGGTTTACCAAGCCAGTAAGCTGAATTATTTTTGCTGAAAAACTCTGGTTTTCCAAAATTTGAAAGTTCATAATGTACAAATCCGGAAGCTTCCAATTTTTCAATTAACATATGAAATTGTTCTTGTGCCAAATCATCATCAACGTTATTAATAATTCCTTTTTTAATGAAATTATCTAGGGCGGTTTTTGGTTCAACCGTTAGCGCATAACTTGAAATATGTGGAATATTATAACTTAAAGCTGTTTCAATATTTTTTATCCAATTAGAATGGCTCAAGCCCGGAATTCCATAAATTAAATCAACCGAAATATTATCAAAATGTTTTGTGGCTTCCTGTAAACATGCTTTCGCTTCCTCAGCATTGTGAGCGCGATTCATAAGCTTTAAATCTGCTTCAAAAAAAGATTGAATACCAATACTTAAACGATTTATTCCTAATGCTTTGTAGTCCTGAAAAATTGTCCTTTTTTCATTTTTAGCTGATGATAAATCATCTGGATTTGCTTCTAAGGTAATTTCAGGATTATCTACAACTTTATAATATTTATAAACCGCATCAATCAACAATTGCAATTCGTCAATATTTAGTAAACTAGGTGTTCCTCCACCAAAATAAATGGTTTCAACAGTTTGGTTATTAAATTCATCTTTCCTTAAAAACAATTCTTTAATCAATGCGTCAACAAGTTCCTTTTTCTTTTTTAAAGAAGTAGAAAAATGAAAATCACAATAGTGACAAGCTTGCTTGCAAAATGGTATATGAATGTAAATTCCAGACATTATTTTTTTACCCTATCTTCATTCTGTTTAACAAACGCACTCCAACCTGTATAGCTTTTACCAATCTCTACTTTACCTTGATTGTAAAAATGACAAACCGCAGCTGCCAAACCATCGGTTGCATCTAAGTTTTTAGGCAAGGTTTTTAAGTTTAATAAACTTTGAAGCATTTTTGCGACCTGCTCCTTACTGGCATTTCCGTTACCAGTAATGGCCATTTTTATTTTTTTTGGAGAATATTCGGTAATTGGAATTTCACGGCTCAATCCTGCGGCCATAGCAACACCTTGAGCTCTACCTAATTTTAACATACTTTGTACATTCTTTCCAAAAAAAGGTGCTTCAATGGCAATTTCATCAGGATGATGTGTGTCAATAAGTTCTATGGTACGTTCAAAAATGAGTTTCAGTTTTAAGTAATGGTCATCATACTTTTTTAAATCCAACTCATTAAGTTGCATGAAATACATAGTTTTCCCAACCACTTTTATGATTCCGAAACCCATAATGGTTGTTCCCGGGTCAATACCCAATATTATTTTTTCTTTACTCATCTATAACAATAACAGTTATTACCACCACGACGTCCAAAAGAATATGATAAGCCAACAGAGGCGTAAAGTAAATCGCCATAAAATGAATATTCCGGATAATCTTCATCATAAGTTCCCATTTTTAAAGATGAACAGGCATATGAAATGTCTCCATACACTGTAAGTGTTTCAGAAATTGCATAATGAAGTTCTACACCTGCTAAAACGTTTACAAATGAAAGATGATTATCAGAATAATCTCCAGAAGGTTGTGTGAAACTGATACCAGGACCCGCATGTGCCACCACACCTATTTGTTTTGGCAAAAAACCAAAGGTATTTGAAAAATCGTAAACCAATTGTGCATTTACCCTTGAATAATTTAGCTTGAATTCCTGAGATTCTGGAGCACTTGATGACCTATTAAACCCAGCATCTAACTTTATTCCCAAGTTATTTAAAAACATATATTGTAAACCTGCATTTATTGATGGAAAATTAATGTAATTGGTATAATACCCTGGATATTCGCCATTATCAATAGGATTATTAACACCTATAGCTAACTGTAATCTCCATTTGTAATCGTTGTTTTGTGCAAATACTAAGGCTGACATTGAAATAAACACCAAAAACAACTTGAACTTTTTCGTTTTAAATTTTGAGGCCATATCATATTAATGATTTAATTTGCGTTATGGGTTTTGAGGGACTTTCAAACAAAAATAAGCATTTCTTCTTTGTGCTTATTAAAATAAGCATTGTTGTTGTTGCTTTTTATTTTATATATGAAAAACTAACAAAAAACACTGATTTAGAATTTTCTATTTTTGGTCAAATTTCAATGAAAAACGATGTTTTTTTAATAAAACACATGTTTTTTTTGTCTTTTTTAACCATTTTTAATTGGTTTTTTGAAGTTTTAAAATGGAAAGAATTAGTGTCATCTATTAAAAAAATCTCTTTTAAAAAAGCTTTTGAACAATGCCTTGGATCATTAACAGCTTCGTTATTCACTCCTAACAGAATTGGCGAATATGGTGCTAAAGCTTTATATTACACCAAGGGTTATAGAAAACAAATTATGCTAGTTAATCTGATTAGTAATTTATTGCAAATGAGCATTACCTGCATTTTTGGAATTATTGGATTGTTTTTTCTTGATCAAGCTCATGAAATTAGCATGAATAAATGGCCTATGATTTTATTGGTCAGTGTTATTTTAACAACATCAATTATCTTGATAATTAGAAGAAATCGTTATTCATTTAAAGGGTTTTCTTTTGAAAAATTGAAAAATTTCATGTCGAATTTCTCTAAAAAAAGTGTGGCTCTAGGCTTATTATTTTCATTATTTAGATATGCTATTTTTTCATTTCAGTTTTATTATTTATTAGTTCTTTTTGGTTGCGAAATAAGCTATTTTAATGCTATGACATTTGTTACGAGCATGTATTTTTTAGCTTCAATAATTCCTTCCATATTTATTTTTGATGTAGTTGTAAAAGGAAGCATAGCTGTATTTTTATTTTCATTAATAGGTGTTACCGAACTAGTTATTTTAAGTATTGTAACAATTATGTGGATATTTAATTTTGTGCTACCAAGTATTTTAGGAAGCTATTTTGTCATTCGTTTTAAATTACCAACTCTGGCAAGATGATTTTAACCATAAGTCTTATTTCTATTATTTATGTCCTTTTAATTGGAAGCTTTGTTTATGGTTTTGAAAAAGTAAAAGGATTTAAATTAATCAATCTCCTATCAAAAACTACGTTTTCAATTATTATTCCTTTTAGAAATGAAGCTGAAAATTTATCAGAATTGTTGGAATCAATCAATCATTTACAATACCCAAAAACCCTTTATGAAATTATTCTTGTTAATGATGAATCTGAAGACGATTCAGAAGCAATTATTAAAAACTTCCTCAATACAAATTCCATAAAAGCAAATGAGAAACAACACAACATTACGCTGATTAACAATGTAAGAATCACAAATTCTCCTAAGAAAGATGCTATTACAACAGGAATAAATTATGCAAAAAATGAATGGATAATTACTACTGATGCCGATTGCATACTTCCTGTATTTTGGTTAAACAGTTTTGATGAATTTATTCAACAAACAAACACTTATTGTATTGCAGCTCCAGTTAGTTATGAATTAGAAAACACATTCTTAAACAAATTTCAGGCACTCGATTTTTTAAGTTTACAAGGAGCTACTATTGGTGGTTTTGGCATAAACCATCCTTTTTTGTGTAATGGCGCTAATTTTGCTTATAGAAAAGACACTTTTTTCGAAGTCAATGGTTTTGAAAACAATACTAATATTTCTAGTGGTGATGATATTTTTTTACTTGAAAAAATAGTTAAAAAGCATCCAAAACAAGTTCACTTTTTAAAATGTGAAAAAGCGATTGTCAAAACATTATCCCAAAGAACCTGGAAAGAGTTATTAGCTCAAAGGATTAGATGGGCAGCCAAAACAAGTTCATATAATAATTGGTTTGGTAAGCTTACTGGCTTCGTTGTTCTTCTTATGAATTCAATAATAATTATAGACATCATACTAACGCTTACATCATTATTAAATCCAAAGATTCTTTTTTACATTCTATTTATTAAATTTAATATTGATGTTCTTTTAATATATAAACCTGCTACTTTTTATAAGCAAAAAGGGGTTTTAAAAAGTTTCTTTTTCGCATTTATTGTTTATTCTTTTTTTAGTGTTTTTGTTGCTTTTTTATCATTATTTAAAGGTTTTAAATGGAAAGACAGAAGCTATAAAAAGTAAAAAGCTTTTGTTTATTTTTTTCTTGATTTTGACTTAGGTTACAAATTTGAACTGTAATTTAATTTACATTAATAATTACTGGCAATGTGAATTCTGTTTTAACCTGTTGTCCGCGTTTTAGCGCTGGAAAAATTTTAGGCAACGAATCTAAACCATTAGTCAATAGTTCTTTAATGTTTGGTATTTCTTGATTTGTTAAAGAATCCATTTTTAAATTTACCAACGATAAAACACCCGTTTCTGAGATTTGAAGTTGAAGTAACAAAGTATCTTTGATATCTTGAGACACAACAATCGTGTCTTTTTGTAAAGAATTAGTAATATGAGTTGTTAAAAAAGTTTCAAAACATTGTTCTCTTTCTTGTTTTGTAGCAGAAGAATCGCATACAGAAAATGAAGGATATTCATCTACCTCATTCCAATTAAAAGTTTGTAATTCTTCTTTTAAAATAGCTTCAGAAGATGTTTTTTTTACTTTAAAATACTCACAAGACATGAGCGTTAAGAGGGACAAAAAAACACAAATTTGTTTCATGGATTAAAACTGAAACCGAAAAGTACAATTTTTTTAGATTTTTTTAACTTTTAAAATTAAAAACCGAAGAATGACTTCGGTTTTTAATCTATAATATTTTTAAAAGAACTATTTTTTTTCTTTCGTTGTTTCTGCAACCATAAAAACAATTGGCAATGAATAAGGTACCGTAACAACTTTCCTTTTTTGTTTACCAGGAATCATTTTAGGAAGCGCTTTAATAACCCGAATAGCTTCGGCTTCTAATGCTGGATGTAGTGCTCTTGAACGTACATCAACAATATCACCATTTTGATTAATTTTAAAAATAACGCTAATTTGTTGTCTGCCTACCAACCCATTTTCTTTTCCAATGCTTGTATTAAAGTTCTTATTTACAAACATTGAAATTTCATTAGACATACATTTTTTTTGTTCTATGTTGGAAGTTAATGATTCACAACCTGGAAAAATAGGAACTTGTTCTACAACTCCAAAAGGCACTTCTACATTAGATTCAACGTCTGCAAAAAATGGATCATTAAATCCATTATCACTGGTTAAAATCAATAATTCTTTTAAAGTTTTGTTTTCTTCTTCAGAAATACTTCCTTGCATTTGAATTTGCTCAAAAACATCACTTATTTTTTTCGTTAAGTCAGTTTTTGGTTCTTTAGAAGTATAGGCTTGTACTTCATTAACTAAATCCATATCCAAATCACTTTGCTTAGCTATTTTCAATAATAAATTTAAACCTCTATCTTCCTCTTCATTAGTATTTCCTTGTACTTGAATTTGGCTTTTAACGGCTTTTATTTTTTGGATTAATGGGCTATCCTGAACTATTTTACTTTCAGGCTGGATTTTCTTTTCTTGCGAATATAAATTCTGAACGCAAGATGTGTAAACCAACATTCCTAAAACCATAGGGATTAATAGCGCATACTTTAATAAATTGACTTGATTTGATTTCGTTTTTTGCAACATAATGATTCGTTTTTTGATTAATGATTGTTTAAAAAATGGATTGATGAATGATATATTTTTGGTCTCAAAAACCTGAGATAACAAATTTTGATAGTATTCTGATTTATTTTGATGTTTTACAGCGCTTGCATCTGCAATAAATTCATGGAGCACCATTATTTTATTTTGATACATGTACACTAATGGATTAAACCAAAACACAATACGCAATACTTCAAAAAACAATAAATCGAGTGTGTGCTTTTGAGTAACATGAACTATTTCGTGCTTTAAAATAGATTCCTTTTCTTGTTCACTTAAACGCTCTCCTAGAAAGATATAATTAAAAAACGAAAAAGCCGCAGAGCTATTTATTAGACTAACAATATTAAAAAGTCCAATTTTACTCTTTGGGTTTTTATATAATAACCATACAATTTTGGTGATTTTAAAAATCAATAATAAGGTAGCAATCAAGACTCCAATGTAAAATAAAATATCCCATGAAAAACCTGATTGAGTTTGTGTGCTAATAGTTTCTATTTGTATCTGATTAGCATTAAGTTGTGGTTGATTCCCAATAAATATTTCTGGCAGGTTTATGATATATTGTTGTGGAACAACATCCTTAAAACCATCTATTTTAATAAAAGGCAGCACAATAGATAATACAGCCGTTGAAAGAAGATATAATCTGTTCCAATTAAAAAAAGTCTCTTTCTTTAAAAATGTATCATACACTAATAAAAAGAATATCTGAAAGGCTATGGTTTGTATAATATAATGTAGCATACTTATTCTTTTTTATTGATTTCTTTTAATATGGATTCCATCTCGTTTAAACTAATGTCATTCTTCTTTACAAAAAACGATACCATACTTTTAAAAGAACCTTGAAAATAATTGTCTACCAACTTATTTATGGATTGGTTGCTATAATCTTGTTGTTTAACTAATGGAAAATAAATATGCCCTTTCCCTTCTTTTTCATAACCTACAAACCCTTTGCTTTCTAAAATTCTAACAATTGTTGAAACCGTATTGTAAGCTGGTTTTGGTATTGGAAATTCTTTTATAATGTCCTTTACATTGGCTTTTTTAAGTTGCCAAAGTATTTGCATAATATCTTCTTCTGCTTTTGTAAGTTGTTTCATTTTTATTTATTTTTAAGATCTTCCATTCTTTTTTTATAAATATCATTTCCACTCAATTCATAAGCCTTTGTTACAAATTGTAATGCTTTTTCAATATCCTTTTGAGATTCGTAAAAATCTGCCATTGAATCAAAGGCATTGGCACTTGATGGGTAATATTGAATGGCCTTTTCAAAGTACATTTTTGCTTTTTCTGATTGTTCCATATCCATATTCATATACCCGGACATGTTTAGTAGTTCCTCTGGATATGGAGGCTCTTGATATCCAAAATGATCATTAAGCTTTTTTGCTCTATAATTTATTATACTTAACAACTCCTCTTTTGGAGTATCAAATGAATTTATTTTATCGGTATTCTCCATTTGATACCATTGAAAAAGAGAAATTAAACCATCCATAATAGATGGAATAGGAATAGTGCCATGTATATCTCTAGGATAAAATTTCCATTCAAAAGACAATCCATTTTTTTTATTGCTTTTAACCGCATTTGAAAAAGCAATATTTGATCGAGCAAACAAAGTAAAATCAGTAGTGTCCTGCATTACATTTTCTATAGTGATTTTTGAATTTTGCATATGTAACTGCCCACTCAAAGACATAAACATTGCTTTGTTTTCAAAATTCATAGTTGCAAGTGAATCTTCAGTCTGTTTTAATAATTTTTGCTCATCCCAATCCAAACTCGGATCTATTACCAAATAGTTATCAAATAACTTTGGCTTATTGATTAAAGTGTAAATAGCAAATAAACCACCATAAGAATGACTGATTAAAGTTCTAAAATTAGTCACAGAATATTTGGTTTCTATAAAAGGAATTAGTTCTTTCTCTAAAAATTTACTAAAGTTAGCAGCTTCCCCATTAACTTCATTAAATGGCATCCCATATTTAGTTGTTATAGTAGATGTTGTTAAATCTCTCGTTCTATTCTTAACATTAGAAATGCCAACGAGTACCATTTCTGGCATATATCCACCACTGTAATAATCATGTACATTGCTAACAGTGGGCAGAAACATTTCGCCATCTAAAATAAAAACTACAGGGTATTTTTGGTTTTTTTCAGGGTTGTAACTAGTTGGAACTTGAACATAAATTTCTCTTGATTCTTTTAGCACTTTTGAGTATAAGCTATCCAAAACACCAACTTTATATAAATAATGCTTGCTTGCTTGTCCACTCGCCTTTTGTTGGAAAAAAACAATAAGGGCAGTAATTAATATTACCTGAATTCTATTTATCATTTGATACTTTTTGCTTTTGAAATCATTGAATAAATCTCAACATCTATTCAACTAAGTTTTTAGTTTAATTATTCAAATATAACTAAATATTTAGTTTAAACTAATTTTTTAGTTAAAAACTGTAACAAACATTTAATACCTTAGACCAATAGGTGCAACATTTTAAATTTTACATGGATATTATTCTTATTATCATTTCAGCATTATTTATTTTACTAGGATTGTTTGGAAGTGTTTTACCAATTCTTCCCGGACCACCTTTAAGTTGGTTAGGCCTATTAATTCTGCATCTTACTAAAGCGGTTCAAATGAATACTACTTTGTTGATAATAACAGGAATTATAGCTATTATCATTTTTGTTTTAGATTATATTATACCTGCTGTAGGAACCAAAAAGTTTGGCGGCAGTAAAGCAGGAATGATTGGCACATCTATTGGATTGGTTGTTGGATTAGTAAGTCCAATACCAGGAGGAATTATTTTAGGCCCATTTATTGGAGCGTTTATTGGTGAGATGATAAATAAAAATGATTCTAAATCAGCAATTAAAGCTGCCTTTGGATCATTCATAGGTTTTATTGCATCAACATTTATAAAATTTATTGTTTCAATAATTTTTTTAGGAATTTACATCAATACTATCTGGGAATATAGAGAAAGTATATTTACTTTTTAAAAAAAGGAACCCTGTGGGTCTCTCACCTCCACAGGGTCAATGTAAATTGCTATTGCCAACAATAAATTGAGGGATTAATTAATTTGAAGTGTTGACTTTACAAAATTAAACCTTTTATTCCAATTCAAAGTACGGTAAAACCGTAACCAAACATTTTAATTGAAAATATTTGTAAGGTAATAAGTACGCTAAGAATTTTGATTTTTTAAAGAATAAATCCTCTTTTTCTGGCCTCCTTTATAAGTGTTTCATCCTGACCATCGTCAATAAGAAAAATTTCCTTGAGTTGTTTTTTTCGTTTTTCAATGGCACTTAAAGAGATATCTAAATGAGCTGCAAGGCTTTTATTTTTCGCTCCTTGCGACAATAAATAAAGTATCTTTCTATTCTTGTCATCAATCACAATATCACTTTCATTGGTTTTTCTTAAATGACTGTTTACAGTACCACTATAAAAAGGTGGATTATGGAGTACTGCCTGAAATGCACTTGCTAATTCACTGGAAGTTAAATCGCTCTTTATTAAAAATCCTTCAGGATTAATAGTCTTTATTATATTGTGAATTCTATAAGATTCATCAAACATAGTTAAAATGATTACTCTTGCTTTTGGCAAAATTTTTCGAGCATAAATTGCTAAATCTTCACCAGAGTTCATTAGTCCGTCTTTTGATGGTGGCAAACTAATATCTACAAAAAGCACTTGATATGGTCTGTTGGTTTTAACAGATTTATCCATAAAAGCAACGGCTTCATCACAATTATTTGCAATGTCTATATCTAAAATCTGACTTTCTTTTTTGGTGAATTGCAATGTGTTTTGATACCCTTCAATAATCATTGGATGGTCATCAATCATTAATATTCTTATGGTTTCACTCATTGCCATTAATAAGTTAGGTTGGGATTTTTATTTGAACCATAGTTCCTTCATCTTTTTTAGACTCAATACTAAGTTCTCCATTAATTTCATTGACCCTAGAGTTCATGTTTTTTAAACCTATTCCTGCTTTTGCTTTATTAACATCGAAGCCTGAACCATTATCATTTATCGATAATAAAATTACATTATTTTTCAGTTCAATCGAAATTTTAATTAAAGATGCTTTTGCATGTTTATAAATATTATGCAATGATTCTTGTATTATTCTATACATGTGAATTTTATTTTTATTGGAAACATCATCCCAATTTATTGAATCTTTACAATCAAATTCATAGTCTAACTCATATGCTTTGGTTTGAGTTTCTAACAATGATTTAACGATATCCAAGAAGCCCGATCCTGATATAAAATCTGTATTTAATTCATGCGAAACTTTTCTAATATCGTTTTCAATATTTTTAAGATCTTGAATGTATCTGCTTCTTGTCTTTATAGCCTCTTCACTTGAAGCCATATTCAAACTATCTAAACTCAATCTAGTACCAAATAAGCGACCTAAAACACCATCGTGTAATTCTTGAGAGATATTTTTCTTTTCTAAAATCCTTGCCTCTTCAATTTTTTCTTGTTGCGTAAGCATGAGGTTATAAATTTCTTCATTGGCTTCTTGCTGCTTTTGCACAAATTTCAGCTCATTGTTTTTAGCTCGCTGTGTGATGATTATATAAATCAATAAAGCTGAAATCAATAAAATAATCGAGATGACTGTAAGCCATAGTTTTTCTCTGACAATCTGGATATTTTTTTGTTCGATTTCCTTGGTCTCAAAACGGATTCTAGCAAATTTGTTCCTAATGGTTCGTTCGTTTTTAACCAAACTATCATTAAGCTTTATATATTCATTATAATACTTTACTGCTATACTATCATCCTCTATTTTAGAAAGTAATAGAAGAGATTTTAATAAATCATCATTATGGTAGGCTTTTGAAATATCCTTAGCTCTATAAGCATAATATTTAGCTGAATCTTTTTTATTATAGTCATCATAATATTGGGCCAAATGTTGGTTAATTATAATGGAATTATAACTTGCACCTATACTATCACATATTTTTAAAGCTTTTAAATATAGACCTGGTAATTCATTATAGTTTTTTGATAAGTATAAAGTATTTGCATAATTATCAAGTATTGTAGCATACACATCTGGCCTGCTTTTTACTAAATCTTTATTTTGTAAAATTTGATTATAATTTTCTAAAGCTAATTTATATTGTCTAGCACTTTTATAAGCAAGTGCTAAATTATTTAATGAGTTCTCAATAGTTGCCTGATTATCTCCTTCTAACCTCTTTTTTAATTCAATAGCTTTTTTATGGTACTTTATAGATTCATCATATTGTTCGAGTTGATCAAAAACTAATCCGAGGTTATTATATATATACGATTTAAGCTTTATAACACTATTTATTTCTTCTAATTGATTTAAATGGGAAATAGCTTCAACAGAGGTTACTTCACTACCTATAAAGTCTTTTTCATTTTTCTGTAGAACGGCTATATTTAATAAAACCATTGTTGTGTTATAATCATCTTTTAATGATTTAAACAACTTTTCAGTCTTATGATAGTAATAATAAGCACTATCACTCTTGTTGAAAAGTTTATAGTAATCTCCTAAATTAAAATTTATTTCAGCCAATGCTGAAGAATCCTTTATTTTAGAAGCAACTTTTAAATTTTCATCATTAATCTTTTTAAATAAAATAAGTTGTCTATTTTCATAATATATTGAAGACAATTGTAAATTAACTTTTATAATTAAAGAATCTATTCTATTAGATAATACAATTTGTTTAGCTTTTAAAATATATGTCAACCTATCTTCATTACTATATTTGTCCCCGTCTTTTGATTTTAAAAGATATGTTTGTAGACTGTCCGCTTCTAGCTTGGATTGAGCATGAACAGACAAAAAAGCTAGACTGCAAATTAGTAATATTAAAAAAGGAGATTTTATATTCAATGACTTTCAATTAATATATAATCTCAAATGTATCTATAATTTTTTAATTTTTATAAATATAAAAAGCTCTTCACATTATTGTAAAGAGCTTTTTAAAATATTTTGATAAGTTAAATTATTATCTTCCTGTTTCATCAATACCACCTCCAGTAAAGGTAGTTGTGTTATCGGTTGGAATTATTAATACATCATCTTCATTTAAATCTTGTTTTGTACATGAAGAAAGAGTTGCTAAAACAACAGCTAAGATTAAGGTAATTTTTAGGGCTTTCATATCTATTCAATTTTAAGGTTATACAATTTTTCTGTTAAAAAATTTTTTTTAAATAATTTAAATACACTAAAGACTTTGAAATCAAAATCTTAACAGAGGGAAAATGGATAATTAATTTAAAATCGAATGCACAAAAGCACATACAGATTTTTATAAAATATTTTTTGAGGGATTGACATTGCTGCCTATAAATGGATTAATTTTTCTTAATAAACTTAGGGAATAATTTTTGCGCTTATTAAGACTGCTAATATAGGACAAAATACATAGCAAACAAAAATTTAAACGATTAAATGTATTATTTTATCGATAAAATGTATTTTTAATCATTTATTATCGTAAAATAATCGACGAAATGCACTTTTAAAAAACATTAAGATAGCGTAGAACCTCCATTAATTAAACTAGTTTTTATTATCCTAGTTGAAAAATCTTGTTCACTCTGAGATTTATTTGTCAGTCTTTTTATAAGTAGCTGAGCAGCACATGCTCCAATATCTTTTGCATGCTGACGTATAGTCGTTAATTTTGGAATACAGTGATTAGACATTGCATTACTAGAATACCCAATAACCGAAATATCTTTTGGAACTTTAAGCCCAATATTTAAAGCAACGTTAATCGCAATAACACCTGAAGAACTATCGGCAGATATCACACCATCAATATCTTTATTTTCTTTTAGAAATTCATTTATCTTTTTCTGAATATCATCAAATCTACTAACTCTTAAAATATAAGGCTTCATATTAGATTCTTCTGCTATTGCCTTTAAATAGCCTTTCTCCCTTAACTTACCCACACTTAAATCGTCAATACTGCTAAAAAAGGCTACATGCTTTCTATTTTCATTTATTAAACTTTTAGTTGCATTATAGGTTGCTTCATAATCGTCAACAATAACCTTATCGCACAACACATCATTTGCAACCCTATCAAACATAACGATTGGCAAACCTTGATTAATTGCTTTAACAAAATGAGACGTTTCATTTTTAATTTGAGTTTCCTGGGCAACCGCTAAAATAAATCCGTCAACACTTCCATTTGCTAATAATTGCAAACTACTTATTTCCTTTTCCAACGATTCATTGGATATGCAAGTAATAATATTATACCCATTGTTTGTAGATTCTCGCTCTATAGCAAACAAAACTTTTGCCAAAAAATGATTTAATATATCTGGAATAATAACACCTATGGTTTGTGTTTTGTTTTGCTTTAAACTCAACGCTACTTTGTTAGGCTTATAATTGTAAAGAGCCGCTAACTCTTTTACGCGTTTAACAGTTTCTTCTCCAATTTCTTCACTGTTATTTAATGCTTTTGAAACAGTGGATATTGAGACATTTAACTCTTTTGCTAATTGTTTTAAGGTTACCATACTATTAACACGTTGATTTAATACCCGCAATTTACTAAAAAACCTAGTTTATAAATAAGAAAAGTAAAAGTTTAAAATTAATTTATTTTGAAGAAAATTATTTAAAAAAAATAAAAAGTGCTTCTTTAAAAAGAAGCACTTTTTTAGCTATTAATCTTAATAATACTTAAACTTAGAATTAAAGTTGTAAAATTAAAATTAACAATTATATAGTTGTGTAACATTTGTTACATAACTATATAATTACTCTATTTAATTATGATTTTTTTATTAATAATTCCCATATCTGTTTTTAATTGGATAATATAGGCTCCAGTACTAACGTGAAGTGGTATTGAAAGTGTATTTGAAAATCCATTAAAAGATGCTATTTTTTGTCCCATTAAATTAATTAGTACTCCTTCTGAAACTATCGTTCCTGATTTCATATTAATGGTTAAGCTAGAAGACTCAAATTTATAAAAAACAGAAGCTAATTTAGCTAAATCTGGTTTGCTAGTCTGTAGCAAATTTTTACTATTAGGATAAGAAGATTTAAAAACAAGTTTAAATCTATCATTATATTTACCAGCATCTAAATGCATACTAAAAGGCTCATTGTTAATTTGATAGATTTCTCCCGTTATTGAATCTTTAATATATATTGCTTTAGAAGAATCAATATTCTGAAGAGCATCCAACTTTATTCTTACTAATCCACCTTTTTTTACGACAAGACCCAATGAAAATTCCTGTGTATCACTAAAATCACCAACTCCTTGAATCACAAACTTACCTCCATTAAAATTCCAATACATATCTTCTTCATTAACATCGGCCATAAACGCATCGTATCCTAAATCAAATCCCTTTGAAGCCTTTTCATTTGCACCAATAGTAATTTGCCTATGATAGCCCAATGGTGAATCATACATTAACCAAATTACTGGATTATCATTTTTATTTGTTTCTGTTGTTGTTTTTGATGTTTTCTTTGATGAAGACTTCATAAATACAGATGTTGAACCATCTTCAGTAGCAAAAACAC
The DNA here is from genome assembly GCF_043876835.1 of Gaetbulibacter sp. M235. Lineage (NCBI taxonomy): Bacteria > Pseudomonadati > Bacteroidota > Flavobacteriia > Flavobacteriales > Flavobacteriaceae > Gaetbulibacter > Gaetbulibacter sp. M235. Next base: position 58,001 of record NZ_JBAWJZ010000001.1, read on the forward strand.
GTTGACTATTTTTAAAAATAATATCACCCCCATCAACAGTTAATATTTCTGTTGGAGGATCATTATCATTATAAAAACCGTCAAGAGCAGTTGACACAAAGAAACCTTGATTTACAGGTATGTATTGACCAGGAATTTTTGTTCCTGTAGATAGATTATCATTAATTCTACTATCATTTGATATTGCAACAGCTCCTCCTGTTAAGTTTCTAGTTGCATAACCTCCTACATAACCATTTAAAACATGAGTGTTTGTTTGACCAAAATGATCCCAAAAATATAGAGCTCCATTAAAAACAGTTCCACTTGTATTGTTTCCACCATCATCTACACTTAAATTATCTAATATAAACTCGGTCGCATCAATTGCTGATGGGTATGGATTTCCAATTAAACGATCAACTTCACCAGAACTTTTATTTAATTTTAGTTTAATGTCTCCATTATAAGGCAAACCTTTAAATACGTAATTTTGATCACTTGAAATTACTGCAGAGCCAGAACTTCCTTTCATTGTAAAACCTTCTCCAGCTTTAAGAGACGTGTTTTGATTAATTTTAATCCAAGAATTGTAGTTATTGGTAGGGCCATAAAATTTATACATCCAATAGGTACTTATCGTAATAGGACTTGTAGGTGTATTTGAATCGGCAGCCTTGGAACTTGAATTAAATGTGATGGTTTGATAAGAAGATGATGATGTTCCATCAAATAAAACACTTGAAATAGTATAATTTGGATTAGAGCTGGAAACACCTATACCATTAGTAGATGAGTTGCCAGAAATAGGACTTACTGACGATGTCCAATAATTATAATTAAAACCATTAGCCGTTCCTTGTTGATCCCTTTCAATATATCCACCACTATCGGCATCTAAAATACTCCCTTCGGTTTGTATCAATTGAGATTGACCCACCAAATCTATTACTCCATCCAACTCTAAATAGTTTGTTATAGTTAATGAATGACCTGAATTTGTTTCATCTTGTGGAGATGGCAATGGATCGGCAATAGTTATAGTTCCTGAATTATTTATCAATCCTAGAAGTGTAATATCCCTATCTCCAGAATAAATATCATGGTTTGTTTCAACAATATTCCAATCTATATAAGTAACACCATCTAAGCTAAGTGAATTAGGCAAAACATTATCTGTACCATACATCCAAGTTCCAGCATCATCCCAAGCTCCGTTAGAAGCTGAAATATATGGAAGTGCTATTGTTTGATCTTCAACAATCTCTTTGTTTTTATTTAAATATTTTATCCTTAAAAAGTTATTGTTGTCTGACAAACCTTCAACAGTTGACCCACAATATGAGTTAAAATCATAATAAGCTCTTAATTTACTCCAAGGAATCGTTGCTACTTCATTACTCAATGAAGACTGTGGAATAATTTTACCAGTTACGAAATCGCCTGTTCCTTTTTCCACTTCTTGATTCATCAGATATCGCACTTGATTTTCATCTAAACCTTGATCCCATACATAAACCTCATCTATATCACCCATAAAAGGATTAGTAATAGTATTCTTATCAACATACAAAGCACCAACTGAAAAATTATTGTAATTTGGAGAGGGAGCTACAACATTTAGTTCAGATTTATCTAATACACCATCTACATACAAGAAAATTGTTCCACTATTATACACAAAGGTTATTTGGTGCCATTTCCCATCATTCAATTCCATAGTTGAAGTAAACTCTGGTGTTATATCATCATCTACCATAACTTCTACTTGATCAAAAACATTTAACCTCAATTGCAACTTGGTTCCTTTAGCCATAATTGTTCTTGTACTAGCATTTGAAGCACTCTTAACCCAAGCAGAAATTGTAAAATCGTTAATATTTAAATTTAATGCTGATTCACCAACTAAATAATCTCCAGAAGCTATATTAATACTATGTACTTGATTCAGTTTTGCGGCTCTACCAAATGTAAAATACTTGGTACCGTCAAAATCGTACCAAGTTTGTAAATCAGTTCCATTGTAAGATTTTAATGGTAAAACATCTATAATATCATTATTTCCAAAGCCATCGTTATCAGCAACAATCAAAACATATTCTTCATCTGTTCCCAACGAAAAACCACTAAAAGCATCACTTGGAATTGAAACATAGACATTTCCAACATCGCCTCCTGAAACTGATTCTTTGGATTCTACTATTTTCCATTTTCTATCAATTCTTGTTAATGATGTTGTAATTCCAGAAGCTATTGAAACAGTGTTTGTATTTAACCCTGTATAGGAAGCATTATTAGAACCCCAAACTAAAAAGTCTCCATCTTCATTAAACTCGTTAGTATTTGAGCTATTGGTTGTAAATATGCCATTTAACCCAACTGTTACCTCGTTAGTAGTATTTAATGTTTTTGATTGCTTTTGGTTTAAATCTGAGATAGAATCTCTACCTATACCAGCAACATGATAATTATATCCTGAATTCGCCGAAATATCCCAAATCTTGGTTCCAAACGAATTAATATAATCTTTTTCAGCTTCATTTGAACCTCCTAGCGTTATACCATATTTAATTGCCAAATAGGATTCTATTTTTTGTCTATCAGCATCAGAAACACGTTCAGCAAACGTAAAAATTTCGGCAACACTTCCATTAAGATTACCGAATGTGGCGTTAGCATTTTTACCTATTATATAAGGTGTTCCATAAATTACATCTGGATATGGAACAGTGTCAACATAACCCACATTTTCAAAAGTTGATATGTTTTTGGTTGAAGATAAAGCATCGTCAATACTATTATAGAGTATTCTCATTCCATCAGACACTGTATTTGTCTTATTTCCAGCATTAACAATCCCAGCAGTATCATATGTCCTACTTGATGATGCAGGCAATGCATAATAAGGATTTGATGCTGAAGAACCTTGATTGTACCACAAAAGCTCTCCTGTTAAATTAGAAGTAAAGTCTCCCATACCTATACCTGTAACATCGTTCACATCATCTACATAGTTTTCTGAAGCAATAATGTCAGAAATAGATCCTGAAAATATTGTCATTCCAGTTGATGAAGTAACATCAACATCTGATTTCATTACAATAAAGATATCTTGACTATAAAAACCATTATCGTTATTATATAAATACTGATTTAAAGTACTTCCATCGTTTTCAAATTTAATAACTGGGTTAAAATTGATGTTAGAAGCCACATTGTCCAGATATGTTGGTTCTTTACCAGAATCTGCTATAGCATCTTTAGCATTGGTACCAATATCGGCCCACTTAGAAACTTTTGAACTTCCATCTTTTGTTATACCTCTGGTAGTTTTTAACCAAAGTCTAAAATCGGCAGTAATACCACCAGGCCCTGGTATATTATAATTGAACATTTCAGCACTCACATCAAAAGTAAAAGTTGTATTTGCTGTATTTGTAACAGTTATTGTTGATGTTAAAGTGCCAGACCCGCCTATTGGGGCCAAAAATGTAACTGGCAATATAACATAAGTTCCTGCATCTATAGTTGTTGTAAAAAAAGAAGGTGTGTAATTTGGCAACAAAACATATGGTGGCACTGTAAAATCACTCAACGAACTAGTTATAGAAGAGATATCAAGAGGGCAACTACCTGTATTTGCAATAATAAAATATCTATTTACTGATGCTCCTCCATCAACAACTCCAAAATAAGTGCCATTTGTTGAAGATGTAGTAGTAGAACCATCTAAAATATCTGCTGAAGGACTACCACCTAAAACATTTATTTCAGGCGATCCTTCTATAGAAAATGTAAAAATAAAATTAGGATCTTTTTTAATCTCAATATTTATATCTGTTAATGCTGCACAATTACCACTTATGTTGGTAATTGTAAAATCAATGTTTTTAGGATTTCCTTTACAATCATTTGTGTACACATGTTTAGGCACTTTGTCGTTAGACAAGCTAAAATCAGTTGTGTTAGTGATGCTTATGTCATCAATTTTTACTAAATCACAGTCAGTCCTTATATTAGTGATTCTAAACGAAATTGAATTTCCAGCTGTAATTTCTATTGTTGAATTATAAGCTACCGTGTTGCCTCCAATAATTTCAACTTGTATGTCGCTTTGCGAAAAGCCAATAAAGTTAAAGAACAAAAAAATTAAGGCATAAACAATCTTAATAGAGGTTGAAAGGAATAGATGCTTCATTTATAGAGAGTATTTAAAACAATTTACCCTCCAAATGTAATATAATATTTTAAATAATCACGATAAAGTGCAAAAAAAATCGATTAAATGTATTTTTTTACATTATTTTTCTTTATTTAATTAAATTATCCCTGTTAAAAACAAAAAACTAATAACAGAGTTGTTCAATTTTAACGATTTTAAATAAATTATTCTTTATTAGCTACTTAGTAAGAAATATTTTGTAAACTTTTTTTCATCTTACATAAAAGTAAGCAATTTAAAATGTTATGAAAAAATTATCTAAATCTCATATCCCAAGATAATGACAGAGAATAAATCCAAAAATAAGCACCTGGATCAAAGCTGATTTCTTGATGTGACACTCCTGTTTGGATACCCCATGCATTTTTGTTATTTTTAGTAGTAAAATAATACCCGAAATTTAGTTTTTGTGATTTTAGTTTAACAATAGCATTTTCTTTACCTTCAAACTCAAACCTATATGTTTCTGGAGAAAATCCAATTCCGGCATCAATACTAAAATAATTTTCCGAGTCACTTCTATATGTTCTATAAACTAGAGTTCCTGATTTACTTGAGCCAGAATCACTTGGTGTTATATACGTACGAAATGACCAAAAATTATTTCCTGTATACCAGCCTAAAGAACCTGTATAAATGGTTGTTGTAGAACTATATTTTAAAGCTCTGAACCCTGTTGAAACTTCAAGACCAAAAGGTAAAGACTTATATAATTCTGCACCATACCTCATATCAGGATACAAAAATGTATTGGCTAACCCAAAATTGGCATAGGCATACAAACCTTTCGTAATTCTAGGATAAAGGTCAACCTCAAATTGCACTCCTGTAGAATTAAATCTGTTACTTATATTGACTTTAGTATGAAAACTACCAAATTTTGTTCGTCTACTATACTTAATCAAATAATATTGCATAGGATCAAACACTTCTGAATAAATATCAACGGATGCTTTAAATCCAATGTCATTCTGCCTTAAATCTTTTAAAAGACTTTCTTTAAACGATAAGGCATTTTCATGGTTGGGATTGGATTTCAAAATAGTCTCTAATGTTAACAAAGCTTCTTCCTTGTTGTTTGATTTCTCTTCTGCACTAGCTCTTAAATAAAGTATCTCAGCATCATTTGGAAAACTTTTCAGTGCCTTATTTACCAATTCCAAAGCACTATATGGTTCTTCACTATACATTTCATTTTTAATAGCTGCCTCCCAAGTATCAAGTCTATCAGGATCGTTTCTTAATACTTTCTCAAATTCTTTTTTGGCTTTTTTATAGTCGCCATCCCAAGAATATGTGCTTGCTAAAAAAGATCGAATATCATTATAATTAGGATATTTTGTAAGTATTGATAGCAACGTATCCTGTGCTTGTTTACGCTTCCCATTAAAAGCTAATTCTCTAGCAACTTCAAAGGCTCTATCAGGATCACCCTTAAAAGTTATTTGCTGTCCGTAGGAGCAAAAGCTTAATAAAAAAATAATTATGTAGATATGTTTTTCCATCTTATTGGGTAACTTTAATTTAAAGTATTTTTAAATGTTACATATTCTTTTTTATCTGGATATATTTTAATGATACTATCCATAATTTGATTGGCTTTAACCACCTTTTTCATGCGCTCATAGGCTTTTGCCATTTTGAATCCCAACACTGGATCTTGGATACCATTTGCCAACCCTTTTTTAAATGCTTGTTCAGATTTTTCTTCTTGATTTGACCACCAATACAAATCCAACAATGCCAAATAACTGTCATAGTAATATGGTGATCTTTTAATAACATTAAGGAGCTCAGTTTCAGCATTTATATAGTCACCTTCCCAAGCTAATGTTCTTCCTTTTAAAGTACGGGCATCTGAGTGATTTGGTAATTCATTTAAAATATAATCACAAAGAAGTCTTGCTATTTTATAGTCTTTTTTAAATGCCTCTTCCCTTGCTATTTGAAAAGATTGATCAAAGTTTAATCCTTCTATTAGCTTATTAATTGTTTCTTGTTGGGTTTCTGAAAACTCTACTTTTGGCTTAATGTAGATGTTTAATGAGTCTGGGTAAATCTTATTCCTTTGGGTTACATAAGCATTAAGCCTTTTGAATTTCAATAAAGAATCTGCCATGATTTCTTTAAGTTCGTCTTCCTTTACCTTATAGGTGCCAAAATTCTCATTTATCTTATACAGTTCTCCATCAGAATACAAATAATCTTTAAACATAAAATCACTTATACTGCCTTTATAACGCATTAAGGGTATTTTATGGATATTTCTAAATTGTCTTACTGTATCAAGCCCCTCTCCCATCCAAGCTATTTCTTCAAGCTTATTAAACTTGTAATTGTTCATTAAAAATGCCAATAAACTTGGGGTTATATCCCAATGTGATGACACAGACTTAAATGTTTCAGGTTTTTTCAACATGGGGCTGAAAATATACAATGGCACATGATACCTACACAACTTATCTTTTTGAGCTATAGGTATAAGCCTATGATCTCCTGTTATTATAAATATGGTATTATTGTATTCTTTACGCTTAGCATAGGCGTTCATAAAATCTTTAATAGAATTATCTGTATAATTTAAGCTTGCATAAATACTTTTGTTAGCTAAAATATCTTCTTTTGAAATATCAAATTTTTGATTTGAGTTTAATAAACTGTCTACCTTGGCTTCGTATTGTTCTTTTTCTGGAAACGTGAATGGTTCATGATTGGTAAGTGTCATTATAATATCCAATCTTGGTTCTTTTTTGTTATCTAAAGTAGATAATGTTTTTTTGAAAATTTCAGCATCAGGATATCCCCAAGAGAAACCTCCTGAATTAGCTTCCGTTTTAGTATATTCTGAACCATACTTATTTTCATCAATGACATCATCAATATCGTTATATTCTAAAAAATTGATTTTTTTATCAAAACTTGATTGGTCTCCAGAATAATATGATGTAGTATATCCATTGGCTTTTAACACACTAATTAGGGATACATAAGATGGTGTTTTTGATAGCTCTAGAAAGCCTGTTTCTCCAAAGGGTAACGAGGCTAATAATGATGGTAAAACTCCAAAGGTTCTTCCTGCCGAACTCACAAAATTTTTCCAATACAACGATTTTGAAATCAACGAATCCAGATAAGGTGTAAAACCACTATAGGCTTCATCACCAATAAATTCACTACCTAAACCTTCTACTATTACTATAACTACATTTGGTTTTTCTTCATTTATATTAAAAAATGGCGCCAACACATCGTGTGAATCACTAAATGGTTTCATCAATGGAAAATCTTCTCTGTTGAACAGATTGTCTCCATATAGATTGTTTTTCTCAGATTGAAATTTAATAATATCCTCAGCTAAATAAGCTAATTTATTTTGTTGTTCAATTTCAGAAACTCGTGAAACAATTAATTTTAAACTTCCTAATAGCAGTACAAAAACCACCCAAACCCCGATTAGCATTCTTCCGTTTACATTTTTTTTAATGATTGAATAGGAAACAAAGAACAACAAAGGAAACACAATAAATGGTAAAAAATAAAGAGCCGAAAAAGACTCTGATGCCATTATAGTTCTATAAATATCATTTAAAGAATACCCTAAAATATCAGACCCAAGATTAACCAAAGTTGTTAAGCTGTATTTAACGAGTGAAAATTGAGCAATAACGATTAACACAAAAAGGATATTAATAACAAGAAGTGCTCTGCTTTTAAAAAACACATCGAGTAAAAGGTAAAATGGAAATAACAATAATCCTATTATCAAACCAGCCCAGAAATCATTAATACATTTATATAAAATAGATAATCCAATGTTGGAAATAATAACCCCTGAAGTTTGCGAAAGAATAATATCAAAAATACTTATGCACCAAAAGACACAAATTAAAGCTAATGTTAAATAAGCATATTGATAACTATTATTATGTAACTTAAATCTCATTTAAAATAATTTATACACTTAAAAATCATACTGTTGTTAGTCCTTTTCTAACCATATCTCCCCATTTCTTATTCTTATTGAAATAATAGTCAATATTTCCTCTAATCGCCGCATACAAAATAAATGGGTGCAATACAAATGGCTCTATGGCACTTAATAAAATTAGCTTATAGCCAGTTCCCTTCTTTTTATATTGATGAAATGTTAACTCTTCAGAATATAATGCGGTAATAGAAAACAATACAGAAAATAAATAGGCTAGAATAAAAAATGATAAGGCATATTCCCAACGCACCTCTCTTAAAACCATTAAAATTATAAAATACAGTAACCCTACAGTTTCAATAATTGGAGCTAAGCGTTCAAAAATCAGCCAATACGGATAACTTAACGTGCCAAACCAACCGTATTTTGGGTTAAATCCTATCTTTCTATGTTTTCTTAAAGTTTCAATAGTTCCTCGTGTCCACCGGTTTCGTTGAGAAATAAATATTTTATAGTTTTCGGGTGCTTCTGTCCAGCACAATGGATCCGGAATATATGAGACTTTATATTTTTCTCCCTTTTCTTCCATATACCGACGCATTCGGACAATGATTTCCATATCTTCTCCAACCGTGTTAGTGTCATATCCTCCAACAGCAATAGCTATTTCTTTATCAAAAATCCCAAAGGCACCAGAAATTACCAAAAGGCCATTTAACCTACTCCATGCCATACGTCCAAGTAAAAAAGCCCTTAAATATTCTAAAATTTGAGATTGTACCAGCAGGTTTTTTGGCAGATTAACATCTATAAGTTTTCCTCCTTTTATTTCACATGAATTTGCAATTCTAATAACACCACCCGTTGCGATAACTTTTGAGCTTGTAACTTCCAAAAATGGTTTAATCATCTTTTGAAGTGCATCTTCAAGTAGCAAACAATCAACATCAATACATGCTACATATTTGTTAGTGCTAATATTAAGCCCCATGTTTAAGGCATCTGCTTTCCCACCGTTTTCTTTATCAACCACCATCAATTTTTCAAAGGCCGGATTTTTAGATTTAAAAATCCCAGCTCTCAAAGGCTTTGTTTTTATTTTTTCGTTTATAATGTAGTCTTCCCTCTCTAGATCATAGGCTTCAATAAGAAGCTCTAAACTGTTATCTTTACTACCATCATTTACAATGATTACATTATAATTTACATAATGATTTGATAATAAGGATCTTACATTTTCAACCACGTTCAAACTTTCATTATAAGCAGGTGCTATGATAGTTATTGAGGGCGACATGGTTGATGATAAAATATCCTTGTAATTAACAAAGCTCTTCTTTTTTATATACTCAATAGTTTCCTTTCCAGAAATCACTGATAAAATAATATATGATAGAATTGCCGCAAAAGCATACCCAAAAAATATGTAATGCAATATTTGTAATATGATATCAACTGAACTAGTATTCATTTTATAAGACGTTTATCGATTTAATCATTGCGGGACTTTTCTCTTCTTCAGACAATTTTGTTAGTCCCATATATTTATCAATATTAATTTCTTTTAATATTTTAAGTGCTAATAATTGAATTTCAAAATTCTTATGAAATAAGTGAGCTTCCACAAAAGGTTCGTCGTCTGGCACTACTAATTTCTCCAATAATTCAAAGAAGCTAATTTGCTCTTCTAAACTCAAATTTCTAAAATTAGCCTTAAGCATTTCTTTGGCTTCTATACCGTATAAATGTGACAATACATCAATGGCATTTACCCTTACTTCTTTATTTGCATGAGACAACAATTCCATTAAGGTTCCTTTAACTTCAAACTGATTATATATTTGTGCCAGTTTAAGTGCGAACAACACAACAGAATCGTTTTTTGATTTTAACCATGGGCGGATATCACATATTTCTTGATTATCAAACTTTTGTAATGTTTCCAGTAACTGTATTTGAATCCATTCGGAAAGAATTGTCTTCAACTCATCTAAAAAAGAAAGTCCCTCAAATAGAAATAAATTAACCATATAAATATGGGTTTCATTTCTCACCTCACTCCTAGGATGATTGATAAATGGTGCTATCTTATGGCTTGCTTCATCTATTCCAAAACGCCTTAATTCTCCAATTCCTTTAGCTATAACATTCCATTTTTTACTCTTTAGTCTCTCAAAAGCATAATTAACAAGACCTATTTCATTATAAAATATTTTAATGGAGTCAGACATTTCACCAGAAACTTCATTCATTAACTCATATAAAACCGAAACAATTATTTTTCGTCTTGCTTTCGTTTTTATGGAGGCTTTTAATTGATTTATGATTTCATTTTGTGGATTTGTTAATGTTTCCGTTTCATCACCTGAGTATAAATATTGCACCAAAAGTGCTTCATATTCTCTTTTAAACTTTATGTCCTCTGTGTGTTTACTCCTTAAGGTTAAGCGAATTAATTTAAGGTATATAATGAGTATAAGTATAATAGAACTTAATACACCTATTAAAACCCATACTAATTTAATTAGCAATGGAAAACTATTGTAATACTCATAGATATTCTGGTAATCAATCATTGGGGCAAAATTAATTTCAGATTAAAATTTGTTCAGTTACATATTCAATAATCGTTTTACTCGTATAACCAACTCATTAGGACTAAAGGGTTTTCCCATAAAATCATTGGCTCCTAAATTAAAAGCCTTCAGCACCATTTCTTCTTGTCCTGCCGAAGAAAATACAATAATTGGTGTTTTTAATTCTAACTTATTTCTAACATGACTGATCACTTCAAGCCCACTTATAAAAGGCATCATTACATCGGTTAAAATCAAATCCGGTATTTGATTTTCAATAAGCTCGACAGCTTCTTTACCGTCGGTGGCCATAAACAACTCATAACCGTCCTTTTCAAGCCTAAACTTCAACAGTAATGAAAGGGTGGTATTATCTTCAGCTAAGACAATTTTCTTTTTACTCATCAGTCATTAATTTAAGTTCAGTTATTAATTCATTTTTTACTTCTTCTAAAATCAATATAGCATAATCAACAAGGCAATCAACCGTTTCTAAATTAACCTCATTTCTAAAATTAAGATCTAATTCTAAAATGGTTTTCTCTAAACTTGAAATTCCAAACATGAAAATGTTTGGCTTTATTTTGTGAGTGGCTTGAAACAAAGCTTGCCAATTTTTATGTGGTAACTCTTTATTTAAAATGGAAGTATATTCATCAATAAGCTCGATAAACAGCCCCATAATTTCCTTTAAAATGGATTCATCACCAAAAGTATCCTCTTTTAAAGATTGCAAATTGACGTACTGATAATTTACTTCATTCATGCAGCAGTATCCTTGATTTAATTTCAAAAGTGCTGCAATATAATAAAAATTATCGTTTAAATGCATGTTTTATAGATAAAATGCATGTTTACTTTTTTTTTGTATTCTTTTTCTTATTTTTATTTAATTATATTTATTATCCTAATAAAACAAAAAGACCGTTCTCTTTTTCTTATAAAGAAAAAGAGAACGGTCTTTTAATTTACTAAAGAATAATAAGCTAAAGCTTATCAATACTTTTTATAATGTATTCAATTTTAAACTAAGACTTTCCAAGAATTCTGAACATGCCCGTACCACATGTTGGGCATTTACCCTTCATGGCTTTTCTACCATTTTTCATGGTTACTTCAGCAGCATCCTTAATTTCTTTTTTGTCTTTACATTTTACGCAATATCCTTCCATAATTTTTTATCTTTTAGGTTTGGTTAAACTTTATGGTTATAAATATATGTTTTATTTTAAGTGACAGCAAATAAAAATATAATAAATCGACATAAATCAAAGCTAATTTCTTTAATTCAATCATTTTGAGGAAGATTTCCAATAAATATTGAACTATAAAAAGGTTTATGTTTTATTTTTAAAAAAGAAAAAGGAAGTTTTATGGTTGCTTTTTTATACCAATTTAACCACAGCATCTTCAATTAACGACATAATCTTTCCAGACGGTTTTATATTATAGGTATTAGACAGACTTTCTATTTCCCTTTTAATTGAGCTTGAAAATTTAAATTGACTTATGTTTCCTTCCTTAAAGTTTACTAAAGCCAAAAACCATTTAAAATATGGAAAAGTAATATAGTTTTTAAGAGAGCTGCTTTCCTTTTCAATCAGATTATAACGTTTAATAATTCTTTTAACTTTTGAATATTCCCTTAAATGAAGTAAAGATTCCAGATACGTCCTGAAAAATTTATTCCAATTATGCTCAATAATATCTTTTTCGTGTAATGCCAATTGATTTTCAGCAAATTGCTTGGCGTTATTATATTGACTATTATCTATATAGCATTTCATAAGAGATGAAATGTATAGCGTACGATTAAACTTATTCGACATTTGTCTGGCAAATGGCAATGCTTCTTTAAGCAGAATTAAAGCTCTTTTAGGTTCGCCCAACTTTAAAAGGTTAAAACAATAATTACTTAAATACATCACATAATCATGTCCTTGATCACTTATAGAAAGTTTACCATAATATAAAGCAAAATCGTATTTATGAAGTTTCATAAGTATTAACTGCTTGTTTCCATAATAGTTCAGCAGCAATTTTCTTGAATAATATGTTCCATCGATTAAATATTCTTCAAGATCCTTATAATATGAAAGCACTTCTTCTAAAAGCGAATTTTCTGTTAATGAAATGTATGAAAGAAGAATGAGAGCCTGGTACCTGTTATATCCATCAAGACTTTTATCGGCATATAAACGTCTTAGCCAGTTTAACCACTTCATGGAGTTTAAAGAAGTTTTATTAGTGTGATAATCTGTCACAATATCTGAAGCAGATTGTGTCATCCTGTTACTTACTTCTTTACACCTTATATAATCGTCGTGATATTGATGGATAAATTGGTTGATTAATTCATAATCATTAAGCCTTACTCTAACCAATAAAAAAACGAGATAGTTTTTAACTACCTCGTAGAATCTTATAAAATGGTAATGATGTGCAGAGTAATGTTTTATTAACGACAACAATTCATTTTCTTCTTCTGAAGAAATAGTGTCTGTCTTTATTCTATTGTCGTAATAATTGAGCCTTTTATAATAACTATCAGTACAATATGAATCCAATTTTGACTGCATCCAATTCATGAGATGGGAATATTTTCGTTTATTTATTCCTTCGTCAAAATCTTTATTCTCTTCTTGGTTTAAAGTGTTGTGATAAATTCGTTTAAAAACATCGATCCTATCGTCATCCTGAAATTGGTTTAATTGATTTAATAATTCAACTTCGTGTGGTAAAAGGGATTCGGTATATTTTATAAACTTCTTTAATTTCATTTTATTTACATCACTAAACCTCCGTCAACGCTAAGTACGGTACCATTAACATAGCTTGCTTCTTCTGAAGTTAAAAACAAATAAGCATTTGCTATGTCTTCTGGTTTTCCTAATCTGCCAAGCGGCGTTTTGCTTTCTAAGTCTTTTATTACTTTTTCTGGGATTGTGTTTACCATTTCTGTTGCTATAAAGCCTGGAGCTACTGCATTCACGTTTATTCCTTTTCTTCCCAACTCACGAGCCCAAACTTTGGTCATGCCTATTACTCCAGATTTTGTTGCCACATAATTTGTTTGTCCAAAATTTCCATACAAACCAACAATAGATGCCGCATTAACAATACTACCACTACCTTGCTCTACCATAACTTTTGAAACCAATTGAGTACAATTAAAAACACCTGTAAGATTAACATCAATAACGCTTTGCCATTGTTCATCAGTCATTTTACTAAGTGTTGAATCTCTTGTAATTCCCGCATTATTAATTAGAATATCAATTCTTTTATGCTTTTCAACAATACTTTCTACAACCAAACTAACATTGTTTTTATTAGTCGTGTCTACTTTATAAAAAGAAATTGATTCACCTTTATACTCTTCAAGCAAATTCTTTCCAGCTATTTCATCAATATCCCAACAGATAACTGTGGCTCCATGATTTAGAAAAGTTTTTACTGTTGCCTTACCTATTCCTTTAGCGCCACCTGTAATGATTGCGACTTTATTGGCTAATCTGTTCATACTTTGATTTTTTATCTTTTATCAAAGCTATTGTTAATTAAACGAACTAAAGTTAATAAAATTAAATCTAATACTATTGACTTTTTATATTTAAATATTAATAATATATTGATTTACTATACTTTACATAAATATTATAATATATTGACTAAATAATATGTAATTCATATTTTTTATCCTAAAATGTTTAAATAAGAAAATTTAAAGTAAAATTTTCATAAAAAAACAATTTTTTAGTATCTGAATTAGGAGTTTTAAAAAAATTAAACAAAAAAGTCAACATCAAAATATTTCAATTAAATTTAATTCTTAGACATTGTTTGTTTTAATATTGATTTATGGGCTTTTCATAAAATTGGTATTAATATTTACAAATACTCACTTTTATAACACTAATATTATCAACTAACAAATTAATGACAGACATTTATAACATTATTACTTTTCTAAGTTTAATACTCTTCATTTCTATTCTATTTTATTTATCCCTTAAGTCAAGGGTAAAAGAAAATAACATTGAAGTTTATGCTGTAGGAAACAAATCATTTTCTTCTTTGTCTGTAAGCTTGTCTTTAGCAGCTTCTTTAACAAGTGCAGCTACCTTTATTATAAATCCAGGTTTTATTTCATTATATGGTTTAAGTGCTTATTTAGCTTTTGGTATTGTAATGCCAACGGCGATTTTCTTTGCTTTAGTAATCTTTATAAAAAGATTTAGAAGGTACGGCATGAATGTTAAATCTATTTCAATAGCAGATTGGCTCGGTAAACGTTACGACTCTAAATTCTTAAAACTGTTTTTTGGTTTTCTAAGCATTCTGTTAATTACGTTTATTGTTCTTATCTGTGTTGGGATTACTAAAGTGATATCAAAAGCTCTAGATGTAAATGAATTGATCGTATTAATTTCATTAGTAGTAATCGTGTTTTCATACATGATGATTGGTGGAGCTAACGCCATGGTTTACACCAATTCTATTCAAGCAATCTTAATGGTGGTAGTTGCATTAATACTTATCTGGTCTGGATCAGAATACTTAATTAATAATGATATTGGTTTTTTTGAAAGATTAAAAAGCATTGATCCTCAACTTATAAAACCTTTCAATGATAAAAGTCCGCTTTTCAGAGACTTCTTTGAAGTGTTTATTTGTAATGCTATTGTAGGTATCGCAATAGTTTGTCAACCCCATATTTTAACAAAATCACTGTTAATCAAAAAAGAAGAGCAAGTAAATAGATTTTTAATTTACACAATACTTATTTTAATATTATTCTTCTCGGTTGTTTTTACCGGTTTTTATGCGAGATTGGGTTTTCCTGACCTCATGTTTAATGGAGTTCCTTTAAAAATGGATGGGATCATGTCTGCCTATGTTGTACAAAGATTTCCTATTTATATGGGCATACTAGTTATTTTAGGCTTATTCGCGGCCGGACTTTCAACATTAGAAGGATTAATTCAATCAATTCCAACAACTATCACAAACGATTTAATTGTTCCTATTTTAAATAAAATCAATCCAAAAAATTATAAGATAATTAAGATTAACATGGCCTTGACTGTATTGGTTGCAATTATTTCCATTATACTATCACATCAACAATTAGTAAGTCCAAGTTTAAGTGTTGGTATTTTTGCCCAAAATGGAGTTTACGCATTTTTTTCAGCAGCTTTTGTTCCAGTTTTCTTTGGCATTTTTACTTCAACACAAAACAAATGGATCCCTATTACAGCTTCAATTGTAGCTGTACTTACTCACTTTAGTGTTTACTATTTAGAATTAACACCTTATATGCAAAATACAAATGTTAAAAACCCAGCTATAGCTTCTGCTTTAGCACTTATTGTTTCTACTACTGTTGGTCTCATTATTTATCTAATAAAACCTTTAAAAAATGAAGTGGTTACAAATTAATAACTCAACACAATTTAAGACACAGTATAAAACACGACTCTTGTGTCTTATCTTATTGATTACATTTTCGGCTATGGCACAAGACATTAAATCTGAATTTATTTCACTTCCAAACAATAATATAGAATTACATTATTTGGCTAGTGAAAATCAAAAAAACAATCAAGCTATAGTTCTGGTTCATGGTTTAGGAAGTTACTCAAAAGCATACTTAAAGAATATTAATGAGTTAGCTAAGCATGCTAATGTGTTTGCTATAGATTTACCTGGTTTTGGAGAATCTGGATTAGGAGGATTCATCCCAGGAATGAAAAACTATGCATCTGTAATTAGTCAATTTGCAATAGAAAAAAAACTTAAAAATGTCATTTTAGTTGGGCATTCCATGGGAGGACAAATTGTAGCAACCTTAGCAATAAATGAAAACCCTAAATGGCTAAAAAGCGTTATATTACTTTCTCCTGCAGGAATAGAAACATTTTCTGATAGTGACAAAACTTGGTTTTCTTCAGTAATAACAAATGATTTGTATTTGAATCTCACAAACGAACAAATCAAACAAAATTTCAACGTTAACTTTTACGGCGCACAATTACCTGAAGACGCAAATTTCATGCTTGAAGACAGGTTGCTTATCAAAGAAAATGAAGATAAATACAAACAATACTGCAATACAATTGTTACATGCATACATGCCATGCTTAACGAACCAATCTACGATAAAATATCATCGATCAATGTTTCTGTACAGGTAATATTTGGTCAAAATGATTTACTTATTCCAAATAAAATACTCCATCCAAATCCCACACTTACTGACCTTACCGACAAACTAAAAAATGATTATCCAAAAGTAGAAATCACTCTACTAGACAAGTCTGGCCACTTTATACAATGGGACAAAAGTGAGGCTATAAATACTATTATTATCAACGAAATTAAAAATTAACTAACTAATTAACACATTCTAAACTATGAAACATTTTATTACCTCGATGCTAATGTTCTTGGGCATTTTTACATTAAATGCACAAAACGGTTTTTTAACTGGAAAAATTACAGATAATGAGGGCGAACCTCTTTCTGGAGCCAGTGTATATGTTGCTGAAAACGGAATTGGTACAACAACTGATTTAGATGGTACTTATAAACTGGAATTACCAGTTGGAAATCACGCAGTAAAAATATCCTATGTTGGATATAGCCCTAGCTCTCAATCGGTAACTATTACAGAAGGAGAAACAACTCTAAACGTTTCTTTAGAACCAGGTGTTTCATTAGGTGAAGTGATGATTGTATCAGGTTCTAAAAAAGCTGAAAAAATAACAGATTCACCATCCACAGTTATTGCTATAAGCCCTAAAGAAATAGAAGAGTATGCAGGAAATCCAGCTGAACTTTTATCCCGAAAAAAAGGAGTGGACTACTTTAGAGCTGGAATTGCAACACCAGCATTCAATATCAGAGGGTTTAACTCAAACTTTAACTCAAAAAACTTACAAGTTGTTGACGACAGACTTTCGTCTCTTATCGCCACTGGTTTACCAATGGGTCCATTAACTACCGCAATCAAGGAAGATATTGAACAAATGGAAGTTATTTTAGGTCCTAATGCAACTCTTTACGGACCTAATGCTCACAACGGATTGATCAACACCATTACAAAAGACCCTCGTAAATACCAAGGAACTACAATAGCAACTAACTTAGGTGTTAATAGCGATGGCAAAGGTTTCTATTCTGGCAGAATTCGTTTTGCCAAAAAATTAAATGAAAAATGGGCAGTCAAAGCTACTGGCGAATATACTCGAGCAACCGAATTTAAGTATGCGGACTCTGTATATATCGATAGAAAAGATGCCAATGGCAACCCTGGAACCGATGGTGTAAAAGAAGGTTATGAAGAATTTCAATTAGACAATAAAGTGGAATTTTTTAAAACTGAAGTTAGCGCTTATTTTTCACCAAAAGCTGGTAATGATTTAATTGCAACTTACGGTCACAGTAACAGCACTTATTTATCTCCTACTAACGTTGGTAGAAACCAAATCGTTGATTGGAGAATTAGCTTCTTCCAACTTAAATATAAAACCAAGCATTTCTTTGCTCAAACTTACTATACAACAAGTAAAACAGACGACACTTACTCTATTGATGAGAGAACAAAACAATATTACAGAGGAATTGATGCAGGCATGACACCTGAAGAAGCGGCAGGAGAATTCTCTTATGCAAGTGCTGCTAGATTTGAAGACAACTCTAAAAGGTGGAATGCAGAAGCACAATACAACAATACATTTGGTAAATTAGGATTTGTAACCGGTGTGCAATGGCAGTTAGATAAAGCAAACAGTAACGGAAGTTATCTACTTGATAATAATGGTTATATCAACCTAAATCAAATAGGCGGTTATGCTCATTTAACATACGATTTGGGCAAAGGTTTTGAAGTACTTGGAGCTGCCAGAGTAGATAATCATGAAATATATGGAACTAACATTATTCCAAAATTTGGTTTATTGAAAAAAACTGATTCGGGAACTTATAGATTTACTTACGGACAAGGAATTGCTTCACCAACCATTCTTAACTTATATGGCAATCTATTTTCTGGCTTAATTTTAGGTAATGCCGAAGGATTTACTCTTGTAGACGGCACAAAAGTAAAATCACAAGATGTTGAAAAGGTAAATTCTTTTGAAGTTGGTTATCGCGGAAATCTATCTAAAAGCCTATACGCAGATGTCAATGCTTACTACAACATTAACAAAAACTTTTTAAGTCCAGTAACCGTTATTGGTGTAGCTACTGAAAGAGGAGACACTCCAATATCTGAAGTACAAAGTGGTTATGCCTTTTACCATGGGTTAGTTGCTACTTATATCAATTTTGGAAAAGTGAACACTTATGGTACAGACATTAGTTTAACCTACAATTTTTCTCCAAAAGTAAGTATGACAGCAAACTATTCATATTTTGACTATTCGTTTGATGAAGACAATACCGAAAACGACTTTAATAAAGATGGTAAAGTTAACTTTTTAGATTTTCTTGTTAATGCGCCAAAAAACAAAGGAGGCTTGGGAATTAACTATGGAGGAACCCGTTTCTTCGGATCAATTTTTAGCAGATGGGTACAAGAATATAATTATTTTTCAAGCTACCAAATTGCATCAGAAACCTTGCCAGGATACACTTATCGCGGTTTACCAATTGTAGAAAACACTCGTAGTGGAGATTCATGGAATTACGGTCCTTTAGGTGGATTTGTAACTTTCGATTTAAACTTTGGCTATAAAGTAAATGATACACTTACACTATCATTTGCTGCCACAAACTTATTCAACACAGAAATGAGAGAATTCACAGCTTCTCCACCAACAGGAGCTTTATATCTATTAGAAGCAAAAATTCATTTAGATTAAGTTAAAAAATATTGAACTAAAAACATATCGCATGACAAATGCAAAGATAATTTCCTCGGGGATGTATGTCCCCGAGACTATAATACCTAACTCATATTTCAACGAATTATTAGGTGAAGATGTTGACACGTGGTTAAGAGAAAACGTTCAGATTTTTAACAGGCGATGGTGCAATGAAAATGAATCTACTGTTGATTTATGTGAAAAAGCTGCTAATGAAGCATTAAAAAATGCCGGATTAAAAGCAGAAGATATAGACTTGTTAATAGTTGCTACCGATACACCTGAATACATTTCGCCTTCAACAGCTTCTGTTTTACAACATAGAATTGGAACAATCAATTCCGGTACTTTCGACTTAAATTCGGCTTGTGCAGGTTTTGTAACAGCTACAGAAACGGCGACTCATTTTATCCGTAGTGGAGGCATTAAAAACGCATTGGTTATTGGTGCCTATGGAATGAGCAAATACTTAAATAAAGCAGACAAAAAAACGGTAACTTTATTTGCAGATGGTGCTGGAGCTGTAGTTCTTACTGCCACCAACGAAAAAAACAAAGGACATCAAGCAGGTAAATTAATTTCGAAAGGTCAATATGCCGAATGGATGGGAATTTATGCAGGAGGAACCAAATACCCTTTAAATGAAACGGTTCTTAAAAACAATGATCATAAACTGAAATTTGTTAAAAAATTTCCTCCAGAACTGAACCCTCAAATGTGGAGCAGCCTTAGCATTGAACTTGCTAAACAAATGAAAATGGATATTGTTGAAGTAGATCAGTTTTTAATGACACAAATTAACATTAATGCTATTCATGAGACCCTAAAAATATTAGAAGTAGATAAAAACAAAGCTCATACAATCATGCATCAATATGGATATACTGGTTCTGCATGCATTCCTATAGCTTTTCATGAAGCCTGGGCGCAAAATAAAATAAAAGAAGGAGATACACTTTTCTTTATAGGCTCTGGTGGAGGTCTTGCTTTTGCAGCTAATTCTTTTATATTGTAACTTTAACTTATGATGATTAATACTTTTGACTGGTTTAAAAAATGGGCTGATTATGATTCAGAGAAAATAGCGATTAAGGATGCTTCTTGTGGTGAAAAACTAACTTACAAGTATATAAATGAAAAGGCTAATACTTTGGTTTATCATTTAAAAAATAAATTTCAGCTACAAAAAGGAGATAGAATTGGTATAATTTCTGAAAATAATATAGAACAGATATTTCTTTTTGCTGCTGCTCAAAAAGGGGGTTTTATTTTGGTTCCAATCAACTACAGATTGGCTCCTGAAGAAGTTGATTATATGCTTAACGATTCAACTCCAAAAGTAATTTATTGTCATGGCTTAAGTTTTGATATTAGTACTCTAAGCTATAAAACTTTTTATGAACCTATAGAATCATTAAAACAGTTACAAGAAAATTCAAAACCAGGGTTTTCAGAAAATCTTAATGAAGAAGACCCTATTTTCATCCTTTATACAAGTGGAACAACCGGGTTTCCAAAAGGGGCAATATACACTCATAAAATGTTATTTTGGAATAGCATAAACACGTCTTTAAGCTTAATAATAACCAATAATACAGTAACTCTTAATTGCATGCCTTTGTTTCATACCGGGGGATGGAACGTGTTATTAACTCCTGTATTACATCATGGAGGCACTTTAATTTTATTTAAAAAATTCGACCCAAAAGAAACACTGAATTGTATTATAGAGGAAAAATTAAATCTTTTCATGGCTGTACCAACCATGTTGAAAATGATGGTTGAGTTACCCGAATTTCTTGAAGCAAATATTAGTTGCCTAAATTATATTATTGTCGGCGGAGAAAGCATGCCTTTAAATCTAATAAAGTTATTCCATAACAAAGGAGTTCCCATACGTCAAGGTTATGGTCTCACTGAAGTGGGACCAAATCTTACGTCACTTCATCAAAATGACGCAGAAAGAAAACAAGGTTCCATTGGAAAGCCAAACTTTTATGTAAAGATTAAAGTGGTTGATGAAAAAGGAAAAAATTCAGCAACAAATGAGACTGGAGAGCTATTAATTTCCGGGCCAATGGTAACACCTGGTTATTGGAAAAACATTGAAGCAACAAATGAGTCTAAAGATGGAGAATGGTTTAAAACCGGTGATGTTGCTAGATTAGACGAAGAAGGATATTTATATATTGTTGACAGAAAAAAGAATATTTATATAAGTGGCGGAGAAAATGTTTATCCAGTTGAAGTAGAGCGAGTTTTACGACAACATGAAGATGTTAAAGACGCTGTAGTATTTGGTATTCCTCACGAAAAATGGGGAGAATGTGGAGTAGCCATCATCGTTAAGAAATCCCAAATTACCGAACAAGAGTTGTTAGACTTCTGTAAAAATAAATTAGCAAAGTTTAAAATACCTTCTAAAATTATTTTCATTGAAGATATTCCAAAGAATGATACTGGAAAAATAAACAGAAAAAAATTAAAAGAAGATTACATGATTAATTTGAGTATTTAAAACTCACTTTTAAAAACACTTTTCAAATGCAAATCAACTTGCAAAAATTTTTTTATAAATTATTCTGCCATTTTTTGTGCAACCCATTTTTTAAATAAAGCAACTTCTTCTTCTGTTAGCGCAGGTTTTTTATTTCTAAAAGGCATAAATTTTTCATCAGTTGCAGGTAACTGAACACGAGTTAAAATATCTTCAATATTATTCTTAACAGCATCATAAGTGTTTAACCATTTCTTTTTACCATTTTCAGGAAAATGGCATGGAGAACAACTTCTTTCTATAATTGGGGCTATATTCTTAATATAAGATATTACTATTTCTTTACTATTGGTTGTTACGGCTTTTGAAGATTTACAAAACTGAAACATGGAAGAGACTAAGACTAATAACAAAAAAGCTAGGGCTTTTTTTAAAATTGAAGATTTAAATTTCATAACGATTGGTTTAAATTACATTTTGCTCAATACAATATTAACAAAAACTAACCTAAACAAAAAAGCATCCAATATTCTATGAAGAAAATTTGAATTGTTCCATTTTAATAAATTCATTTATCCTATTTTTTTTAACTTTATATACTATATCCATAAAAAAATAATATGCCTGAAGTCAAAATACCTATTATTACATATACTGGCATTAATCAACAAGTAGAACATGATGACCCAGATGCAACACTGCTGGACTGTTCTATCTCTAACCAGATACCTCATATTCATGAATGCGGAGGAAATGGACTCTGCACAACCTGTCGAATTCGGGTTATGGAAGGTCATCATAATTTAAATCCTAGAACTGTAAAAGAGCAAGAAATTGCTCGTGCCAGAAAATGGGATCCGTCTATTAGGCTAGCTTGTCAAAGCTATGCAAAAGGCGATGTGAGTATCCAACGCCTAGTCTGGACAAGTTCTGAAATTAATAAACTACAGTTAGAAACACTACCAGAAGGCACAGCCGAAGAAAGAGCCATTGCCATCCTATTTTGTGATATTCGTGGATTCACTAAAATGACATCAGAAAACAGTTCGTTTGATGTCGCGCATATTTTAAATAGATTTTATACTGTTCTTGGCGATCCTATATTAGCTAATAATGGCATTATTTATCAATATGTTGGAGATGAAATTATTGGTCTTTTTGGAGTTTCTGGAGGCATGCGAGATAAAACTTCCAAAGATGCTGTGCGAGCTGCTTTAGGCATGCAATATGCCATTGAAAGGCTTAATCATTTGGAGCTGGAAGCCTTTGATGTTAAAATTAAATTAGGGATTGGAATTAATTTTGGAAAAGCATATATAGGTCATTTAGGACATCCGAAGCATAAACAGTTTGCCGTAGTTGGAGATCCTGTTAATACGGCAAGTAGAATTCAATCTTATAATAAAATAGCCGAGACAAGTATTTTAATTTCAGATTCTGTTTTAAAAGGAATGCCAGAAAACACCATTGAGATAGGAAAAAAATTCAGTAGCCAAATGGCAGGCCATGAGCATCAAACAAAACTATACGAGTTAAAGGGTTTTAAAGAAATGGATATTCAACTTGAACTGCAACGTTCACTTGATTATTTATTAAGAAATGAAGAAGACTTTGCAAATAAATTCTATACGCGGGTCTTTGAAAAATCTCCTGAAGTAAGAACCCTATTTAAAAATAACATGACCTCTCAAGGCAAACTTTTAACACATATGCTAGGAGGTACTGTTTACTCCATGAGCAGACCAGAACACTTAACTTTGGGTCTGAAATTACTTGGAGAAAGCCATGCACGGTATGGCGTACTCGAAGCGCATTACCCGATTGTTTTATCATGTCTATTGGAAACCATAAAAGAAGAACTTGGCGACTATTATAGTGGCCAATTAATAATTGCCTGGGAAAAAGCGTTAACTATGATTACCACAGAAATGAAAAAATATGCTTGATAACACCTTTTTTAATAACAAAAATGTGTTTCAACTATTAAAAATAGACTCCCAAAACAAAAAAGCTTCCCAACATTCTGTAAAGAAAAAAGGAATAGTATATCTGTCAAACAACACAACTTCTTTAACTTGCCCAAAAAAGCCCTAATTTTTTAGATCTGTAAAAAAAAATGTCATTTTTCAACACCTATTTGACTTGATTAAGATGTCTTAGCACATGGCTTATAATAATATCGAATACTGCTTCCAATTTATCGACAACAAGTTTATTGACTAGATAAGAAGTATGTCTCCTTTATCTAATAAATCAGAAGAATCATTAATCAATTCTTTTAATTCGGTTTGATGTTTTGAAATTCATTAAAATATATAGAAAAATCTCCCTTTTATCCAGTTCCCAAATATTAAATGTTATGATTTTTCTTTTTCTACTCGGTCCAATGGGTTAGTAGTAGAATAGTAGTAGTTTTATGTGCGAGGATTTCCATAGGAAGATCAGAGACAATAAACTTGCTACTACCTTTGTTTAAGGCCAAAATTGAGCAATTATTTTTTTACAATGTTATGCATCAGGTTTTTTGCTTTTCTAAATTCAATTCAATGTAATTATTCAGTTCGACGAATTATAAATCCATTTTCAATTTTATCAAATCCAATTTTCGGATAGTATTCCATTGCTAATGGTGCAGAAAGCAAAATTATTGCAGTTTGTTTTCCAATTTCTTTTTCTGTTAATTTTATTAGTTGACTTCCAATGCCTTTTTTTTGATATTCACTTTTCACAGCTAAATCGGATAAATAGCAGGCATAACAAAAATCTGTTATCGAGCGAGATATTCCAATCAGTTCATTATTCAACCACGCAGTTATTATCAGGTTAGAATTTTCATACATTTTCTTTATTCTGTCACTATCTTTTGTCGGTCTTTTTATTCCAGAGCTATCATAAACCTCAATTATTTCAGATGTTTCTGGAACTATTCCAACTTTAAATTCTATACTTTTCATTTATTTCTGTTGTTTTTTCAGCTGGTGTACAACTTTTATGTATATGGAAAGGCGTATTTGCATTTGAGGATTTTTCTTCGCCAGTTCGTTTCATTCGTGTCCGAAGGAAAATCAGAAGTTAGCAAAACTGCACTAACCTTTGATTAAGTACTAAACTGCCAAAAAAAGCCAACAAGTTTTTTATCCTAATTGAACAGCTTAAAATGACCATAAACAAGCAAACAACTATTAATTTTATTTTGAAAGTAGGAATTTCGCGAATTAAGTTGTTATATAATAAATCATCTCAAATATTATAATAAAATTCACTTTGTAGAAAATAAACGTATTTCACCAAGCATTTAAAAAGCCTTTGAATGTTTGTAATTCTAAAAATTAAACTAAATGAACTTAACTAAATCTCAAATTAAAAAAACAATCACGATTGTGGTGTTTTCATTTTTTAGCCTATCAATGAACTCTCAAGACCTTACCAATAATTTAAAACTATGGTCAGGTGTAAACGTATCTTATGGCATTAATGACAACCTAACTGGAAAACTAAGCCAACTATTTGCTTTTAATGCATCTCCTACCACCTACAGCTTTTCCCAGACAAAGCTTTCCTTATCATATAAAATTAAGAGAAGGATCTATGTAGAGGGCGGATATGTTAGAGGTCTTTTTAACGATTCTAACTCTTTAAGAAATCAGGGTGCAACTTCTGGTTGGTTTAACACCTTGGCCGTAGACCGTATTTCTGGGAGTTTTTCTTTTAAGCACGACTTGGTTAAGCGTCTATCATTGTCACATGAAATTGAATTTCAGTATTTCTTCCCTGATTTAGATAAATATAAAACCCGAACCACATATTCAACTAGGTTGGGCTATAATGTGAAAAGGTCTAGTTTGTCTCCCTATATTGAAAGTATGTTTTATTATTATCAAGGAGGTATTATTTCGAATGGAATTAAACGATTCCGTTTAAAACCAGGTATAAGTTTTAAACCTATCAAAAATTCCTCAATGGGAATCTCCATTTATTATATATACCAAAACGAATTTAAGACAGATCAGCTACCAGACAATGATTATTCAGTTATTGGAACAAATTTGTCGTTTAAAATAAAATAATCAACCTAATAACATAAACTCCAAGTCATTATGATACTAACTAAAATTAATTCCAGCAGGATAAAAAAAACTATCATTTGTAAAAATGTAAATAGTACAACTATTAATAAGCAAATCAAGAAATTTTACGTACCCAAAGCAGGTGATGTTGCCATTTTTAAAGTAAAAGAAATTGGAAAGCACACGTCTATCCAATCCACCAATGGCACTAATAAATACATTTTGCCAGGAGATTTGATTATGGCCGCCTTTGGCAATAGATATGCAACTGAACAAATGGAAGGCTATGTACCTGACTCTTATCATTCCACATATCATGTTTTAGGACAAGGTGGTGCTATTGGCATACTTAAAAGCATACATAGTAAATTTGAACTTATTGGGCCTACCAAGCTTGGTTTGGTTGGTTATGTTGTTGATGAAGAGGCTCATGTTATCAATACTAAAAATTCAAATAAAGAGATTACATTGGATAAATCCATTCCAGTTAATAAACACCCAAAAATAATATTATCATTGGGGACTAGCATGGACAGTGGAAAGACCACTTCTGCGGCATTTCTTGCAAGAGGATTAAAGCTGGCCAGAAAAAAGGTGGCATTCACTAAATTAACAGGAACTGTTTATACCAAAGACAAAAGGATGGTACGTGACTATGGTGCAAATGTTTCACTTGATTTTTCAGATTTTGGTTTTCCATCAACATATATGTGCTCTACGGATGAACTTATAGATTTATATGAGAAAATGATGGAAAGAATAAACCCTTACAACCCAGATTATATTATAATTGAGATAGCAGACGGCCTTCTACAACGAGAAACACATGCCCTGATTCACAACAACAAGTTCATGAACAACGTCTCTGGAGCTTTGTTTTCTTCAGCAGATAGCATGAGTGCCATAGCAGGGGCTAACATGTTGTCACAGTTAAAATGCAACGTAATAGGTGTAACTGGACTTTTTACAACTAGTCCATTATTGGTTGAGGAAGTTAAGCAACAATCTGATTACACAGTCTTAATTGGAGAAGATTTGATGTCGAAGAAAATAATCAATACTATAGAAAAAAAATTAAAATACTTGAAATTTGAAAACAAAATGGCAGTTAATAGTTAGTTTTATACGACAAAAGAAATTTCTTGTAATAGTTGCTTTTTTAAGTGGGTTATTCTATAACATTTTTACATTATTAGTTCCAATAAGTCTTGGGAGGTTTTATGAGTTTAACTTTGGCTTTTCTTCTCATAGATTAAAGCTGTTAGGCGATGTCCCTTTTATTAATATTAGGGGATTTTCATCATTCCTTTTATTTTTTATTGCACTTATATTCTTTCGCTTTGCTTTAGAATATATCAACAAGTATTCTGTTGCTATTATAGGAGAGAAATTCGCAAAATCTCTTAGAGAAGATCTGTTTAAGCACCAACTTCAAATAAGCAGCTCTATATATGATGAAAAAGGTATTGGAAAATATTTACTTAGATATAGTGGAGACCTTAAGAGTATTCAAAATTATATTACTAAAGGATTATTTCTGTTCTCGCAAGACCTAATTTTAATTGTTTTTTTAATTGTTATTATAGCTTATATAGATATTAAACTAGGCACAATAGTGGCAGTATCCATTGGTTTTACCATTTTTATATTATTTTTTATTAACACTATTTTATATTCCATATCAGTTAACCGAAGAAATCAAAGGTCTGGAATGCTATCTTTTGTAAATACACGTTTAAGGGCGATTCTATCTATAAAAGCATTTAATAAATATAGCCCCGAAGAGAAAAGATATATTAAACGTTCAGAAAAATTATATACAGCTGGTAAAAAATACCAGAAAGTAGTTAGTCTTATCCAATCTATCATTCCATTTTTAACTTATTTAATGATTGGATTGCTAATGTGGTATGTGTACTATTTAAAAATAAATAGTAATGCTACTTTTAACAAGTCTACCATATTGATTTTAATTTTGTTAATCATTTCTTTTCTTCCAATTCTAAGACGCACTTTAAGGGTTAGCATTATTTGGAAATTAGGGAATATTTCATTTGAAAAATTACTCAAGCTTTTTGATTTGGAAACTGAAAACAATCTCTCTTTTGAAGAAATAAATTTATCTAATAAAAAAATAATCACAAATAATGTTTCTTTTAAATACCCAGATACCAAAACTTTTGTTTTCAATGATTTAAACATTACTATTTTACCAAAAAAAATAACTGCTATAATTGGTAACTCAGGCTCTGGTAAAAATACCATAATCAAACTATTACTTAAGATATATTCACCAACTAAAGGCAATATTTATTACGGGAAACATAATCACAAGGAACTATCTGAAAAGACTATCAGAAAAAATATAGCAATTATATCAAGTGAATTACCTCTTTATGGCAAGTCAGTTTATGAAGCTATAGTTTTTAGCAGAAATGAAAAAAGAAAAGAGAAAGCTTTTAAAATTTTAAAAATGCTTCAAAAATTTGAAGATATAAATAACAGACTTGAGTTAAATGATTCCATAGGTGATTTAGGAAGTAAACTTACAAATGGACAAAAAAAAATATTATTATACTGTAGAGCGCTCCTAACCAATAAACCATTGTTAATTATTGATCAACCTTTTAAGGGTCTTAATAGCGAAACGGTTTCCCACTTTAAAGGAATCTTAAACTCTCTGAAAAACAAGAAAACTCTTATTATTATTGATAGTTCACTTCCAGAAGGATTGAATATTGATCATATCTACACAATATAAAATCATATTTTTAAAAGACTAATTAATTTTGTTTTAAATATACCCTGAATAATAATGACAGACTAAACAATAATTCTACTAAACTATTTTAAGGTCTTTTGGAAAGATAAAATATACATAATGTAGTTAGTGCATGTATCTACAAAGCAAAAAAGCATCCCAATCTTCTGCGAAGAAAAAAGGAAAGCTTTCCATCGGTTTAACTACTTAAACCACTGATAGACTACTACATCTATCAGACAACACAACTTCTTTAACTTGCCAAAAAAAGCCCTAATCTCTTAGAGCTTTTAGCAATCTTGCGGTCTGGACGGGACTCGAACCCGCGACCTCCGCCGTGACAGGGCGGCATTCTAACCAACTGAACTACCAGACCGTTGCTTTATTGCGGTTGCAAATATACACGCCTTTTTTTATATGTCAAACGTTTTTTGCTATTTTTTAAATAATATTTTTTCTAAGCGAATTTCTGTCTTTCTATCATGTAGGTTGTGAGAATGTTATTAAAATTATTATTAATATCAGCCTCTTCATATTTAATCTTGTATTGAGCACATTTCAATTTTAAGGATTCAAAATAATTGTTCACCGCTTTACTGTAATTTTCCTTAATTGTATCAGCATATATATTGATGTACTCACCTGTTTCAACATCCACAAATTGTCGGGGCTTATTATCAAAATCAAAACTTAGTTCTTTCTTTTTGTCAAATACATGAAATAAAACAACTTCATGTTTATTGTATTTTAAATGGCGAAGTGCTTCAAATAACTTCGATTCCTCTACTGAGGATTGAAACATATCAGTAAATAGAAAAATTAACGACCTTCTGTGAATTTTTTCAGCGATTTCATGTAAATACTTATAAGTGTCTGTATTTCTTTTTAATGGTCTTGAAACAACCACTTCACTAAGTTGGTTTAACAACATTTGATGATGCCGTTCACTCCCTTTTTCTGGAGCATAGTAGTCATATGTATCACTATAAATACTTAACCCAATGGCATCACGCTGTTTTTTTAAAATATGCATTAATGAAGCAGCAGCAAGTGCAGAAAAAGCAATTTTATTAAGATTATCAAGATTAATAGTTTCCATTTTAGGATAATGCATTGAACTACTATTATCTATAATGATGTGACATCTTAAATTTGTTTCATCATCATATCGTTTGGTGTATAACTTATCTGTTTTTGCAAATAACTTCCAATCTATGTGTCTTGTGCTTTCTCCTTGATTATAAATTTTATGTTCTGAAAATTCAGCAGAAAAACCATGAAACGGACTTTTATGCATCCCAGCAATAAAACCTTCAACTACTTGTTTAGCAAGCAATTCAAGATTTTTAAAGCCACTGACTTTATTAAGTTCCTGCTGAATATTCATTTAGTTGTTTTAAACCTTACATAATTCCATCAACAATGCCATAAGCAACAGATTCTTCTGCACCCATCCAATGGTCGCGGTTAAAATCTTTCATTACTTTATCAAATGTCTGACCACAGTTTTCAGCCAATATTTTAGCGCTTAACTCTTTGGTTAATATAATTTCTTTAGCTGTAATTTCAATATCACTGGCCTGACCACGAGCACCTCCACTAGGTTGATGAATCATAACTCTGGCATGAGGTTGAATGAATCTTTTCCCTTTTTCTCCAGCAGAAAGTATGATAGACCCCATAGAAGCAGCAAAACCTGTACATATTGTAGAGACATGGCTGTTTAATGACTTGATACAATCATAAATGGCAAATCCTGAAGTTACATAACCACCAGGGCTGTTTATGTATAATTGGATGTCGTTTGTGCCTAATGAATCTAAATACAGAAGTCTATCTATAACATGTTTTGCAGATTTATCATCAACTTGACCCCAAAGAAATACTTTACGTTGTTCTATAAATTTGGCATCAATAGCATCTTGAATTTTTATTTTATTACTCATTCTATTTAATTTTTAACTAAAATAAAAAAAGGTTTACCATTACAGCAAACCTTTTTGTTTTCTTTTTCATTTACTTTTTATAAAAGCGCATCAATTGCTTCTGTATAAGCATTTTTAGGTGCTACACCAACTTGACGACCTACTACTTCACCATTTTGAAAAACTAAAACAGTAGGTATGTTACGTACACCATATTTTGCAGCAAATTCTTGATTTGCATCAACATCTACCTTACCAACTATAGCTTTTCCAGCGTATTCTTCACTTATTTGTTCAATGATAGGTCCTACCATTCTACAAGGTCCGCACCAAGCTGCCCAAAAATCAACCATTACAGGTTTATCACTTTTTAAAACAGTTTCTTCAAAAGATGCATCTGTTATTTCTAATGCCATAATATTTAATTTAATTGTGTTTTACTTCTAGATATTATGCAAAATTAGTCAAAAAATTCTCTAAAGCTTACAAGCTTGCAATTTGTTTTACTTATAATCTTATTGTTTGATTTTATTATTGATTAATAAATAATGGAAAAGAGCTATCATTGGGATGTGATAGCTCTTTAAAAAGACATGGGGCTATTTATTAGTGATGTCTTTTTCTTCCTAATTCAATTTCTGTAACTGTTCCATCTGGAGCAGTTTTGGTTGCAATATTATCACACGTACCATCCCCATAATCTAAAGTAGTAGTTCCTTCAACTGTAGTATATTCTTTAACTCCAGAAGCTATATATAAACATTCTGCTAGTTTAACTAGTGGTGTTGTGATTTCAACACTAAAAGTAGCGCCACTTGCATCTGTATAAACGAAAGAGCCCGAAATAGTTTTTTCATCATCATAACAAGAATCTGTGTCTCCTCCCGTTGTTATTTCAACGGTTCTTGTACCAACCTTTGAAAAAGTGCCTTCATCGGTTTCAACAGTAATATCAACAGTACCTGTCATTTCAGGGTTTCCATTTTCATTACTTGAAGTAAATACATAGGTTTTTGTACCATTTATGATGTAACCATTAATACTTAAATTATCAACAGTAATGGTTCTTTCTGCATTCGTATCTGTAAGCGACCAAACTTTAGTAATAGTTCCTGTAATGACATTTCCATCGTTATCCAAGCAATCTCCTGTAAAAGTAATTGTGGCTGTAATTGTGTTTCCATCTACTGAAACTGCTATGTCTGCACAGTCTCCAAAAAATCCAGAGTGTCCGTATTTACTGGCGGTTTCACTTTTTGAAGTAGCATCTTTACCAGTTACAGATGTTGTCATATCAACTCCAAAAGAGCTTTCTGAGTATATAGAAATATCATCTAAAACACTTTCTGACTCTTCAATAACGGCTTCAGCAGAAACAGCTGCTTCACTTGTAATTGGTTCTGATACAGTATCGTTTTGGCAAGAAATAAAACCAAAAGCAACTAAAAACAATAAAATTTTAAAACTTTTCATGATATGGGATTTTGTAATATGTTGTTTATACATATAACATTTAAATGATAAAATCTCCTACCTAAAAAAGTAAAATTAATTCAACTTATAGTAAACTTCTTGATTTTCAAGTTCTCCTAATAGCTCTTGAGATATTTTTATTTTTTTCTTTCTACTTGGCATATTAAGCTTAATACTTTCTTCATTATCATAAACAACAAAATTAAGTATTTGACTACCAGGATGCATATTTATTAATTCATTTAGAGCACTAATTTTATCTTTTTGAATATCCTTAATATTAAGTTGTATTGATAATTTTTTAGCATAACTATCCATGACATCATGCAGCAACTGGAAATTATTAAACTGCAATCGAGGATCGCTTTTCTTATCGGTTTCTTTATTAACCCAACCTTCTCTCACAAAGGCTTTAATAAACACAAAACTATTTTTTAATAAAAAATGCCTGAACTTAAGATACTCTTCACCAAAAATGCGAAACTCAAAACTATCAGTATAATCTTCAACAGTAAATATGGCCCATCCTTTTCCTTGTTTTGTAACACGATGTTGCACATCTGTAACTACACCTCCAAAGGTGAGTTCTTTATTTACACAAGCTTCTAAATCTTTAAACATTGCCAGACTTGAGTTACAAAAGGTATTCATTTCCGTTTTAAAATCATCTAATGGATGTCCTGAAATATAAATGCCTACCACTTCTTTTTCTCTTGCTAATTTCTCCATGGTTCCCCATGTTTCACATGGTGGCACTTGTGGTTCTGCTATTTGTATATCACTGGCATCTCCAAACAAACTCACCTGCGCAGAATTTTCGTTTTCCTGATGTTTACTACCATATCGAATAGCTTTTTCCAAAAAAGTGATTCCGTCACCTTCATCTTGAAAATATTGAGCTCTGTGAGTTTCAGTAAAGCAATCAAAACCTCCAGCTAAAGCCAAATTTTCAAAAGCTTTTTTATTAGCTGCTCGTAAATCTATACGTTTTGCTAAGTCAAAAATGGATTTATAATGACCGTTTTCCTTTCTGTTATCTACTATGGTTCTAACTGCTCCATGACCAACACCTTTTACAGCACCCATACCAAACCGCACGGCATTGTTTTTGTTTACTGAAAATTTATAATATGATTCATTAACATCTGGCCCAAGTACATTTAATTTCATTCGCTTACATTCTTCCATAAAAAACGTAACCTGTTTGATATCATTCATGTTGTTTGAAAGCACCGCAGCCATATACTCTGCAGGATAATGTGCTTTTAAATACGCCGTTTGATATGCTATCCAAGCGTAACAAGTGGAATGCGACTTATTAAAAGCATAACTTGCAAAGGCTTCCCAGTCTTTCCAAATTTTTTCTAATTTATCTTTATCATGACCTTTAGCTCCTGCTTGTTCAATGAATTTTGGTTTCATTTTATCAAGAACTGCTATTTGCTTTTTTCCCATGGCTTTTCTCAAAACATCGGCTTCACCTTTTGTGAAATCTGCTAATTTTTGAGAAAGGAGCATTACCTGTTCCTGATATACTGTGATGCCATAGGTTTCTTTTAAGTATTCTTCCATGGCCGGAAGATCATAATCAATGGTTTCCTCACCATGTTTACGCTTAACAAAACTTGGTATGTATTCCATTGGTCCCGGACGATATAATGCGTTCATTGCAATTAGGTCATCAAAAACCGTTGGTTTTAAATCTTTTAAATGTTTTTGCATTCCGGGAGATTCATATTGAAATACTCCTACTGTTTCCCCTTTTTGGAATAATTCATACGTTTTCTCATCATCTAAAGGAAAATTATCTGGGTCTAATAGTATGCCATGCTTTGCTTTTACAATTTTTACCGTATCCTTAATTAAGGTTAAAGTTTTTAATCCTAAAAAGTCCATTTTAAGTAATCCGGCCTCTTCAACCACAGAGTTGTCAAACTGAGTGACATACAAATCTGAATCTTTTGCTGTAGCTACTGGCACAAAATCGGTAATATCGCTTGGCGTGATAATAACTCCACAAGCATGAATACCCGTATTTCTTAATGATCCTTCTAATGTTTTGGCTAAGTTTATAGTTTCAGCTTCTAAATCTTCTCCTTCAGAAATATTTAATAGTTGATTAACTTTCTCTAAATCTTCAGCCCTGAACGTGCTGTTTAATTCCTTTTCGCTTAAACCAAAAATCCTGTTCAGTTTAGACATGGTTGGAATTAGCTTCGCAATTCTATCGGCATCAAACAAAGGCAAATCTAAAACCCTAGCTGTATCTCTGATAGAGGATTTAGCAGCCATAGTACCATAAGTAATAATTTGTGCAACCTGATTGCTACCATATTTTTTAATCACATATTCCATAACCCGCCCACGACCTTCGTCATCAAAATCGATATCAATATCGGGCATACTAATACGGTCTGGATTTAAAAATCTCTCAAAAAGCAAGTCGTACTTTAAAGGATCAATATTGGTTATCCAAAGACAATATGCCACTACCGAACCTGCTGCTGAACCACGACCCGGACCAACAGACACATCCATATTTCTGGCTTCTCGAATAAAATCTTCAACAATTAAAAAATATCCCGGATAGCCTGTTTTTTCAATAACTTCTAACTCAAAGTCTAAACGTTCTTTTATCTCAGATGTTAAATCGGCATAACGTTTTTCTGCTCCTTTATATGTTAAATGACGTAAATAGGCATTTTCCCCACGTTTTCCTCCATCAACTTTATCTTCTTCATTTACAAATTCTTTAGGAATATCGAATTTAGGAAGCAAGACTTCACGTGATAATTGATAATCCTCAATTTTATCTACTACTTCTTGAATATTTGAAATGGCTTGAGGCAAATCCTTAAACAAGCTTTTCATGGCGTCAGAAGACTTGAAAAAGTACTCTTTATTTGGCATGCCATAACGATAACCACGTCCTCTTCCTATAGGTGTCGCCTGTTTTTCGCCATCTTTAACACACAATAAAATATCATGTGCATTGGCATCTTCTTGCTCCGCATAATAGGTATTATTTGTAGCAACGATTTTAATATTATGTTGTTCTGCCAACTTAATTAAGGTTGGGTTTACGCGTTTTTCATCTTCTTGATTATGACGCATAATTTCAACATATAAATCATCCTTAAATTGTTCTTTCCACCATAACAAAGCTTCTTCAGCTTGATTTTCTCCAATATTTAAAACCTTACTAGGCACTTCTCCATATAAATTACCCGTAAGTACAATTAAATCATCTTTATACCTTTCAATTAATTTTCTGTCAATTCTTGGTACATAATAAAACCCATCGGTATAAGCTATTGAAGATAATTTTGCCAAATTATGATACCCTTTTTTGTTTTTTGCAAGCAGCACGATTTGATAGCCATTATCTTTTCTAGATTTATCTAAATGATTCTCGCAAACAAAAAACTCACAGCCTAAAATGGGTTTAATTTCATTTAAAGTTGGCAATTCTCCCTTCGCTATGGCTTCTTCATTTTTTGTTTTTACCACTTTATTATGAAAAGATACTTCTTTCACAAAGTGAAAAGCACCCATCATATTTCCATGATCTGTTAATGCTACAGCAGGCATATTATATTTTGCTGCAGAAGCCACTAATTTTTTAATGCTTATTGTGGATTGTAAAATGGAAAATTGTGAGTGATTATGTAAATGAACAAAATCGACATCGGCTAATTCTGCTATGTTTTCTTTAATCTCTTGTGATGAGATTGTTGTTGAAACCGCTTTTTTTATTTGTTCGCGAATTTTCGCACTTTCATTTTTCAGGTTGATGTGTTTTAAACCTAAAAGTTGAATTTCTGTTGGATTGGAAGTGTTGAATTCTTTAAAATAATCTTGCTCAACATCTAATTGCTCTTTTGTAAATTCATTCAAACGAATCAATTCAAAAAAGCAACGTGTTGTTGCTTCTACATCGGCAGTAGCATTATGAGCTTCTACAAAACGTTCCTCGAACAAAAATTCATGCAATTCAGATAATGTAGGTAGCTTAAATTTACCATAACGCCCACCAGGTATTTGACATAAAGCAGCAGTATGTTCTGTACAAGTGTCTAATACAGGTAATTCTTGCAACACATTATCTAATCCTTCTCTAAAAAACTCAGCGCCCATAATGTTTAAGTCAAACTTCACGTTTTGACCAACAATAAACTTTGTTTTATTTAAAGTTTCTTTAAATTTTTGTAAAACCTCAATTAATGAAATACCCTGTTTTTGAGCCAACTCTGTTGAAATACCATGGATTTTCTCTGCATCATAAGGAATATTAAAGCCATCTGGTTTAACCAAATAATCTTGATGTTCTATACAATTACCATAAGCATCATGTAATTGCCATGCTATTTGTATGCATCTAGGCCAGTTATTGGTATCACTAATGGGGGCATCCCAACGTTTAGGCAAACCTGTGGTTTCGGTATCAAAAATTAAATACATAAATTTATTCTTAGCTCAAAATAGGATTGATAAAATTACTAATTATAAGCATTTAATTTTTTTAAATTTATCATCATTTATAAACAAAAAGTTCTTTAAAAATTGCTCTTTTTAAGTTTTTTTAAAATAAATTCATATATGACAAAAATCATATTTTGAGTAACATATGTTACATAATTTTACACCAAGATTTTAAATAAAATATCAAATACAGTTATTATGAAAAATTTCAAATTAATAATAAACTTGGTCATAGTAGCATCAAGTTTTATGTTTTTCCAATGTACCAGTGAGTATACTCCAATCGCAGGAGCAGACGGAAAAGATGGTGTTGACGGTGTAGACGGCGTTGATGGTTCTGATGCCAATGCCGCTCTTTGTATTTCATGTCACTCATCAACTCATCGTGACCCTATTATTAACGCTTATGCAACTTCTGGACACGCTACTGGAACTTCTTGGGCAAGAGGAACAAGTGCTGATTGCGCACAATGTCACAACAATGAAGGTCACATAGATTATTTGTCTGGTAATTTTTATCAAACAATCACAGACCCTTCAAGTCCTGATTTTGGTGATTTAATTCTAGACATTAACGGAGATCCTATTCCAATGCCAAATCCAAACGGGTATTTAGTTTCAAACCCAATTAATTGTACTGGATGTCATGATGCACACAGATCATTTGATTTTGAAAATGATGGAAATGATTATGCATTAAGAAACATCGATCCTGTTAAATTAGTTATTGACCCAACAGTATCTGTTGACTTAGCTAACGCAAATGATCCTTTAGGCTTAAGTAATGCTTGTGTGACTTGTCACCAACCTAGACCTAGTTATCCTGTTCCAACAGGTACTGAAGATGTAACTATAACAAGTTACAGATATGGACCTCACCATGGCCCACAATCTACCTTATTTGAAGGTATTATGGGCGCTAACATTGCAGGATCAACAGCTTATCCTGGAATTGGAGCTAATGGCGATTCAGGTCACAGAAAAGGTGCATCTTGTGTTGCTTGTCATATGGGAGAATCTACAGTTGCTACAGAAGGTGGACATACTTGGGCACCAAATGAAGAAGCATGTATTACTTGCCATACAAATGGCGCTCCTACAGAAGTAACCGGATTTACTACAGATTTTACAGCTTTACATAATTTATTGGTTGCCAAAGGATATATAGATGAAAGTGGATATATTTTAGGAGCAAGTGGAGCTCGTGCTAGCACTTCAAATCCTGGTGTTTATTCTGTAAAAGATGCACAAGTTATTTGGAACTATAAAACTTTAGAAGAAGATAAAAGTAATGGTGTGCATAACCCAAAATATGCAACTGCTTTACTTAAAAATTCACTTGAATACTTACAAAATTAATAGCTAGATATTTTAAAATAGCTCAGGAGGTAAAACTTCTGGGCTATTTAAAATCAAATCCTAGTATATTAAATAGCTAACAAAATTTCTATTAGAAATTTAAAGTTAAAAGTTCAAAATTAAAATAAAACAAAATGAAAAAACTATTAAAAATAGTTCTCGTTAGCAGTATAACTTTGTTGTTTTTTTCATGTTATTACGATGAATTTCCTGAAGAAGTTGAAGTAGTGATTCCACCAGATACCGTTATTTCTTTTGCAGATGACATTACACCAATATTTGTTACTTACAATTGTACTCAATGCCACAACACTGGCGGACAAAGTCCAAATTTAACTGCAGGTAGTGAATATGCCGCACTGGTTCCAGCTTATGTATCAGCAGGCAATTCTAGCGGTAGTAGATTATACACTCAATTAGCAGTTAATGGACACAGAAATGTTGATGCAAATTCTCTTGCATTAATTAAAAAGTGGATTGATGACGGTGCAGAAAACAACTAATTTAAAGACGTTACAAATGAAAAATTATAAAATATTACTGTTTACTTTCTTAATTGTTCCAATAATTGGTTTTTCACAAAAAACTAAGGATTCAATTGTAGATAAACCGGAACGTCCTGCGTTTGAAAGTTCAAGCCTTGTTGACAATCAAACTAACGTGTTATTTAATAAAAACACCTTAGAAGTTATGATGCAACATAGATTTGGTTTAATAGATGAAGAAAATTCATTAGCTGGTATTTATGGAGCAAATTCAAACATTAGAATTGCATTATCATACTCAATTTTAGATTGGGTAACTGTAGGTTATGGAATTACTAAAAAGAATAGAATTAGCGATTTCAACTTAAAAGTTGGTCTTTTAAATCAAACCCGTTCAGGGCGCATTCCTTTAAGTGTTACTTATTTTGGAAACGTAGGAATAGATGGTCGTTCGGGAGAAGCCAATGATGGCGTTTTTCTAACAAAACAAGATAGATATTCTTATTTCCACCAATTAATCATTGCTAAAAGATTCAGTCCTAACTTTTCTTTTCAAATAGCACCAAGTTTAGCTCACTACAATGCTGTAGATTATGGAACTGAAAATGATCGTATTTCAATAGCTTTTGGGGGACGATATAAAATAAGTCCACAAACTTCAATTATATTAGATTATAGTCAGCCAATAACTAGCTTTGAAGATGATCCTACTACAGGACTTAGTTATGACAATCCTGGAATTAGTATAGGTGCAGAGTTTTCAACATCTGCCCATGCGTTCCAAATTTTCTTAACAAACTACAATGGAATCGTTCCACAAATGAATGCCATGAAGAATACCAATGATTTTTTTCATAAAGGAATGTTAATTGGATTCAACATAACAAGAAGATATAATTTCTAACCTAATAAATAATAAATTCATGAAAGACCAACCATCTGGAAACGAAAAAAAAATATCAAGAAGAAGTATTTTACCAATACTAGGAAGTGGATTTCTAATTCCCTTCCTAGGTTTTGGAAAAAATGAAGATAATGAAACTTCATCGCCTCAAGATGAAGAATACCAAACATTATTGAAACCAGACGGAACTACCGTAAAGGTTAAAGTAAGTGCATTAAAAAAGTCGAAAGTAGTTAAGAAAAACGTATCAAACTCTTCATTTCTTAATTGGCTTGACAAAAAATTATAATCCTTATTAACCAACAATAAATATGGAAGAAAAAAATAATGAATCAAGACGTAATTTTCTTGATAAGGGCATCAAATTGGGGTTAGCTGCCGCCGTTGGTGGATTAGCCATTTCAAAAATTTCCAAGTTAAGTGCAAAATCCAGTAATAGTACTGGTGAATTTGTAGAATTAATGACTACAGACGGCACTTTAATTCAGGTAGATTCATCTGAAATTGTGGAAGTTGAACACACACACGACACAGATCCAAAGTATAACGTTAGAGAAGGCATGCCTAACAGAAAATTTGTTATGGTTATTGACTTGGCTAAATGTAAAAATGCTTTAAAATGTCAGAGTGCTTGTAACAAACACCATTACATAACAGGTGATCATGCATGGCTTAAGGTTTATAAAATGCAAGAAGATGAAGATACAGCTCCTTATTGGATGCCAACTACCTGTATGCATTGTGACCACCCTGCCTGTGTTACTGTATGTCCTGTTGACGCTACATTTAAACGTAGAGATGGACTTGTTTTAATTGATAATGAGCGTTGTATAGGATGTCGTTTTTGTATGGCGGCTTGCCCATATTCAACTCGGGTATTCAATTGGGATGATCCAGACCAAGGTGACATGAGTATGGATATGCATATGGAAGGAGAAACTCATTACTCTCCAGAATTTGCAGGTTTACCAAGTGTTAAAGGTACTGTAGATAAATGTGATTTTTGTCCTCACGCCATTGACAAAGGAGAACTTCCTCATTGTGTTACTGCATGTCCAAACGGCGTATTTTATTTTGGTGACAAATATGAAGATACTGTTACAAATGGAGATGAAACACTTCGATTAAGTAAATTATTGAAAGATAAAGATGGTTATAGACTTATGGAAGGTCTAGGAACAAAACCGAGTGTTTATTACTTACCTCCAGTAAACAGATTAGTAAATTTTGAAGAAGGTTTAGAAAATTATACAGAATTCAGATCTGTTGAAAACGAAGAAGAATCATGAAAAATTACGATGCATTACTTAATGATTTAGCACCACAAAAATTTGGAAAAAAAGGTGTTATTTGGACTACCGCATTAATAGTCGTAATTATAGCTGGTATTATTGCTTATATTGATCAAGTTATAAAAGGTCAAGTTGTAACCAATATGAGTGATTATGCTTTATGGGGTGTTTATATTTCAAACTTTGTGTTTTTTGTTGCAACAAGTTTTGTTAGTACAATTACAGTAGCCGTTTTAAGACTTACAAATAATGCTTGGAGAACTCCTATTGTTAGAATTGCAGAAATTATATCTGTTGCAGCTATTATCATGGCTGGACTGACCATTATGATTGACATGGGTAGACCAGACCGATTGATGAATTTATTTATTTATGGTCGAATGCAATCACCAATTATTTGGGATGTTATAATAATACCAACATTTATGGCCATAGCGCTATTATTATTATTTTATCCATTAATTCCTGATTTTGCACTTCTTAAAGAATATTTCAAAGATAAACAACCTAAACTCAGCAAATGGTATGGAAATTTGTCCTTGAATTGGACAGGAAGTGAAAAACAAAAATCTATTCATATTAAAGCCATCCATTTAATTTCTATTCTAATTATTCCAGCGGGGTTTATGTTGCAAACCGTAGACGCATGGTTATTTTCAACCCTATTTAGGGTTGGTTGGGATAGTACAAATATGGGTGCGTACTTTATTTCAGGAGCTGCTGTTGCTGGCATAGGCGCTTTGGTTGCTGTTGTTTATATAATTAGAAGAGCTTACCATTTAGAAAACTACATAACTGAATTTCATTTTGATAAATTAGGTAAATTTTTAGCTTTGGCATGTTTGCTTTACCTGTATTTTAATATTAATGAATATTTAATACCTGAATTTACTTCTAAAAAAGAAGAAATAACACATTTAAATGTATTGGTTACAGGTGAGTATGCTCCATTGTTTTGGTTTGTTATTGTTGGTGGTTTAATAATTCCAATAATCGTTTTGTTTTTCAAAAAAGGAAGAAAACCTCTTTCTATGTTTTTAATTGGTTTACTAGTTGTTTTAGGTTCTTGGTGGAAACGTTACTTAATTGTAACTCCAACGCTTTTACATCCATTCTTACCAATTCAAGGAGTTCCAGAAGCTTGGCATCATTACTTTCCTAGTGTACACGAATGGTTAATCACCTTTGCTACATTAGCTATGTGTTTACTGATTATAACAATATTAGTTAGGTACTTACCTGTTATACCAATTCAAAGAACATTTGATGAGCAAGAAGAATTAGAATTAAACAAAAACACTAAATCATGAAAAATAAATTTATAGCACACCAAATTTTTCTTGTTGTATTAAGTGTTTTTTTATGCACTTCTGGTTTTGCTCAAAAAGCAAAAAAAGACAAGATTAGATTAAAAGCAGAGTATGTTAAAATAATGAATGCAGAAATTTATTTTGACATAAAAGCCACCTCAAAAGTAGATAATCAAAATATTGATGTTTCAAATATAGAGTTAACACTTTATAACAATGTTGTAGACGATCAAATCGAATTAGGTAAAACCAAAACCAATATGAATGGTGAAAGCAAATTTATCCTAAAAGATATAAATGCCATAAAACCTGATTCAACAAATATTTATAATATAGAAATTTCGTTTGATGGAAACGATGCTTTTTCTAGAGTTTCAAAAACCATTAGCTTTAAAAATGCTAATATTGAAGCAAAGTTAATTACAAAAGATAGTATTAATTATATAACAGCAACCCTAATAGATAAGTCTACAGACAGTGTGGTTAGTGATGCACTACTAAGAGTGCAAGTGCAACGATTATTCAGACCCTTAAGAATTGGTGAAGAATTTAATAGCACTGATGAAACTGGCACTATTATTGTACCTATTGAAGAAGGAATACCTGGTGTAGATGGAAAGTTAACATTTGAAGTTGTTCTTAAAGACAGTGATGACTTTGGAACAGTGAAAGCCTTAGTTAATGCTCCAATTGGTGTACCAATAGTTGAAGAATCAACTTTTGATGAAAGAACCATGTGGTCTCCAAGAAACAAAACACCTTTATTCCTACTAATATTTCCTAATTTAATAATTTTAGGGATTTGGGGTATAATTATATATTTAATATTAAATTTAATCAAGTTAAAAAAATCGTAATTTAAAAAGTAAAAAAAATGAAAACAATTAAAATTTTTACAATCGTAGGAATATTTTCTTTTATATTCTTCTCTTTCACCACTATTATGCAGGACAAATGGGTTGTTCCAGCAAAATATGTCAGCATGAAAAACCCTGTACCAGCAAAACAAGATGCAGCGATTGGTAAATCATTATATGAAAAACATTGCAAATCTTGCCATGGTAAAGAAGGTTATGGTGACGGTCCAAAAGCAGCAGAAATGAAAGGCGATCTTGGAGATTTCTCAACTGCAGAATTCCAAAAACAAACTGATGGAGAATTATTTTACAAAACAACTTTTGGTAGAAATGATATGCCTGAGTTTGCTAAAAAAGTAGCAGATGATGAAGACAGATGGTTAATAGTAAACTACATGAGAACTTTAAAAGAGTAATCTTTATAACTAATTCTATAAAAAAGGCCGAACTTATTGTTCGGCCTTTTTTTTTAATAAACTTTAAAAAACATTCAAAAAATAACTACAATTTTATGTAACAATTGTTACTAACTTTATCATTATTTTTTTGTAAAAAATATTTAATCCACATGACTTTTGTCATAGGATAACCTAGTGTAGGT
This sequence comes from Gaetbulibacter sp. M235, assembly GCF_043876835.1. Taxonomy (NCBI): domain Bacteria; kingdom Pseudomonadati; phylum Bacteroidota; class Flavobacteriia; order Flavobacteriales; family Flavobacteriaceae; genus Gaetbulibacter; species Gaetbulibacter sp. M235. The sequence goes on from NZ_JBAWJZ010000001.1 coordinate 101,589, forward strand.
GCATACATTTATTATAGATTTTAGCATATAAACTAGCTCTATATTTTTTACATTATGAATAATAACAACTCTGAAAAAGATAGTACCAACAATAGACGGAAATTCTTGAAATTAGGGTTAATGTCAAGCGTAACGGCATTAGCAGGTACTACATTAATTAAAAACATTGCTTCAGAAGAAGAAAAACCGTCAGGAGAAAAAATAAGACTTCTAACACCAGACGGAAAAATGGTAGAAGTTGATGCCACAAATATTAATAAATATCCTGAGGCTCTTGTGACTCCTGCCGAATCAAGAATAGGAATTCCAAATAGGAAATTTGTAATGGTTATAGATTTGGCTAAGTGCAAAAACGCAAGAAAATGTGTTGAAAGCTGCCAAAAAGCACATCAATTGGATCATAATCAGGAGTTTTTAAAAATCCAACTAATTCAAGACAATGAAAATGTTGCTCCTCACTGGATGCCAAAACCTTGCTTTCACTGTGATGAACCACCATGCGTAACCGTATGCCCTACTGGTGCTACTTTTAAACGTGACGACGGTATTGTATTGATAGACAATCAGCGTTGTATAGGATGCAAATTCTGTATTACAAGTTGTCCTTATTCTGCACGTATTTTTAATTGGGGTCACAAAGATAAGTTTGACAATAAAGACATCCCTTATTCTCCAGAAACTCAAGTTCCAGCAGCAGAAGGCACCGTGATGAAATGTGATTTCTGTCCAGACTTATTAAGACAAGGCAAACTTCCACATTGCGCACAAGCTTGTCCAATGGGAGTCATATATTTTGGAGACAAAAATGAGGATATTGTAACTAATGGAGAAGAAACAGTTAGTTTTTCTGAACTAATTAATAATCGCGGTGGTTATCGACATTTAGAACATTTAGGAACAAAACCTAACGTGTATTATTTACCAGCAGTAAACAGACAAGTTCCATTAGAAGATGGTTTCAATGTTGATGAAGATATCATTGATAGATACCTAAATGTCCCATACGTTAAAAATTTAAAAGAACAAGGCAAAATTTAACCTTAACAACTCTTAATTATGGATACAAATAGTAGAAAAAAAGAATTGGTTAAAGAATTTTCGCCAATGATAGAGAAATCAAGTTTCTTCTCAAATGTTTGGATATTAATATTAATTGCAATAATTGCCGTTGGTTTATATGCCTTTTATTTACAATTAATCAATGGTCATGAAATTACAGGGATGAGAGATAATGTTGTTTGGGGTGTATATATCATCAATTTTATCTTTTTTGTAGGGTTGAGTTATTCCGGAGCATTTATTTCTGGAATTTTACATTTTTTTAAAACTCCTTGGAAAAATTCTGTTACAAGAATAGTTGAAATTATGACTGTTCTTTCAATAGTGATTGGCCCTATATTTATTTTATTATGTATTGGAAGACTAGACAGAATATATTATCTGTTTATGTACCCAAGAATACAGTCTCCAATAACCTGGGATATTATAGCAATTATCACAGACCTTGTAGGATGTTTTATATACTTGTATTTTACATTCATCCCTGATTTTGCTATTTTAAGAGATAGCCCTAATTTAAAGATTCCTAAATGGAGAAAAAAATTATACAAATTTTTAGCAATTAATTACCAGGATACAACTGAACAACGTAAAAGACTGCATAAAATAACTAGTATCATGTCTAAAATGGTCATTGCAATGGCTATTGTAGCATACACCGTTCTTGCTTGGATTTTTAGTTTAACATTACAACCTGGTTGGAATAGCACCATTTTTGCACCCGATTTTATTTTTTCAGGTTTGTATTCAGGAGTAGGGGTTATAATCATAGCCATGTATTTCATTAGAAGGTATTATAAACTAGAAAAATACATTATTCAGTCACATTTTGTAATGGCTGGGTATGTTTTACTAGTGTTATCCTTACTATTCGGGTATTTTACATTTAGTGATTACTTCGCAAAATGGTTCAGCCATAAACCAGCTGATGTAAATTTATTAAACACTTTATTCGGTCACTATTTCTGGCAATTCATTTTCGCCAATTATATTGGTGTTATACTTCCTTTAATCATTTTATCAATAAAAAAAATAAGGACTATAAAGTCTATTTCATTTGCAGCAGTAATAGCTGTTTCAGGATTATGGCTAAACAGATATTTAGTAGTAGTACCAACTTTAGAAACCCCTTACATACCAATTCAAGACACAAGACCAGAATTCATTCATTACAATGCTACTTGGATAGAATGGGCATTAAGTTTTACTGGTATAGCAGCTTTCCTGTTATTCTTTCTTTTAATAATGAGATTTGTTCCAGTCATCTCTATGTCTGAAATTATTAATCATGAAAGAGAAACAAAAACTAAAGAAGATGCATCAATTAAAAATTAAACAATATGGGAACTAAAATAATTCAGTTTTTAGTAATTACATTAGCTATAGGACTTTTAATGAATATTAAAAGTTTTGCTCAAGAAAATGATTTAAAAAATTATAAAGTTCGCTTTAGTTTAAACAACATTAAGCAACCTGATAATTCGCGTATTTTAGAAACAAGCTTCATTGCAACCAACAAGAAGGATCGAAAAGACAGAGTTCCCGTTTTTGATGCCGCTATTAATTTTTTTAATGTAGCAGATGATAAAGAAATACTTTTAGGAACAGCAAAAACCGATAAAGAAGGTACTGCCCAATTAACAGTGCCAGCTAATCAAAAATATATTACGGACTCTGAAGGGTACATAAATTTAAAAGCTGTTTTTGACGGAACTGATGGTTTAGATTATGAAGAAGCAGAATTAGCAGTTAGAGATGTTATCCTTGAGCTAAACCTAGAGGAAATTGATAGTGTAAAAACAGTTTTATTAAATGCTTACACCTTAGATAGCTTAAACACAAAAATACCACTTGAAGAAACAGAAATAAAATTCTCTATTCCTGGATTTATTTCAAACAGACCAATACAACAAGGCACTATTGAGAATGGTGAATTTCAATTTGAATTTCCTGAAAATATCTTTGGAGACATAAACGGAAATGTAGATGTTATCGCTTCTATTTTAGACAATGATGAATTTGGTAATGTTATTCAGAAAAAAAACATCCATTGGGGAATCAATAAAAAAATAGAAACAGAGTCTTATAAACTTTGGTCGAAAGTAGCTCCTATCTGGATGTATGTTGTCCTTTCAATTTTATTATTGGGCGTTTGGGCTAATTATGCTTACAGCATAATAAACTTATTCAAAATAAAAAAAGAGGGCGCAGAACTTAATGCTAAAATTAAAAAATAAACATCAAAATTAATTAATAATGAAAACACTTAAACTAATAATGATTATTGGAGTTATAAGTATTGCACTTGTAGCTTTTACAAAAGTAGAACAAGACAAATGGGTAGTTCCTGCAAAGTATAAAACCATGAAGAACCCAACAGACCCTAAAGCTGATGTATCAACCAGTAAGGCTCTATACGACAAACACTGTAAATCATGTCATGGAAAAGAAGGTTATGGAGATGGAACGAAATCTGCTGGATTAAAAGGTGACTTAGGTGATTTTTCATCTGAAGAATTCCAAAATCAAACTGATGGCGAATTATTTTATAAAACTACTTTTGGTAGAGATGACATGCCAGAATACACTAAAAAAATACCTGATGATGAAGACAGATGGTTAATTGTTAACTATATGAGAAGTTTAAAAGAATAGTACTAAACGTTTTTAAATAATAAAAAAAAAGCCGAACAAAATGTTCGGCTTTTTTTTATTATTTAAGTTCGTCTATCTTTTTCCAAGGAGGCATTAACCATAATAAAAAGGTTAAAATAATGAGAGGTAGTATTAGCCAAACTGATGCCATAAAATAGCCTTCTAAACCAGAATAAACAGCTCTAAAGGATGTAAAACCACTTAAGCTTTTAGAAAACAATTGACCACCAATTACAACATTCCATCTCATAAAGAAAATACCAATAAGAACAAATATTCCTACAAAAAGATAAACTGCTTTTCTAATTTTTTCAGCTGGTTTATAAAATTGAAATATTCCTAAAAAGAATAAAGGCATTATCGTTCCTAAACCAATTTGCATTATAAATAGCGTAAGGTTAAGTTTACCACTAACTAATACTTTAATAATATCAAAAGATTCTTCAGCCTCATAAATTCGATGGATTTGATCCAAGGATTCTAAGGTGAAATCTATTATCAAAATAAACAGTAAGTATCTGGCTATGGTATCTAAACATTTCATGTCAATTTTCACTCTCCTTATCCAACTAACTATCATATAAATAACCATTACCAAAGCTATTCCAGATACCATTGCTGAAAACAAAAATATAATTGGCATTAATACTGTTGACCACCAAGGATTAGCCTTTATAGAGCCAAAAATAAAACCTACATAGCCGTGAAGCAAAAAGGCTGATGGAATTCCTATTACAGTAATAAAGTAACCTAATCTATCATCTAATTTTACTGATTTGGCATCAGTTTCATTAATTCCAAGGGTTATTATTTTATAAAAATATTTTTTGAAACCTTTGCTTGTTTTAGACCAAATAACAAAATCTCTTCTATAATCAAACCAAATTTCTAATAATAAAACCACCATTAAGTACCATAAATACACAAATCCAAAAATGGCCATTGCCGAGGTTGAGTTTGGTGTCATAAAAATTTCATAAGCCCTGAGAGGGTGTTGTAAATGACTTACTAAAGGCATGGTTGCTACCAATAAAAAAGCTAATGCCGTTAATAGAGCTAACCCATAAGTAGGTTTTAATACTTTAACATGAAAAACGCGCTCCAGTGATGCTAAAATAAAAGCTCCTGCAACCAATCCGGTAATGTACGGATACAATACAATCATTAATCCCCAATGCAAGTCTATTTCATTAGGATAAATATATCCATCAACTTGTGATAAGGCTTCGTATAAATGTTGAAAATGCTCTTCCATAATTATCTAACTTCTGAACTTAATCCGTTATAAAAAACTCTTGGCTTTGTATTTAAATGAGGCTTTAAAACCTCGGTTGGATTTTTTTGCAAAAACTTAACTAAGTCACTTTTTTTGTCTCTTAAATTTCCAAAAACCCTTGCATTAGTTGGGCAAACCTCTACACAAGCAGGCTCCAAACCTTTGCTAATTCTGTGATAACAGAATGTACACTTATCGGCAACTTTAGTAACCGGATTCATAAATCTAGCGCCATAAGGACATGCCTGAATACAATAACTACAACCAATACAGTAGGTTTCATCTACCAAAACAACACCTTCTGGACTGATAAAAGTAGCACCTACTGGACAAGCTTGTACACAAGGGGCATCGGTACAGTGATTACATAATTTAGGCACCATAAAAGACTTAAAAATATCCTCATCCGGCACTGATTGTTTTAAACCTCCAATGCCCCCATTAGGTGATTCTATTTTAACTTCTCCATCTTTTTTTACTGTGTATTGCTCAACCCATGTTCTAAAATAGAAAGGTTCTTTTGGCACATTATTCTCAATCTTACAAGCTTCCGAACATTTTCCACAACCAATGCATTTCTCTATATCAACACCCATTCCCCATAATGGTTTGATAGCTTTATCATCGCTTTTATCTTCAACTTTTGATTGTCCTAAAAGCTCAAAAGGTTTCACAATTGAAAATGCAATAGTTCCACCAATAAAAGCTGCTGAAGTTTTAAAAAAATTCCTTCTATTATTGTTTATTCTTTTAGTTCCCATGGCGCGTGTGGATTATGACATTCAATACAGTTTTGATCTCCTTTGTGTTCCTTAATATCAAAATTTGGAAAACCTATAGCTTCTCTTGCAGCATTCTTTGTATGACATTGTGCACAAAATTCAATGGTTCCTTCAACTTTTGGTGGATTTACTTTACAATCTGTATTTGCATCAATTTTTGGAGGATGGCAAGTTTCGCAACTTATTTCAGAATGTACATCTGTATTTATTAAATCATCAAGATCTTGATGACATGAAATGCATTTTTCATCTCCTTTAAAATAAAGTGTTCTTCCTTTATTGTCCTCAATGGAATTAGCTCTATAATGGCCGTAATCACCAAACGAAATAGGTATCACTAATTGCCTTATTACTATAAAAATGGTAACAAAAACGATGAAAGAAAGTAATAATCGAAAAATAATTTTTGGCATGTCTTAAAAATTTAGTCCTCGTTGAAATAAAACATAAATCTATAGGAGGTATTTATAGACTGTTTTCAACTATATAAATTAAAGTGGCCATTGTTAGGCTAAACAAACCCTTTGAATAAGAGTACATATTTATTAATTGCCATTCTTAAGAATATTTTCAGAAAAACCTTTTAAGAACAACAATAATAAAACCCGTCAAAAATGTATAACACATGTAAATGCTATAATTCCATTTATAAGAATTAATAAAATAACATTACAAACTGGGCAAAAATTTGGAAGGATATTTATAATGAATTATTTCAAACATATCTAATTTTATACAAATATCATATGACAAAAGTCATAAAATGAAAAATAAACAGATTCTTAAATTGAGCTTTAATTTCTTCACTTTTTTAAAAATCTCTTAATGTAACATATGTTACAAAATATGATAAAAGTCATTATCTATCTAATGTTCTGTAACTACCTTTGACATTATATCTATTTAGTTATATAATTTTTAAAGACTTTAGAGTTAAGCTACTTATGAATAAAACATTGCGCTATATAAGTGTTTCCCATAAAACGGCAAATACTGAACAACGAGAAAAATATCATATTTCAGAAGAAGAAAAAAAACAATTAACTCAACTTATTTGTGAAGCTTTTAAAGATATTTCAGGTTTGTTTATTTTGGCTACTTGCAACAGATCAGAGATTTATTTTGAATCTATTACCACATCAACAAACTCAATAATAGATTATTTAATTGAGTTTAAAGCCATAAAAAACTCACCAACTGAAAAAGAAATCTTTCAATTAAGCAATGATACCAAAAGCAGTATAAAACATTTATTGGAAGTTTCATCTGGTTTAGAATCGCTCGTTTTTGGCGATGCTGAAATTATATCTCAAATAAAAAAGGCACATCAATTTTCAATGGCTCATCAACTACAAGGTTCATTGTTAGAGCGTGCTTTACAAGCAGTTTTTAAAACACACAAAAGAATTAGCAACGAAACAGATTTTAGAGACGGAACTACTTCTGTAGCTTATAAATCATTAAAAGTTATAAGACAAACATTTGATAGAGATACTGTAAAATCGAAAAAAATATTGTTTGTTGGAGCCGGCGACATTGTAAAACAATTGTTTAAATATAATTCGAAATTTAATTTCAATAATATATTTATTGGAAATCGCAGTTTAGAAAAAGCCATAATCTTAGCACAAAATAATCAATGTAAAACCTATGCATGGGAAAACATTTTAAATAATACTTTTGATGATTTTGATGTGATTATCAGTGCTGCAAGTAATTGCCCGAATTTGATTAAAAATATACCTCAATCAAATAAAAAAACATTACTGATTGATCTAGCTGTACCGTGTAACATCGACAAAAAATTAGCCAATCAAAATCATATTGTTTTTCATGATTTAGATTCAATTTCGGTAGAACTTGAAGAAACTAAAGAGCACCGATTGGCTGCAACAGATGAAGTTTATTTGATTATTTCAGAAGAAATTGATGCTTATAATGAATGGCTTCAAGGTGCATCATTAAGAGCTCTTTTAGCAGAGTTTAAAATAACAATAAGCAATAAGGTTAAAACACGTTTTGAAAATACCATAGAAGATTCTCAAGTAACTATGGTAACCAATCAAGTGATGAAAAAAATAATGATTAAAAACAAAATTTCAATAACCTCAAAAGATATAGACAACTTAATTTCAAATGAAATTTCTATGTTGAAAAATTAAATAGGTCACAAGCTTATTTAGATAAAAAATAGTTTAAAATATCATACTTTTATAACTTAAATAAACCATGATATGAATTTTAAACTATTTTTTTTATGCCTTATGGTAAGCCAATTTAATACTAAAGCTCAAAATATACCAATGTACATTGGAACCTATACCGATGGCAATAGCGAAGGCATTTACAGAATTCAATTTAACATAAATACAGGAGAACTTAGCAATTTACAATTTGCAGCGTCTAGTGAAAGCCCTTCGTTTATTACTTTTTCACGTAATAAACAATATTTGTATGCTGTAAACGAAAGCAGTGGAAGTGTTTCTTCTTTTAAGACTGAAAAAAATGGCTTGCTAAAATTTTTAAATAAAGTAAGCAGTAATGGTGACTGGCCTTGTCATGTATCTTTAAATAAATTGGGGAATAAAGCGGCTGTGTCAAATTATGGCGGTGGTTCTGTTTCTATTTACAACATTTCAAGAGACGGAAAACTTAGTGAGGCATCTCAAATTTTTGAGTACAATTCACCTGACAGAAAATCTCATGCTCATTCTGCACAGTTTTTTAATGACGACCTATTTGTTTCAGATTTAGGAATGAATTCTGTTTATCAATACAAATTAAAAAATAACAATTATGAACTTGTATCGCCCAATATTGTTGAAATGCCGAATAATCCTGGGCCAAGGCATTTTTCTTTAACAAAAAACGGTCAATTTATATATATAATCAATGAATATGGCAATTCTGTTACTTCGGTTAAAAAAACAGAAAATGGTTTTGAGCAAATTGATTATGATTCAACTTTAAGCGAAGATTATAAAGGTTCTAATGCTTGTGCTGAAATTCAGTTATCAAAGAATGAACTTTATTTATATGGATCAAACAGAGGTGAAAATTCAATAGTGGTTTTTAAAAGAAATAAACTTGATGGCACCATTGAAAAAATCCAGTCAATTTCAGTTCATGGTGATTGGCCAAGAAATTTCACTATAGATCCAACTGGAAAATTCTTATTGGTAGCCAATCAAAAAAGTGATAATATTTCTGTTTTTAAAATAAATCCAAAAACAGGAATGCTATCATTTTTAAACTCAGTTATAGCCCCTACTCCTGTATGTTTACTATTCTAAAAATCAAATCTTTTACACACAAATTTTCGTTATAAAAAAATATGTTGCAAATAAAAAAAATATAGTATCTTTGCGCTCTCATTAATAACCGAGGTCGAGAACCTCAAATAATTAATTATTATGCCAGTAAAAATTAGATTACAAAGACACGGTAAAAAAGGAAAACCTTTTTATTGGATCGTTGCAGCAGATTCACGTTCAAAAAGAGATGGTAAATACTTAGAAAAATTAGGTGTTTACAATCCAAACTCAAATCCTGCAACTGTTGAATTAAACGTTGATGGTGCAGTAACTTGGTTACAAAACGGTGCACAACCAACAGATACTGCAAGAGCAATTTTATCTTACAAAGGCGCTTTATTAAAAAACCATCTTGCTGGTGGTGTTAGAAAAGGTGCTTTAACTGAAGAGCAAGCTGAAGCAAAATTCAATGCTTGGTTAGAAGAAAAAGGTTCTAAAGTTGTTGCTAAAACAGATGGTTTAGCTAAGGCTCAAGCTGATGCTAAAGCTAAAGCTTTAGAAGCAGAAAAAGCAGTTAACGAAGCAAGAGCAGCAGCTGCTATTGCCACTGAAACTGTAGAAGAAGTTGCCGAAGTTGCAGCTGAAGAAACTACTGAAGACGTTGTTGAAGAAACTGCAGAGGCTGCAGTTGAAGAAACTACTGAAACAAAAGACGAAGAATAAAAATAATATTTTTTATACTTTTAAACTCCGATAGCTTTATCGGAGTTTTTTATTTCAAAAATTATGAAATGCCCAATAGTAAATTTGATAATCATTGCGAATTTTTTTTGCAAAGGCATTCTATCTGACTTCTAAAACAATAAATTCTAACAGATGAAAATTGAAGATTGCTTTTATTTAGGCAAAATAGTCCGAAAGTATAGTTTTAATGGTGAGTTACTCATTAAATTAGACACAGACCAACCAGAACTCTACGAAAACTTAGATGCTGTTTTTATTGATTACAGAAACACATTTATCCCCTTTTTTATTGAAAGTTCACAATTTCATAAATCAGATTTATTACGCGTGCAATTTGAAGACGTCACTACCGAGGCTGAAGCTGATTCATTATTAAAAAGCGACGTGTATTTGCCTCTTGAGTTTTTACCTAAACTTGAAGGAAATAAATTTTATTTTCATGAAGTTATTGGATTTAGAATGGATGATGTAAATTATGGTCATGTAGGAACAATTACAGCCATAAATGATTCAACTGCACAAGCCTTATTTGAAGTTGAAAAGGATGAAAAAGAAATTCTAATTCCTTTAAACGATCAATTTATTGTAAAAGTTGACAGATCTAAAAAAACCATTCTAGTAAATACCCCTGAAGGTTTGATTGATTTATACCTTTAATTTTGAACCCCTTCAAATTCAAACAATTTACAGTTGAGCAAGACAAATGTGCCATGAAAATTGGTACCGATAGCGTTTTGCTTGGGGCTTGGACCTCTGTTAATCACAATCCATTTAATGCCCTTGATATTGGTGCTGGTACAGGCATTTTAAGTTTAATGATTGCTCAAAGAAGCCATGCGCTGCAAATTGAAGCCATTGAAATTGACGATGAAGCCTATGAACAATGCGTGGATAACTTTGAAAACTCCCCTTGGAACGACAAACTTTTTTGCTTTCATGCCTCTATACTAGAATATATTGAAGCTGTTAATGAAAAGTTCGACCTCATCATTTGCAATCCGCCTTTTTACTCAGAAAACTATAAAACTCATGATAAAGCAAGAAATTTAGCGCGTTTTAGTGATGCTATGCCATTAGAACATATAATTTTTGCAGTTGCTTATTTTCTCTCAAAAAAGGGCAAGTTTTCCATTGTGACACCTTTTAAAGAAGAAAAAAATATTATTGAAGAAGCGAGTCTCATTAATCTTTATCCAAATCGCATTCTTAGAATAAAAGGGAATCCAAATTCAGAAATTAAGCGAAGCCTTATCGAATTTTCTTTCAGCGAAAGTGATATAAAAATGAGTGAGCTTATTATTGAAAACGAAAGACATCAATACACACAAGATTACATTAATCTTACCAAAGATTTTTATTTGAAAATGTAACTAAATATTGTTACTCGCAAACGTTTTAGTTACTTTTGTATTTCAATAAAAACAAACTTATGAAGCCAGATTTATTTGAAGCTCCTGATTATTACAATTTAGATGACCTTTTAACTGAAGAACATAAATTAGTTAGAGATGCAGCCAGAGAATGGGTGAAACGCGAAGTTTCTCCTATTATAGAAGATTATGCACAAAGAGCAGAATTTCCAAAGCAAATAATTAAAGGTTTAGCAGACATTGGAGCTTTTGGCCCTTATATTCCTATGGAATATGGTGGAGCTGGTTTAGATCAAATGTCGTACGGATTGATTATGCAAGAAATTGAACGTGGAGATTCTGGTGTTAGAAGTACGGCTTCTGTGCAATCATCTTTGGTTATGTATCCTATTTGGAAATATGGAAATGAGGCTCAACGTCAAAAATATTTACCAAAATTAGCTAGTGGCGAATGGATGGGTTGCTTTGGGTTAACAGAGCCAGATCATGGTAGTAATCCAGGAGGCATGGTTACAAATTTTAAAGACAAAGGTGACCATTATTTGTTGAATGGTGCTAAAATGTGGATTTCAAACGCGCCATTTGCGCAAATTGCTATTGTTTGGGCAAAAGATGAAAGTGGACGTATTCATGGTTTAATTGTTGAGCGTGGTATGGAAGGTTTTACTACTCCAGAAACTCATAACAAATGGTCGCTTCGTGCCAGTGCAACCGGAGAACTTATTTTTGATAATGTAAAAGTGCCTAAAGAAAATTTATTACCAAACAAATCAGGGTTAGGCGCGCCGCTTGGATGCTTAGATTCTGCCAGATATGGAATTGCTTGGGGTGCCATTGGTGCAGCTATGGATTGCTATGATACAGCACTTAGGTACAGCAAAGAGCGTATGCAATTTGGAAAACCAATTGGACAATTTCAGTTACAACAAAAGAAATTAGCAGAAATGATTACCGAAATCACAAAAGCGCAATTACTAACTTGGCGATTAGGAGCCTTACGTAATGATGGTAAAGCAACTTCAGCACAAATATCTATGGCAAAACGCAACAATGTAGATATGGCTATTAATATTGCTCGAGAAGCCAGACAAATGTTAGGCGGTATGGGAATTACTGGAGAATATAGCATTATGAGACATTCTATGAACTTAGAAAGTGTGATTACTTATGAAGGCACTCATGACATTCACTTACTAATTACAGGTTTAGATATAACCGGATTAAATGCTTTTAAATAGCATTATATTTAACTAATTCATACTTTATAAATAAAAAAAGTGGTTCAAAAATGACCCACTTTTTTTATTACATTTACTTTATGCTTACTTCAAAAAAACGATTAGATAACGCTTACAAGACTGCCAAACTTGTTGAGTTTGATGATACTTCAAAATTTATTTTGTTTAGTGATTGCCATCGAGGTGATAACAGTTTTGCTGATGATTTTGCTAATAACCGAAACATTTACTTTCATGCTTTAAAGCATTATTACTACAACGGTTTTATATATTGTGAAATTGGTGATGGTGATGAGCTATGGGAAAACCTTTCATTTACTTCCATTTTTGATGCCCACAAAAATGTGTATTTGTTGATGAAGCAATTTTATATAGAAAACCGGTTGCATTTAATATGGGGAAACCATGATATGGTTTATAAAAACCCAAATTATGTAAACAAACATTTATCAACATATTTTGATGAAAAAACTGGTGAAGATGTTGAGTTATTTAAAAACATCCAATACCATGAAGGTATCATTTTAAAACATAAAGAAACACAACAAGAAATTTTTTTAACTCATGGGCATCAAGCAGACTGGTGGAATTATTTGTTCTGGAAGTGGAGCCGGTTTATGGTAAGAATTCTATGGAAACCCTTAAATGTTATGGGAATTGCAGATCCAACAAGTCCTGCTAAAAACTACAAAGAACTTATTAAAGTAGAACGCAGAACAAAAAAATGGATTGCTGAAAACAATAATTTAATAACCATTGTTGGACATACACATAGACCACGTTTTTCTCAACCAGGAGAGATTGCCTTTTTTAATGATGGCAGTTGTGTGCACCCTAGGAGTATTACTGGTATAGAAATTGAAAATGGTGAAATTACACTTATTAAATGGCAAATTTCAACAAAAGAAGATGGCACCCTACAAATAATACGGGATACACTTGAAGGGCCTAAAAAAATAATTGATTACAAAACCAATTAATCCTTTGTTTACAAGAATATCAGAACTTGTACTTCAATCCAATTTTTTTAACAAATTTAAAATTTAATCAAATAATTCACTAATTTTAGTGCAGTTAACTAATTAATAACCAACAAACCAACCAATGAAAACCAAAATTTTATTACTCATTCTAGTAAGCATTTTTGTTTACTCTTGCAATTCTCATAACGAGAAAAAAGATAACGAAACGTTTTATGAACCCGCAACACCAGACTCGATCAACATGATTAAGAGAGGTGAATACCTTGTTGATTTTGGTGGATGTCACCATTGTCATTCTCCTAAAATTATGACTGAAAGAGGACCTATCCCTGATCCAAATCGCTTACTTTCGGGTCATCCTTCAGATGAGATATTACCTCCATATGACAAAGAAACAGCTAATGGATATTTGTTGCTTTCTATGGGCCTTACATCATTTAAAGGGCCATGGGGAACTTCCTTTGCTGCTAATCTCACACCTGATGATACTGGTATCGCTACATGGTCTGAAGAGCAATTTTTTATGGCTATACGAAAAGGGAAATTTAAAGGATTAGAAAGTAGTAGGCAATTATTACCTCCAATGCCTTGGGAAGACTTTGCAAAATTAACAGATCAAGATCTTAAATCTATTTTCATCTATCTTAAAAGCATAAAACCTGTTGAAAACATAGTACCTTCTGCAATACCACCACAAATGTAGAATTTTAGCTTTTTACAACATACCTATAAACATATTTGAAAAATAAATCTGCTTAGGTATGTTGTGTTTTTTATGTTTTTAGCTCTCATGGTGCAACTCTACTTCTAATCCATGAAGACTTGGGGTGATACGTATTTGACAAGCTAATCTGCTGTTTTGTTTTACATAAAATGCTTCAGAAAAAATAACATAATACCTCCCATACATTTTAAACAGATTTTAAAATAGTAACAAGAATTATATGTAAATACTATTATTTCAATAAATGAAGATAATCAATTGCATTTTTTCAATTACTTCATTAACTATAACGTTATAGTCGTGCAAATCAAGCTATTATTATTTTTAACTGACATAAATCATAAAATCTGAAAAACTCATATACTAACTTAGCTATAAACATTATGCTTATAATTAAAAGGATATATGAATTCTCAATTGTCTAAAAAAAACACTTTTGTTCATTCAGGAATTATTTCAAAAATTAAAGGTAATTCTGTCATTGTTTCTTTAGGGCAAAACATTAACTGTGAAGCTTGTCATGCTAAAGGAGCCTGTGGTATTTCAGAATCTAGCACAAAAGAAATTGAAATAATTAATTCTATCGATTCCTTTAAAATTAATGAAAATGTAAATGTGGTTTTAAAAAAATCATTAGGCTTAAAAGCGGTGTTTTGGGCCTATGTTTTCCCATTTATTTTAATGTTTTCCACTTTAATAATAACAAATGTTTTTTTTAAAGAATGGTTAGCTGGATTAGCTTCAATTTTTGTGCTATTACCATATTATTTTATTCTTTATTTATTACAAAACAAACTAAAAAGAGCCTTTAAAATATCAATATTAAAATATAATTAAGAATGACAAATTCGGTTTTATATAGCGTTCTTTTATTATCCTCTTTAGGCGGAATTGCAGCAATTATTTTATATGTGGCTTCAAAAAAATTCTATGTTTATGAAAACCCTTTAATAGGTGAAGTAGAAGATATTTTACCTAGTGCAAATTGTGGAGGTTGTGGCTCACCTGGATGTAAAGCATTCGCAGAAAAATTGGTAAATTCTGAAGATATTTCAAGCCTGTTTTGTCCAGTTGGCGGTAATGAAACCATGAAACTCATTTCCGAAACTTTAGGAAAAGAAGTTGCAGAAAAAGACCCTACTGTTGCTGTAGTAAGATGTCAAGGAAGTTGTGACGTTAGGCCAAAAACTACTGAATACCAGGGACCTAAATCATGTGCGATATCAGCCTTAATATATAGTGGTGAAACCGATTGTCAATTTGGTTGTTTAGGTGATGGCGATTGTGTGTCTGTTTGTAAGTTTGATGCCATGTATATGGATGAATCCACTGGCTTACCAGTTATTCTTACCGACAAATGTACATCTTGTGGAGCTTGCGTTGATGCCTGCCCAAGAAATATTATTGAAATGCGTCCTAGACACAAAAAAGATTTAAAAATATTTGTTGGTTGCCTAAATGAAGATAAAGGAGGCATTGCAAAAAAGGCTTGTGAAGTGGCTTGTATTGGTTGCTCAAAATGTGAAGACATTTGTCCTAAAGGAGCCGTTAGCATGGCTGATAATTTAGCTTACATAGACCCAGTAATTTGCACGCTTTGTAGAAAATGTGTTGATGTTTGTCCAACCCACTCCATTATTGAAACAAACTTTCCTCCCAGAAAAGTAAAAAAGGTTGAGACTGAAATTAAAGCAAATGTTGAATCTGTAAAATTAAATGCTGATGCTTAAAACATTCCCAAAAGGTGGTATTCATCCTCCAGAAAACAAAATAACTTCAACAAAATCTATAAAAAGAATGCCTACCCCTAAAGTAGTGTATGTTCCTATTTCACAACATATAGGTATTCCTGCAGAAATAACCGTTAATGTAAAAGACAAAGTAGAAATTGGTCAAGTTATTGCAAAATCAAGTGGATTTGTATCTTCAAATATTCATTCTCCTGTTTCAGGAACAGTAACTAAACTTGATAAGATTATTGATACAAGCGGATATAAAAAACAATGTATTGTTATAAGAACTGATATTAAAGATGAAGCAAATTTTGAAGACATAGAATATCCTTTGAAAAAAGATATCAGCTTAGAACCCAAAGATATATTACAAAAAATAAATGAGTCTGGTATTGTAGGTTTGGGTGGTGCAACATTTCCTTCTCATGTAAAATTAAGTATTAAAGAAGGAGCAAAATTAGATTGCCTGATTATTAATGGTGTAGAATGTGAACCTTACCTAACAGCCGATCACCGTTTAATGCTAGAAAAAACTGAGGAAATTATAGTTGGAATAAAAATTTTAATGTTTGCCCTACATATTGATATGGCTATCATTGGGATTGAAAACAACAAAAAAAACGCCATTGAAGTTTTTAAAAATCTCACTACAAAAGAAAAAGGCATCAAAGTAGCTGCTTTAAAAGTAAAATACCCTCAAGGTGGAGAAAAACAATTAGTAAGAGCCATTTTAAATAGAGAAGTTCCAAAAAACGGATTACCACTGGATGTTGGTGTTATTGTGCATAATGTAGGAACCATTTTCGCCATTTACCAAGCCATTCAGTACAACAAACCATTAACAGAACGTGTTGTAACAATTACTGGGAAAAAATTAGAAAACGCTTCTAACTATTGGGTGAAAATTGGCACTCCAATCAAAGATTTGGTAGATGAAGTTGGCGGCTTACCAGAAGGCACTCGGAAAATTGTAAATGGAGGCCCTATGATGGGAAAAGCTATAAAAAACTTAGACGTTCCCGTTACAAAAGGCACCTCTGGAATTTTAGTGATTCATGAAGATGAAGCCAGCAGAGGTGAACAAAAAAATTGCATTCGTTGCGGTGAATGTGTAGACGTTTGCCCTATGGGATTGGAACCTCATCTTTTAATGAATTTAACAGAAAAAGGGAAGTATGATGATGCTTCAAATGAAGATATCATGACCTGCATTGAGTGTGGTTCATGCAGTTATATATGTCCTTCACACCGCCCTTTGTTAGACTACATAAGATTTGGAAAAAATATTGTAAAAAAATTAAATACATCAAAAAACTAACTATGAGTACGCAACCAATCATTGTATCTGCTTCACCGCATGTTCATTCAGATAGAACGTCAAAAAAACTCATGTACGATGTAGTAATCGCATTAATTCCTGCATTTATAGTTTCATTATATGTGTTTGGAATAGGTGCATTAATTGTAACCTCAATAGCTATTATTTCCTGTTTACTTTTTGAATACCTTATTCAAAAATACCTTTTAAAAACCGCTGTAACAATAACCGATGGATCGGCATTAATAACTGGTATTTTATTAGCATTTAACCTGCCTTCAAACTTACCTATTTGGATGATTATTGTGGGTAGTTTGGTTGCTATTGGCGTTGCCAAGTCATCATTTGGAGGTTTAGGTTTTAATATCTTTAATCCTGCTTTAGTAGGTCGTGTCTTTCTTTTAGTATCATTCCCTGTACAAATGACCTTATGGCCAACTGCTATTGTAAATAATTCAACGGTTGTTGATGCCGTTACAGGAGCGACTCCTTTAGGTGTTATTAAAGAGGGCTTGCAATATGGGGAAACTATAACCCAAATGAGCACAAAAATACCTTCAATAATAGATATGCTTCTTGGCTTTACTGGTGGTTCTCTTGGAGAAATGTCGGCGTTAGCTTTAATTATTGGGGGATTATTTTTAATAATAAGAAAAGTAATCTCCTGGCATATTCCAGTTATCATGCTTACAACAATGATGCTTATGACTGGTGTTTTTTGGTTTATAGATCCAGAACATTATGCGAATCCAATAATTCATATTTTATCTGGTGGTGCCATTCTAGGAGCATTTTTTATGGCAACCGATTTGGTTACCAGCCCCATGACTAAAAAAGGTATGGTAGTTTTTGCCATTGGCATTGGAATTATTACCATAGTCATCAGGCTTTTCGGAGCTTATCCTGAAGGTGTTTCATTTGCTATTTTAATTATGAATGCCTTCGTGCCATTAATCAATAAATATTTTAAGCCTCGAAGATTTGGCTCTAAAATAAAAGCTAAAATCATGTAGTTATGAGCAAGAAAGAATCAACCTTTTTAGGGATGTTGTTATCGCTTTTGATAATCACACTAATATCCGGATTTTCATTAGGGTATGTAAACGATTTAACTATAGAACCTAAAGCTAAAGCTAAATTAGAGAAGAAAATAAACGCCTTAAAATTAGTTTTACCAACTTTTGATAACAACCCTGTTGAAGATATGAGACTTGTTAAATCTGAAAAGTCCTCAGATAGTATAGAAGTTTATCCTGCGTATTTAAACAATCAATTTGTTGGCGCAGCCATTATAGGTTCAACAGATAAAGGATTCAGTGGATTAGTAAAAATCATGATTGGTTTCAAGCCTTCTGGCGATATCGAGAACGTGGTCGTTCTAGAACAAAAGGAAACTCCAGGTTTAGGAACAAGAATGACGGAAGATAAATTTTTACAACAATTTAAAGGCGTTAATATTTCCACATTTAAATTAAAGGTAAAGAAAGATGGCGGTGACGTTGAAGCCTTAACAGGTGCTACTATTTCATCTAGAGCATTTTGTGATGCCACACAAACGGCTTATGATGCTTTTATAAAAAATAATAGTTCATTAATTGAATTGAAACATTAAGAATTATGGCTGAAAAATTAAATCAAAAGCAAAATTTCTTAAAAGGAATTATAAAAGAAAACCCAACGTTTGTTATGTTATTGGGTATGTGTCCAACACTAGGTGTAACATCATCAGCTTTTAATGGTTTAGGTATGGGTATGGCAACAGCCTTTGTACTACTCATGTCTAATGTAGTAGTTTCATTAGTAAAAGGTGTTATTCCTGCTAAAGTTCGAATTCCGGCATTTATCATCATAATAGCTTCTTTTGTAACTATTGTAGAAATGATTTTAGAGGCTTTTGTGCCTTTTTTATATGAACAATTAGGAATTTTTATTCCGTTGATTGTAGTAAACTGTATTATTTTAGGAAGAGCTGAAGCTTTTGCTTCAAAAAACAATGTATTTTCCTCAGTTATTGATGCCTTAGGAATGGGATTAGGGTTTACAATAGCCTTAACCGTTTTAGGCTCAGTTAGAGAAATATTGGGTAGTGGCAGTTTGTTTGGGCTTTCATTTGTTCCAGAAAACGCCAACACATTTATCTTGTTTATTTTGCCTCCAGGAGCCTTTATAGCATTGTCTTACTTAACTGTATTATTTAATAAAATTACTTCTAAAACAATTTCGTAATGGACTATTTAATTATACTCATAGCCGCAGTTTTTGTAAACAATATTGTATTATCTCAGTTTTTAGGGATATGCCCTTTTTTAGGAGTCTCTAATAAAGTATCAACATCCATAGGAATGTCTGGTGCTGTATTATTTGTAATGACCATTGCCACAACTGTGACTTATTTATTACACCAATATGTTTTAGTTCCTGCAGGATTAAATTATTTAAGAACCATTTCGTTTATTTTAGTAATTGCTGCTTTAGTACAAATGGTAGAAATTATTCTGAAAAAAGTAAGTCCTTCTCTATATCAAGCATTAGGTGTTTTTCTTCCTCTAATAACAACTAACTGTGCTGTTTTAGGTGTTGCCATATTAGCCATAGGATTAGAAAATAGCAGCTTGATAAAAGCCGTATTTTTTGCCATTTCAAACTCTCTAGGATTTGCTTTGGCCTTAATTGTTTTTGCCAGTATAAGGGAACAATTGGAGTTAGCAAATATTCCAAAAGGGATGAAAGGCGTGCCAATAAATCTGCTAGTAGCAGGACTTCTGGCTTTGGCCTTTTTAGGATTTACAGCATTGGTTTAAAAGTTTGACTAACTCTCTGGAGCCAACTCTACTTCTAATCCATGAAGTTGAGCCGTAATTGGAATTTGACAACCTAATCTGCTGTTTTGCTTTACATAAAATGCCTCAGATAACATAGCATCTTCCTCATCTCCTATTTCAGGTAAATCGGTATTGCTTAATATATAGCATTGACAAGAAGCACACATTGCCATACCACCACAAACACCAATGGTTCCTTCCGGAGCCAATTCATAAGAACGTACAACTTCCATAAGATTCATTGCCATATCTGTGGGAGCCACAACATGATGCTGGGTTCCTTCTCTATCGGTTATTTTTATTGTAATATCTTGCATCTTTAAAATAGGTTTTTCAGGACATTTCTTTTTATTCCTATAAAATTCTTTAAAATATTATACGAAATAGGGGCAAAAATAAAACTTAAATTTAAATAAAAAAATAATTCCTATTAAAATAATAGGAATAGTAGATTAAATACGAAAAACCACGATTTATCTAATAGAAATACAGAATGATTCTATTAAATATTATTTTAAAAAGTATTTGAAATATAAGGGCTAAGATTTTTTGCCGTTATTCCAGTATTGTGGTTTGGTATCTTCTGAGCGCTGTTCCCAATAATCTTGGTTTACTTTTCTCCCATCAAAGGTTTTTAATTTTCTTTGATACACCCAAATGGTAGGATTGAAAACCATATCGGTAACTGCTACAGTATATAATTGCGGGTCGTCTTCTGCTTTCTTTTTGTCTTCTTCAATTAAAACTTCAAGACCATTATGTTCAAGCAGTTTTTTCAAAAAATCTTTGCGATTTTCAGAAACTCCCTTTTCAACAAAAGTGACTCTTGTATCTTCAATACTTCCAAACATATGACTTCCTGATAATGGCATAGCTTATTAATTTAAATTTTTACTTAATTCAAAAATATAATCATATAACGGACTGTAAAGACCTAAAACTAAAATACCTATAACGGTTACTAAAAGTCCCAATCTCATGTATAATCTATTCTTAAAATATGGGATAGCATGATCGCTAGTTCTTAAAAACATAGCTCTTACAACTAATAAATAATAATATAAAGAGATAGTCACATTAACAACCGCTAAAAAAACCAATAAATAATACCCTTCACTTGCAGCTGCAGTATATAAGAAGAACTTGCCAAAAAATCCTGCCACTGGCGGAATTCCAGCTAATGAAAACAGAGCCAGCATCATGACCAAACTTAAGTTAGGATTGGTTCTGTATAAGCCTTCATAGTCATTCATATTCTCTTTACCAGTTTTTAATGAAATGGCTTGAACAACACCAAAAGCGGCTAAGTTTGAAAAGATATAAATCAATACAAAGTAAATGATGGAGGCGGTTCCTAAATGTGTTCCAGTAATTAAACCCAATAAAATAAATCCTGCTTGAGCAATAGAAGAAAATGCCAAAAAGCGCTTCATGTTTTGCTGTCTAAGAGCAAATAGGTTACCTATAAACATGGTAGCTATAGCTATTACATAAATAATATTTACCCAAACATGCATTAACGCTTTGAAAACAGTAAACATTAAAATCATGAGTATAAAAACGGCTGCACCCTTTGAAATAACAGATAAGTATGAAGCAATACTAACCGGTGATCCTTCATACACATCGGCGGTCCAGAAATGAAATGGTACTAATGATATTTTAAAAGCTAATCCGGCAAAGAACAACACAAACCCTAATATAGTCAGATTAGTAGGTGCAATCACCTTGATAATATCGTCAAAATAAATAGATCCAGAAGTTGCATAGAGCATTGAAATACCAAATAAGGAAACTCCAGATGCTAGAGCAGCAGACAATATAAATTTTATTCCGGCCTCACTGGAAATTCTTTTAGTCACTTCAAAAGCAGCTAAAGCAGCAACTGGTAATGTTGAAAGTTCCAATCCTAAATAAAACATTAAGAAATCGCCTGCAGAGATCATAAAATACATTCCTAACAAAGAAGAAAATAAGAGTATGAAAAATTCTGCTCCTTTGTTATTGTTCACGATTTTATCTTCCAACCAATCTGCAGATTGGAGCAATAAAATAAAGACCCCTACATTAAGTACATTTTTAAAAAAGTGAATTAACTCACTTGTTCTAAACATTCCACCAAACAAGTTACTTGACTGCATTGGTAAAAACCCAATTATAGTATGAATACCAAATAAGAAAATAGCCAAATGTACAATACTTTGCTTTTTGGTTTTATTTATTGCAATTTCGGCTGCTACCAACAATAAAATAATTGTGAGTAGTATAATTTCTTGCCGCATTAATAAAAAGCTACTAAAATTCATTAGTTATCTGTTTAATTTTATAATACCCCTTGAATAAAAGGTTCTAAACTTTTCATAATCATTTCACTTAACCAGAAAGGTGCTACACCTATTCCAATTACAGGAATCATTAATAATAAAATACCTGTTTTTTCAAACCATGTTGCCTTTGGCAAATCGTTTACTTCATTGGTTTCTAATGGTCCCATCATTATTTTTCCAACCAATCTTAAAATATAAACCGATGTTACCACAATAGATGACACAACTAGTATTGTAAGAACTCTATTGAATGTATCTGAATTTTGCTGAAAAGCTCCAACGAAAATATTCATTTCAGCTACAAATCCACTAAACCCAGGCAGTCCTAAATAAGCCAATCCTGTTATAACATAAATAGCACCGATAAATGGTAAAATTTTCATCATTCCTCCCAGTTTGGTAACATCTCTTGTATGTGTTCTTCCGTAAATCATTCCTATAAGCGCAAAAAACATAGCTGTTAACAGCCCATGGGATAAAGATTGAATGATGGCTCCATTCCAAGCAATTTTATTAAGCGTTAATAACGCGAATAATACCAACCCTAAATGGCTCACCGATGCATAGGCATTAATGTATTTTAAATCGGTTTGTCTAATGGCTGAAAACGCTCCATAAACCACTCCAATTGCGGCTAAAATAATAAAGAACCAAGACCAATGTAATGCACCTTGAGGCAATAAGAACATTGCAATTCTAAAAACACCATAACCTCCTAATTTCATTAACACACCAGCGTGCAACATAGAAACAGCTGTTGGCGCCGAAGCATGACCATCAGGTGACCAAGTGTGAAATGGAAATAAAGCACTAATAACAGCAAAGCCTATAAACACAAATGGGAAAAATAATTTTTGTGCTGCTAAAGGAATATGCACTTGTGCAATATCCAATATATTGAATGTTAAAGGTCCTCCATCTGCATTTGAGTTGAAATAAATTCCTAAAATTCCAACCAATAAAATGGCAGAAGCTCCCATAAGCATAAGGGTTAACTTCATGGCAGAATATTCTCTTGGACCAGAACCCCAAATACCTATTAACAAATACATTGGGATTACGGCAATCTCAAAAAACACAAATAATGTGAATAAATCAACCGAAATAAAAACCCCATAAACTCCTAAAGAAAGTACTATAAGCGAGATGAAAAATTCCTTAGGCAATTCCTGCATTTTCCATGAAATAAAAACACCTGCGAGAACCACAATAGCTGTTAAAAGTATTAAGGCAACCGAAATACCATCAACCCCAATATTATAATGAATGTTGAAGTTTTTAAACCAAACAACATCTTTGGTAAACACCATAATATCACTGTTTACCGCACGTTCTTTAAAATATGCAAACAACAAATTGATTGCCATACCCAATTGAACAAAACTACCAATCATTGAAACAATTCGAGACCGTTCCAGTCCTTTTGAAAAGACAAGAGCAATAACAGTTATTATAGGTACAATTATGAAAAGAGTTAGAATATCCATATTAATCCTTTTAGTTGGTCCATAAATAAATAAACACTAATACTATGATGACAGCTCCCATGACAAATGAAAAGGCATAATCTTGAAACTTCCCAGATTGTAACCCTTTAATTTTATTTGAAGATTTTACGGTTGAATTACCAATTAGATTCATGGTACCATCAACCACGTGTCTGTCAAACCAAGCAAAAGGTCTGGAAATACCATTAAACAAAATCTTCTTTGTTACGAATAGATAAATTTCATCAAAATAAAACTTATCGCTTGCCCATCTATAAAGAGGTCCGAACGCTGTTGCATATTTATCTGACAAGCTGTTTTCTTTTTTATAAAATACCCAAGCCAATGCAATACCAATTATACCAACACTTGTTGCTATACCAGCTAAAGGGTAGTTTAAATGCGCTTCAAAACCAAGTCTGTCTGCAGTAATTAATTCACTAAACGGAATAAAACCACCAACAATACTTAATAAAGCTAAAATTATTAAGGGTACTGTCATTGATAGTGGCGATTCATGTGGTGCATGTTCATACTCTCTTTCTTTTCCCCAGAAAATACCAAAGTAAATTCTAAACATATAGAAAGCTGTAAGTCCTGCAACAAATACACCTACATAATAAATAAGTTTATTGCTTTCAAAAGCTGCAACTAAAATTTCATCCTTACTCCAAAATCCAGCAAATGGGGGAACACCTGCAATTGCTAAAGCTGCTATTAAAAAAGTAATATTAGTAATTGGCATATACTTGCGCAATCCACCCATATCCTTTAAATAGTTACTGTGAACCGCATGAATAACAGAACCTGCCCCTAAGAATAATAAAGCTTTAAACATGGCATGTGTAAACAAATGGAACATAGACGCCATATAACCAACACCTTCGTGACCATCATAACCAGAAACACCTAAAGCCAACATCATGTATCCTAACTGAGACATTGTTGAAAATGCCAAAACTCGTTTTATATCTGTTTGAGTAATTGCAATAATAGCTGCGAAAAGAGCAGAAAAAGCTCCAACATAAGCCACAACATTCAACGCAAATCCGTTTTCAACAAAATAGAACATAGGAAATAATCTAGCTACTAAAAAAACACCTGCAACAACCATAGTAGCCGCATGGATTAATGCCGATACTGGTGTTGGACCTTCCATGGCATCTGGCAACCAAATATGTAATGGAAACATTGCTGATTTACCTGCACCACCAATAAATATTAAGATTAATGCCCATGTGATAACCGAAAGCCCCATAAAAGAGGTAGCTGCCCAATTTAAAATAACACTTCCTTCTGGATTATTTAAAGTTTCAAAATCGTAAGTTCCTGCAAAATAACCCATGATTAAAATTCCGATAAGGAATCCTAAATCGGCAAAACGAGTTACAATAAAGGCTTTTTTTGCTGCAGAAACTGCAGATGGTTTTGTGTAATAATATCCAATTAATAAGAATGAGGATACACCTACCAATTCCCAAAAAATATAAATTTGGAACAGATTGGTTGCTAAAACCAACCCATACATTGAAAATGTAAATAAGGATAGATAGGCAAAAAACCTGGTGTAACCATCGTCACCTTTCATATAACCTCTACTGTAAATATGCACCATTAAAGAAACTGTTGACACTACAACTAGCATCATAACCGAAATAGGGTCTATTAAAACTCCCATATCAATGTGCAAGGTTTCTGTAAAATTCATCCAAACAGATTTGTTTACAAAAGTTTGATAAACACCATCTATTTTACCACTTACAAAAAAGTATTTATAAGCTGTGTAATATGAAAGTACAGCAGAAATTGACAGCCCAAGAACTCCAATATAGCCCGAGATTGCTGGTTTAATTTTTTTACTATTAAGTCCTAACAATAAAAAAACTGCTAAAGGAATTAACGGAATTAATACAATGTAACTAATATTCATAATTCGAAATATTAATATTTCATAACTTCAGTGTCTTTAACCTCAACAGAACTAATTTGCCTGTAAAGATTAATAATAATTGAAACTGCCAAGGCGGTTTCTGCAGCGGCAACTGCTATAATAAAAATTGAAAAAATAACGCCTTGCAGCATATCTGGATATAAATACTTGTTTATAACCACAAAATTTACCACAGATGCATTCAATATTAATTCTATAGAAATCAATACTGAAATAAGATTTTTTCTTGTTATAAAACCGTAAATACCAATAAAAAATAAGATGGATGTTACCGTTAAAATTTCATATATACTAATTCCTGCTATCATAAGGCATCGTCATTTTTATCATTTAATTTTCTTCCTTTTGCTATCACGATAGCTCCAATCATTGAAGCTAAGAGTAAAACACTTATTACTTCAAACGGCAAGATAAATCCACCAGAATCATAGCTTAAAAGTTTTGAGCCTATATCGGCTGTAGAAGTTGTGATACTGTTTTCTACAACATTAAAATCGTTATTATAAATGGTGTACAAGAAAACCCCAAGGCCTAACAAACAGAGTAACCCTGTTATCATTTTTCTGAATGGTTTTGCAATTTCCAGTTCCATTTCAATATGATGAACCAGTAATACCGAAAATATAATAAGCACTATAATGCCACCTGCATAAACTGTAAGTTGAATTGCAGCCAGAAAATTATAGTCAATCAAGAAGTAAATACCCGCGATTCCGCATAAAACAAATAACAGGTAAATAACAGAACGAAGCATTTTGCGACTACTTACTGAAGCCACTGCAAACACTATTATTATAACAGATAAAATGTAAAATATATATTTTTCCATATCCTTAATCTTCTATACCAGCTTTAACTTTTGATCCTGGTCTATTCAACACTTTTGTTAATTGTGTTCTATCGTAAGTTGAGTTCTCATAATTTTGAGCCCAAACAATAGCATCTGTAGGACAGGCTTCAATACACAACCCACACATGGTACATAATCCTAAGTGGTAAATGTGTTTATCTATCTTTTTTTTCTTCTTACCTGTAGTCTCGTCAATACCTCTATCCCAGATTATTTCAATACTTCCGTTAGGACAAGCCAGTTCACATTTTTGACAACCGGTACATTGATGCTCGTTGTTTTCATCGTGAGGCATCACAACTTCACCACGAAAACGTTCAAACATTTTTAAAGTATCTCTATTATCTGGATATTGCTGAGTGATAGCTCCTTTTCGAGAAGTTAAAAAATACTTTCCGGTAACACTCATACCGGTAAGCAGTGTTTTTATTCCTTTATATATATCTGAAAAATAACCCATAACCCTAAAATTTAATTGTTAAGTTTAACCAAACAATTATTGCCATTATCACGATGTTAATCAAGTTAATTGGTAACAAATATTTCCATTCAAGAGTTAACAGTTGATCAATTCTTAACCTTGGAAATGTCCATCTAAACCACATCATTAAAAATACTATCACCAATGTTTTACCTAAAAACCAAAAGATTCCTAACCAAGGCAATGATTCGGTTATTCCAAAAGGAGATAACCAACCACCAAAAAATACCGTGGTTGCTATGGCTGCAATAATGAACATATTTATAAATTCAGCTAAAAAGAAATAGGCAAATTTCATCCCTGAATATTCGGTATGGAAACCTGCACCAAGTTCAGATTCTGCTTCAACCATATCAAAAGGTGCACGGTTAGTTTCTGCAGTTCCTGCAATCATATATATCATAAAGGCTATAATTGCTGGTACATGTCCTTGTAAAATGAGCCAACCATCTTTTTGAACTTCTACAATTTCTGATAATTGTAAACTACCTGTCAATAAAATCATGGTTAATAATGATAGCCCAACCGATAATTCGTAACTAATGGTTTGGACACCACTACGCATGGCTCCAATTAATGCAAATTTGTTATTGCTGCTCCACCCTCCCAGCAAAATACCTATCACTCCAATTGATGAAATAGCTATTAAGAAGAAGATTCCTATGTTAATATCAAAAGCTTGAAATTCTTGTGTAAAAGGAAAGACTGCTAAGGCCATTAACGAGGAAACAATTACAAAATAGGGTGCCAAATTGTATAAAAATTTATCAGCTTTAATGGTTCCTGTCAACTCTTTTGAAACCAATTTTAAAGCATCTGCCATGGTTTGAAGTAAACCCCAATATCCAACCCTATTTGGTCCAATTCTTAATTGAAACCAGGCTGCGACTTTACGTTCAAGAAGCACTAAATACAACCCTGCTACAGCAAAAATTGCTAAATATATTAAGGCTACTATTACCATAGCTAATATACTTGCAACTCCTTCGGGCATCATACTTATAAGCCAATCCTGAATGGTTTTTGTTATGCTTAATGTTATAATCATTGTGCTCATAATTATCTGTCTATATCTGGTATTACAAGGTCAAGTGTTGCCATAGATGCTACTAAATCGCCTATTTTTCCACCAACTGCAATATGATTTAATAATGATAAATTTGAAAATCCTGGAGAACGGAATTTCACACGATATGGATTTTTTGTTCCTGTACTAATAATGTAAACACCTAATTCACCACGTGCTGTTTCTACCTTTTGGTAATACTCCCCTTTTGGCAATTTTATTACGGCATTGGTTGCAACCTGAACATCCCCTTCAGGAATATTATCAATTAATTGTTCTATAATGGAAATAGATTCCCACATTTCCTGAATTCTTACTTGATATCTTGCAAACGTGTCTCCTTCAGTTTTTATGGCTTCATTAAATGTTACTCTATCGTAAGCACTATATGGATGATGTTTTCTAACATCGCAAGAATATCCTGAAGCACGTCCAACAGGTCCGGAAGCACCAAATGAAATAGCATCTTCTTTAGTTAAAATACCAACTCCTTTTGTTCTTTTTTGAAATATGACATTGCCAGTTAGCAAGGTATCATACTCTGGTAGTTTTGTTTTAAAATGAGCAATAAAATCTTTTGTTCTTTTTACAAAATTAGGATGAACATCGAACATTAATCCACCAGGAATGTTGTAATTCATGGTTAATCTAGCTCCACAAGTTTCCTCAAAAATATCATTGATCATTTCACGGTCTCTAAACCCGTAAAAATAAGTTGTCAATGCGCCAACGTCCATTCCCATAACGCCCCACCATAAACAATGTGAAGCAATTCTGGTAAGTTCACTAAGAATGGTTCGAATCACTTTTACGCGATCTGGCATTTCCAGTTGAAGGGCATTTTCAACAGTTAAACAAACCGCTTCATTATTAATGTGAGAAGACAGATAATCCATTCTATCTGTAAGGTGAACTATTTGCTGATAGCTATCACGCTCACACATTTTTTCAATAGAACGATGGATATATCCTAAATCTGGTTCTACTTTTTTAATAATTTCACCATCAATGGTTAAAAGTAAACGTAACACACCATGCGTAGCAGGGTGTTGAGGACCCATATTGATGAAATATTCTTCTGATTTAAAATTACTTTTAACTACAGTTGTTTCCATAATCGCCTATTTAATAACCATATTAATCTCATCTTCATAATCCTTTCTTAAAGGATAGCCTTCCCATTCTTCTGTTAAAAACAGACGCTTTAAATTAGGATGATTATTGAATTTTATTCCGAAGAAATCAAAAACCTCGCGTTCATGAAATTCTGCTGTTCTCCAAATATTCCAAACAGAATCTAAGATTGGATTTTCCCTATCTGAAGTTTTTACTTTAACAACAACAATGTGTCTGTAAGTAGTCGATTCAAGATGGTAAACTACTCCTAATTCTGGTTGCCAATCAACGCCACTTAAACAGAATAAATAGTCGAATTTAGTTTCACTATTATTCTTTAAATCTGTCATTAATTGATGAAGATTTTCTGGTGCTACAGTAATATTTAAAAACTGTGATCCTTCTTCAGAAAACTCTAATTCCGGAATCCAGCTACTTATTAAATTTTGTAAGGCTTCATTAGTCATAACTTCTTATTTATTTACCTTCATCAAATCCATCAACAGGATTTTCTTTTTGCTTCATGCTTTCAGTTCTAATCTTATCCTGAAGCATTAACATACCCTGTAATAAAGCTTCTGGACGAGGCGGACAACCAGGAACATAAACATCTACCGGGATAACATGGTCTGCACCTTTTACTACTGAATACGTGTTATAGAAAAATGGCCCTCCTGAAATTGCACAGGCTCCCATTGCTATTACATACTTTGGCTCCGCCATTTGATCGTACAAGCGACGTAATACAGGTGCCATTTTATTAACAATAGTTCCTGCTATTATTATTAAATCTGCTTGACGTGGGGAAGGGCGAGCAACCTCGAAACCAAATCGAGAATAATCGTGTCTTGCGGCTCCAGTTTGCATCATTTCTATGGCGCAACAACTGGTACCAAAATAAAGCGACCAAAGTGAATTTGATCGCCCCCAATTGATTATTTGATCTAATGAAGTAACAATCACGTTAGCTCCATTTCCTGCCGGAATAACTTTTCCAGGGAAATCTTTTGGAATTTCTGTGTTTCTATATTCAGCTTGAGATAAATATCTCTCTTTGTCTTCTACTCCCATTTTAACGCTCCTTTTTTCCATGCATAAATTAACCCTAATCCTAAAATAAATAAGAAAACGAGTATTTCGATAAAACCAACGGCTCCAAAATCTTTAAAAACAACTGCCCATGGAACCAAAAATGCAACCTCTACATCAAAAACCAAGAACAAGATTGCAAATAGATAATAGCCTACTTTAAATTGCACCCAAGTAGGTCCAATAGTGGACATACCACTTTCATAAGGTTCTCTTTTTTGAGCATTATCTGATTTATGTGAAATTAAATTTGATAAAAAATTCGCTCCGGCAACTAAAACAATTCCAGATAATAAAAAGACTATGATAGCTTCTGATCCCATTTATATATTCTTTTTAAAAAGTTCAAAATTAGTGGTAATAATTAATCTGATAACTGACATATGTTAGCTTTCAAAAAATTAATTTACCATATATATTTCTCCTGAATAGAACAGGTCATTTGTTTTGGTAAACTTAGAATTTGCTTTTACTTGTTTAGTTAAAGCATCTTCACGTTCTTCAAGAGTTACATCTTCAAAACTTCTGATAATTCCTGTTGCAACCGGGTATTCTAACCTTACCAACATTTGATGCATTGTTGGATCTTTTTCCTTAGCATTATGCACCAAAATATCTGCTTCAGTAATGCCATTTTCACCAATAGTAACAACTTCTAATTTAAGTTTATTTAAAATTAAGCCTTTATCACGGTTTTTACCAAAAATCATTGGCTTTCCGTGTTCTAAATAAATCTGTTTATCTTCTTTTACCTCTTTATTGGTAATGTTGCTGTAGCATCCGTCATTAAAAATAACACAATTCTGCAAGACTTCTATTAATGAAGTCCCTTTAAATTTATGTGCTTCAATTAACATTTGACTAATGTCCTTAGGAACGTTTCCTCCTATTCTTCCAAAAAATCTGGCATTTGCACCAAGTGCTAGTTCGCCAGGACTAAAAGGTGGTTGTGTGTTTCCGTAAGGTGATGATTTTGTTTTTTGACCCACTAATGATGTTGGTGAAAACTGTCCTTTTGTTAAACCATAAATTTCATTATTAAACAGAACAATGTTTAAATCTATATTTCTTCTTAATACATGAATAAAATGGTTCCCTCCAATTGCCATGGCATCACCGTCACCAGTCATAACCCAAACGCTTAACTTTGGATTTGCCAATTTTATACCAGATGCAATACCAGGTGCTCTACCATGAATAGAGTGCATACCATACGTATCCATATAATAAGGAAAGCGCGATGAACATCCAATACCCGAAACAAATACAACTTCTTCTTTTTTAACACCCATTTCTGGAAGTGCCTTTTGCATTGAGCGTAAAATAACATAGTCATCGCATCCTGGGCACCATCTTACCTCTTGGTCACTTTCAAAATCTTTATAGGTATATTTTTTTTCTACAATTGCTTCCATAATTATTTTACTAGTTTTTTAAATTCATCTAAAAGTTCATTATTCCCAAAAGGCAAGCCTTGAATTTTATTGAACTGTAAAAATTCAAAGCCATTAAAATTCATTCTAAGAATATTAACAAACTGACCATTGTTTAGCTCGCAAACCAGAATTTTTTTGAATCTTTTAAATAAAGCTTCTGTATTTTTTGGAAGTGGATTAATATAATTGAAGTGAGCAAATCCAACGTTTTTATATCCTTCTAGGTTTATTTGTTTTACGGCAGAATGCAACGATCCATAGGTTCCGCCCCAACCAACAACTAACAAGTCTCCAGAATCTGCAAACTCGGTTTTTATCTCTGGAATATAATTTTGAACACGTTTAACCTTTTCGGCTCTAATTTTAGTCATTTTCTCATGATTCTCTGGAGCCTGATTTACATTACCTGTAACACTATCCTTTTCTAAACCACCAATTCTATGCTCAAGCCCTGGCGTTCCAGGTATTCCCCAATTTCTAGCTAAAGTATCTTCATTTCTAGTATAAGGTTGCCAATTTTCATAAGCAGTCTTTGTAATGTTATTTTTTATTTCTGGAAGCTCATCTGTATTTTGAATTTTCCAAGGAGCTGATCCATTAGCAATGTAACCATCAGTTAATAATATAACTGGAGTCATATGCTCTATAGCCAGTTTAGCTGCCTGAAACGCAAAGTTAAAACAGTTCGCAGGTGTACTTGCAGCGATGACAATAACAGGACTTTCTCCGTTTCTACCATACATAGCTTGCATTAAGTCTGATTGTTCTGTTTTTGTAGGCAATCCTGTTGAAGGGCCACCACGCTGAACATTTACAACTACTAATGGTAATTCCATAATCATAGCTAACCCAAGAGCTTCTCCTTTTAATGCTAAACCTGGTCCCGATGTTGTTGTTATTGCTAAGTCTCCTGCAAAAGCGGCACCAATTGCTGATGCTATACCTGCAATTTCATCTTCTGCCTGAAAAGCTTTTACACCAAAATGTTTATGCTTTACCATTTCGTGCAAAATATCAGTAGCAGGTGTTATTGGATAAGAACCTAAAAATAATTCCAACCCAGCTTTTTCAGCAGCTGCTAAAAACCCCCAAGCAGTAGCTGTATTACCCATAATAACTCTATAGGTACCAGACGGCATTTTTGCTGGAGAAATAGTATAGGCGTTTGGTATTAATTCTAAAGTTTCAGCAAAATAGTATCCGGCATTTAATACCTTAGTATTTGATTCAATTAAATTAGGTTTAGCTTTAAACTTTTTATTAAAAAATTCAATCGTGTGTTCTTTAGCTCTTCCATACATCCAATACACCATTCCCAACGCAAACATATTTTTGCTTCTTGTAATAGCCTTATTATCCAAGCCTTCAACATTTTTTAAAGCTTCTTTGGTTAATGAAGTCATATCAACCTGAATCACTCTATAGTTATCTAAACTATGGTCTTCAAGTGGATTAGTGTCATATTGTGCCTTTTCTAGGTTCTTTTTATTAAAAGCATCTGTATCTACAATAATGGTATGTCCCGGTTTTAAAGCATATAAATTTGTTTTTAAACCAGCTGGATTCATAGCCACTAATAAATCCAAATTGTCACCCGGTGTACTTACTTCAACACTACCAATGTGAACTTGAAATCCTGAAACTCCGTATAAACTACCTTGAGGAGCCCTGATTTCTGATGGATAATTCGGGAATGTAGCTATATCATTTCCAAACATAGCTGATGTATCAGAAAACTGCGTTCCTGTTAATTGCATCCCGTCTCCAGAATCTCCAACAAATCTAATAACTACAGCTTCTAAGACCTCTGGTTGAAGTTTCAATTTTTCTGTTATCATAATTTATGTCTTATTAATTTATGAAAAATGACTAATTGTCATTATATTTAAAGTAATCAAAGATAATTTCACTTTTTAAGATGAAATATGATTTTTGTCATTTACTGAAAGTCGAATTAAGTTTAATATTGTACTATATTATAATAAAAAAAATTAAAAATTATGGCTATAATTATAACAGACGAATGCATAAACTGTGACGCTTGTATTTCAGAATGTCCTAACAATGCAATCTATGAACCAGATCAAAATTGGTCTTATTCAGACGAAACTGCTTTATCAGGAACTGTAACAACTCCTTCTGGAAAAGAAGTTGATGCTGATGCTGAAAACGATCCAATTTCTGACGAATTCTATTTTATTGTTTCAGATAAATGTACTGAATGTAAAGGATTCCACGACGAACCACAATGTGCTTCTGTTTGTCCTGTAGATTGTTGTATTCCTGATGAAAATCATGTTGAATCTGAAGAAGCTCTTTTAGCTAAAAAAGCTTGGTTACACGGCGAATAATTTTTGCCGCTAACAAAACAAATTAATCGCTGTTTAAGAAATAAATTGATTTTCTTTAGGCGTCATTAATATACTATTTTTTAGATTAGTATATTGAAAAAAGGTATATCCCACAAATTGGTTTATACCTTTTTTTTATGCTTGAATTACCCATTGAACCTTTACATGATATATATCATATTATTAACAGATTGAATTTATTTGTAACCTGACATATGTCATAGAATTACTGATACAATGTTTATAATTTCACCCCATAAATTAAGTACAGAAATTAACAAATTATAAATGTATTATGGAAAAAGGATTTGAAAAGCTCATATGTGACGCTAATGAAGCCGTGGCAAGAGTAGCGCATAAAACCAATGAGGTTTGCGCTATTTATCCAATAACACCTGCATCACCAATGGGAGAACATGTAGATGTTTATAGTTCAAAAGGACAAAAAAATATATGGAATAACGTTCCTAGAATTGTTGAAATGCAAAGTGAAGGTGGTGCAGCGGGTGCTGTTCATGGTTCATTACAAGCTGGAGCATTAACTACAACTTTTACGGCATCACAAGGATTACTTCTTATGATTCCTAACATGTATAAAATAGCTGGAGAACTGTTACCAAATGTTATTCATGTAGCTGCAAGAACTATTGCTACACATGCTTTATCAATTTTTGGTGACCATTCAGATGTTATGGCAGCAAGACAAACAGGATTTTCTATGTTGTTTGGTGGTTCTGTTCAAGAAGCACAAGATTTTGCATTAATATCTCAAGTAGCTACTTTAAAATCTAGAGTGCCTTTCTTAAATATTTTTGACGGTTTTAGAACCTCTCATGAAATTTCAAAAATTGACGCTATTCCAGACAGCATCATCAAAGCCATGATGCCTGAAGATAAAATCATGGAGCATAAAAAACGTTCTTTAGATCCAGACCATCCTGTTATTAGAGGTACATCACAAAATCCAGACGTATTTTTCCAAGCAAGAGAAGCAGCAAATAAATATTACCAAAGAGTTCCTGAAATTGTACAAAATACAATGGATGAATTTTATGAACTTTCAGGAAGACGTTATAATTTATTTGATTATATAGGTCATCCAGAAGCAGAACGAATGATTATCATTATGGGTTCTGGTGAAGGAGCAGTTAATGAAACTGTTAATGAAATGGTAGAAAGAGGCGAAAAAGTAGGCGCTCTTATTATTAGATTATTCAGACCATTCTCTATTAAGGATTTTGTAAAAGTAATTCCTAATACTGTTAAAAAGGTTGCAGTATTAGATAGAACTAAAGAACCAGGAAGTGTTGGTGAACCTTTATATTTAGATGTTATTTCTGCTATTTCAGAAAGCGAAATGCCAATGCCAACAGTAGTTGGTGGTCGTTACGGATTATCATCAAAAGAATTTAATCCTAGAATGGTTAAAGGTATATATGATGAATTATTGAAAGCTAAACCTAAAAATCATTTTACTGTTGGTATTTATGATGATGTAACTCATACTAACCTTGAAATTGATGATTATTTCACTGTAAAACGTTCTACAATTAATTGCATGTTTTATGGTTTAGGTTCTGATGGTACTGTAGGGGCAAACAAAAACTCTATCAAAATCATTGGTGATACTACCGATAATTATGTTCAAGGTTATTTTGTTTATGACTCTAAAAAAGCAGGTGCTCAAACTATTTCGCATTTACGTTTTGGTCCAAATCCTATTCATTCTACTTATTTAATTGATAAGGCAGATTTTATTGCAAGTCATCAATTTAATTTTATTGAGAAATATAATATGCTATCTGACCTTAAATTAGGAGGTACATTTTTATTAAACTCACCATTTTCAAAAGAAGAAATTTGGGATCAATTACCTAAAAAACTTCAAAAAGAAATCATTGAAAAAGAGGCTGAATTTTATATCATAGACGCTAGTAAAGTAGCTCAAGATGCTAATTTAGGTAAACGTGCTAATACCGTTTTACAAACATGTTTCTTTGCAATTTCTGGAATCTTACCAAAAGATGAAGCTATCCAAAAAATTAAAGACGCTATTGTAAAATCATATTCTCATAAAGGAGAAAAAATTGTAAAAATGAATTTCAATGCTGTTGATAAATCTCTTGAAAATCTACAAAAAGTAGATTATCCAAAAACTTCAAGCAGTGAAAAACCATTATTATCTGCAATGACAGATGCTCCTGACGGATTTGTAAAAGAAGTATTAGAAAAAATATTAGCTGGTGCTGGTGATGAACTTCCTGTAAGTGCATTCCCTGTAGATGGAACATTCCCAACAGGCACTACACAATACGAAAAACGTGGTATCGCAGATTTCATTCCAATATGGGATGATGCAAACTTGTGTACACAATGTAATAAGTGTGTTGCTATTTGCCCTCATGCTGCTATTCGATCTAAAGTTGTTTCAAATGATTTATTGGTAAATGCGCCTTCATCATTAAAACATGTTCCTGCAAAAGGAAGACCTTTTGATGCTGCAACAGAATCTTATGTTTTACAAGTATCTCCTGAAGATTGTACAGGATGCGACCTTTGTGTAGCTGTTTGTCCAGCCGTAAGCAAAGAGATAGATGATTTTAAATCTATCAACATGAGAAAAAAATTAGATAAGAAAGCTGATGAAGTAAACAACTGGGATTACTTTGTAAATCTTCCTTATTATGATAGAAACGAGTTACAAATAACCAATGTTAAAGGCTCACAGTTTTTAGAACCATTATTTGAGTTCTCAGGTGCTTGTTCTGGTTGTGGAGAAACTCCTTATATCAAATTACTTACTCAATTATATGGAGATAGTATTTTAATAGCAAATGCTACTGGATGTTCTTCAATATATGGTGGAAATTTACCAACGACTCCATACAAAACGAATCAGTTTGGTAGGGGACCAGCTTGGGCAAACTCATTATTTGAAGATAATGCTGAGTTTGGTTTAGGTATGCGATTAGCATTAACCAAAAAACAAGAAATAGCTGTTGATTTATTAAAATCATTAGAATTTTTAGTTGGAAGTGAAATAGTTGAATCTATTTTAAACAACCCAGAAGTTACAGAAACAGAAAAATCTAAAAAAATAGCAGATATTGAAGAACTTAAGAAAACATTACAAATTCTTGATAACAACGATGACGCTATTAAACTAAGCCAATTAACCGAATATCTTCGTAAAAAAGCTGTTTGGATTATTGGTGGAGACGGATGGGCTTATGATATAGGATATGGAGGTGTTGACCATGTATTGGCTTCTGGTGAAGATATTAACATTTTAATATTAGATACTGAAGTATATTCAAATACAGGTGGACAAACTTCAAAAGCTACACCACTAGGCGCAAGTGCTAAGTTCTCAGTATCAGGAAAACGTACTAGTAAGAAAAGTTTAGCATTACAAGCCGTTTCTTATCAAAACGTGTATGTAGCTCAAGTAGCTATTGGTGCTAAAGATTTACAAACACTAAAAGCCTTAGAAGAAGCTGCTGCTTATCCTGGACCTTCAGTAATTATTGCTTATTCACATTGTGGTGAACATGGTTATGATTTAAAACATGGTGCTGAGCAACAAGAAAAAGCTGTTGAATCTGGTTACTGGCCTCTATTTAGATTTGATCCTCAACAAGAAAAAGGGAAAAAATTTAAATTAGACTCTAAAAAACCAACCATTCCTTTGAGTGATTTCATGTACAATGAAACCCGATTTACAAGAGTTGTTAAAGATGATGCCGTATTAGGAAAAGCTTTATTAAATCAGGCACAAGAGGAAGTTGATTCTAAATGGGAACGCTTAGAAATTTATAGAGAAATGTAATCTTTATAAATCTTAAGGATTAATAGTTGAACACCTTAAAAGTTAATCATTCTAAATGCCAAAATTATTTGGCATTTAGAATATAACTTTTACAATTATAAACTTTAAAATCCATCAGATATGGGAACAAAAGCCAAAGAATATTTTGCAACTGCCCTAGAAAAACTAACTGAAGCTAAAGAAGAGCTATTTAGACCAGAAGAAGATATGGTATCTTATATGGTTTGTAAAAACTCTCAATATGCCATTGAAAACTATTTAAAAGGATATCTTATAAAAAATGGCGTCGATGTTGAAGATTGTGATTCTATTGATAGTCTTTACAATCAATGTCTTATTATTAATAAAAACTTTGAAAAGGTTGACTTATCAGATTTTCAGTGTAGAGCACTTCATTTAAATTCTCAGTATTGCACTGAAATACCTAAAGTAAGCAATTGCTTTGACGCTGCTGATAACTTAGATACTTTTCTTAGAAGAGAAAAGATTATTTAAACTAAACTAAACTGATTATTGCAAAAAAGGGGGTTAATTTAAAATTAACCCCCTTTTTATTTTATCTCAAATAATTAATTAAAGAACATTAATCACAGTTTCAATTTGTGGAGCATATTTTTTTATGGTCATTTCAACACCAGATTTTAGTGTCATTTGGTTCACACTACAACCTACACAGGCACCTTTTAATTGAACCTTCACATGCTTATCATCGTCAATAGAAATCAATGAAATATCACCTCCATCGCTTTGTAAAAAAGGACGAATTTCTTCTAAAGCTTTTTCAATATTCTCTCTTAATTCTTCTGTTGTCATATTTTAATTTTTTACGGAAGAACAACCTGCCATTGTTGTAATTTTTATTACTTCTGTTGGAGGCAATTCTTCATTTCTATTGACCAATTCCTGAACCACATTTTGAGTAATTTCTTTAAATGCTTCTGATAATGGCGTGTCAATTTGTAATGCTGCAGGACTTCCTACATCGCCAGCTTCACGAATACTTTGTACTAAAGGTATGGCTCCTAAAAATTTAACACCTAAATCTTCTGCAAGATTTTTTGCACCATCTTTTCCAAAAATATAATACTTATAATTTGGCAATTCATTTGGTGTAAAGTATGACATGTTTTCAATAATTCCTAAAACAGGCACGTTAATACTTTCTTGTTGAAACATGGCAACACCCTTTTTGGCATCAGCTAATGCCACAACTTGAGGTGTACTTACAATTACTGCTCCAGTAATTGGAAGTGATTGCATGATACTTAAATGAATGTCTCCGGTTCCAGGAGGCAAGTCGATTAATAAGAAATCAATATCTCCCCAATGAGCATCAAAAATCATCTGATTTAAGGCTTTTGCAGCCATCGGGCCACGCCAAACAACGGCTTGATCTGGTTGTGTAAAAAATCCAATAGATAAAATTTTAACTCCATAATTTTCTATGGGTCTCATTTTAGATTTTCCATGAATATCAACTGCCAAAGGACGCTCTTTTTCTACATCGAACATAATTGGAATTGATGGTCCGTATATGTCTGCGTCTAAAACTCCAACTTTAAAGCCCATTTTTTGTAGCGATACTGCTAAGTTTGCTGTAACTGTAGATTTTCCTACTCCTCCTTTTCCAGAAGCTACTGCAATAATATTTTTAATACCAGGAATAGCATTCCCTTTTATCACATTTACTTTTGGTTTTTCTGGTGCTTCAACTTTTACGTTTACAGTAATTTTAGCCTTTTCATATACAATATCATGAATAGCTTTCATAATATCAACCTCTGTTCGTTTTTTTGCTTGCAAACTTGGGTTAGTAATAGTAATATCTACTATTACTTCATCTCCAAAAGTCATCACATTTTTTACGGCTCCAGTTTCTACCATATTACCACCTTCTCCTGGAACTGATATCGTTTCAAGAGCTTTAAGTATGTCTTGTTTACTTAATTTCATGTGTTTAAATTTATTGTTTGTTTTCTGTCACATGTTACATTCATACAATCATTTCTTTGTGTAACTAAATTATTAGTCATGAATGTTTCATTTGCTTTTTCTTTAATTTGAATTTCAAATCATCTCAATAAATCTAATTTATTTTCAATAATTTAGATTTATTCTAAAGTACAAATATACACTGAAAAGTTAATATTATAAAGCAGATTTATTGAAATGATTTTGTAAATATATGTGCTTTTGAAATTATTTAAACTGATATAAATCATATCAGAAAGTAAGCCACTATAAATTTAAAAGATGAGATGTTTTATAATTCCTTTATAGGATCCCAAAAATGGGTTTCGAAATTTTGAACTTGATTATTTTCAACCTTAATACCTTCGCTTTCTAAAAGTTGTTGCATTAAATTGGTTCCATCAAAATGTTGTTTTCCTGTTAAGAGTCCTTTTCTGTTTACAACTCTATGAGCTGGAACATCTTTAGCTACAGAGCCATTCATGGCGTAACCAACCATTCGAGCACTTCTGGCAGCCCCAAGATATGTTGCTATCGCACCATAACTTGTTACTCTACCGTAAGGTATTAATTTAGCAACCTCATAAACTTTTTCAAAAAAATTTAACGATTCGGCCTTCATCAATTACATCTCTTTAATAATATTAATCAAAGTAATTATTGAGATAATTCCTGTAATACCTCCAATAAGATAATTCATGCTTTTTTGCGAAGTGATGGACTTGTTTTTAATCTTATCAAAAAAGAAAATATACATATACAGCATCACAAAAGTTCCCATTCCTGCTCCAGCAACATAACTAATAATGCTTGTCATATCAAATTCTAACCAGCCAATTGAAGCCAAAGTTATTGTCATATAGGCTTGGTATGGAATTGGAAATACATTAATGCTTGATAAAAACATGCCTTGAAAAAACCGGCTATGTTTGCTTCGTATTTGTGGTTCAATATGTGGGTTTAATTGTTGTTTGGCTACAAATAAATAGTAAACTGTTATTAATACAAAAATTACA
This sequence comes from Gaetbulibacter sp. M235, assembly GCF_043876835.1. NCBI lineage: Bacteria > Pseudomonadati > Bacteroidota > Flavobacteriia > Flavobacteriales > Flavobacteriaceae > Gaetbulibacter > Gaetbulibacter sp. M235. Next base: position 142,517 of record NZ_JBAWJZ010000001.1, read on the forward strand.
AATGCGACACGTTGTAATATGTCAATAACCTCAGCATGATTAGATAAATATTTAGCGAAAATTGAAGCTAAGTAAGTTTGGACAAAAACTATAATACAAACCCCAATTGAGAACATAATACCTCTAACATGACCTTCTTTCAGGCTAATTTTTGCAGCTGTCATATTTAATAACCCAGGTGGAACAACCCCAATTAATGCAACAAAAAGCCCTAAAAAAAAGATAAAAGTAATGTTCAATGTTATTTAATTTTAAATCTAATATAAGTAATCGCTTTGTTTTTTTCTAAATATTGTGACTCATAAAAGGTTTGAATACTGGTAACTTCATCAGGACTTCCTTCTTGTTTATATACATTATGGTTAGAATATAACACTTCATGCCCTTCTCCATGCAACAAACCAAGTGTATATCCGTGCATAAACTCGCTATCCGTTTTTAAATTAACAACACCATCAGGTTTTAAAATTGATTTGTATTTCTTTAAAAAAGCCGAATTGGTCATACGGTGTTTGGTTCGCTTGTATTTTATTTGAGGATCTGGAAATGTAATCCAAATTTCATCAACTTCATTTTTTTCAAAAGCAAAATCTATAAGTTCAATTTGGGTCCTTAAAAATGCCGCATTATCAAGATTTTCTTCTACAGTTGTTTTAGCACCACGCCAAAAACGAGCTCCTTTTATATCAATTCCAATAAAGTTTTTATCAGGATATCTTTTAGCCAATGCCACCGTATATTCTCCTTTTCCACAACCTAATTCTAGGACCAATGGATTATCATTTTTAAAATATGTTTCATTCCAGTGTCCTTTTAATGCATATTCTCCACTAACAAGTTCGTCTCTAGTTGGCTGAAATACATTTTTAAAGGTTTCGTTTTCTTTAAATCTTTTAAGTTTGTTTTTACTTCCCACGCTTTTAAAAATTTTGGCAAAATTAAGGAAACAAATTAGCTTTATCTTTGTTTTTATTTGAAATGCCAATTAATATGTTTTGTAAAGACATCAATTACATTTTTAAAAAGAATTGCATCTGACTGATGAATGATAAAAAACGGATTTTAGTTGCTCCTTTAAATTGGGGTTTAGGTCATGCTACTAGGTGCATTCCAATTATTAATGCCTTAATGGGACAAAATTTTGAACCTATTATTGCAAGTGATGGAGCTGCTTTAAACTTACTTAAAAAAGAGTTTCCAACATTAATTCATTTAGAACTTCCTACTTACCATATCTCTTATTCTAAATATAAATTCTTTTTGAAATGGCAGCTTTTTAAAAAACTTCCAAAACTAATTAAAGCCATTAATGAAGAAAAAAGAGAAGTTCAAAACATTATTAAAATTTATGATATTAAGGGAATTATCTCAGATAATAGATTTGGTGTTTATAGTACAAAAAAAGGAATTCCTTCTGTTTATATAACTCACCAATTAAGAGTTTATAGTGGAACTACTACTTGGTTAACAACAAAAATTCATCAAAAAATTATTAATAAACATGACGAATGTTGGATACCAGATTTTGAAAATAACTCGAATTTAAGTGGTAAACTAGGTCATATTGAATCTCATAAATTAAACCTTAAATATATTGGTGTTTTAAGCAGGTTCTCAAAAAACAATTCAATCTCTTTAGAAAATGACATACTGGTAGTATTATCTGGTCTTGAACCTCAAAGAAGCGTTTTAGAAGAAAAGATTCTAAAAGAATTTGAAAATTATAAAGGCCACATCATTTTGGTTCGAGGTGTTGTTGAGAGCACCCAAACTAAAATTAAAAACAAGAACCTTACTATTTATAATTTCATGAAAAGCCTTGAGCTTGAAAAAGCAATTCTAAGCAGTCATTTAATTATTTCTCGCTCTGGTTATACTACCATAATGGATTTAACAATCCTTGAAAAGAAAGTTTTTTTTATACCAACTCCAGGACAAAACGAACAAGAATATTTAGCAAAACGATTGGAAAAACTAAACATTGCACCCTATTGTAAACAAAGTGAATTTACTATTGAAAAACTTGAAAAAATAGAGAACTATAATGGTTTTTTGAGCCTTGAAAAAGAAACTGATTTTGAAACTTTATTTAGCCTTTTCAAGCGTGAATGAAAACTCACTTCCAACACCAAATTCACTTTCAACATAAATTTTTTCATCGTGAGCTTCAATAATATGTTTAACAATTGAAAGTCCTAAACCAGAACCTCCTTCTGCCCTTGACCCACTTTTATCAACTCTATAAAAACGCTCAAACAAACGAGGTAAATCTGACTTTCCTATACCAATTCCATTATCTGTAATCCTAACGATTACTTTATTTTTTATAAGATTTTCTATACTTACTTCTGTTGTTCCTTTTGCTCGTCCGTATTTAATGGAATTAACTATAAGATTGATTAACACTTGTTGTATTCGTTCTTTATCTGCATTAACAATAATTGGTTTTGGATATTCAATATCAAAAGTTAAGGTTAACTTTTTTTCGTTGGCTTTCATTTCGAACATTTCAAACACGTTTCTTACCATTTCAACAATGTCAAAACTTTCAATATTCAGACTTAAATCACCAATTTCCAATTTGGTAATCATATCCAAATCATTCACAATATAAACCAAGCGTTCTACTCCCTTACTGGCCCTTTCAAGATATTTTTTACGAATCTTTTTATCATCCATGGCACCGTCAAGCAATGTTAAAATATATCCTTGTACTGTAAATAATGGAGTTTTCAATTCATGCGAAACGTTACCAAAAAACTCTTTTCTGTATTGCTCTCTAACTTTTAAAGTTTCAATTTCAAGTTTTTTGTCTCTGGCAAACTTATCAATTTCTTGTGTGAGGGTTCCCATATCGGTATTTATGGGTCCGCGTGTTAAATTAGTAGATTCTAAGAGCGTTAAATCGTCATATATTTTTTTAACTCTTTTGTATATAAACCTTTCTACTCTAAACTGAATAACTATAAATGAGAACACATATGAAATAAGGGCAAATGCTAAAAGCAACAACCAGTTAATTGTATAAAAACTGTATAAAAAAACACCCATTAAGAGCGTTATAAAAACAGTTATATACAGCGATGTTTTGATCGCGAATTTATATGTTTTTTTAAATTTTGGACGCATTAATCTACAAACTTATAGCCTACTCCTTTTATTGTTTTAAAACAATCGTCTCCTATTTTTTCTCGTAATTTTCTAATGTGTACATCAATCGTTCTACCACCTACAACAACCTCATTACCCCATACTTTGTCAAGAATTTCATCACGTTTAAAAACCTTTCCAGGTTTTGAAGCTAATAAAGATAATAATTCAAATTCTTTACGTGGAAGCACAATTTCTGTTCCTTTTAAAACGATTTTATACTCATCTCTGTTTATAACCAGATTTCCAATTTTAACAGAATCTGCAACTTCTTCTTGCTTAAATCTTCTTAAAAGCGCCTGTACTTTACTAACTAAAACTTTTGGTTTTATAGGTTTTGTTATATAATCATCAGCACCAGCATCAAAACCGGCTACTTGTGAATAATCTTCACCTCGTGCGGTTAAAAACGTAATAATAGTATCTTTTAAATCAGGATTCTTTCTTATAATTTCGCAAGCTTCAATACCATCCATTTCTGGCATCATTACGTCTAGAATTATTAAATGCGGCAGCTCTTTTTTAGCTTTCTTAACGGCTTCAACACCGTTTTCGGCTGTGAATATTTGGTAGCCTTCGTTTGATAAATTATAACCAACAATTTCCAAAATATCTGGCTCATCGTCAACTAAAAGAATTTTAATATCTTTTTTATTCATATTTTAAATACGTTTAGAAAAATTATTTCCAGAAGTAAAGATAAAATTAATAACACAGATTTATAGTAAATTTAGCATAAATAACCTTTTGGTAACGTATAAGTTACAGTGTTTTAATCTTTCGACGTAAAACAGAAACTTTTAACATTACTTTGGTACAACTTTTGAAGTAATTAATTAATTTTACTAGTTATAAAAGCCTACTATGAAAAAAAACTACTTTGTGTTATTTATTTTTTCCTTTTTGTTTTTGATGGTCCAACAAGGGTTTTCTCAAACAGGACGAAATAATGTGCCCCAGCAAGAACATATTGATGGTCTTTCAATATACCCAAACCCTGTAAATAATGGTAGAGTATTCGTTTATATTACTACCAATAAGAACCTTACTAAAAGAGTTGAAATTTTCAATGTTTTAGGAAAACAAATATATACTACTGATTTATCTGGTAAAGAATTAAACATTGCACAACTAAGTACTGGTGTCTATTTTTTAAAGATTACCGAAAATAATATTAGTGAAACCAGGAAATTAGTGATAAAGTAACGTAAATGTTATTTCATTGTTAAAAAACAGCTTAATAGGCTGTTTTTTAGTTTTTATTCAAATTTATCGTTATTTTTATAACTTAATTAATTAATTTCTCTTAATATGAAAAAACTTTACATTTTGCTTTTTAGTATTTTAATTTCTGGTTTGTCTTTTGGGCAGGCTTCTATAACGGCATTAAATAATGCTTATTCTGAAAATTTTGATGGAATGACCTCTTTAGGAACTACATTTCCAACAAATTGGACCGCTATTAGAGCTGCCGGAAGTGGCACATTAAATCAAGTTTTAACGATGGCGGTTACTGATGGTGCTACTACTTCTGGAAATATTTATAATGTTGGAACAGCTTCTGCTCCCGATAGAGCCTTTGGTTCTCTAGCTTCTGGCACTACAGTTCCTGCTTTTGGAATGTCATTTATCAATAATACTGGAGATCAAATAACCCAGTTTAATATTGCATTGTTGGTTGAACAATGGAGATCAGGAAGTTCAAATTCTGTAAATGAAGTGCTCGCTTTTTCTTACAGCATTGATGCTACTGGTTTAGATAATGGAACATGGGTAACAGCTTCAACACTTGACATTAATGAAATTTTAACTACAACTACAGCAGCAGCAGCGGTTGATGGCAATTTACCTGCCAATCAAGCGGCGATGAACGTTACCGTTACCATGTCCTCACCATTGGTGAATGGCGGGACTTTATGGATTAAATGGGTTGACACTAATGATAGTGGATCAGATGGAATATTAGCTATTGATGATTTCTCATTTACCGCAACTTCTAGCGCTTTAATATCTACCCTTACCATTAACAACGGTCCCGCAGATGGAAGCAACACTATTGGGTCTCCCGAAGATGTTAATGCTACCATTGATTTCATTACTACAAACTTTACCATGTCCAATGATGCCGGCGGCGGTGTTAGCGATAATAGCGGCGATGGCTATATTGCTTGGTATGTTGAAGACACTAGTGATAATAGTATGGTGGATAGCGGTAACATCTTTACATCTAACGATGGCTTTGAATACCCAATATCTGGGTTGACCGTAACCAAAACTTATTTTTTCTTTTCAGAATTGGTTGACAATTCAGGTAATTCATTGGTGCCTGCTGTTACATACTCATTTACAATTACTATCCCGGCCTATAATGATGTGCCCGATTTAGCTACGCTTAGAGCAGGTACTGTTGACCCAGACACTTATTATCGTGTTACCGGAGAAGTCATTAATACCTATTCTAGGTCTTTAAACAACCAAAAATATTTTCAAGATGCCACAGGAGGCATTTTGGTTCATGATCCCTTTTTTGACATTTCCACGGTTTATAGCGAAGGAGATGGTGTCACTAACATAAGAGGACATCTAGAACTTTTTAACGGGTTATTGGAACTCATTCCTACATTTGCCGATTGGGGTGCTCCAAGTTCAACAGGAAATATAATTACACCAGAAGTGGTTACAATAGCAGATGTTCAAGCTAGTTTGGGAACTTATGAAAGCAAATTAGTTCGTCTAAATGGAGTTACATTTGCAGATGGCAATGGCATAAACAATTTTACTGCACCTTTAAATTATGTGATAAATGATGGTACCGCCTCAACATTTAGAACTAATTTTTCTGAAGCAGATTATATAGGGCAAACTATTCCAACTGGTGCAACCAATATGCTTGTTATTGTAGGTAATTTTAATGGTGCAGAACAATTTACAGCTCGTTCTTTATCTGAATTAACTTTATCAACAAAATTCAATCAAATTAAAGGTTTTGCTATGTATCCTAACCCAACCTCATTAGGTTATGTAAACATTACTAGCAAAAGCAATGCAAAAATGTCTGTCGCTGTATTTGATATGTTAGGTAAGCAAGTAATTAATGAAACCGTTAGTAACAACACTCTTAACGTTTCTAATTTAACTTCTGGTCTTTACTTAATGAAAGTGTCTCAAGACAATGCCATTTCTACCACAAAATTAGTTATAGAATAAGCATTAAAAATCATATTATTTTAAAAGCGTTACCAATGGTAACGCTTTTTTATTTTAGTACTTTTGTCTTATGTTCTCGATACAAAAATTGTATGCCAATTTTCACTCGAACTGACAGCCATTAAATGATAGATTTTAACGCCATTTTTAATATTCAAACTGAGCAAGCATTCAATGCATTGGCTTTGGATATTTTTAACTATCAGTTTAAAAACAACAAAGTTTACAGGTCGTTTTGTGATTTGTTATACAAACATCCAAGTGATATAAAAACCATTCAGGACATTCCTTTTTTACCCATTCAATTTTTTAAAACCCATGAGGTTTTAAGTTCTCAAAATCCTATTCAAACAACTTTTACAAGTTCAGGAACTACAGGAGCAATTACAAGTAAGCATTTTGTCACCAATTTAAATATTTATAAATCAAGTTTCACAAAAGGGTTTGAAACGTTTTATGGCGCCATTGAAGATTATGTGATTCTGGCTTTATTACCTTCTTATTTAGAACGCGAAGGCTCTTCATTAATTTATATGGTGGATGCCATGATTAAGCAATCAAACCATCCGGAAAGTGGGTTTTATCTCAACAACTTATCTGAATTAAAAAACACGTTGATTGATTTAGATTCAAAAGGGAAAAAAGTGCTTCTCATTGGTGTTTCGTTTGCCTTATTGGATTTAATAGAAACCTATCAATTCAACTTAAAACATACTATCGTTATGGAAACCGGCGGCATGAAAGGACGAAGAAAAGAATTGATACGTGAAGAACTTCACCATGAATTAAAAAAAGGGTTTGGTGTAGACAATATCCATAGTGAATATGGAATGACTGAATTGTTAAGTCAGGCGTATTCGAAAGGCAATGGATTTTACAGTTCGCCACATTGGATGCGCATTCTAACTCGCGATACCGAAGATGCTTTGAGCATTCAACCTATTGGAAAAACGGGTGGCATAAATGTGATTGACTTGGCAAATATTAATTCTTGCTCTTTTATTGCTACACAAGATTTAGGGCGCGTTCACGATGATGGTTTGTTTGAAGTGATTGGACGTTTTGACCATTCAGATATTCGCGGTTGCAATCTTATGGTTTTATAAATAGTTTCTTTGAAAAAATAATGATTTTAAGTTGTAAGGATTATTAAATATTACCGACAAAAAAACCAGCTATAAAAAAGAAAATAATTTTTTAGCTGGTTGGTTAGTTTTAAAAGCCTGATTTCCCTGTCAGGCTTTTTTATTGAACACGTATCACAAAGTAATTTTTCTTACCACGTTGTAATAATACAAACTTATCATTAATCAAATCAGACGTAGTGATTTTATAATCTTCACCCACTTTTTCTTTATTAACCGAAATTGAATTTTCTTTTAGTGCTCTTCTGGCTTCGCCATTTGACTTTAAAAATCCTGTTTTTTCAGCTAAGGCTCCAATAACATCCAATCCATTTTCAACATCTGCCATTGATACTTCTGCTTGTGGCACACCATCGAAAACATCTAAAAAGGTTTGCTCGTTCAAATGCTTTAAATCATCACCGGTAGAGTTTCCAAATAAAATATTACTGGCTTTAATAGCATTCTCCAAATCTTCTTTTGAATGAACCATGGTAGTAATTTCCTCAGCTAAACGCTTTTGTAAAATGCGCAAATGTGGTGCTTCCGTATGTTCTTTAACCAAAGCTTCAATTTCTGATTGGGTTAAAAACGTAAAAATTTTAATATACTTTTCAGCATCTTCATCACTTGAATTTAACCAATATTGATAAAATTTGTATGGTGATGTTCTATTGGCATCCAGCCAAACATTTCCGCCTTCGGATTTTCCAAATTTTGACCCATCAGATTTTGTGATTAATGGACATGTAATAGCAAATCCTTTACCATTTCCTATTCTTCTTATCAATTCTGTTCCTGTAGTGATATTTCCCCATTGGTCACTACCGCCCATTTGAATCGTGCAATTTTTATCATTATATAAATGTAAAAAATCGTAGCCTTGAACTAATTGATAGGTGAACTCTGTGAAGCTCATCCCTTCTGTAGAATCGGAAGAAATCCTGTTTTTTACAGAATCTTTTGCCATCATATAATTTACAGTAATGTGTTTACCAACATCGCGAATAAATTCAAGGAATGAAAAATTCTTCATCCAGTCGTAATTATTAACTAAAATTGCAGCATTTTCAGCATTGCTTTCAAAATCTAAAAAATGAGCCAATTGCTTCTTAATAGCTTCTTGATTATGGCGTAACGTAGTTTCATCAAGTAAATTTCGCTCGTTAGATTTCCCTGAAGGATCACCAATCATACCGGTAGCTCCACCAACCAAAGCAACAGGACGATGTCCACAACGTTGGTAATGCGCCAATAACATGATAGGCACTAAATTTCCAATATGTAAAGAATCGGCCGTTGGATCAAAGCCAACATAAGCACTACGTATGCTTTCCATTAAATGTTCTTCGGCACCAGGCATTACGGTATGAATCATCCCTCTCCAAGTCAATTCTTCTACAAAATTTTTAATCATTTTTTAATATTTTTGGTAAACTACGGCAAAGATAAAAATCAATGTAGAATTACTCATGTATTCTGAATAATTCTTTACATTAGTTGCATGATTTTAGTAACAGGCAGCACAGGTTTGGTTGGTTCACATTTGTTATACAAATTGGCAAGTGATGGAGAAAAGGTTAGAGCCATTTATAGAAATGAAAAAAAATTGGCTAACATTAAAGATGTGTTCTCTTGTTACACAGATAATTATGAAACTATTTTTAATTCCATAGAATGGTTTGAAGCAGACATTCTTGATATTCCTTCTCTTTCAGAAGCTTTTAAAGACATTACATATGTATATCATTGTGCCGCTTTTGTTTCTTTTGAACCCGACAAATATCATTTATTAAGAAGAACAAATATTGAAGGAACAGCCAATGTTGTAAACCTTTGTCTTTCAAATGACATAAAAAAACTATGCCATGTAAGCTCTATTGCAACTTTAGGGCTTCCCAACAACACTAATATAATAAATGAAACATCTGAATGGAATCCTGAAGCCAACAATACTATTTATGGCATTACTAAATATGGTGCCGAGATAGAAGTTTGGAGAGGTTCACAAGAAGGGCTTGATATTGTAATGGTCAATCCTGGTGTTATTTTAGGAGCTGGTATTTGGCGTTATGGAAGCGGAAGCTTATTTAAAAAAGCTTATCAAGGTCTTAAATATTTTACTTCTGGTTCTATTGGATTGGTTGACGTTGAAGATGTTGTAAGCATTATGGTAGCTTTAACCAAAAGTAATATTACTAATGAGCGATTTATTTTGGTTGCTGAAAACTGGAGTTATAAAGATTTTTTACAAGCCATGGCAAAAGCTGTAAATGCGAAAATACCTGAGAAACTTGCATCTATAAAATTATTGCAAATTGGTTGGCGATTAGATTGGCTGAACCATAAACTGTTTGGAAAAAGAAGACAACTCACCAAACATTTGGTTTCTTCTTTAAGTACTCAAAAAACTTTTGAAAATACAAAAATCAAATCACAGCTTCAATATGATTTTAAACCAGTTTCTGAAAGTATTACTGAGATTGGTTCGTTGTACTTGAAACAGGTTCAATAAGCTTTGGAGTTACTTTCTTTTTTTTCAATATAACATCAATAATTGAATCGTTTACATTCAACAATTTTAGCGAATCTTTCTTTTTTATAATGTCTAAAGAATCTCTTTTCTTAATTCTGTTTAAAGAATCTTGTTTCTTTTTTTCTGCTTCTTCTTTAAGTAATAGCTCGTCATAGAATTTGTTTAGTGCTTCTAAACTATCCCTAACTTTATTATAAATCTCGTCATAATCATCAATATGATAAGCATAATAATTGTTGCTTAAAGCAAATGTTGAACTATCTATTTTATATTTTTCATAAACATAAGCCTCAGAATAAATACCTTTCTTTTTTAAAATAATTTGGTTTGATCCGTTTGCAGAAGCCAGCAATCTAAGGTCTATAATAATATTGATCATTTCTTTTTTTGAAAGCAGATGACTAGGCTTTTCTGGCTTGCTAATGTTATAGCAGGAAACCAATAATAAAGAGGCAAAAATGAATATGATGATTCGTTTAAACATTATCTGTTAAAAGTTAATCGTTTTGCAGATTTAAAATTATGAAATTTAGCATTTTCATAAGCCAAATTACCATTAATAAACGTATGTGTTATTCTCGATTTAAAGGTGGTGCCTTCAAATGGAGACCAACCACATTTATATAAAATATTTTCTTTTTTTACGGTGTAAGGATTATTCAAATCGACTAAAACCAAATCGGCAAAATAACCTTCTTTAATAAAACCTCTTTTTTCAATTTGAAATAAAATTGCCGGATTATGACACATTTTCTCAACAACTTTCTCAATGGATATTTTTCCTTTATGATACATTTCTAACATCGCAGAAAGCGCGTGTTGTACCAAAGGTCCACCTGAAGGTGCCTTGGTATACACATTTTTCTTTTCTGCCAATGTATGTGGAGCATGATCTGTAGCAACAACATCTATCCTGTCGTCAAGCAACGCCTCCCAAAGTTGATCTTTATCTTTTTTAGTTTTTACTGCCGGATTCCATTTAATCAAAGTCCCCTTTTTTTCATAATCTTCGTCTGTAAACCATAAATGATGAATGCAAACTTCAGCAGTAATTTTCTTGTCTTTTAAATGGATTTTATTAGTGAAAAGTTCTGTTTCTTTTCCTGTTGACAAATGAAACACATGCAATCTTGCTCCAGTTTTTTTAGCTAATTCAATAGCCGTTGAAGAGGACAAATAACAAGCTTCTTCACTACGAATTTCTGGATGACATTTAATTGGGATATCTTCTCCATACTTTTCTAAATAGGTTTCTAAATTCGCTTTAATTGTAGCTTCATCTTCACAATGTACCGCTATTAACAGGTTGGTATTTTTGAATATATTTTCTAATACTTTTGGGTTATCAACCAACATGTTTCCTGTTGAAGATCCAAGAAAAAGTTTTAAAGCAGCAACCTGAGTTGCATCTACTTTTAAAATTTCTTCTAAATTATCATTTGTTCCACCAAACATAAATGAATAATTAGCATAGGATGTTTTTGAAGCTATCTCAAACTTTTTTTCTAATTCCTCAATTGTTGTTGTTTGTGGATTCGTATTGGGCATTTCTATAAATGATGTGATTCCACCAGCAATAGCTGCTTTAGATTCCGTTTCAATAGTAGCTTTATGGGTTAATCCTGGCTCTCTAAAATGAACCTGATCATCAATAACTCCAGGTAGCACATGCTTTCCTTCAGCATCAATTACAAAAACGTCAGAAGACTTAGCGCTTATAGATTCACCAATTTCTTTAATATATTCATCTTCTATTAATATGTCACCACTAAATGTTGTACCCTCATTTACAATATGTGCATTTTTTATAAGTATTGTTCTTTTCTTCATAAATCCTTTCTATTTTTTGAAAACACTATTAAGTTTCATTGAAATTACACCAAAAATAGCTTCTGAAATTATTCCTGAACTTAATTTTGATTCTCCTTTTGTTCTATCTGTAAATATCACCGGAACTTCAATTATATTAAACTTTTTAAGATACACTTTAAATTTCATTTCTATTTGAAACGCATAACCTATGAATTTAATTTTATTTAAATCTAAAGTTTCTAATACATTTCTTCTGTAACAAACAAAACCAGCTGTTGTGTCTTTAATTCTCATTCCTGTAATTATTCTCACATAAACAGAGGCTAAATATGACATTAAAACCCTGTTCATTGGCCAATTAACAACATTAACTCCTTTTATGTACCTCGAACCTATAGCAACATCCGCGCCAATTTCATCGCATGCTTGATATAATTTAATAAGGTCTTTTGGGTCATGGGAAAAATCGGCATCCATTTCAAAAATAAACTCATAATGGTTTTTTAATGCCCACCTAAATCCATGAATGTAAGCAGTACCTAATCCAGATTTTTCTTTTCTTAATTCTAAAAATAAGCGTTGAGGAAACTCTTTTTGTAATTCTTTAACTTTCAATGCTGTTAAGTCAGGAGAATTGTCGTCAACAATAAGAATGTTTACAAAAGCAGATTGAGAAAACACTGCTTTAATAATAGCTTCGATATTCTCAATTTCGTTATATGTTGGTATAATTACAACGGCGTTTTTCATAAATTCCCCAATCTTATTTTAATGTAATTTAAACCTAAATTTAATTTTAACAGACAAAACATTAAATGCGAATATTTTGGCAAATGTACATTATTTAAAATTTACTTTTTTTTAAATATTCCTTAATAATTACAACTATATATTATTATTTATAATAATTTTATGACATGCTTAGAGACCTTCCTAAATATGAATTGTTTACTATTTTAATTGTAGTAGGTGTTCTTTTTATTGCCATTGCTAAAGCAATTCATCCAAAGCGTTTCAATGATTTTGTTTATGTGATAGGAAACTCAAAGTATCTTAAAATTTACGCCAAAGAGCAAAAGTTCTTTGATAAGTTTGATGCCTTAATATTTATAAATTTAATTTTATCGGCAGGCATATTTACATTTATCTGTTTGCAGTTTGAAAATAATAATTTAACACCAACCATAGATTCCATGTTTAAAATAACTTTTGGAATTGGTATTTTTATTTTAATAAAAGTACTTTTAGAACGACTTATAGGAAGTCTTTTTGAAATTGATAAATTAATTGATCAATATCTGTTTCAAAAAATAAGTTACAAGAATTTATTGGGCATATTCTTAATTCCTATAAACCTTTTGTTGGTTTATAGTTTTAAGCCTTCGTTAACGGTCCTTTTTGCAATTGTTATTTTTCTTCTTTTAATCAATATTTTAGGGTTAATTACTACAATTAAAACAAATCTAAGTTTAATAAAACAAAACTTATTTTATTTTATTTTGTATCTTTGCGCACTTGAAATCGCGCCTTATATTATAATTTACAAGGTATTTATTTCATAATAAAAACAGAAACTACTAGCGCCCTATGAAAGTGAAAACAATTTTAGTATCACAGCCTGAACCTAAAATAGAAAATTCGCCCTATTTTGATCTTCAAGAGAAACAAAAAGTGAAGATAGATTTCAGACCTTTTATTCATGTAGAAGGTGTTTCGGCAAAAGAAATCAGACAACAAAAAGTAGATTTAAACAACTATACTGCTATCATTTTAACTAGCAGAAATTCTGTTGATCATTTTTTTAGAGTCGCTGAAGAAATGCGCTTTAAGGTGCCAGATACTATGAAATATTTTTGTCAATCAGAGGCCGTGGCTTTTTATTTGCAGAAATATGTGGTTTACAGAAAACGTAAAATATATGTTGGAAAAAGATCGTTTTCTGAATTATCCCCATTAATTAAAAAGTATAAAGACGAAAAGTTTTTATTACCAAATACCGACAAGGTAAAACCTGAAGTTCCAGACACCATGAATGCCTTAGGTGTTAACTGGAAACTTGCCACATTTTACAAAACAGTAATAAGTGATCTTTCAGATTTAGCAGATGTATATTACGATATATTAGTGTTTTTTAGCCCTTCTGGTATTGAATCATTATTCCACAACTTTCCAGATTTTAAACAAAACAATACAAGAATTGCTGTTTTTGGAGACACCACCATTAAAGCTGTTGAAGAGAAAGGCTTACGTGTAGATATTGCTGCACCAACTGCTGAAACTCCATCTATGACCATGGCTTTAGAAAAATATATAGACAAAGTTAATAAAGCTAAATAATAGATTTTATATAAAAAAAAGAGCGACTTAAATAAGTCGCTCTTTTTTTTTTGTTAAAATGTATATCGTTGGGGTCCGCCTCGACGAATTTCTTCGCTTGCAAAAGCCTCAAATTTCTTAAAGTTTTCCCTAAAAGCATTCGTTAATTTAAAGGCTGTTTTATAATAAGCCTCATCATCATTCCAAGTAGTTCTAGGACTTAAAACAGAAGTTGGAACTCCTGGACACTCTCTAGGTTGAGCAACTCCGAATACAGAATGTATATGATAGTTATCATAAGTATATAATCCTAAATCACCATTTAATACAGCATTAATCATGGCACGAGTATATTTTAGTTTCATTCGTGTTCCAACACCATATGGGCCACCAGTCCAACCCGTATTTACCAACCAAACATTAACACCCGCTTCAGTCATTTTTTTACTTAACATTTCTGCATATTTTGCAGGATGCAATGGCATAAAAGGAGCTCCAAAACAAGCAGAAAAAGAAGGTTGTGGTTCTACAACACCAGCTTCAGTACCAGCAACTTTAGCAGTATAACCCGAAATAAAGTGATAAGCCGCTTGGCTAGGTGTTAGTTTTGAAATTGGAGGCAAGACCCCAAAAGCATCAGCTGTTAAAAAGAAGATATTTTTTGGGTTTTTACCAATTGATGGAACTAAAATATTATCAATAAAATCAATGGGATAACTAACTCTTGTGTTTTCCGTTATAGATGTGTTTTCAAAATTAACATGTCCATTAGAATCTAAAATAACATTTTCTAAAATGGCTCCTGGTTTAATAGCATTGTATATTTCAGGCTCATTTTCTGCTGACAAATTAATTACTTTAGCATAGCAACCTCCTTCAAAATTAAAAATACTGTTTTCTTTAGTCCATCCATGTTCATCATCACCTATTAGTCTTCTATTTGGATCTGCTGAAAGTGTTGTTTTTCCGGTTCCTGAAAGTCCAAAGAAAATAGCAGTATCACCATCTTTACCTACATTGGCGCTGCAATGCATTGGTAAGGTTTCTTTATAAACTGGTAAGATAAAATTTAAAGCAGAAAATATACCTTTTTTAATTTCTCCTGTATAACCTGTTCCTCCAATTAAAGCAATTTTTCTTGTGAAATCTAAAATAGCAAAATTGTGTTGTCGTGTTCCATCTTCTTCAGGATTTGCTAAAAACCCAGGGGCATTTATAACAATCCATTCTGGTTCAAAGGCCAATAATTCTTCCTCTGTAGGTCTAAGAAACATGTTATAAGCAAATTGATTACTCCAAGGAAATTCTGTAATCACTCGAATATTTAATTTATAATTTTCATCAGCACAAGCATAACTATCCCTTACAAACACTTCTTTGTTTGAAAGATAATCTGTTACCTTATTATATAGTTTTTCAAATTTATCTGAAGAAAAAGGAATATTAATATTTCCCCACCAGACTTTGTCTTTAGTAATATTATCTTCAACAATAAATCTGTCTTGAGGTGATCTTCCTGTAAATTCTCCTGTATTAACAGCTAAAGCTCCAGATGATGCTTCAACACCTTGACCTTTTTCAATAGAAATATTATGAAGTTCTTCAGGTGAAAGTTGATATCTAACTTGCGCTTTTTTGATACCGTATTGCTCCAACTCAATCGTTTTCGTAAACTGGTTATAATTTGCCATAATTTTGATTAAAAATAATTATTCGGCAAAAATAAAATATTATTTTAATGTTTTCACTTATTTTTTTTGAATATTATCACTGTTTTTTTACGAAATTCACAAACAATAAAATCCAAGAAATTATGAGGAACAAACCTCCAATTGGAGTTATAAAAGCAATCGTTTTAAAATCAAAATTTGTTAATAAATTAGTAGCTAATCCATAAATAGATCCAGAAAAAAATAACCAACCAATAACTGTAAAATAATAAATAGCTTTCTTTGATTTATTAGAAACATATGACGTGCTTCCCACAAAAAGCAGAAATAGTGCATGATACATTTGATATCGTACACCAGTTTCAAATGTTTGAACCGATTCAATAGAGATTAATTGCTTTAATCCATGGGCTGCAAATGCTCCTAAAATTATTCCTGTAACACCTAAAAGCGAGGCTGAAATTAATATTGTTTTGTTCATATTTATAGTTATTGTGAGTTTATAAAACCCTTTGTATTTATTACATTAGTGCTAACAAAATTACTCAACTAAATTCATTATGCGAAAGATTTTAATTATTGGTTCAGGAAAATCTACTTCTTATTTAATAAAATATTTATTAGATAAATCTGAATCTGAAAATCTATTAATATCTATTGGAGACATTAATATTGATCATGCGAAACATCTTATTAACAACCATCAAAATGCCAATGCCTTTTTGTTGGACATTTTTGATTCAAACTCGCGTACTGAAGCCATTAAAAACAGTGACATAGTAATATCTATGCTGCCAGCAAGTTTGCATATTAATGTAGCAAAAGACTGTATTCTATTTGGGAAAAATATGGTAACAGCTTCGTACATAAGCCCAGAAATGGAAGCTTTAAATCAAGAAGTAATAAATAAAGGACTGGTTTTTATGAACGAAATTGGCGTTGATCCTGGTATTGACCACATGAGTGCCATGCAAGTGATAGACAGAATTAGAGCCAAAGGAGGAAAAATGATTTTATTTGAATCTTTTACTGGCGGATTAATAGCTCCTGAAAGCGACAACAATCTTTGGAATTATAAATTTACTTGGAACCCAAGAAATGTTGTTGTTGCTGGACAAGGTGGAGCAGCAAAATTTTTGCAGGAAGGCACTTATAAATACATTCCATACCATAGATTATTTAGACGTACTGAATTTTTAGAAGTAGATGGTTTTGGCAGATTTGAAGTATATGCTAACCGGGATTCTTTAAAATATCAGAGTGCTTACGGGTTAAATTCTATTAAAACCCTATATAGAGGTACCATGAGACGTGTTGGTTTTAGTCGTGCTTGGAATATGTTTGTTATGCTTGGTTTGACTGATGATAGTTATACTATAGATGATAGTGAGCATATGAGCTACAGAGATTATATTAATGCATTTTTACCTTACAGTCCATCTGATTCTGTTGAATTAAAATTCAGGCATGCCTTAAAAATCGATCAAGATGATATTGTTTGGGATAAACTTGTAGAGTTGGATATTTTCAATCCTAAAAAAATGGTTGAACTCAAAAAAGCAACACCAGCCCAAATACTTCAAAAAATATTAATGGATAGCTGGACGCTAGCAAAAGATGACAAAGATATGCTTGTAATGTACCATAAGTTTGGATACGAATTAAATGGCAAGAAATATCAAATTGACTCTACAATGGTATCGCTTGGGGAAGACCAGACTTATACAGCTATGGCCAAAACAGTTGGGTTACCAGTTGCTATTGCTACTTTGGCTATTTTAAATAAAAAAATTACAACTCCTGGAGTTCAAATTCCTATCACAAAAGAGGTGTATGAGCCAATTTTAAAAGAGCTAACTAATTTTGGCATTACATTTAAAGAAAAAGAAGTGCCTTACCTTGGTTACAATCCTTTAAATATTTAATTTTTTTCAATATCTATAACACCAATTATTGTTACAGTTTAAAATCATATATCTATATTTATATTTTAAAATGTAAGACAGAATGAAAACCACAAATCAAACCCTAGATATAGATGGTATCGACAAAAAGATACTTCGCGCTTTAATGGAAGATGCCAGAACTCCTATTCTTGAAATTGCACGTAATGTAGGAATTTCAGGAGCAGCCATACATCAACGTTTACGAAAACTTGAAAAATCAGGTTTGATTTCTGGGTCTAAATTTGTTATTAATCCAAAAATTTTAGGCTATACAACTATGGCATTTATTGGTATTTATTTAGATAAAGCTATGAGCAATCCTGAAGCCGTTAAGCAACTAAAAAAAATACCCGAAGTTTTAGAATGTCATTATACTACTGGTAATTGGAGTGTTTTTATTAAGATACTTTGTAAAGATAATGCGCATTTAATGCATTTACTTAACAAAGAAATACAGTCCATTTCCGGCGTTTCCAGAACGGAAACTTTTATTTCTTTAGACCAACAAATTGATAGGCAGATTAGTATTTAAAATAAAAACCCAAGCAGTTGCTTGGGTTTTGTGATATTGTGTGATGCTGAAACAACCCTTCGTCTTCGCTCAAAATGACATCTTCAGCATGATAACATCTGTTTTATTACATCTTCATAAGCCAAGTACGCATATCAACATCTTGCTTAATAATATCTCTTAAAGCTTCAATTTTAACACGCTCTTGAAGCATGTTATCTCTATAACGAATGGTTACTGAATTATCTTCTAACGTATCATGGTCAACAGTTATACAGAATGGAGTTCCATTGGCATCTTGTCTTCTATAACGCCTTCCAACAGCATCTTTTTCATCATAAACCACATTAAAGTCCCATTTTAATTCATCAACAATCTGACGCGCTATTTCTGGCAAACCATCTTTTTTAACTAAAGGCAAAACTGCTGCTTTAATAGGTGCTAATACACTTGGCAAAGCTAATACCGTTCTGGTACTTCCATCATCAAGCGTTTCTTCTTTTAATGAATTTGAAAACACAGCTAAAAACATTCTGTCTAAACCGATAGAGGTTTCTAACACATAAGGCACATAGCTTTTGTTTTCTTCTGGATCAAAATATTGCAGTTTTTTACCTGAATATTTTTCATGCTGACTTAAATCAAAATCTGTTCTTGAGTGAATACCTTCAAGTTCTTTAAAACCAAATGGAAATTTAAATTCAATATCGGCAGCAGCATCGGCATAATGGGCTAGTTTTTCATGATCATGAAAACGATAGTTTTCTGCACCCATTCCTAAACTTAAATGCCACTTCAATCTTGTTTCTTTCCAGTGGTTATACCATTCAACTTGCGTTCCTGGTTTTATAAAAAATTGCATTTCCATTTGTTCAAACTCACGCATTCTAAAAATAAATTGTCTTGCAACAATTTCATTTCTAAAGGCTTTACCTGTTTGTGCAATTCCAAAAGGAATTTTTAAACGACTTGTTTTTTGAACATTTAAAAAGTTGACAAATATACCTTGAGCAGTTTCCGGACGCAAATACAAATCCATAGCATTTTCTGCAGATGCACCAAGCTTAGTACCAAACATCAAATTGAATTGCTTCACGTCTGTCCAGTTTCGAGACCCTGTTAACGGATCGGCAATTTCCAACTCCTCTATAAGTGCCTTCACATTGGCTAGATCTTCATTTTCCAAAGATTTTGCCATTCTAGAAAGAGTTGCATTTATTTTCTCTTGGTATTCAACAACACGTTGATTAGTTGCCAAAAATTGCTCTTTATCAAAAGTGTCACCAAAACGTTTTGCAGCCTTTTCAACTTCCTTATCAATTTTAGCTTCAATTTTAGCACAATAGTCTTCAATTAAAACGTCTGCTCTGTAGCGCTTTTTTGAATCTTTATTATCAATTAAAGGGTCGTTAAAGGCGTCAACATGGCCAGATGCTTTCCACGTAGTGGGATGCATAAATATTGCAGCATCAATACCTACAATATTTTCATTCATTTGTACCATGGCTTTCCACCAGTATTCGCGGATATTTTTCTTTAATTCGGCTCCGTTTTGTGCATAGTCATAAACAGCGCTTAATCCGTCATAAATCTCACTGCTCTGAAACACATATCCGTACTCCTTTGCATGAGAGATTACCTTCTTAAATTGATCGTCTTGATTTGTCATGGTGCAAAAATAAAAAAGCGATTTAAACAAATGGAATTGTTTGCTAAAAATTATGTCACATTTTGATATATTTTTTAGTTAAGTTTACATAAGTACATATCTGTTTTTCAATGTTAAAGTCCATCATTAATTTATTCTTTCCAAAGGTTTGCTATACATGTCATGAACTTTTAAATGATAATGAACTTGATTTATGTACAAATTGCAGGAATAATTTACCTGTAACTGATTTCCATTTTAATGATAATGATACCGTTTTAAAAATATTTTATGGCCGCGTTAAAGTTGAAAATGCGACAGCATTGTTGCGATTTGAAAAAAAAGGAATGGTACAGCAACTTATTCATGGATTGAAATATAAAGGTCAAGAACAGATTGGCGTATTTTTAGGCGATTGGTTGGGAAGTGATTTAAAAACCATTAAAGCTTATGAAGATATTGATATGGTGATTCCTGTACCGTTGCACAAAAAAAAGCTAAAAAAAAGAGGTTACAATCAAGTAACCAAATTTGGCCAACATATTGCTGAAGCCTTAAATGTTTTATATGCTGACGATGTGCTTTTAAAAGTCACCAACACCAATTCCCAAACGCTTAAAAATCGTTTGGCACGTTGGACAAATAATGACGAATTGTTTATGCTTCAAAATAAAAACAGCATTGCCAATAAGCATATTCTTTTGGTTGATGATCTAATAACTACAGGTGCCACTATGGAAGCCTGCATTACTGCTTTACAACAGGCAGAAAATGTAAAAATAAGTGTAGCAGCTATGGCAATTGCATAATGAGTTTTATCGTTATATCTGTAAAATTATGTAGGTTTGCTTAAATTTTGTTTTTGTAATGAATAAAACGCTTTCAAATTTTATTTTTATAGTCTTTATAGCCCTTATTTTTATTAACTGTGCTAATAGAGGAACTCCTCAAGGTGGTGAAAAAGACATAACTCCTCCTAAAATTTTGAAGTCTGAACCTGAGAACTATTCAATAAATTTTAGCGGAAAAACAATTAAGATATATTTTGACGAGTATATTAAAATTAAAGACGTTCAAAAACAACTTATCATTTCTCCACCAATGAAAACGCAACCTGAAATTACGCCTTTAGGTGGTGCCAGTAAGTTTATAACCATTAAAATTTTTGATACGCTTCAACCAAATACCACGTATGCCTTTAATTTTGGAAATAGTATTTCTGATAATAATGAAGGTAATCCGTTCCCATATTACAGATATGTGTTTTCAACCGGCGATTATATTGATTCATTGACAGTGAATGGGCAAATTTTTGATGCCTTAAACAGAAAACCCGATACTTTTGTTTCTGTTGGATTATATGAGGTAGATTCTACCTTTAACGACTCTATCATTTACAAAGAAAACCCAAAATATATAACCAATACATTAGATAGCGTTTCTACATTTTCAATTGAAAATATTAAAGCAGGAACTTACATGCTTTACGCTTTAAAAGATGTGAATACAGATAATAAATTTCAGCAAAAAATTGACAAAATAGCTTTTCACAATCAATTCATAACAATTCCTACAAACACTTTTTATGATTTAAAATTATTTAGAGAAGAACCAGATTTTAAAGCTTTAAGACCTCAATTAATGGCAGGAGAAAAAATTGTGTTTGGCTACGAAGGCGATTACAAAAACATGAAAATTAAATTACTTTCTGATACTCCTGATGATTTTAAATTTAGTATTACTAAAGATATAAAAGCAGATTCGCTTTACTATTGGTACTCTCCAAAACTTGAAGCAGACTCACTTCTTTTTAAAGTTACAAATAATGATTTTGAAAAAGACTATACGGTACAAATACGAAATTTAAAACGTGATTCATTAACAATAAAATCTACACCTATTGGAAGCATTGGTTATGAAGAAGATTTCAAAATTTCTGCGAGTATTCCTTTTCAATCATTTGATGCTTCAAAAATGACCATTATGAGTAAAGATTCAACACTTGTTGACTTTACAACTTCTTTCGACACTATAAATAACAGTTATGCTTTTAATTTTAAAAAAACAGAAGATAACGTTTATAGAGTTCAAGTATTACCTGAAGCATTTTCAGACTTATATGGTAAAACAAATGACACTTTAAAGTATAATTTAAAAACTAAAAAAGAATCTGATTTTGGTTATGCTCGCTTTACTTTAGTAAACGCCAAATATCCAATCATTTTTCAATTAACAAATGATAAAGGAGATGTAAAGTTTGAGCAATATTCTACAAAACCTGAAGCTATAGACTTTTTAAATTTAGCTCCTGCTAAATATTTTATTAGGGTTATATGGGATGCTAATGGCAATAAAAAATTTGACTCAGGTAATTACTTGAAAAAAATACAACCAGAGAAAGTTAGCTTTTTTAAAGAAGTAGAAATTAGAGCTGATTGGGGAACTACTGAAACTCTAGAATTTAAAGAAGACTAAAAGCGTCTTTATCTTCCAAGAATTTGAGTTTGTTTCTATAAAAATTGATGTGGTTTCGTTCTAAAGCAACCACTTCAATCTGTTCTTTATTTGGTTTAATATTACTAATGGCATTTCCTAAAACATCATAAGCAGCAGAATTACCAGAAAATTCATTTTGGTCTTCATCAATTCCAACACGGTTTACGCCAATACAGTAACACATATTCTCAATTGCTCGAGCTTTTAACAAAGTATCCCAAGCTAAAATTCTAGGTTTTGGCCAATTGGCAACATATATTAAAACATCATAATCCTCTGTATTTCTTGCCCAAACCGGAAACCGCAGGTCGTAGCAAACTAAAGGACAAATTTTCCAGCCTTTATAATCAATAATTAGTTTGGTTGAACCAGCAGAATACACTTTGTCCTCACCTGATAAGGCAAATCTGTGTCGCTTATCATAATATTCAATTTCTCCCGAAGGTTCTACAAACAACAACCTATTATAAAACTTATTATTTTCAGAAATAACAAGACTTCCAACAATGGCAGCATTAGTATTATATGCTCTCTTTTTCATCCATTCAATGGTTTTCCCATCCATAGGTTCAGCTACATCATTAACATTCATTGTAAAACCGGTTGAAAACATTTCAGGAAGTACAATCAAATCTATTTCCTGTGACAGACTTTCTATTTTTTCTTTTAAATGCTTTCTGTTTTTTTTTGAATTTTCCCAAACTAAATCAGTTTGAATAAGCGCAATTTTGAGGTGTTCTTGCATGATTAAATAGAGTTTAAAATATAGGCTGCTTTTCTTAAAGTATCTGAGGTTTTTGCAAAACAAAAACGCAATACTTTATGGTCTAAATTGTTTACATTAAATACTGATAAGGGTATGGAAGCAATGCCATGTTTTATTGCTAATCGTTTAGCAAATTCGATATCTGCTTCTTGTGTAATTTCAGAATAATCCAACACTTGAAAATAGGTGCCTTTTGAAGGGATAAACTTAAATCTTGAAGAGCTAATCAAACTTAAAAACAAATCTCTTTTTTCTTGGTAAAACTGCGATAATCCAAGATAATTACTCGATTCTTTAAGATAATTAGCTAAGGCTATTTGCATGGGATGGTTTACACAATACACATTAAATTGATGCACTTTTCTAAACTCTTCCATAAGCTCTTTTGGTGCACAACAATATCCTATTTTCCAACCTGTATTATGAAATGTTTTTCCAAAGGAAGCTACTACAAAACTTCTAGATTTTAAATCAGGAAACAAACAAACACTTTGATGCTTTTCATCATCAAAAGTAATATGCTCGTAAACTTCATCGCTTAAAACCAATATATTCGAGTTTTTTGTTAATCCCTGCAATTTCAGCATGTCGTTTTTAGAAAAAATACGTCCACTAGGATTGTGTGGTGTATTAATAATGATCATCTTGGTTTGAGCATTAATTTTTTGTTTTACAGTATCCCAGTCAATTTCATATTTTGGATATTCGAGTTGAATTGGTATCACCTTTCCTCCATTCAATTCAATAAATGGTTCATAACAATCATACGCTGGTTTAAAAATTATTACTTCATCATTATTTCTAATAAAAGCAGATATAATACAAGAAATAGCTTGGGTTGCACCCGATGTTATGGTTATTTCTGCTTCAGGATGGTACCCTGATTGATAAAGCAAATCATATTTCTCTGCAATACGTTCACGCAATTCTAAAACTCCAGCCATTGGAGCATACTGGTTATATCCAGATTTCATGGCTTGAGTAACCAAATCAATCAGTTTTGGATCGCTTTCAAAATCAGGAAACCCTTGAGATAAATTAATGGCGTTGTACTCTTTAGCCAAAGCGCTCATTACTGAAAATATGGTGGTCTCTAAATTGGGAAGTTTAGAAATAAGTTCCATTTATTTATTAAATATATAGTAAATTTACAACAATAATTAGTCGCATTTTATTTTTGCGCCCATTCAATTTTAAACTTTATGAAATATATTAAAATTCTCCTGTTTTTTATAACAATTAATCTCTCTGCACAACAAGGAGGTATGTGGATTCCCTCTCTTTTAAATGGCATGAATGAGGATGAAATGACCAGCCTTGGAAGCAAATTAACAGCTAAAGATATTTATGATGTTAATAATTCAAGTTTGAAAGATGCCGTTTGTCATTTTAATGGTGGTTGTACAAGTGAAGTGATTTCACCACAAGGTTTAATATTAACAAATCATCATTGTGGGTTTAGTTCGATACAATCTCATTCTTCTCTTGAAAACGATTATTTAAAAAATGGTTTTTGGGCCATGTCTCTTGATGAAGAACTTCCTAATGATGGCTTATACGTAGAGTTTATAGTAAGTATTCATGATGTTACAAAAGAAATATTGGCAAATATTACTGATGATATGACAGAGAAAGACAAACAGTCTGTTATAACCAAAACCAGTAACGGTATCATGAAAAATTGGACAAGAGAACCTTGGCAAGATGTAAAAATTAAATCATTTTACAAAGGCAATCAATACTTCCTGTTTGTTACAGAACGTTTTGAAGATATCCGTTTAGTTGGTGCTCCTCCAACAAGTATTGGTAAATTTGGTAGTGATACAGATAACTGGGTTTTTCCAAGACATACAGGCGATTTTTCGATATTTAGAATTTATGCCGACGCCAATAATCATCCGGCAAAATTCAGCAAATACAATAAACCATATACCCCAAAACACTTTTTACCAATTTCTTTAGATGGTATTGAAGAAGGAGATTTCTCGATGGTATTTGGGTTTCCAGGGACCACCAATGAGTATTTACCTGCTGTTGCAATTGAACACATTACTAAAAATTATAACCCAACGAATATTGCCATTCGCGAAGCAGCTCTAAAAGTGATTGATACAGAAATGAAAAAAAGTGATGCTGTACGAATTAAATATGCCTCTAAACAAGCACGAATTGCCAATGCATGGAAAAAATGGAAAGGAGAAAATTTAGGAATTGAAAAAAGCAATGCTGTTGAAAAAAGACGTGCTTTTGAAGAAACATTCACAAAAGCATTAAAAGAAAAAGGTCTGACTGATAAATATGGATCAATTTTAACAGAATTTGATAGTCTGTATAAAGATTTTGCTCCTATCGACATTAAACGTCGAAATTTCATTGAGGTTTTTATAACCACCAACGAATTGATGCAAATGACATATAGAGCTTATCAGTTTGAGCAAGCTATAACAGCAAACCCTGAAAATTTAGAAAAAGCCAAAGCTGGTATAACAAATACTTTAAAAGGAATCCATAAAGATTTTGATGCTGGTGTAGACAAAGGTGTTTTTATAAACGTGATGCCTTTATACGGAAAACATGCAGACCCTTCTATTTACAACAATACTGCTTTTACCAATTTAGACAATGCTCTAAAGATATTTGAAGGCGACGCCAAGGATATTATCAAAAAATTGAATAAAGATGCTGCTTATCAATACGCAAAACCAATGATTGATGAGTTTAATAATACTACCAATCCAGAATATCAACAAAAAAACGAAACTATTACGGCTTTACAAACCAAATACATGACGGCATTAATGGAAGCCTTACCTAATGCTCGTTATTTTCCAGATGCCAACAGTACGCTAAGGGTTACATATGGTCAAGTACGTGGTTATTCTCCCAGAGATGCTGTGTATTACAATGCCATAAGTTATTTAGACGGTGTTATTGAAAAATATATACCAGGAGATTATGAATTTGATGTTCCGCAAAAATTACGCGATTTATATGCAGCAAAAGATTATGGACAATATGTAGACAAAAATGGAAAAGTTCCTGTTTGCTTTTTAGGAACTAACCATACAACAGGCGGAAATTCTGGAAGTCCTGCTTTAGATGCTTATGGAAACCTAGTTGGTTTAAATTTTGACCGTGTTTGGGAAGGCACCATGAGCGATATGTATTACGATCCTGAAATTTGCAGAAACATTATGGTCGATTTACGTTATGTGCTTTTTATAATTGATAAATATGCAGGAGCAACCAATTTAATTAATGAAATGACATTGGTTCATCCAAAAAAGTAACGCCTAAACAATATCCATTTTTTTAAGAAGGAATGATGCATTCATGTTTTTGCACACTCCTTCTTTTAATTTATAGTCAAAATAAAGTTCATCGTTAATAATTTCAGCATCAAAATAATAGTTTTTAACTTCCTTTAATTCCTGTTCAATTTCACATAGGCTTAAATCGTGGGTTGCAATGATTCCCGTTGCATTTGAAGCTACCAGTTTCTCAACAAATTTTCTTGAGCCAATGGCTTTATCTGTACTATTTGTTCCTTTTAGAATCTCATCTAAAACAATAAAATAAGGTTCTTCTTTAATGGCCTCAACAATGTATTTTAACCGCTTTAATTCTGAAAAGAAATACGAACTTTCATCGGTTAAAGAGTCATTGGTTCGCATACTTGTAATTAACTTAATTGGGCTATATTGACTTGTTTTGGAGCAAACTGGTAACCCAACGTTTGCCATAACAATATGAAGTGAAACGGTTCTTAAAAAAGTGCTTTTTCCAGCCATGTTAGCACCGGTTACAATAAAAAACTGTTCGTTATCAATTAACAAATCACTATCGATACGCTTTGTTTTATTCAATAACGGATGACCTAGTTGTGTTGCTTTAATAACACGCTTGCCTTTTGCTATTTCAGGAAACACAAAATCTGGGTGATTAAAAGCGAAATTTCCAAATGAGTTATAAGCGTCAAAAAATGAGACTACTTCAAACCAATCCTCAACTTTATCAGCATATTTTAAAATCCATTGCTCAACATGGTAACTGTTTTTTAAATCTAAAAGAAATAATCCGTTACCAAAAATTGCTGAAATCAGGTTGTTCCTGTTATCAAGATTATCCAAAGCTTTTGAAAATTCTTTGAAAATCTCAGACGCCTTTCTTGCTTCAGACTTTATTTGATTTTGTTTTTGAAGCAATAATTCTGATGCAAAATTTTCATTCTCAATTTGCTTTAGAAGTGAGGCATATTGTCGAAAAGTATCTTTAACCTTATCTGAATTTGAAGCTAAATTATTTATCTTTTTAAGATACGTTCCCGTAATACCTAACCCTACAAGAAGCCAATAACCAATTAATGATTTATCAATAATATTAAAAATTGCCAGCGCTAATATGACTAAAGAAATCATGCCAAAAGCTATTGGCAAAAAAGTCATTGATTTTGGTAAAAAAGGTTTATGTTCCTTCAGCCATTTTATAATATTTTGAGCCGATGTATCTACAGAAACCAGGCTTGATGTTGCCGAATAATATTGACGCCAATTTGTTTTTTCACTTAATTCTTTTATAGCATCCTGACGTATCTGTATTTCACTAATCTTATTAGCTTTTAATGCATCTGCCAACTTTTGTGCTCCTTCATTTATAGTCGTTCTGTTGATGTATTGAAAAAAGGAACCTCTTCCAAATAAATCGATATCTAAACTGTAAAAATGATTTGCTTCTTGAAATTGCAACCCTTCATTCCTGTGATGAAAATTTCCCGAAATGATATTAATTTCTTCTTCATTAACATTTATAAGGGCTTTATTTAAATCTCTTTCTGTTTTTTTGCTTGTGTATTTTGATAACAAATATGTGAAAATAAAGATTCCAACCAAGCCAATCGAAAAGGCAAATTGCCAATAGTTAAATACCATGTAAATACCAAAAACAGAGGCTAAAAACACCAATACTCTAAGCATACTCAAAACGGTAATCTGCTTGTTTAGCTTAACATCTTCTTTTTGATATATTTTTAAATTTTTTTGATAATTTTCTAAAGGTTGATCCATGGTTTTAGTTTAACTATAAATAAACAAAAAAGCTCTGAATCTATCAGAGCTTTATATATAACTTTTTAAGTTTTAATCTCTTCCTCCAAACACTTGAAGTGCCCAATATAATAGGTTTGCCAAAGCACCAATAGCTGCCACTAAATAGGTTCTTGCTGCCCATTTAAGAGCATCTTCAGAACCCACATATTCATCAGGTGTAACCATATTTTTATTTTTCAACCAAGCCAACGCACGATTACTGGCATCATATTCAACTGGTAATGTAATGAAACTAAAAATGGTTGCAAAACCCATCATAAAAACTCCAACAACGGCAACCCACCAGCCTAAACCAAGTCCAGCTGCACCACCAAGAACCAATCCACCAATGATTAACCATTGAGACATCCCTGAAGTAACACTAACAACAGGCACTAAAGCTGAACGCATTTCTAACCAAGCATAAGCTTTAGCATGCTGTACGGCATGTCCACACTCGTGAGCTGCAACAGCTGCAGAAGATGCATTACGCTGATTATAAACCGATTCACTAAGATTTACTGTTTTGTTTTTTGGGTTATAATGGTCTGTTAACTGTCCTGGTGTAGATATCACCTCAACATCATAAATTCCATGGTCCGACAACATCTTTTCGGCAATTTCCTTACCGCTCATCCCATTGCGCAATTGTACTTTAGAGTACTTCTCAAATTTACGTTTTAAGGTGCTGCTTACTAACCAACTTACTAAGGCTAAGCCACCTATTAATATATAATATCCTATCATTTTATTAATCTTTAATTTTAACTAAATATAGCAAAAATAAAGCCACTTTTTATAGATGAAATTTTGTCAGTTTACTTTGCTTACCATACTTAATTTTGAAAAGCACTAAAGCAAAAACTGATATTACAGTAATGCCATTTGCGAAAATCATGGCAGGACTGTCTTTATCATTTATCCAGCAATGTAACCGAACTTATTTTAAACCTATTATTAATTACTTCGCCTTCTACCTCTGCTTTTCTAATAACTTCACAAAATCCAGTGCCTTCGTCATGAGCATCACCAAAATCATCAATATGTGCACCATCTACAAAATAAGATTTACCATCGATGCGAACAGCTAAATCACAACCTTTTTGAGATTTCATATCGAACTGACATTGACCACAAGATAATTCTACAATTTGCTTTTTTGCTTTACTGTTTGAACATGCCACAAACAGAAAAAAAATCGAAATAAAATATATATATTTCATAGTTTAAAAATTTTATTTATACCGTCATTGCGAAACTTTTGATAAAAAGTTGTGGCAAACTTTTAATTAGACTTTATACTGAACAGATTACCACGTCGCTGCGTTCCTCGTAATGACGTTAACCAACAATATTTACAATTTTTCCAGGAACAATAATGACTTTTTTAGGAGTACGTCCTTGTAATTGTTCTTGGGTTTTTTCGTTTGCCATCACCGCTTCTTCAATTTGCTTTGCATCAAAATCCATTGGTAATTCTAATGTAAAACGCATTTTTCCATTGAAAGAGATTGGGTAGTTTTTACTGCTTTCAACCAAATAACTCGCATCAAATTTTGGAAATGGAGCTGTTGAAATAGACTCCTTATGTCCTAATTGACTCCACAATTCTTCAGCAATATGAGGTGCATAAGGTGATAATAAAATTAATAACGGTTCTAAAATCTTTTTACTAGTACATTTTTGAGCAGTCAATTCATTAACGGCTATCATAAAGGTAGAAACTGATGTATTGAACGAGAAATTCTCGATATCTTCCTGAACTTTTTTAATGGTTTTATGAAGTGTTTTTAAACTGTCCTTACTTGGTTCTGCATCCGAAACATTTAAACCTTCTTCACCAATATACAATTTCCACATTTTTTTTAGGAAAGAATGCACACCGGTGATACCAGCCGTATTCCAAGGTTTGTATTGCTCTAATGGCCCTAAAAACATTTCATACAAACGTAAACTGTCTGCACCATAATCCACACAAATCTGGTCTGGATTGACGACGTTGTATTTGGATTTGGACATTTTTTCGACTTCGCGACCTACTTTATAAACATCGTTATCTCCTTTAATGATTTCCCCTCTTTCTCCAATAAAAATGGCATCTACGTAATCCTCCCCAAACTCATCATCATTCTTCAAACCATATATATCTAATTCATCAGATGCATTAACATATTGAACTTTAACATGAACTGGGGTAAAATGTTTTTCTTCAGTTTTGGAATTCTCTACAAGAAAAGCTTCTCCTCCTGGCATAGGCTCTTTTGGAGTTAGCTTATTCAGTATAATGGAGATCTTTTCAGAATGCTTTAATGGCTTTCCTATCGAAATAATCTTTTCATAAACACTCTTGCTAAAAAATAATGGTTCTTCAAAAGAATTTGAATTCCACCTATAGACAAAAGCGCTCGTCCCTAAAATCATCCCTTGGTTAATCAGTTTTTTTGCATATTCATCAACTGGCACAAAACCTTTATCGAATAAGAATTTTTGCCAAAAACGAGAGTACAATAAATGTCCTGTAGCATGTTCGCTTCCGCCAATGTATAAATCGACATCTTTCCAATAATTAAGAGCTTCTTTACTGGCAAACTCATTTTTGTTATGTGCATCCATATAACGATTAAAATACCACGAACTGCCTGCCCAACCTGGCATGGTGTTAAGCTCTAACGGAAAAACAGTTTCATGATTAATTAAGTCGTTAGAAACGACTTCGTTTTTAGTAGTGTCCCATGCCCAAACCGTAGCGTTTCCTAGTGGTGGCTCGCCCGTTTCGGTTGGTAAATATTTTTCAACTTCTGGCAAACGTATTGGTAAATGTTTTGCATCAATCATTTGTGGCATGCCATCAACATAATACACCGGAAATGGTTCTCCCCAATAACGCTGACGACTAAAAACGGCATCGCGCAAACGGTAATTTGTTTTCCCTTGTCCCTGCCCTAATTTTTCAAGTTCCTGAATAATTTTTTTAGTAGCTTCTTTATAGGTTAATCCGTTTAAGAAATCACTGTTAGCGATGATGGTCTTGTCTTTATCTGCAAAAGCTTCTTCAGAAATATTGGCACCTTCAAAAATATTCGGAATGGGAATATTAAAGTGCTTTGCAAAATCATAATCACGTTGGTCACCACATGGAACAGACATCACTGCACCAGTTCCGTATCCTGCCAATACATAATCTCCAATCCAAACCGGAATAGGTTGTTTGGTAAACGGATGCTCAACATAAGCACCAGTAAATGCACCAGAAATGGTTTTTACATCAGCCATTCTATCGCGTTCACTACGTTTTGCAGTAGCTAAAATATAAGCATCAACTTCTGCTTTTTGCTCAGGAGTTGTTATTTGTGTTACTAATTCGTGTTCTGGAGCCAAGGTCATAAAACTCACTCCAAAAATGGTGTCGGGTCTTGTGGTGAAGACATCAATAACATGAGATTCCTCGTCGCTATGCTCTGTCGGAATGACATTGAAAGAAACAGCTGCACCAACCGATTTTCCAATCCAGTTACGCTGGCTCTCTTTAAGTGAATCTGTCCAGTCTATTTTTTCCAAACCTTGAAGCAAACGTTCTGCATAAGCCGAAATACGCATACTCCATTGTGTCATTTTTTTTCTAATAACCGGATGTCCACCACGTTCTGAAACACCATTTACTATTTCATCGTTTGCCAACACAGTTCCTAAAGCAGGACACCAGTTCACTTCGGTTTCGGCTAAATAAGTTAATCGGTATTGCAGTAAAATTTCTTGTTGTTTTTTTGAAGAAAATTTGTTCCAATCAGCCGCAGAAAAAGGCTCAATATTATCATCGCAAACCGCATTAACATTAGCATTTCCTTCAGAAGCAAAAATAGTTTCTAAAGTTGAAATATTTTCCGCTTTATCAGCATCCTTATTGTACCAGGAATTGAATAACTGAATGAAAATCCACTGCGTCCATTTGTAATAACTTGGATCGGACGTTCTAACTTCGCGAGACCAGTCAAAAGAAAACCCAATTCGGTCTAATTGACGACGATAAGTTTTTATGTTTTCTTCGGTAGTTAATGCCGGATGCTGACCTGTTTGAATGGCATACTGTTCAGCTGGCAAACCAAAACTATCGTACCCTTGCGGATGTAATACATTAAACCCTTTATGGCGTTTGTAGCGTGCATAAATATCGGAAGCAATATATCCTAATGGATGTCCAACATGCAAACCTGCACCACTTGGATAAGGAAACATATCCAAAACATAAAATTTGGGTTTTTCCGAATTGTTTTCAGCTTTAAATGTTTGGTTCTCTGCCCAATATTTTTGCCATTTGGCTTCTATCTCGTTAAAATGATACTTCATTATACAGTCTTCCTCTTTTTGAAAGCGCAAATTTACGTTTTATAAACAAACTGTAAAACCTTTAGTGCCTAATAAATAGTTGCCTTTGTTTTACAAAACAAGAGATAGTATTGTATTATCAATTACTTTTGCACCTTAAAACAAAAAAACATTGAACAAAAACACATATAAAGCGCATTTAGCTTTACTTGGAGCCAACCTAATTTATGGTGTAAATTATATTATAGCCAAAGGGATTATGCCTGATAAAATTGGGCCTTCATCTTTTGTGTTTATACGATTGCTTTTTGCAACACCTCTGTTTTGGATTTTAAATACCTTTGTTGTTAAAGAACGTGTTGCTAAAAGTGACATACCACGATTGGTACTTTGTGGTTTACTTGGAGCAGCTACAAACCAATTGTTGTTTTTTCACGGAATCAATCTAACCTCTCCAATTGACGCGTCAATTATCATGACGGTTGTACCGGTTATTGTACTCGTTTTTAGCTCTTTGTTACTAAAAGAGCACATTACCAAAAACAAATTACTGGGAATAATTATTGGTGGTATTGGTGCCATAACTTTAATTTTATACGGAAGTAAAGTTGCTGGTTCCAGTTCACTACTTGGAAACCTTTTTATTTTTCTTAATGCCACTAGTTATGGTCTTTACCTTGTATTTGTAAAACCTCTTATGAAAAAATACAAGGCTATTACCGTTATTAGCTGGGTATTTTTATTTGGTTTCCTATTTACGTTTCCTTTCGGAATTAACGATTTTATGAATACAGATTTTGCTGCTTTTACATTGAACACTTATTTGGTTGTTGCGTTTGTTGTATTATTTACCACTTTTTTTGCTTACTTATTCAACATTTATTCTCTAAATTATGTATCGCCTTCAGTTACCAGTAGCTATATTTATTTGCAGCCACTAATAAGTTTTATAATGGTAACGATTTATGTTGAAGTTTTTTCACAAAAACAATATATACAAGATATTAATCTTGTTAAAATAGTGAGTTGTTTGCTAGTTGTTTTTGGAGTGTATTTAGTAAGTAAAAAAGCAAAGAGCACTAATTAGCTTCTTGCTTTTTCTTCCTGAGGCATTAAACAATTGTAAATAAAAGTATTTGTTGGGGTTTCAATTCCTAATAATTTTCCTTGTGCTACAATATATCCATTGAAATTTTCCAGTTCGCTTGGTTTGCCTTCCATAACATCGCGTTGCATAGATGCTGTTGTATTATAATCTAAACTATCAATGACTTTTACAGTCTTTTCAACATCTTGTTCAGTTAATCCAATTCCTTTTTCATTGGCAACAGCAACCATTTCATTTGCTGTGTCATAAATTATATTTCTTATCCCTATATGTTCTCTCATCACACCAAAAACTGCTCGCGTTAATGCACCTATTCCACTTATAGTCCCAATAAATAGAAATTTTTTCCAAATGTCTAAATGAATATCGTCTGAAAGCGTGTTTTTAAATTCTGCTTTGTCAAACACTTTTTTTAATTGCTTAACGCGATCTGTTTTTTTGTTATCATATTCACCAAAAACAATCTCGGGCTCAAAAGTAAAATGACTGATAATTCCAGGAGCTTTAACCTTACTAACAATTTTACATAGTCCTGCTAGTACGTTTTCTTTTGGTAAAATTGAAAGTAACTTATCTGCATTATCTGCTCCATTTTGAAGTGGCAACACCATGGTGTCTTTTGTAATAACCCCTTTTAGTTGTTTTGCAACCTCTAAAACTTGCCAAGATTTAACACCTAAAATAATAAGGTCAGGATTTTTTATATCGTTAATAACATCTGTTACTTTTGGGTGTACAGTAAAATCCCCTAAAATACTTTTTACTTGCAACCCATTCTTTTTTATGGCTTCCAAATGTTTCCCACGAGCTATAAAAGTAACCTCAAACCCAGCTTTGGCTAATTTTCCACCAAAATAACCTCCTACTCCACCAGCTCCAATTACAACAATGTTCATATGTTTTAGTTTATATAAATATAGTTTAAATATACTTTATTATTTTTACATCATTAATCCATTTTTATGAGTTTATCATTTGAAAATCACCAAAAACGCCGACTTATTTCATCCTATTTTTCAGTAGTGTTAAGCATTGCTTTGGTTTTATTTTTATTAGGCTTACTAGGTATGCTGGTGCTTAATGCCAAAAAAGTATCGGATTATTTTAAAGAGCAGGTTGTTTTGACCATCTATTTAAAAGATACTGCTAAAGAAGTTGAAACCAAACAGCTTGAAAAAAGTTTGGCAATGGCCGATTATGTAAAATCAACTGAATATGTTTCAAAAGAGCAAGCTGCTGAATTTATGAAAGCTGAAAACGGTGAAGATTTTATGGATTTTGTAGGATATAATCCACTTCAAAACAGCATTGATGTTCATTTAAAAGCTGATTTTGTAACTTCTGATCAATTAGAAAAAATTTCAGAAGAAGCCCTAAGCAAAAACTTCGTTGATGAAGTAACTTATGACAATGACTTGGTTACTTTAATGAATAATAATGTTAAAAAAATAAGTTTTTGGGTTTTGGTAATCAGCGGCATTTTTACTTTAATAGCCGTTTTACTAATTAATAGCTCTATTAGGCTTGCCGTTTATTCCAAACGTTTCACCATTAAAACCATGCAAATGGTTGGGGCAACAAAACAATTCATTAGAAGACCTTTTGTTTGGAAAAGTGTTCGTTTAGGAATTATTGGCGGCGTTTTAGCCTTAGTTGGAATGGCAATAGTACTATATTATATGAATAAAACCTTTCCAGAATTAGAATTGTTAAGCAATCCTGTACTGGTTACTTTATTGTTTGTTTTTGTGTTTACTTTAGGAATCATCATCACTTGGATTAGCACTCATATTGCAACTCAACGCTTTTTAAATTTGAAAACAGACCAGTTGTATTATTAAAATTAATTTTTAAAAACTATAATTTTACATATTATTAACTCAGTTTTTTAAATAAATCTTTTACTTTGCAACCATTATTTTAAAAATTAAGACCTAATTATGGGAGAGAAAAAACGTAAAGAAGCTTCTGGAAGCATATTTGTTTTTGGAATGAAAAATTATAAGTTTATGTTTATAGGCATTGCCTGTATTGCTCTTGGTTTTATTTTAATGTCTGGCGGCGGAAGTGATGATCCCAATGTTTTTAATCCTGAAATATTTAATTTTAGACGCATACGAATTGCGCCAACGCTTGTACTTATTGGTTTTGGAATCCAGATTTATGCTATTTTATTGAACCCTAATAAGAATAATGACTAGTATTGAAGCCATTATTTTAGCTATTATTGAAGGTATTACTGAATATCTTCCAATTTCATCAACCGGCCATATGATAATTGCCTCATCACTTATGAAAATAGCTGGTGATGATTTCACAAAACTTTTCACGATAGTTATTCAACTGGGAGCCATTTTATCGGTTTTAGTATTGTATTGGAAACGCTTTTTTCAAAGTTTGGATTTTTACTTCAAACTACTGGTGGCCTTTATTCCTGCAGTAATTTTAGGTTTATTTTTAAATGATGTTATTGACGAATTGCTTGAAAGCCCACTTGTTGTAGCCATTTCGTTAATTCTTGGAGGAATTATTTTGCTTAAAGTAGATGACTGGTTTAAATCAAATGAAGTGTATGATGAAACTAATCCAGATGCTCACACTAAAATAAGTTATCTCACTGCATTAAAAATAGGTTTCTTTCAATGCATTGCCATGATTCCTGGAACCTCCAGAAGTGGTTCTACAATCGTTGGGGGAATGACTCAAAAATTAAATCGTAAAACAGCTGCAGAATTTTCATTTTTCTTGGCCGTTCCTACCATGTTTGGTGCCACATCAAAAAAATTGTACGATTATTACCAAGCAGGATTTGAACTTAGTAGTGACCAAATTAACTATTTAATTATTGGCAATGTTGTAGCATTTATTGTGGCGCTTTTAGCCATTAAATCTTTTATAGATTATTTAAGTAAAAGAGGATTTAAAATTTTTGGTTATTATCGCATTATTTTAGGTATGGCTCTATTACTTATCCATTTCTTTATTTACCCATTAACAACTATATAATGTTAACGGTAGAAGACTATCTTTCTGGTCAAGTTTTATTAATTGATAAACCATTACATTGGACCTCATTTCAAGTAGTAAACAAACTACGTTATGAAATAAAAAAAACCTTTAATATTAAAAATATTAAGGTTGGTCATGCTGGCACACTAGATCCATTGGCAACAGGTTTATTAGTACTTTGCACAGGTAAAATGACCAAACAAATAGACTCATTCCAAGGTCAGGTTAAAGAATATACTGGCACATTGGTTTTAGGTAGCACAACAGCTTCTTATGATTTAGAAACTGAAATAAACGAAACATTTTCTACAGAACATATCACTGAAGATTTAATACATCAAACCACAAAACAATTCATTGGAGAGATTGATCAAATTCCACCAGTATTTTCAGCTTTAAAGCAAGATGGAAAACGGTTATATCAGTTTGCTAGAGCTGGAGAAGAAGTTGAGATTAAATCAAGAAAAATAACTATTCAGGAATTTGAAATTACAAAAATTGAGGGCCTCGAAGTTGATTTCAGAATTGTTTGCAGTAAAGGCACATACATAAGGTCGTTAGCTCATGATTTTGGAAAAGCACTTAAATCTGGTGCTCACCTATCTGCTTTAAGACGCACTAAAATTGGAGACTTTAATGTTGCAAATGCCATTTCGATTGAAAATTTCATTACAAATTTAACTTCATATTAATTTTTGACTTAAATTTAGTTAAACAATGTAATATGAAAGTGTATGAAGATCTCATTCTCAATTGTTTTGCTTTCATTTTTAACACTTTATTCATTTTCTCAAAATGACTCCATAAAAACTAATGGTCTCTTCTATAAACTTTCTTTAGCTACAACTTTAACAATAAATGAAGATTATGTTGCTTTTGATGATGATGATGAAAGCACACTAATAGAACCTAACGCACTTTTTGTAAACAATACAATTGGCTATCAATTTGACAGACGTTCTTTAATAGGGCTAAACTTTGAGTACAATTGGCATTCTGAACAAGGACTTCATTTTGCGCCTGCCTTTTTAAGTTTTCAATACAATATTTATGCAGCTGAAGACAAAATATTTTTAAGAGGCGGTTATGGAACCCTATTA
Source organism: Gaetbulibacter sp. M235 (assembly GCF_043876835.1). Classification (NCBI taxonomy): domain Bacteria; kingdom Pseudomonadati; phylum Bacteroidota; class Flavobacteriia; order Flavobacteriales; family Flavobacteriaceae; genus Gaetbulibacter; species Gaetbulibacter sp. M235. The sequence goes on from NZ_JBAWJZ010000001.1 coordinate 180,323, forward strand.
GGTTTAGGAAAATCATTCGAAAAAGGCAATATGTTTAGGCTTGGAATTGGGTCACAAAGTGTTATGTCAAAAAACAATAATTCAGTATTAATAGGACTGGATTTTACTAGAAAACGCTTTGGTTATAAAACACTTGAAGGGATTTCTAGTGTGTCAATTTTCTTAGAATTTATGTTTTTTTAAACTTTTTATGCTAAATTGCCGTATATATATCTATGTGTTTCACATGATATTTAGATATTTTGAACCTAACAAATCAACATAAAGCCCTACTTATAACCTTTTTCCTTTCTGGAACTGTGGTGATGTCTGTTTTTAATTTAAGCTTAAATCAACATAACGAACTGGCTTCAGAAAGTTATTATGAAGTTGAACCTGAGAAGGAGCTTACAGAAGAAGAGGTGAAAATTTTAGAAGCTTTAGAAAAGCTAAATAATACAAAAGCTGAAACCAACAAAGCTTTTAACGAAACGGCAAAAGAAAAATCATTTGCTGAAGCGTACAAACCTATAGCGCCTCCAGAAGATTATGTTAAACCCGATTTTAATCAAAATCAAGATCTTTCTGAAGAATCTTCCAGTAATAATAATGACATTTCTGATTTAAATCACGAAGAAATCTCTTCCTTTTCAAAAGTAAACAGTATTTTAAACAACCGTACTAAAAAAAAGGATGCTCCTGAAAGTTCAAACAGAAAGAGCACGATTCGTTACTCATTAGTTGACCGTACAGATGAATTTTTACCAATACCCATTTACTTGTGTGAAGAAGGCGGAACTATTGTTATTAACATTACGGTTAATGAACAGGGCAAGGTTATAGACACGTATGTAAACTCTTCATCTACCTCAACAAATGAATGTTTAATTGAAAGTGCACTTGAATATGCTAAACAAGCAAAATTTAATGCCAGTCCTGGTAAAAAATCTCAGTTAGGCTCAATTACCTTTAATTTTGTTGGCAAATACTAGGCTCTAATTTGCAAAGCATTGCCGCTAAATCATCCACAATATTTTGCCCTTTGTTGTTGTTGTACCAATGTTGCAATTCTTCTTTAAATTCAACAGTAATGGCACCATGTTTTTCTTTGTAATCAATAACCATTTGAGTAGCTTCAGTAGGTCTTGGTCCATAAGTATTTAAAACCTCTCCAGACACATTATCAATCATAATTAATTTAGGCACTGCACTGGCTCCATTTGTTAAAAACATGTCCATCAGATCTAAATTTTCATCTCTAAGAACCACTCTAAAGTTAATATTTATAAGCTCAGCAACTTTGTATAGAACAGGAACAATATGAGCTGCATCACCACACCAGCTTTCGGTAATAACTAGCCAAGTAATGTTTTCCTCGAAATTATTTAATCTGCGTTGAGCTTCATCTGAAATTTTTAAGGTTTTGTCCCAACGATTCATTCGTTTATCATTCAGTTTAGTAAACTCAGCCAAACTTTCGCTTTTTTCAATACCTGAATTTGAATTGTCTTCAACCAATCTTTTAACAAGACTTCTATAAGTTGAATAAGACATACTGCGTTCTAAACTTTCCTTAATAATTGAATTCATAATCTTTATATTTGATGAAACAAAATTACAATCTTGATGTTTCATTTAAGATGATATTTGTCATACTTTTATATAAATACTTACAGTTTAAATATGGAAAAACATAGATGTGGTTGGTGTATTGGTGATGCTTTATATGAGAATTATCATGATTTTGAATGGGGCGTACCTGTCTTTGATGATGACACCTTATTTGAGTTTTTAATTTTAGAAACGTTTCAAGCTGGTTTAAGCTGGATTACCATTTTACGCAAGCGCGAAAATTTCAGAAAAGCCTTTGATAATTTTGACTATAAAAAAATAGCCACTTACCAACAAGATAAAATTGACTCGCTTTTACAAGATGCTGGTATTATTAGAAACAAGTTAAAAATACAGGCCACCATTACCAATGCAAAAGCGTTTATGGAAGTGCAAAAAGAATTTGGCAGTTTCTCAAAATACAGTTGGGCATTTGTAGATGGTAAGCCTATAAAAAATAGCCTTAAAACGCATAAAGAAGCAGTTGCTACAACAAGCATAAGTGATGCCCTAAGTAAAGACTTAAAAAAGCGTGGGTTTAAATTTGTAGGATCCACAGTTATATATGCCCATATGCAAGCAACAGGTATGGTTAATGACCATGAGGTTGGATGTTTTAGATATAATGAGGTGTGATTTAGGTTTATTTCATTTTATAAATCAAACTTTCAATAGGAATTCTAATGCATTGAACATCTTGCTCAATAACACCCAAAACTGGTTTCCCATTAATGTCAACTAATGTTTTTGGTTGTTATAAACTAAAAAGGTTATTTACTTTAAAAGGAATATTATTTTCCTGTGAATGAAGCACTATTGAAAACAAAAACAGGCAAAGGCTAATAACATTCTTATAAAAACCCATCAATCTTCTAATTTTTTCTTCCTATAAATCTGATAACCTTAGCTTTTCCTTTGTGGAATTCTCCTTCTTCAAGTTCAATTTCCACTTCTTCTAATTGAAGTATTTCAAAATTTGGAAAATCTTTCTTGATGGTTTCTATTGAAAATAACATGTCTAAACTTTTTGGCCCTCCAGCATTGGGATTAACCTTTTGAAATTCAACATGATTTTTACTAAACCCTTCAATTAAGATCAGTCCCTTTGGTTTTAATAACTCTGCAACTTTTTTATGATACTGTGATATGATATCTGATGAAAAATGAGCATAAATAAGAGCAGCTATATCAAATTTCCAACTAAGTAATTTAAGGTTAAAAAACTTACCGACCTCATAATTAACAATAACATTATTTTGCTCTGCTAATTTCATCGCTTTGTTTTTCCCTTCAATACTGGTATCGAAAGCATAAACATTCAATCCCTTTTTTGCAGCATAAACTGCATTACGCCCTTCACCTTCAGCTGGCAATAAAATATTCCCTTTCGGTTTATATTTATCTAAATATTCCTTAAAAAATGCATTTGGCAAAGTGCCATAAACATATGCTTTTTGTTTAAAACGCGTGTCCCAAAAATTTTCCATTCAATTATTTGTTAAAGTATTTAGAAAACGTTTTTATATGAACTTGTTTAAAACCTTGGTCTAATTTTTCCTGAAAAAATTTTTGACATAACCTTTCATCTGTTTCTGTAAAGCCATCAATAGCTTCAATAACTAAAATGTTTTTTTTCTGTGGCAACTAATTGTTCTATCATGCCTTGTAGATTTTAATTATTATAAAATAAATGAATCTGAATTTTAATCGTTTTCATAAAGTCTTAATCTGTTTTTAAGTGCGTTTAATTGATTGTGTAATTGTCTTTCTTTTTCCAAAAGATTAAACACCACATCAATCCCTTCCAGATTAACATGTAATTCATTATGTAGCCTTATCATCTTTTCAAGACCACCAATTTGGTTTTGGTGAATGAATTTATTTTGCTCGACAATCTCTATTTCAATAAGCCCTATTCTGTTTAAATCTTCAAAAAACGAGAATTCAAGGTTGTAATGCGAACAAAGTGTTTGAATTTGTATTAAGTTTTTAGCAGCCATATTATCTTATTTTTTGTAATTGCTTAAAGAGCTCTTTTTCTCTTTCACTCAAATTAGTAGGCGTTTTAATGTTATATGTTATTATTAAATCACCATAATGTCCTTCCCTTTTATAAACCGGAAACCCTTTCCCTTTTAACTTTACTTTTGTGCCGTTTTGAGTTTCTGGTTTTATATTTAGTTTAACCTTCCCATTAAATGTGTCGATAGTGGTTTCTCCACCTAATATTGATGTATATAAATCTAAATCTACATTGGCATATAAGTTATTTCCATCTCTTTTAAACTGGGTGTGGTTTTTTATTGTGAATTTTATATACAAATCCCCATTTGGACCACCGTTTATTCCTTTACCACCTTTGCCTGCTATTTTTATTATTTGCCCATTTTCAACTCCTGCGGGAATAGTAAGTCTTATTTTACTGCCATTTACAGTTAATTCCTGCTTATGGGTTTCATAAACATCTGTTAGATTTAATTGTAGTTCGGCATTAAAATCTTGTCCTTTAAATTGAACACTTCTGCTTTGCCTTGAAGACGCTCTTTTGCCACCAAACATGGATTCGAAATAATCTGAAAAATCATGATCTGAATAGGCGCCACCAGAAAAATCTTGTTGATATGATTGCCTTTGAGATTGTTGCTGTTTGGCTCTTTCAAACTCTTCGGCATGTTTCCAATCTTTACCATATGCATCGTACTTTTTTCGATTTTCAGCATCACTCAGCACTTCATTAGCTTCATTAATTTCTTTGAATTTTTTTTCGGCTTCTTTGTTGTTTGGGTTTAAATCTGGATGATATTTTCGTGCTAACTTCCGATAGGCTTTTTTAATATCAGCTTCTGTTGCAGATTTATCAACACCTAATACTTTATAATAATCTATAAAATTCATTTCCTTGGGCTTGTTACTTGTTGAAAGGAAGACGAGTACATAATTTCAACATTCAGTTATTACTATAAATGTAACGAAATTTATGTAGAAAAATAAAGAAATACCGATTTGATTTTCCCCATTTCAGTATGGAAATAGCTGATTAAAAAACCAAAACTATATAGATGATTTTAAATGCTGTAAAAACTCTTCTCTTGAAATATCTTCAGCTCCCAAACTTTCGAGATGTTGGGTATAAACTTGACAATCTATAAGCTTGTAATTAGTGTTTTGTATAAACGTAATAAAGCCAACTTTACTGGCATTACTTTCTTTAGCAAACATACTTTCACCACAAAACACTCCATTATTTAAATCAACACCATAAAGTCCTCCAACCAATTGGTCATTTTTCCAAACTTCAACAGATTTAGCATAACCCATTTTATGCAACTGAACATAGGCTTCAATCATATCATCTGTTATCCATGTTCCTGGCTGACCATCTCGTTGAATCAAAGAACATTCTTTTATAACAGACATAAAATCTTTATTTATCGTAATGGTATAGTTTTTATTTCTTAACACTTGTCTCATGCTTTTAGAAACTTTCAGTTTTTCTGGAAACAAAACAAATCTTGGATCTGGTGACCACCATAAAATTGGTTCACCTTGTGAAAACCATGGAAATATTCCTTTACTGTAAGCCTCTATCAATCTGTTAACTGATAAATCACCACCGACAGCCAATAGACCTTCTTCGGTGGATTCAGTAACATCTGGAAACGGCATATTTTTGTTTAGATACATCATACTTAATAAAAATAATAAACCTCAACATTATAAATAACATTGAGGTTTATTATTTTAAATTCCTGAATTCTCAGGAAACCCTTTTTAATTAGAAAGGCAAATCATCATGATCATCTTCATTTAGATCACCTGCTGGTTCAAAAGCATCCATTGGAGGAACTGGTGGCAAACCAGTATCTGTTGATGCTGCTTGAAGCGCTTCAATTCTCCAGCCTTGAATTGAGTTGAAATATTTAGTTTCTCCTTGTGGATTCACCCATTCTCTACCTCTTAAATTAATGCTTACTTTAACTTCTTGACCTACTTTATAACTATTTAATAAATCACATTTATCTTGAACAAATTCCACCATAATGTGTTGTGGATATTGCTCATCTGTAGTTATTACAATTTCTCTTTTTCTAAACCCGTTACCACCAAAGGTTTGAGTTTCTCCTACCATTTTAATTCTTCCTTGAACTTCCATTAATTATCAATTTTATATCTATTAATTACTATTTTTTAACTTAACAATATTTTCCAAGCACTATCAACATCACCGTAACTTAAATAATTTCGTGCCAGTTTATGCTTGTCTCTGTGCGATGCATTTTTTATATTAGGATAACGCTCTCCCACACTTTTTATAAATTCTTTTACCATTTTTTTGCTAGGCAAAACCTCAACATTTGCAAGCATGCCTAAATCATTCCCCGTTAAAACCATGCTGTTTTTTACATCATCCGGCAAATTATCAACACCAATTCCTAATGTTGATAATGGCTTAGGCACTTCAAAAAACCCTTTATTTGCTCTACTATACACATTACCTCCTGCTCTGGCAACCAAGTCTAATTTTTTTTGATTAATAGTTTCGTCTTTGTTAAGTACATCTTTTGAAATATGAAATTTAACGACTTCGCAAATAATCAAATTTCCGGCACCGCCTTCTGTTCCCAATTTAATAATATCATTCACCTTGCATTCAAACTGAACTGGCGATTCTGCAACACGAAATGGTTTAACAATATCTGATTTTAACATGGTTAATCCTGCCTTTTCAAATTCATTTACACCTTCAGGATATTCAGTACTACTCAATGACATTTGCTGGACAATATCATAATTAACCACATTTATAACCACTTCTTTTGTAGCCTCTGCATTTTCTAAAGTGTGTTTTGTTGTATTATCTCTTACTCTTCTTGATGGCGAAAATACCAAAATTGGAGGAATTGTACTAAACACGTTAAAAAAACTAAATGGGGACAAGTTAGGGTTTCCATGAATATCTAAAGTACTAGCAAATGCTATTGGCCTAGGCGCAACGGCACTTTGCAAATAACCCTGTAAAATATTGAGAGAAAGGTCTTTTGGATTGAAAGATGTCATTAAACTTTTTAATTTTCACAAAACTAACGATTTATTTTATTAATACTTAACAAAACTCTCATGTTAGTTTAGCATAATCAGGATTAATAAAAATTAGCTTTAAAAGCAAATATAACCAATCTATTAAACAACTAAAAACTGATTTACTATCATCTTAAACAATAATTTTAACAGATTTACATTATATTCATATTCAAATTCAATTTTTAATGATTTTTACAAAATATAGAAATTCATTTAGGTGGATTATAATTATAATTTCTTTCATCATTATTTCCCTCATTTTGTGGAATACTTATGTGTTTTTTCAAAATTTTAAAGCTGAAGAACGAACCAAAATGGACATTTGGGCACAGGCTCAAAGCGATGTTATAAATAGTGACACAAATTCAAATTTAGATTTAACACTGAAAATTTTAAGAAGTAACACTACAACTCCCATGATTGTTATTAATACTGACGGAAGTTTAAGTAGTTATAACAATGTTAATGATGAAAAAATGTCTGATGACAATTATGTTAAAAAGTTGGTTTCTCAATTTAAAAATGAAAATACGCCTATTGAAATAAGCTATCAAAATGAGGTTTTGTCTACTATTTATTACGGAAACTCTGCTTTACTGAATAAATTAAAATACTATCCTTTAGCTTTATTGCTTATCATTCTTCTTTTTGCCGGTGTGGTTTTTTTCTTTTACAGAAGTAACAAAAATGCCATTGAAAACAAATTATGGTCAGGTATGGCAAAGGAAACAGCACATCAAATTGGGACACCTTTATCATCTTTAATTGGTTGGGCAGAAATTTTAAAAAGTGAAAATGTTAATCCAAATTATATTAGTGAAATAGAAAAAGATATTGATAGATTACAAACTATTACTGAACGTTTTAGTAAAATTGGGTCGGCACCTACTCTAGAACCTCTTGATATTATTAAAGAAACTATCGATTCTTACAGTTACTTAAAATTACGTTCTTCTAAACTTATTGATTTTGAAATTATAACTCCAAGCGGAGAAATTATTGTAAATCTTAATAAGCAGCTTTATAGTTGGACCATTGAAAATTTAGTTAAAAATGCCATAGATGCCATGAAAGGTCGCGGCAAAATCACCATTGAAATTTCAGAACTTGAAGATGATATTAAAGTGCTTATTACCGATACTGGCAAAGGCATCCCAAAAAATAAATTCAATACTATTTTCGAACCTGGTTATACTACAAAAAAACGTGGTTGGGGTTTAGGCTTATCGCTTACCAAACGCATTATTGAAGAATTCCATGATGGAAAAATAAAAGTATTACATTCTGAAATTGGCAAAGGCACAACCTTTTTAATAGCCTTAAAACGAACTATAAGTTAGCTTGAATAGCCTTGGAAACCTCTTGAAATTCTTCTGGAGACATTTTTGTTTTTTGAATAAAACGAGCATCTTCCATAGTGTGCAAAGGTATTAAATGCACATGCGCATGAGGTACTTCTAAACCTATAACAGTCATCCCAATGCGCTTACATGGAATTGTTTTTTCAATGGCCTTAGCTACTTTTTGTGAAAAACTCATTAGCCTTCCAAAAGTAGATTCATCTAAATCAAAAATTTTGTCTACTTCTTGCTTTGGAATACAAAGTGTATGCCCTTTGCTATTAGGGTTTACATCAAGAAATGCTAAAAACTCTTCGGTTTCAGCTATCTTATAGCAAGGAATTTCTCCTTTAACTATTTTGGTGAATATTGATGCCATGATTTTGAGAGTAAATTGACAGTAAAATTATTTTATCTTGAAATTTCTAAAATTTCAAACTTTAAAACACCATTAGGCACTTGAATTTCGGCAATATCACCTAACGATTTTCCCAACAATCCTTTTCCAATAGGAGAATTTACAGAAATTTTTCCTGCGGCTAAATTAGCTTCACCGTCAGCTACCAACGTATAGTTCATTTCCATACCATTGGTTTGATTTTTTATCTTAACTTTTGATAGGACAAGTATTTTTGAAACATCCAGTTGTGATTCATCAATAACTCTGGCGTTTGATAAAATTTCTTCTAATTTAGAAATTTTCATTTCAAGCATACCTTGTGCTTCTTTAGCTGCATCGTATTCAGCATTCTCACTTAAATCTCCTTTATCTCTAGCTTCTGCAATTGCTTGTGATGCTTTTGGGCGCTCAACATCTCTCAGTTGATTTAACTCGTCTTTTAACTTTTTTAGTCCTTCAGGTGTATAGTATGATACTTTACTCATAACTTCATCGTTTATTTATACAAATATTCCGAAACAAGTTCGGAATAAAAAAATCCCGTTCACACGAGATTAAATACAAATATACAAAATATTTAACTCAATTTGCTTAATGTTGTAGATTGAAAATAATCATATATATAAACATGAAATACTTTTTTTATATAATTTGTTTTGCCTTTTTGGTTGGTTGTAGCACAAATAGTGATTTAGTTAAAAATCCATATTTACCCAATTATGGCTTTGATACAGGTAACTTAATAAATACTAACTTGCCACAATTTAGTCAATTAAAATTTCCTGGTAATTTTGTTATTTTAGATAGTCCTTACGGAGTAAACGGCTTGGTTCTTTATTATGCTGGAGGAACAAATTATAATGCTTTTGAGATATCAGATCCAAATCATCCTTTAAGTACTTGCTCTAAACTAAGTGTAGAAGGCATAATAGCTACTTGTGATTGTAATGACGGTAATTCTTATGAAATTTTAAATGGTATTAAAAGAGAAGGTACGACAGGAGATTATCCATTAATTCGCTATAAAGTTGAGGCGATTGGTTCTATAATTAGAGTTTATAATGACTAAAAAGCGACTCATTCGAGTTGCTTTTTTAGTCATTTTTTTATTGTTAAAACTTTAAAGTTGCTCCTACTAAAAAGTTGGTTGTTGCTTGTGGATAATACCCCGCACCTTCAATAGTTGTAGTTTGATTTGGGTTAGACCATGTATCATCATAAGTATAATAATAACCATTTGACACATATTTTTTTCCAAAAACATTATTCACTAAACCAGATAACACAATAGATTTAAATATTGAATTTGGTTTAATTTCATAAGTAACATTGAAATCATTTACAAAATAGCTATCAAGTTTTGAAGCATTAGAATCTGAATTTCCCATAAATTGCTCACCAACATACTTACTTAAAAAAGATAGTTGAAAATTGTTTGCCGGTTGAAATACCAAGGCGTTTGCTGCAACAAAATCTGGAGAAAATGAAATGTTGGTTTTTCCTAAATCGACTAATACTCCGTCAATTTGAGAAATAGTTTTTTTGTTTTTATTAGTGCTTACCGTAAAGTTTGGCTGAATTGCAATTTGTTTTGAAACCTGAATGGCTGCATCAAATTCTAAACCAAGTCTGTAGCTTTTTCCACTATTTGAACGAATAGGGTTTCCTACATCATCAATTGCCCCAGACAAAACTAACTGCTCGTTATATAACATGTAATAAGCATTGGCATTTAACTTAAATGCGCTAGTGTTATGTCTCCAACCCAATTCAAAATCATTTAGTTGCTCTGGTTTAATATCTGGATTACTTTCAAAATCACCTCTGTTTGGCTCTCTACTAGCTCTTGCGTAAGACAAATACAAGTTATCACTCGTATTTAGTTTATAGGTAATTCCTGCTTTAGGATTGAAAAAATTATAATCTTCATCAATCAACATATTAACTCTATCTGAGGTTAATCCAGATGTTTTATAATTTACAAAGCGCATTTGCAAGTCTCCATACAGACTAACTTTTTCATTTAATTTATACGTTGCTTTTGCAAAAACACTCATGTCTTTTTTCTTGCCTACTCCTTTATAATACTGGTCTCCAAGTTCTGAATTACTAGCATATCTTGCCCAAATAATTTCACCATAATGATCTCCAACATAACTGCTATAAGATGTTCCAACAGTAAAGTTTAAAGCATCGTCTTTATAACTGGCATTGGCATTAACAACATAAAAGTCGTTATCAAGCCAACGTCTTCTAATTAAATCGGTAGTATTGATAGTTTCTCCTCCAACAGTTATGTCTTCTAAATCATAATCGGAAAAATCCTGATCTTCTTTATATTGCTCAAAATAACCTCTTCCGTAAGTATAATTCAAGCCCAGATTAGTTGACCAATTACTATTGTAGCGCTCATTCCAATGCAGTTGATAATGGTCTTGCTTGTAATCGTCCACTTCATTTTTATAAAATTTAATATCTCCATTTTCATCAGTGTACATACCTGCTGTATTGTATGTTCTATGATTCTTTAAAAGATCTAAGTCTTCAAGACCATTCCATGACTGATAGGTTCTTTCATAGCCACCAAAAGTGATTGCTTTTATCAATGTATTATCATCTACATAAGAAGCTTGAAGAAAGTAAGATTTTAAATCAGAGCTTGCTCTGTCTATATATCCATCGGAGTTTATTTGAGACAAACGTCCCGCAATTTCAAAATGATCATTTAAAGTTCCGGTACTAAACTTAACATTATGCTTTCTTGTATTATAGCTTCCAAAGGCATTTGATATTTCCCCGCTTGCCTTTTCAGAAATAGCATCGGTTAAAATATTAATACTAGCTCCAAAAGCTCCTGAGCCATTGGTTGATGTACCAACTCCACGTTGCAATTGCAAACTTTCTACTGAAGATGCAAAATCTGGTAAATCAACCCAATAAGTTCCAAGTGATTCCGAATCATTATAAGGAATTCCGTTAACAGTAACATTTGTTGATTGTGCACTTACACCACGCACTCTAATGCCTGTATAGCCAACACCTGAACCGGCATCGCTTGTAGTTACTACCGATGGCAAATAATTTAATAAAATTGGTAAATCTTGCCCTAAATTACGTTTTTCAAGAGCTTCCTTTTTAATGTTTGAATGGGTAATTGGCGAATCTGCATCCACCCTGATGGCTTTAACTAAAACTTCGTCTAGAGTTTGGACTTCTGTTGAGTCTGGCTTTTTTTCCTGGGAAAATGATTGAAATGAAAGCACAATTAGTGCTAAAAATACGAACAAATTTTTCATACGATTATGATGTTTATAATCGAATAAAAAGAGGTAATTATTCTGGTTAATATTAATTAAAAATGGCGACTTTCGCCGTCCCTTAGCAGCATTACCTGCTCAGGTTCATTGGGTATGATCTCAGCCGTTTATAGGCACCCCTTTTTTGAGAACAGTGCAAAGGTAAAAACAATTTACAATTGGCATTTATTATATGACAATTATTTTTACTCTAAATCCGGTTTTTTTCTAATTGCCTTTTTTTCAGATAGATTGCGTTTTTCTTTTAACCGTTTTTTAATGACTGCTTTTGGAATTTTTGTTGGAACGCGCTTTTTTGGGACAATCAAACCTTGTTTAATAATCTCTAAAAAGCGTTTTATAACCAGTTCTTTATTTTTATGCTGACTTCTGCTTTCTTCACATTGCAGAATTAAAATATTGTCTTTAGTTAATCTAGAGCTTAGTTTCTTTATTAATCTTTCTTTTTGTTCTTCATTTAAAGCTAATGAATCTGAAACATTAAAAACCAATTCAATTTTTGAAGCAACTTTATTGACATGTTGACCTCCACTACCAGAACTTCTAATGGCTTTAAAATTTAATTCAGAGATTAATGCTTCTTCTTCAATCATTTCGATACTTGATGTGAATCTCTTAAAAGATCATTTACTGTTTTTACGGGATTGAACGTAATTAAAGGAACTTCAACAAAAATGGTATTCCAATAGGCCATACTACCATTCCACAAACCAGGTAGTTCCAATGTTTTAATGTCAATACCTAAATGATTTTTTTTTGTTATAAATGAAGCTTCATTATCAACATATTTTAAGAGATCAAAGGTTTCTCCTTTATAATTTTTGACGCCACAAACTAAATCTACAGGATTAAAATGGGTTGCGTTTTTAAGGATATCAACTTGACTCTCATTACTACTATCAACTTGGGCTGATTCAACAATTTGTAATGACACGTTTCCATTTTTATCTTGAACCCAAAAAGGACCACCACCAGGTTCTCCCTCATTTTTAACCATACCACAAACTCTAATTGGGCGATTTAATTTATCTCTTAAATAGAAGATTTTGGAATCTAATGAAGAGTATCCGAATTCTGGAGTTACAACAACATTTAATTTATTGGTTACAAATTGAACCATTAATTCTAAATCATTTTCCATTAAATCGTCTTCATCTAACTGATTTAAAAACTTAAAAGTTTGCTCCTGTAATTCTAAAAGAATTCCAGCCAGAATTTTTTTATAGTTAGAAATAACCTCATGGTATTCTTTTACAACAACATTATCAATATTCTTTATAAAAATAATATCATAATCAAGGTCGTTAAGATTTTCCAGCAAAGCGCCATGACCAGAAGGTCTGAACAAAATTGAACCTTCTGAATCTCTAAAAAGTTCATTGTTTGATGTTAAAGCAATGGTATCGGTTGACTTTTTTTGAAATGAAAAAGATATATTAAAAGTATTGCCTGTGTTCTCTTCAACCTCTTCTTCAATATGATTCAGTTCTTTTTTAAAATTTTCCTCGTGATTTTCAGAAATTGTAAAATGCAAATTCGCTTTGTTGTTTGATGACCCATAAAGGGCTCCTTCATACAAATGCTCTTCAAAAGCAGTTGCTACATAACTCTCATATTTATGAAAAGGCAATAATCCCTTTGGGAAAAAACTATAGTTTAATCTATCAGCCTCTAAAATGGTTTTTACAAATTCGCCTTTCCTTTTTTCAAAAGACAGTTCATTATAATCAGGGATTATTTCATGTATTTTATGAACTACTTCTTCAAAAAAAGGTAATTTTTCTAAGGTGTTAAAAAACTTAGAAAGCCCATTATTGTTTGATTTTTCAATATAAGAATCAATACTATCTTCTTCAATTTTGTAATCGTTTAAAAGCTGAAATAAAAATTTGAACATTCTAGTTGCTGCACCAGATGCTGGTACAAATTTCACTATAGACAAATGGTCTCTTTTGCTATCAAAAAGATTAATATAATGTGACTCTTGTTCTTCTTCAATTTTAAGAATTCCATTGCCAATAGTTGCTGCCTTTTTTAAATTAGAATATGCCATGCCAGACTTAATAAGTGCCATTTGAGCATTTATTTTGTCTGTAGTTAATCCCATTTTCTTTATTTGAGAAAGATCCTTTTCAGAAAATATCACTTTTTATTTTTTAATAGTTTGTCAATATGTTTTACAGCTAATTCTAAACGTTCTTTTTTATCACCTTTTAATAATACATAAGGTCTATTATATTTTATTAAGGCATTTTCAAAAGCTTTAAACATTAGCTCTCTTTCATCGGGTTTGTCGCGTAAATCGTCAGCTTCCCAAGGCGTGTCAATATACGTCAAAAAATATAAATCGTAAGTATTTTCCAACGCATATTTTTCTAAAATAGGATCGCATGAACCGGTATAATATGCTTCTGAATACACCTTGGTTTCCAACAAATCTGTATCACAAATTAATACGGTATCTGTTTTTTTAGATAGCTTATTTTCTAAAAACATTTGACCTTCTGCAATTGGAAGTAAATCATCTGGTTCGCAAGTTTTACGTTCTTCATTCCACTTGTTTTGAAGATATTCGCGCGCATATTCTGGCACCCAAATGGAATTATAATACCTTGCCAAATGATTGGACAACGTTGTTTTACCAGTAGATTCTGGTCCAAACAAAACTATCTTTATACAGTTTGACGGTTGTTGTCTAAGCTTTTCTTCCATGCGATATATCCTTGAATTGCTAATATAGTAAAGATTAAATACTGAAGTGATAACATGCCTAAACCTCTATAAGCATAAAGTGGAATAGTAATCAAATCTGCAATAATCCAAAGCGTCCAATTTTCTAATTTTTTAATCGCCATATACCACATGGCCGTAAAGAAAATACCAGATGTGACTATATCAATATAATTGGGAATTTGTAACGTATAATCAAATCCTTTATATACAAAATAGGTGACAATCATGGTCAATACAAATAACAAAACGCCTATTTGTTTTTCTTTTAAAGTCGTTCTTGAAATAGGCACTACAAACTTGTTCTCTTTTTTTCTCGACCAGTTCCACCAACCATAAACACTCATAATGGAATAATATAAATTCATCATCATATCACCAAAATACTCACTAATATAAAGAAGATATACCGTTATAACAGTACAGATAAGTCCTGTTGGATACACCAAAATATTTTCTTTTTTGGCATACCAAACACTCATAATACCAAATACAAAAGCTATAGCTTCTAAAACTATTTGATAAGTTGGTGCATCATGATAAGGATCTATGAAAAAATCAAAAATGTGGTTCATAATCACTTCTATCTGTTTTTACTATTTTCATGGTTAAAACAGCAATATCGGTTCCTTCAAAAGAGGTTTTAATAGCTTCTGTAAGAAATGGCATCAATGCATCAAAGTCACCATAAATTTGTGTACTCAATGGATTTTCTAAAACGGTGAATTTTGAAGCCCTTAATGTTTTTATAAAACTGATAACATGTGTTTCATAATCATTTTGCAACGGTGACAAGGTTAAATCTACTGATATTTTCATTATTTGATTTTCTTTATTTGTTCAAAAAACAATTCATCTTTTTCAAAAGCCGTACCAATTACTACTAAATCGGCTCCTGATTGATAAGCGTTTTCCAATTGGTTAATGTTTGTTATACCTCCACCAACAATAAGTGGAATTTTCAATTCTCTCTTAACAGAACTTATAATATCTGTTGTTATTGGTTCTAAAGCTCCACTACCGGCTTCTAAATAAATAAGTTTCATTCCCAACAATTCTCCAGCTTTAGCTGTGTCGACTATTTTTTGAATGTTACTTCTAGAAATTGGTTTTGTTTCAGTAACCTTTTCAACACTGGTTCTTTTGCCATTTTCAATAAGAATGTAGCCTGTTGGAATAACTTCTAAATTTGTATTTCTTAATTCTGAAACAGATTCTACATGTTTTCCAATTAAATATTCAGGGTTTCTCCCAGAAATTAAAGATAAAAATAAAAGCGCATCAGCATTATCAACTATTTGATTAATAGTACCAGGAAACAAAACCACTGGTAATTTTGTATGGCTCTTTATTTCTGCAACAATTTTTTTTGTTACATTTTCTTCAATAGTACTTCCGCCAACAAAAATGTGCGTTGCTATTGAACTGTTTACCTTTTTGATAAAACTGGAAATATCACTAAAAACTATCTTTTCAGGATCTATTAAAACAGCAAATAACTTATGGTTATTTTTTACTGAAGTCTTTATTTTTTTATAAATACTTGTCATTTAAACTATCGCATATGCACAAGAAAAGCCTTCAAATTCAAAAAAGTTAATGTTGTATCTGGATTTTTTATTTTCATAATCAATCCAAGCAGTTGTTTTCTCGTCTTCAATAGAAAAAGGAATTACTAAACAATGCTCTTTAAAGCTCAATCCTGGTGTTGCAAACAACTTATATAATGATTCCTTAACACACCAAATTGAAGTTAATTTTTTTATATAATCAACTTCTTCTTCTTTTAAATAATCAAATTCATAGTCAATAAATTTATGAGCAATGATAGTGATTTTATCTCGTTGTTTTTCAATATCAATACCTACTACGTCATCACTAACAATGACTGCAGAAAATGTAAAAGAATGTGTTATTGAAATGTGTTTGCCATCTTTTAAATGGGGTTTGCCGTTTTCATCGTAAAACAAATCAGAATCTTGATAACCAAATTCTTTCAACAAATTGCGTACACTAAGAAAGCCTCTTTGGTGCAGTTCACTTTTCATACCCAAAACCCGTTCAATATTTTCAGGTTTTAAAGTAATTCCTTTCATCAAATCATCATAAGTCTCTGTAATCTTCCAGATTTTAACAGTTGTTTGTGAGTTTGGGGTAATGGTTTTATAAAGAGGCATTTAATATTCTGAAAGTTATTAGTTATCTTTGCAGCAAAAATTTCTGAAATACAAATATACTAATATGAACACAAAAACAATTGCTTACGTTCCTAATAAGGTAAAAGATATATCACTAGCTGCTTGGGGAAGAAAAGAGATTGAATTAGCCGAAGCAGAAATGCCTGGATTAATGAGTCTTCGTGAAGAATACAAACATTCTCAACCACTAAAAGGTGCCAGAATTGCAGGCTGTTTACACATGACCATTCAAACAGCTGTTTTAATTGAAACCCTACAAACTCTTGGTGCAGAAGTAACTTGGAGTTCATGTAATATTTTCTCAACCCAAGATCAAGCCGCTGCTGCGATTGCCGCTGCCGGAACTGCAGTTTACGCATGGAAAGGAATGAATGAAACCGAATTTGACTGGTGTATTGAGCAAACGCTTTTCTTTGGCGAAGAAAAAAAACCGTTAAACATGATTCTTGATGATGGTGGCGATTTAACCAATATGGTTTTTGACCGTTATCCAGAATTGATTTCCGGTATCAAAGGTTTAAGTGAAGAAACAACTACAGGCGTTCACAGATTATACGAACGTATGAAAGAAGGAACTTTACCAATGCCTGCAATTAATGTGAATGATAGTGTTACAAAAAGTAAATTTGACAATAAATACGGATGTAGAGAAAGTGCTGTAGATGCTATTAGAAGAGCTACCGATGTAATGCTTGCTGGTAAACGTGTAGTAGTTTGTGGATATGGCGATGTTGGTAAAGGTACAGCCGCTTCCTTTAAAGGTGCTGGTAGTATTGTAACAGTCACCGAAATCGATCCAATATGTGCACTACAAGCTGCTATGGATGGTTTTGAAGTGAAACGTTTAGAAAGTGTTGTTGGCAATGCAGATATCATTATTACAACAACAGGAAATAAAGATATTGTACGTAGCGAACATTTTGAAGCTGTAAAAGACAAAACTATTATTTGTAACATAGGGCATTTTGATAATGAAATTGATATGGCTTGGTTAAACAAAAATTATGGTCATACTAAAAATACTATCAAACCACAAGTTGATAAATACACTATTAACGGAAAAGATATTATTATTTTAGCCGAGGGTCGTTTGGTGAATTTAGGTTGTGCAACAGGACATCCAAGTTTTGTAATGAGTAACTCTTTTACAAACCAAACATTGGCTCAAATTGAGTTATGGACAAATAGTGAAGCTTACGGAAACGAAGTATATATGCTGCCAAAACATTTAGATGAAAAAGTAGCAAAATTACACTTAGCAAAAATTGGTGTGGAATTAACAGAACTCCGTAAGGATCAAGCCGATTATATTGGTGTAACAGTTGAAGGACCATTCAAACCAGAATATTACAGATATTAGAATATCTTGTCATGTTGAACTTGTTTCAGCATCTCTTTTAAACAAAGAAACCCTTACAGACATGTGAGGGTTTTTGTTTTCATTTAAAATTATTACATTCCATTAATAATTATGGAATATAAAAAGCCTAAAATAATCGTCCCTCGCTTTAACGAAGCGTCAGGTTTTTATACCACAAAAAAACGCTCAAAAATTATGAGCAAGATTCGTGGCAAAAACACAAAACCTGAATTGTTGTTTAGAAAAGCACTATGGAAGAAAGGCATTCGCTATCGAATCAATTCCAAAAAACTTCCTGGAAAACCAGATATTTCCATTCAAAAATTTAGGCTTGCCATTTTTATTGATGGTGAGTTTTGGCATGGTTATAACTGGAATGAACGTAAGGAAACCATAAACAGTAACCGCGGCTTTTGGATACCAAAGATAGAACGCAATATACAACGGGATGATGAAGTAAACCAACTATTGGCAGATATGGACTATACCGTTTTCAGGTTTTGGGAACAGGAGATTAAAACCGATTTGCATAAATGCATTAATGATGTGTTGATTTTTTTAGATTGGAAGAACTAGTTTTTATAAAAACAAAACCCTTTCTGAAAACAGAAAGGGCTTATATTTTTTAAGAAAAATGTTTCTTAAGCTTCAAAAGGCTCAATAGAAACGTATGATTTGTTGTCTTTTTTCTTAGTAAATTTTACAACGCCATCAACTTGAGCGTGTAATGTATGGTCTTTTGAAGAATATACGTTTTCACCTGGGTGATGAGTATTTCCTCTTTGCCTAACGATAATGTTTCCAGCTATTGCAGCTTGACCACCAAAAATCTTAACTCCTAAGCGTTTTGATTCTGATTCTCTACCGTTTTTCGAACTTCCGACTCCTTTTTTATGTGCCATTTTATTTCGATTTTAGATTTTAAAATTAACTTAAAGCAGCAATTAAATCAGCTTTTTTCATTGCAGAAATTCCTTCAATTCCTTTAGCTTTTGCCATCTCTTTTAATTCAGCGACAGTTAAACTGTTTAAATCTTGAGTAGCTTCAACTTTAGCAGTTGGTTTAGCTTCTGCTTTAGGCGCAGCAACTTCAACTTTTGGTTCTGCTTTTACTGTTGCTTTTGCAGGAGCAGCTTTTTTAGCTCCAGAAGCAGCAATACTTTCAATGATAATTTCTGTTAAAGATTGACGGTGACCATTTTTTACACGGTATCCTTTACGTCTTTTCTTTTTGAAAACTATAACTTTATCACCTTTAAGGTGCTTTAAGACTTTTGCTCCTACTTGAGCTCCGTCTATAGCTGGGGCGCCTACAGTTACTTTTTCACCATCACCAATAAGAAGAACATTATCAAAAGCTACTTGCTTTCCTTCTTCAGTTTGTAAACGGTGAACAAAAACTTTTTGGTCTTTTACAACTTTAAATTGTTGCCCTGCTATCTCTACAATTGCGTACATAGCGTAACGTTTTATTAATTAAATTATTTAAAAATGAGTGCAAATATACTGCTAATAAATTAATTTACAAACGTTTTATTTTTTTTGGGGAATATTTCCACTGTTTTTAAAAAATTGCATTACTGTTAAGGTTGCAACAACAGTAGTTGTAAAGCCCATAATGGCTACAATAAAGGTTACCATACCATTGTTAATATCAAAGTTTCCCTGTAAAGAATTTAATAATTGGGGAAGAAAATCTTGATTTACTTCGGTTGAATAAAACAAAAAGAAAAACGTAAACACAATAGTTGCTGTTCCGCCTGTAATAAGCCCTGTTGTAAATCCATTTGTGTAATTAAAGAGTTCTTTTTGTTCCAATTTAAAAATCCGAACTGCTTCATAAATACCATAGGTTGTAATTCCAGCATTAAGGAAACTATAAACAGGATTCGTTTGTTTGTCAAACATTGCTAACACCAAAAAATAAGCAATTAAAATGGCGCTTGTAACAAGACCATATCTAATGGGAAGGATTATTTTTTTCATAATTATTTCAATTGTTTTATTAAATATCAGAAAAATAAATTAGATAAAATAATTTATATAATTTTAAAAGTTTGCTAATGAATAGTTTACAATACTTTAAATCATTTTCAATTATTAAATTAATTTGAGCAATAAAAAGTGTGTTTGTAATATTAAAACCCCATTATTTAGTATTTTTGTAGATAATTTTTTAATTTTAATTTAAATGAATACCATTAAAAACATCATAGCTATTTTAGTTGTGGTTTTGTTTTCTGTTAGCTGTAAAAACGAAACGAAACCTGAAGTTAAAACCATTGAAGTTGAGAATGCTTCAAATGCTACAAAAGAAACTGATCCGAATGCTACTTATGCAAAAGCAGAATTCACCATTGAAGGTATGACTTGCGCCATAGGTTGTGCTAAAACTATTGAAAAGAAAATTTCTGGAATGGATGGTGTAAAATCTGCAACTGTAGATTTTGATCGTAAATTAGCCATGGTTGAATATAATGAAGCTAAAGTCACACCTGCTTCTCTTGAAGAAACAGTGGCAAAAGTGGCTGATATTTACAAGGTAAGCGATATGAAAACCGTTGATGCCTTTTCTACCGCTAACAAAGAATGTACTGCTAAATGCAACCCAGACTGTACAAAAAAAGATTGTGCGGATTGCAAAGCAAAAGCTGAAGCTTGTAAAGCAAATTGTGCCAATAAAACTGAGGCTGAAAAAATGGCTTGTGCAAAAGACGGTCAAAAATCTTGTTGTGCTAATAAATCTAAAGCATAATAATTGTTTAAACATATAAAAAAAGCTTCTCAAAATGAGAAGCTTTTTTTATTTCCATCTAACAGTTTCCATGATATGCCTTATATCTTTTTCCAAATATTTTGCAGCAGGAAAAATAGAATCATAATTTGGTTTGGCATAAAAATATAAAGAACCAGTTAAAAAATGTTGGGTACTATCTGTTAGGTAAAATTGTGATTGTGATGCAGCATTCCCACCTACTTCATAAAACATACCATATACATTATTAAGCTTATTAATATATTCATTTTCATTTATTTCATCGGCTTTACTAGTATGCTTTTGGGTAAAATTTTGTGCGTCTTTTAAGAAAGCTATCAAATTATCTCGGTTATTATCTATTGATTTGTAGGTTAAATATATGGTTCCCTTTAGCTCAGAATACTCAATGTTTATAGCATAGCTTTGAGTAGTACTTTTAAGATTTTTAGAAGTAATTTTATTAGCTAACTTATTTGCCTCAAAAGAAAAAGGCACTGCATTAACTTCTGTTTTTATATAATTTGCCTCTGGATATTGTAACCGCAAATAGCCTTTGGGTTTAGGAACAATATCATCATTACATGCTATACAAAAAACAAATATTAAACTTAAAAAATAAAACTGCTTCATTCTGTTTTAGTGAATTTTACAAATTTGATGCGCTTTTTATCTAAAGCTTCAATAGTAAAAACGTAATTTTTGAAATTTATTTTACTATTCAGTTTTGGAAAATTCTTTGAGATTTCTAGAACAAACCCTGCCACGGTTTCTGCTTCTCCCTTATTTTCTTCAAAAACAGTTTCATCTTCTACTTTTATAATCTTGTAAAAATCTTTAAGAGCCGTTTTGCCTTCAAACACAAAATTATGATCATCAAGCTTTGAATACTTTAAATCTTCATCATCAAACTCATCGCTTATGTCTCCTACAATTTCTTCAATGATATCTTCTAAAGAAATCAATCCTGATGTTCCTCCATACTCATCAACAACAACAGCAAGATGCACTTTTTTTTCTTGAAATTCTGCCATCAAATCATCAAGCTTTTTGTTTTCAGGCACAAAAAAAGGTTCGCGTAATAAAGTTGTCCAGTCAAATTGCTTTCTTTCAATATATGGCAGCAAATCCTTCACGTAAAGGATGCCTTGAATTTTATCAATATTATCTTTGTAAACAGGTATTCTGGAATAGCCATTTTCAACAATTTCTTCCATTATTTCTGTATACTTTTGATCGACACTTAAAGCAAAAATATCAATTCGGGGACGCATAACTTGTTTTGTATCTGTATTTCCAAAAGACACAATACCTTGTAATATTTTTTGCTCTTCTTTTGTGGTATCATCTTCACTTGTAAGCCTCAATGCTTGTGATAATTGATCTACACTAAGATTTGATTTTTGCTTACCTAATTTGTTTTGAATAGCAATAGTAACACTACGCATTGGCAAACTTAACGGTGAAAAAAGAATATCTAAAACATGTAATGGATATGCCATAAATGTTGAAAACTTCACCTTATTTCTGCTTGCATATATTTTAGGCAGTATTTCACCAAAAAGTAATATTAAAAAGGTAACAATTACAACTTCAAGAATGAATCTTAAAATAACAGATGTTATGCCTTCAAACATAAATTCTCCTAAATAAGCAAACAAAATAACGATACCTATATTTATAAAGTTATTCGCAACCAATATTGTTGCCAGTAATTTTTTAGGACGCTCTAAAAGCCTTGAAATGATTTGGATGCGCTTGGATTTTGCTTCTAGTCCTTCATCAATATCGGTTCTTGTGAGAGAGAACAATGCTACTTCTGCTCCAGAAATAAGCGCTGAAAAAAACAGTAATAAAAACAACAAAGCAATGCCCGTAACAACTGAAAAATCAGTTGTAAAAAATAATGCCTTTAAACTCGGGGGATCGGGATCCAAATATTATAGTATTAGTTAAACAATCAGAATGGAAGGTCATCATCCTCTTCTCCAATAGGCTCGTTAGCCATTTGTTGATTTTCAATTTGTTTTGGAGTTGCTGGTTTGCTTGACATTTGTCCTTCACTTTCTTTTTTAGTAGTTAAAAACGTAAAGTCTGTACATTGAATTTCAGTAGAATATCTTTCATTTCCACTTTCATCTTGCCATTTTCTGGTTTTCAGTCTTCCTTCAACATAAATTCTATCTCCTTTGCTTAAATATTTTTCACAAATTTCAGCAGCTTTGTTTCTTACCACAATATTATGCCATTCTGTATTTGTAACACGTTCATTTGTTTGTTTGCTCAAGTAAGTTTCATTGGTTGCTAACGGAAAACGACCAACACAACCACCTCCTTCAAAATAGTGCATTTTTACTTCGTCTCCTAAATGACCAATAAGCATTACTTTATTTAATGTTCCAGACATAAAATTTTGTTGAATTTAAAAAGCAAAATTAATTAATTGCTTCTCATTTTTTTAAAATTAATAAAAAAATATGATTTAAGTACTAAACATCTAAAAATTAAAACTTTCAATAAAATTACCGATTAAAATAGGTACTGGATATTGATGTATCTCACTAATGGGGATTTTTGCTTCCTCTAAATTTTCAACATTAACAATCCAAAACTTAGTGTGCAAATGTTGATGTGAAAGCTTATGGATTATTACATCTTCATTATATAATGATAACTCAAACTCTATTTGTTCAAACAAGTCTTGTTCTTTAATAATTGTTTGAAATTCTTTAAAATCTATTTCACTAGATGTTTCAATTAATGGAAACTGGTAAAGATTCTGCCAAATACCTTTAACCTTTCTTTTTTCAAGAATTGTTTTTTGATTTTTTGAAATGATGACCAAAAAATTAAAATATTTCTTAACAGCTTTATTCGGTTTAATTTTTACTGGTAATTCATTTATTCTATTTTCATTAAATGCAATACAGTTATTTTTAAATGGACATATTTTACAATCTGGATTTTGAGGTTTGCACTGTACAGCACCAAACTCCATAATAGCCTGGTTAAAATCGGCTGGATTCTTTTTATCAATTAGTTTTTGCGCCAATTGTTTAAACTCTTTTGCTCCTTTTGAAGAATTTATAGGTGTATCAATTCCAAAATAGCGTGATAGAACTCTATACACATTACCATCGACCACAGCTGTTGGCTCATTAAAACAAATGGATGCTATGGCACTTGCCGTATAATCACCAACTCCTTTTAATTTTAAAAGTTCTTTATAGTTGTTTGGAAATTCACCTTTTAATTCTTCAACAATATATTTGGCAGTAGCATGTAAATTTCTGGCGCGAGAATAATAACCCAACCCCTGCCATAACTTTAAAACCTGACTTTCTTTAGCTTTTGCAAGATGAAAAACTGATGGAAATTCTTCTATAAACGCCTCATAATAAGGCAACCCTTGCTTAATTTGTGTTTGCTGTAAAATAATTTCAGATAACCATATATAATAAGGACTCTTAGTAAGTCGCCAAGGAAGTTCTCTCTTATTATTTGAATACCAGCGATTTAATATTTTTGAAAATATCATTATTGTTTTTATACCAAACGCAAAAATAAACGTTTATAATCTTAAATTTTAATGATTTAGGTTTGAAATATTGAATATTAAATTCCTATATTTGCATCCCCTTAAATTATATAGTAACTAAAATAAAATATTAAAAATGACTAAGGCTGATATAGTAGCAAAAATTTCTGAAAAATTAGGAATAGAAAAAGGTGATGTTCAAGCAACTGTTGAATCATTTATGGACGAAGTAAAAACTTCATTAGAAAGTGGAGATAATGTTTACTTAAGAGGATTTGGTAGCTTCATTATCAAAACAAGAGCAGAAAAAACAGGTAGAAATATTTCAAAAAATACTACAATAAAAATTCCTGCACACAATATTCCTTCTTTTAAACCAGCAAAAGTTTTTGTTGAAGGCGTAAAAACAAATGTTGACGTTAAATAAAAACATTATATTAATAATTTAAAAAACATAATTTATGCCAAGCGGTAAAAAACGTAAAAGACATAAGGTTGCAACGCACAAACGTAAAAAACGTGCACGCGCTAATCGTCACAAAAAGAAAAAATAAGCCAAAAAAAGTAGTTCTATAAGCTACTTTTTTTTGGTAAAAACAAAAAACGTTCTTTGAAATGAGTTCATTAAAATTTTAAGCACTTTTTGGTGTTTTATGAACTCCACGGATATTAAAAATCCTGTGAAAATAATGTATAATCCATCTGTACTTAATTGTATGGATAAAAATTAACTTAATGGATAAAGAATTGATTATTCGATCTAGTTCAGAAGATGTTGATTTTGCCTTATTAAAAGATGGAAAACTTATTGAATTACAAAAAGATGAAGAAAGTAACGACTTTTCTGTTGGTGATGTGTTTATAGCCAAAATAAGAAAAGCTGTTCCTGGTCTAAATGCCGCATTTGTGAATGTTGGCTATGAAAAAGATGCATTTCTGCATTATCATGATTTAGGTCCAAAACTTCCTTCCCTTTTAAAATTCACAAAAAGTGTAAGCACAGGTAAACTAAAAGATTTTTCTTTAAAAAATTTCCCATTTGAAAAAGATATTGATAAAGACGGAAGCATTGCTAATGTTTTAAAATCAAATCAATCGCTATTAGTACAAATAGTAAAAGAACCCATATCAACTAAAGGCCCCAGAATAAGTTCTGAGCTCTCTATAGCTGGTAGATACATTGTTTTAGTTCCTTTTTCTGATCGTATTTCTATTTCTCAAAAAATAGAAAGTAAAGAAGAAAAAGACCGATTAAAACGATTAGTAAAAAGTATCACACCACAAGGTTTTGGAATTATTGTTCGTACAGTAGCAGAAGGCAAAAAAGTAGCCGAACTAGATAAAGATTTACAAAATTTGCTAAGTCGTTGGACAGCAATGTGTAAAAAATTAAATAAAGCCCATCAACCAAGTAAAGTACTAGGAGAAATGAATAAAGCCTCGTCCATGTTACGAGATATATTTAATGACACTTTTACAAGTATTCATGTTGATGATGAAGAGCTTTATATTCAAATTAAAGATTATGTGCAAGAAATTGCACCAAACAAAGAATCAATAGTTAAGTTGTATCAAGCAAATGTTCCCATTTTTGAAAAATTTGGGATAGAAAGACAAATTAAAACCTCATTTGGTAAAACAGTTTCAATGGCTAAGGGTGCTTATTTAATTATAGAGCATACAGAAGCATTACATGTAATAGATGTAAACAGCGGAAACAGATCAAACAAAGCCAATAACCAAGAGGACACAGCATTAGAAGTGAATATTATAGCTGCTACAGAAATAGCTCGTCAATTACGCTTGCGTGATATGGGCGGCATTATAGTAGTAGATTTTATAGATATGACCAATGCTGATAACAGGCAACAGCTGTTTAATCACCTTCGTGACGAAATGAAAGATGATAGAGCAAAGCATAAAATATTGCCTCCAAGTAAATTTGGATTGATACAAATTACTAGACAACGCGTTCGCCCAGAGATGAATATAAAAACGCAAGAGGAAAACCCCGATGCAATTATTAACGGATCTGAGGTTGAAGCACCTATAGGAATTGTGTCTAAAATAACACACGACCTAGAACAACTATTAAAAAAAGACTATAAGAAGCTGACTTTAAACACACATCCTTTTATAGCGGCCTTTTTAACAAAAGGTTTTCCATCAACACGTTCAAAATGGTTTTTTGAACACAAAAAATGGGTTAAAGTTTTACCAAGAGATGCTTACACATATTTAGAATATCATTTTTTTGATAAAAATGGTAAACAAATTAAATAATTAAAAAACCCGCTATTTTTAGAATTAGCGGGTTTTTTGTTTTTAAATGTCATTACGAGGACGAAGGACGTGGCAATCTATTTAATATATCGAGAATTTGGGCAATTGCTAAAGCACCGCGCTTTCCGCTATATCTTTTTAAAAAACGTCATTGCGAAGGTGATTTTTAATTACCTATGGCAATCTCATTATTTCTAAGAGATTACTTCATCGTGCCTTCTCGTAATGACGGCTTATTTATGTTTTTAAAAAGGATGCCGCTGCAATCGCTATTGCGGAGTTCAGTCCTAGCTTCAAAATTATAGAATTAATTTATTTTAATACTAACTCTTACCGTCACTAAGCAGAACTTAGCGGTTGCGTATGACAAGACAGCGTAAATCTATCTAAATACCTTAAAAAATAACTCTTATAACGAAGTAGCACTAAAAGTATCACCTAGCGATAAATCCCCAGTATCAAATCCCTTTTTAAACCATCTCATGCGCTGCGCAGAAGTACCATGTGTAAATGAGTCTGGAACCACTCTACCACTAGATTGCTTCTGAAGCCGGTCATCACCAATGGCATTAGCAGCATTTAAAGCCTCTTCAAGATCACCAGATTCCATCATGCTTGTCATTTGTTGAGAATAGTGCGCCCAAACACCTGCTAAAAAATCGGCTTGAAGCTCGAGTCTAACCGAATATTTATTGTATTCTGTTTGACTGACTTGCCCTCTTAATCGTTGCATTTTATCTGTAATCCCAGTAATTTTTTGAATATGATGACCAACTTCATGAGCTATCACATAGGCTTGGGCAAAATCTCCTGGTGCATTCAACTGTCTTTCCATATCATCAAAGAAACTTAAATCTAAATATAATTTTTCATCACCCGGACAATAAAAAGGTCCTGTAGAACTAGAAGCAGAACCACAGGCTGAAGACACCGAACCTGTAAAAAGCACTAAGGTTGGTTCTCTATAATTATCTAAAAGCTTATTCCATATATCTTCGGTATCCGCCAAAACTGTTTTACTAAAATCGGCTAATTCTTCTTCTTTCGCTGTAGACTTATATGGTACAGAAGACTCTGTTTGCAAAGTGCCTCCATTTAAAAACTGACTGATTAAAGTTAGTGGGTTTTTGCCCATAACTAATGATATTATCAAAAAAAGCCCAACAATAAATAGCCCAACTTTTGAAAAAAGAATTTTAACCAATGGTCTCAATAACATAGGATTAAATCCTCCTATTCCTTGTCCGGAACTACCTTGACCTCTACGGTCTTCAACATTAGAACTTTGCCTTCTGCCTTGCCATTTCATAAAATTATCAAATTTATTAAGTGTTCCAATTTACATATAATTTTATTAAGATTTACATAATGAAACTATGGAGCTGGATTAGGAATTGCAGCATGAACAGCTTCAATTTGATTTAAAATATCATTATTAAGAGTAATGTTAATACTTCCTATATTCTCTTTTAATTGCTCTAAACTTGTAGCACCAATAATATTACTGGTAACGAAAGGTTGCTGGTTTACAAAGACTAAACTCATCTGCGCGAAGGACAAATTATTATCTTCTGCAATTTTTAAGTAACGTTTGGCTGCTTCGGTTGACTGTTCACTACTATATCTTGCAAAACGAGGAAACAGTTTTAATCTGGTATCTGGGCCAGCTGTTCCTTTTATATATTTTCCTGACAAGACTCCAAATGCCATTGGTGAATATGCTAATAATCCTAAGTTCTCTCTTATAGAAACTTCGGCCATATCGCCTTCAAAAACTCTGTTTATTAAGGAATATGCATTTTGAATGGTAATCATTCTAGGTAAACCTTTTTTTGATTCTTCAATATAACGCATCGCTCCCCAGGCCTTTTCATTAGACATACCTATATGACGAATTTTTCCAGCTTTTATTTGCTCTTCAAGTGAATGAAGTACTTCATTAAAATTATCTTTCCATTCATCATTTGGGTCATGCTTGTAATCTCTTATACCAAACGTATTCGTTAAACG
This sequence comes from Gaetbulibacter sp. M235, assembly GCF_043876835.1. Taxonomy (NCBI): domain Bacteria; kingdom Pseudomonadati; phylum Bacteroidota; class Flavobacteriia; order Flavobacteriales; family Flavobacteriaceae; genus Gaetbulibacter; species Gaetbulibacter sp. M235. The sequence goes on from NZ_JBAWJZ010000001.1 coordinate 208,926, forward strand.
CTCTGGCCAATGAATTTGATATAAATCAATATAATCGGTTTGTAATCTTTGCAATTCTTTATCAACCGCTTCCTTTATTGAATCTGAAGTAATCCCTGTGGTTCTGATATGAGCTGAATAATCACTAGAACGTCCAATAATTTTACTTGCTAAAACAACATTATCTCTGTTACCCGTTTTTTTAAACCAGGTTCCAATAATCTTACTGGTTCTACCTTGGGTATCGGGTGATGCTGGAACCGGATACATTTCAGCAGTATCAAAAAAATTAACTCCTTTTTCAAGGGCATAATCCATTTGAGCATGACCTTCTGCTTCAGTGTTTTGATTTCCCCAGGTCATGGTGCCTAAACAAATTTTACTGACTTTTATATTGGTATTAGGAAGTAATGTATATTTCATGAATTTGAATTTATTTTTAAAGTTTAAAGATAAAAAAACCTTTCAGTTATATGGTAACTGAAAGGTTTAATACTTTATTAAGATTTGGTGTTAATTGTCTTTTAACAACTTTGAAAGTTCATCTAACTTAGGTGTTAAAATAACTTCAATACGTCTGTTTTTTGCTTTTCCTTCTGCTGTATCATTTGTGGCTATAGGCGCAAACTCTCCTCGTCCTGCAGCAGTTAAGTTCTCAGGATTAATAGCAGCATTTTCTCTAAGAATATTTACAATAGCCGTTGCACGTTTTGTAGATAAATCCCAGTTACCACTTAATTGTCCGTCACCCTTATAAGGCACATTATCGGTATGTCCTTCTATCAACACAGCTATGTCTGGATTTTGCCCTAACACACTTCCCAATTGCTGTACAGCTCTTCTCCCTTCAGTTCCAACAGCCCAACTTCCTGAGTTAAACAATAGTTTATTCTCCATAGAAACATACACTTTTCCGTCACGTTGTTCTACGGTTAAACCTTTTCCTTCGAAATCGGTTAAGGCTCTTGAAATCGCATTTTTTAAAGCAGTCATTGCAGCGTCTTTATCGGCAATAACTTTTTCAAGTTCCGCTACTCTGTTAGAGCGATCTTCTAATGCTTTTTTAAGACTTTCTAAACGTTGATTTTCTGCAGCTAAGGCTTGTTCTTTAGCTTCCAATTGTGCCAATAGTTCTCTGTTTTTTTGTGAATTGGCTGCAATGGCAGCAGAACTATTCTTTTCTAAAGCATCATAAGAAGCTTTTAAATTATCTAAATTGGCTTTAGCTGCATTATAGTCGCTTTGTAATCTATCGCGCTCAGCAACTGCTTCATCATATGCAGATTGTAGTTGCTTTAGTTCATTTTCAGCAGCTGTTTTCGCACTTAAAAGCGATTCATTTTCTTCTGATAGTTTTCTGTTTTCTTGTTTTAAATTGGTATACTTCCCTTCTAATTCTTTATAAACTTTAGGAGACACACAAGATGCTACAAGTGCTAAAGTTATTACTGCTAATGAAATCTTTTTTATCATTTTTTAAGTTCTGATTTTGGTTCGTTTTAAATTAATTTTCTATTTCTACTAAAATGGGGCAATGATCACTATGAACTGCATTTGACAATATAACGGCTCTTTTGATTTTTTCTTGTAATGGTTTTGAAACCATAGCATAATCTAATCGCCAACCTTTATTATTAGCTCTTGAATTCGCTCGATAACTCCACCATGTATAATTGTTAGGCTCTTTATTTAAATGTCTGAAAGAATCAATAAATCCGCTATCAATAAAACTGCCAATCCATTTCCTTTCAACCGGCAAAAACCCTGAAACATTACTTAATCCTTTTGGATTATGAATATCAATTTCTTCATGGCAAATATTATAATCGCCACAAATAATTAAATTTGGAATCTTTTTTTTAAGTGTATCAATATACTCTTGAAACATATCCATGTATTCTAATTTATGGTCTAAACGGTCATCATTTGTACCGCTTGGCAAGTACAAGCTCATCACTGAAAAGTTATCAAAATCAGCTCTAAGATTTCGTCCTTCATGGTCCATTGATGCAATTCCTGTGCCATATTCAACATGATTTGGTTTTATTTTGCTTAATATAGCTACACCACTATATCCTTTTTTTTGAGCACTAAACCAATAGTTATATTTGTAACCTGCTTCAACAAAAAGGTCTAAATCCAATTGCTCTTGCAAAGCTTTAATTTCTTGTAAACAAATCATGTCTGGATTGGCACTTTTTAACCAATCTAGAAATCCTTTGTTAATTGCAGCTCTGATACCATTTACGTTATATGAGATTATCTTCATGAAATAAAATAAGAATTTTAGCTAAAATAAATATTACGTTACTTTTACACTATTAATTTATAGCACTTTTAACGAAAACTATTAACAAAATATTTTAAACTATTTGTAGTTTAAGTATCAGATGAAATTTATAGCCTTTCTTTTTGTCTTTTTTATTGGGTTTTGTGCTTTTGCCCAAAATCAGAATTCTAATTATAGAACTAAAAAAGTTGCTGTAAATGATACTATTTTGATAGATAGTGTAAGTATCAATTCTAATTTCTTTTCCATTAAAACAAAAGAGAACTTATATCTTGATACTAGTTTTTATACTGTTGATTTCCCAAAGGCTATTTTGACATTTAAAAAGTCTGTCGAAACCGATTCTATCATTATAAATTACTTGCGTTTTCCTGATTTTTTGACTAAAACCTATAAGCAATTGGATGAGAAAATAATTGTCGAAAACAATGATAACATCCAAACGCTTTATAAACTGTCTCAAAGCAATCAAGAATCTAATTTTGTTCCCTTTGATGGTTTAACAACTTCTGGTAGTATTTCTCGTGGTGTTACCATTGGAAACAATCAAAACTCTGTTTTAAAAAGCGAATTAGACCTACAAATTACTGGAAAGCTAAATGATAAAGTATCGCTTAGAGCTTCTATTCAAGATGCTAATATTCCACTGCAAGAAAGCGGATATTCGCAACGTTTGGATGAATTTGACCAAGTGTTTATTGAACTATTTAGCGATAAATGGAACGTGCGTGCTGGCGACATTGATTTGATTAACACCAATTCATATTTTGCCAATTTCTCCAAACGTGTTCAAGGCTTATTTGTAAATGTAAACCTAGGTGATGACGAACACAAAACCAATCTGTTTGCTGCTGGTGCTTTAGTAAGAGGCCAATTTACAAGAAGCCAGTTTACTGCTCAAGAAGGCAATCAGGGTCCTTATAAATTACAAGGTCAAAATGGCGAATTGTATGTTCTTATTGTTTCTGGAAGTGAAACCGTTTATGTGAACGGAGTTGCACTAAAACGTGGTGAAAATGAAGATTATATTATTGATTATAATGCTGGTGAAATTATTTTTAATTCAACTTTTCCTATAACTTCTGAAATGCGAATTACAGTTGATTACCAATACAGTGAGCGTAATTATTCGCGCTTAGTAGCTTATGGTGGTGCTAAATTTGAAAGTGAAATACTTAATATAGGTGTTTCTATATATTCTGAAAACGATGCTAAAAACCAGCCTTTGCAGCAAAATCTATCACAAGAACAAGTACAAATTCTTGCTAATGCTGGCGATGATAAAAAATTAATGGTTGCTCCTTCAGATGTTTTAGACAGTTATAGTGACAATAGGATTTTGTACAAAAAAGAACTCATTAATGGTGTTGAAGCTTTTGTGTTTTCCAATAATCCTGATGATGAATTATATAGAGTTACTTTCAGTTTAGTTGGTTCAAACAAAGGCGATTACGTTTTAAGTACTATTAATGCCATTAGCAATATTTATGAATATGTAGAACCAATTGCAGGAATTCCACAAGGAAATTATGCGCCAATTGTTCAACTTATTGCGCCAACAAAACTTCAGATAGCCGTGTTAAACGGAAGCTATAATCCTTCAGAAAAAATGGCTATTAATTTTGAAATAGCTGGTAGTAAAAATGACCTGAATTTATTTTCAAACATAGACGATTCAAATAATGATGGTTTTGCTGGCAAACTTAAAATCTCTCAAAATCTTATAAAAAAAGACAGCCTTTGGAACTTAAATGCCTTTGTGGATGTTGACTATATTCAAAAGAATTTTAAAACCATTGAGCGTTTATATAAAGCTGAATTTTCAAGAGATTGGAACATTGAAAACCCTTTGGGAAATCAACAGCTTTTCATTACCGGATTGCAATTAAATCACCCTGAAAAAGGAATTGCTTCATACCAGTTTGAACATTTAGGATACTCTGAAAATTTTAATGGTAACAGACATGTAGCGAATTTAAATCTGGCTTTAAATAAATTCAACATCGTGTCCTATTCCAGTTTTTTAAATGCTGAATCTGATATTAATTCATCAACTTTTTTAAGGTCTTACAATAGAGTTTCTTATAGTATGAATAAAAGCTGGATAGGTTTAAAACTTGCTGTTGAAGATAATAAACAAAAAGACAAAACAACTTCAACACTCACACCTTTGAGCCAGAAATTTAAATCATACGAGGCATTTTATGGTATTGGCGATAGCACCAAAGTTTTTGCAGAATTTGGTTATAAAAACAGAGTTAATGACAGTTTAAGAAATAATGAATTACAAAAAGTAAACACCTCGAATACATTTTATTTAGACTCCAGAATTATTCAAAATACAAACACTAATTTATCCCTGTACATTAATTATAGAACACTAAACAATATCGATAAAGACATTGATGATGAGCAGTCTATTAACTCAAGATTGTTATACAATCAAAAGTTTTTAAAACAACTTATTCAGTGGAATACTGTTTTTGAAACCAATTCCGGGAGTTTAGCTCAACAGGATTTTACCTATGTTGAAGTGGAGCCAGGACAAGGAACTTATACTTGGATTGATTATAATAACAACGGAATTCAGGAATTGGAAGAATTTGAAATTGCTCAATTTCAAGATCAAGGAAAATACATCAGGGTTCTTTTACCTAACCGTGTTTTCATAAAAACACATCAAAATAGATTGAGTCAAACCTTAACTATTAACCCACAACAATTAAATATAAGTGAAAATAAAACTGGAAAATTCTGGTCTCATTTTTATAATCAAACCAGCTATTTGATTGATAGAAAAATAAAAAGAGATGGAAATAATTTTAATATAAATCCGTTTCAGGCAGACGCAGCTAATCAATTAGGACTACAATTAAATCTAAGAAATGTTTTGTTTTTAAATCGCGGAAAACAACATTACACAGCTTCCTACACCTATTTATCTAATAAATCTAAAAACATTTTATCAATTGGGTTTATTGAAAATAGTTTAAAAAGCCATCAATTTAATTTCAACCATAAAATTGAAGAATCGTGGTTAATAGATCTTCTAACTGCTTTCGATTCCAATGAAAGTTTAAGCGAAAATTATGCTAGCAAAAACTATAACTTTAATAAGCAAAAATACAATCCTAAATTATCTTACTTATTTAATGATAATGCTCGTTTTGATATATTTTATCAATATGCTTCAACCAATAATTCAATAGGAGATTTAGAATCTTTAAAACAACAAAAATATGGTGCTTCTTTTACTTTTTCGAGTAATCAAAAAGGAGCTTTAAATGGTGAGTTTAATTACTTTTCAAATAATTTTAAAGGCAACCCGAATTCTCCCGTTTCCTATCAAATGTTAGAAGGTTTACAACCTGGGATAAATTTTACATGGAGTTTGTTAGCACAAAAAAAACTGACGAAATTTTTGGATTTAAACCTAAGTTATTTTGGAAGAAAAACAGAAACAAGCAAAACTATTCACACCGGAACTGTACAGTTAAAAGCTTATTTTTAAAAATTAAGCTTATCAATTTTATTAAAAACTTCCATAATTACTTTTACAGATTCTTTGTAAAATTCTGGTTGAATATTTTCATAATCATCCGTTGGCATATGATAATCTCTATGGTCATCAACCCCAAAATAAATAAAAGGGATTCCTTTTTTGTGAAACGAGGCATGATCAGATGAATCTGTCCAGTCTTCAAGACCATCAATTCCATCATGACCAGCTATAAGCTTTACAGTTTTTGATTGTTTCAAATTTGAAATAACCTCTTTAAGTGTTTTATTAAATCTTGTTCCTACAGCAAATAATTCATTGGTATCACTTCGGCTAATCATATCCATATTTAAATTAACCATGATTTTGTTTATTGGAACAATAGAATTGTTTACAAAATATTTTGAGCCTTGAAGCCCTAACTCTTCCGCATCAAAAGCAGCTAAAATTATGGAATGCTTTGGTGGGTTATTTTTAAAATACTCTGCAAAACTAATTAACGCACTAACACCAGAAGCATCATCATCAGCTCCATTATAAATAAGTCCTTTTTTTATGCCTTCATGGTCATAATGTGCACTTATAATTATATATTTTTCGTTGCTCTCAGTTCCTTTTATTAACCCTAAAATATTGGTGCCATTATAACTTTTCCCTTTACTAGAAAAATAAAATGATTGTTCAAATTTTTCACCCAAAGGCAATACATTAAGATGATAAAATTGATTTGCTATATACTCTTTTGCTTTGTTGGCACCTTTTGTTCCTGTCCGCCTACCTTCAAAAGCATCCGATGATAATGTTTTTATATTTTGAAGTAACATTGTCTCATTAAACAATACCTTGTTTTTATTAGTGATATTTTCACTTATTGATTGTGCATTACTTTTAATACTTAAGAAGCATATAAATACACAAAAGCAGATTATTTTGTTCATTTTAAAAATTAAGAAGCCAAAACTAAACAAAAAAACCCATGCGAGAGCAAGGGTTTTTTAATTATCGATGAAAGGAAATAATTATGATAAGCTAGCTTTCATTAACTCTCTATTCATTCTTGCAATATTGTCTAAAGAAATACCTTTAGGACATTCTATTTCACACGCACCAGTATTTGTACAGTTACCAAAACCTTCTAAATCCATTTGTGCTACCATATTACGCACACGATCGGCAGCTTCAACTTGTCCTTGAGGCAATAAAGCATATTGTGATACTTTTGCTCCAACAAATAACATAGCACTTGAGTTTTTACAAGTAGCAACACAAGCTCCACAACCAATACAGGTTGCAGCATCCATTGCTTCATCGGCTGCATGTTTCGAAATTGGAATTGAGTTAGCATCTTGAGTGTTCCCTGAAGTATTTACCGAAATATATCCTCCAGCTTGTTGAATACGTTCAAAAGCTGTTCTATCTACAACTAAGTCTTTAATTACTGGAAAAGCTGCCGCTCTAAATGGTTCAATGGTAATGGTGTCTCCATCTTTAAACATACGCATATGTAATTGACAAGTAGTAACGCCTCTATCTGGTCCATGAGCTTCACCATTAATATACATAGAACACATCCCGCAAATACCTTCACGACAATCGTGATCGAAAGCTACAGGTTCTTCTCCACTATTTACTAATTGCTCGTTCAAAACATCCATCATTTCCAAAAAAGACATATGTTCTGAAATATCAGTTACTTTATAATCGACCATTTGACCCTTTGATTTTGAGTCTTTTTGTCTCCAAATTTTAAGTGTTAAATTCATAGTGCCTTTATTATTTGTATGAACGTTGTTTTAGTTCAATATCTTTAAATTCTAATTGTTCTTTGTGTAAAACAGCATCTGCAGGTTCTCCTTTATATTCCCAAGCAGCTACAAATGCAAAATCTTTATCGTTACGCTTTGCTTCACCTTTTTGCTCACCATCTAATTCTACCGATTCTTCACGGAAATGACCTCCACAAGATTCTTCTCTCATTAAGGCATCTTTAGCAAATAACTCACCTAATTCTAAAAAGTCTGCCACACGTCCTGCTTTTTCAAGTTCTGGGTTCATTTCATTTGCAGTCCCCGGAACTTTAACATCTTTCCAAAATTCTTCACGAATTTGTTTAATTTCTGCCATGGCTTCTTTTAAACCTTTTTCATTACGTGCCATTCCTACTTTATCCCACATTACTTTTCCAAGTCGTTTATGGAAGTAATCAACAGATTTTGTCCCCTTATTATTTAAGAAGAAATCTATTCTGTCTTTTACTTCTCTTTCTGCCTCATCAAACTCAGGCGTATTTGTTGGAATTTTTCCTGTTCTAATTTCTTTTGACAAATAATCCCCAATAGTATAAGGCAATACAAAATATCCATCGGCTAAACCTTGCATTAAGGCAGAAGCTCCTAATCTGTTTGCACCATGATCTGAGAAGTTTGCCTCACCAATACAATATAAGCCATCGACGGTTGTCATTAAATTATAATCGACCCAAATACCACCCATTGTGTAATGAGTAGCAGGGTAAATCATCATTGGAGTTTTATACGGATTCTCATCAACTATTTTCTCGTACATTTGGAATAAGTTTCCGTATTTTTCTTCAATAATAGCCTGACCTAATTCGTATATTTTTTCTTTTGAAGGGTTTTCAATATTATGAATCTTAGCTTGTGTTTTACCATAACGCTCTATAGCTGAAGCAAAATCTAAATAAACCGCTTCACCTGTTGCATTTACACCAAAACCAGCATCACAACGCTCTTTTGCTGCTCTTGAAGCTACATCACGAGGCACTAAATTACCAAAAGCTGGATAACGACGCTCTAAGAAATAATCTCTGTTTTCTTCAGCAATTTCAGTAGGCTTCATTTTTCGTTGTTGAACGGCTTTGGCATCTTCAATGTTTTTAGGCACCCAAATACGTCCATCGTTACGAAGCGATTCTGACATCAAAGTCAATTTAGACTGATAATCTCCCGAACGCGGAATACATGTTGGGTGAATTTGTGTAAAACAAGGATTCGCAAAAAATGCTCCTTTTTTATGAATTTTCCAAGCTGCTGTTGCATTACTTCCCATCGCGTTTGTTGATAAGAAATATACATTTCCATAACCACCGGTTGCTATAACAACAGCATGTGCCGAATGTCTTTCTATTTCGCCTGTAATTAAATTACGAGCAATAATTCCTCTTGCTTTGCCATCTATTTTAACAACGTCAAGCATTTCATGGCGATTGAACATTTCAATTTTACCACGGGCAATCTGACGGTTCATTGCAGAATAAGCTCCTAATAATAACTGCTGTCCTGTTTGTCCTTTTGCATAAAATGTTCTAGAAACCAACACGCCACCAAATGAACGGTTATCTAACAATCCACCATAATCGCGAGCAAAAGGAACACCTTGTGCCACACATTGGTCAATTATATTTGCTGAAACCTCAGCTAAACGATAAACATTAGCTTCTCGAGAACGGTAATCACCACCTTTTACAGTATCGTAAAATAATCTATATGTTGAATCTCCATCGCCCATGTAATTTTTAGCAGCATTAATACCTCCTTGAGCTGCAATTGAATGTGCTCTACGTGGAGAATCCTGATATGCAAATGCTTTCACATTATATCCTAATTCTGCTAACGTTGCAGCTGCTGAACCTCCTGCTAATCCTGTTCCAACTACAATAATATCTATATGCCTTTTATTAGCCGGATTTACTAAATTGATATGGTTTTTATAATCTGTCCATTTATCTTTAATTGGACCTTCTGGTACTCTTGAATTTAAAGTCATACTTATTTAAGATTAATGGTTAAAATGATGATAAAGTGCAATAAAAATAAATCCTAGTGGAATCAAAATAGCATATGCTTTCCCAATAGATTGTAGAGTTTTCTTCCTTCCGGCTGTTATTCCCAAAGATTGAAATGCTGATGTGAAACCATGAGCTAAATGCAAACCTAATAATACAAATGCAACAACATAAGCAGCAACTCTCCAAATTGGAACAAATTTTTCGTGTAATTCATGAAAATAACGAGTTGGATCTTCTGGGTTTACTTCAATGTATTTGTAATTTAATTCTGGAAGCCAGAAATCTGCAAAGTGTATTGCTATAAAAGCTAAAATCACCAATCCGCTGTAAATCATGTTTCTGCTCATCCAAGTTGAATTTGCAGCTCCATTATTTTTTGCGTAAGCGACACCTTGTGCTTTTTTGTTTTTGATTTCTAATACAAATCCCATCACAAAATGGAACACTACACCAAAAATTAAAACTGGTTGCATTACAAACTGTATCAACCAATTTGTTCCCATAAAATGTGACGCCGCATTAAAAGTTTCTTCACTAAAAACTGATAATAAATTTATTGAAACGTGCATTAATAAGAAAAACATTAGGAAAAAAGCTGAAAGCGACATGGCTACCTTTCTTCCAATCGAAGATTTAAAAAATCCGCCCATTATTTAGAAGTTAAAAATATGTACACAAAAATACACTTCATTACCATTATAGACAAAAACTTATGCACTTAAATATTTATTTAGAATCATTTTAAAGAAGTTAAATTAGGTAAATAAAAAAGCACCAAATGGTGCCTTTTTATCTATTTATTTAGGTTTTCATTATTCCAAAACTAATTTTTTGGTTACAAATGCATAGTTAGAATGAATATTTACTAAATAAATACCTTTTGATAAACCAGTTAAATTAATTTGCTTGGTGTTTGATGAATTTAAAATATCAAATACTGAGATCAGTCTTCCACTCATATCAAAAACCACTGCTTTAGTTAAGTTTAAGCCTAATTTATTATTTATATAGAATTGTCCATTTGATGGGTTAGGATAGACTTTAACCGCTTCATTAAAGGCTATATCATCTACACTTAAATTGCATGTACCTGTATAATCAGTCATAGGATCTAATGTACCACAAACTGAAGTAGATGTACTTCTACTTTGTACATCTAGACCAGCATTAATATCATTAATACTTAAAATTCTATTAAACTCACCAAGGCCTAAATTATAATGCATTATTGCATTGGTATCAATAACATGACCTAATAGATGACCATGTCCTAATTCGTGTACCGCTACACTTTCAAAATCATAGTTTAATCCTGGATCTCCAGTACCAAAATACCAAGAAGTAGCATCATCAAACACAATTTCTAATTCTTTTACATAAAATTGTACTGATTCTCCTATGGCACATCCTGTGTAATAATTTGGCCAATAAGAACACTCACCTAGAACTCCCGTTTCTAACTCATCACCATTATCAAATCTCACTATATTTGTACCATCTCTAGCTACAACATCTATATTCGTAGCAGAATTAGCTATCGTCCAATTTATTTTTGTATTACATCTCCAAGTGTCCATTGCTCTTTCAAAAGAAGCTTTGGCACCTGGATGTTCTGTATCATTAAAAAAATCTGTTTGCATTTCCCATTCATATCCGCCATTTCCATTTTCATCATAATGTTGAAGCGGATATGCTTGTAAGCCTGTTCCTGGATCATATTCAATATTTGATTCAGAATAAGATATTGTTAAATCGGTAGATGCAACTCTACTTAAAGGTGTAGGAGAGTCATCATTGGTTACTCGGAATTTTCCTGTTCCGGCATCTGAAGGGACTTCAACAACAATTTGTGTATCACTCCAAGAGACAATTTGAGATGCTAGCGCATCAGTAAAGAGAAAACCTCCATTATTTGCATCTGGGAAACTTACTTTTCCAGAACTACCAAAACCAGACCCATTAATAGTAAGTTGCGATTTTGTTCCAGCCGTAAGCGTTGTGGGGTTAAAACTTGAGACAATAGGTGTTCCCAAAGCTTTGCTTACATTAAGACTTTTATTAGTTTCACTAACATTATATTTAGCAACCTCAACAAAACCTGTCTTTGTAATATCCATTATTTCATTATAAAATGATGAGAAAATACCTTGTTTTTTATTGAAAGGATTTACTGCGATATCACTATACAAATCATACTTATAAAACCCTTGAACAGCACCATAGGGTTTGTATTTTTTGGTGATTATTTTATCATTGGTACCATGTCCAATGTTTGTGTTTTGCAACATAAAAACACCTTTGTCATTCTCCTTTATTTTTGACGCAGAAGACACTATTAGAAAATCCGTTCCTACAACGCCTCCTTTTGTAATAACATCGATAGTTGCAACAGGTTCTCCTTTAAAAACCTTATAAACCTCAATTGTATTAGCCGTGTATATCTTTTCATGTTTTACATCCCAAAAAGATTTTTTAGAAAGAACCTTCCCTTCAACTACCAAAGAGGCATTTTCTATCTGTTGCTTTAAGGGTATCTCTCTTAGCATCACTTGAGATATCAAATTGCTAGTTGTTAAAAATAACCCAACAATAAATATACTTAAGAGATTCGTTTTCATAATGTTAGATTCTATATATCTCAAAAATACAGAATTATTAATAAAGTTTTATTTGTTTTTGTAATTTTATCGTTAAATTCTAATTCCATGAAATACCATCCTATAAAGAGAAATCTATTTATACAAAACCGAAGAAATTTTACAGCTAAAATGTTACCAAATAGTCTGGCTGTATTTAATTCAAATGATATTTATCCAATAAGCGCAGATAGTACTTTACCTTTTGAACAACACCGGGATATTTTTTATTTAAGTGGCGTAGATCAAGAAGAAAGTATATTAGTATTATTTCCAGATTGCCCAAAAGATAAACATCGTGAAATATTATTTTTAAAAGAAACCAATGATCATATTGCCGTTTGGGAAGGCGAAAAGCTAACCAAGGAAGCTGCTTTTGAAACCAGTGGAATTAAAACTGTTTACTGGCTTCAAGACATGGAAAAAATCATGTTTGAGCTAATGACTCAATGTGACATGGTTTATATAAATACCAATGAACACTACAGAGCAAATGTTGAAACAGAAACTCGTGAAGATCGTTTTACTACATGGTTAAAAAATAAATACCCTGCTCATTCTGTCGCTAAAAGTAATCCAATTTTACAGCGTTTAAGATCTGTTAAAAATCCTATTGAAATAGATTTAATCCAGCAAGCCTGTGATATTACAGAAAAAGGATTTAGACGTGTTTTAAATTTTGTAAAACCAGATGTTTGGGAATATGAAATTGAAGCAGAGTTTATCCACGAATTTACCAGAAACCGTTCCAGAAAATTTGCTTATACTCCTATAATAGCTTCAGGCAATAGTGCAAACGTTTTACATTATATTGAAAACAACAAACAGTGTAAATCAGGAAATTTAATTTTATTAGACGTAGCCGCTGAATATGCAAATTATTCAAGTGACATGACTAGAACAATTCCTGTTTCTGGAAAATTCACAAAAAGACAAAAAGAAGTTTACAATGCAGTGAACAGAGTTAAAAATGAAGCCACCAAAATGCTTCTTCCTGGGACAGATTGGGCAAAGTATCATAAAGAAGTTGGAAAATTGATGACATCGGAATTACTAGGGCTAAAACTATTAGATAAAGCCGATGTTCAAAATGAGGATCCAGACTGGCCAGCTTACAAAAAGTATTTCATGCACGGAACGTCCCACCACATGGGATTAGACACACATGACTACGGGATATTAACTGAACCCATGAAAGCAAATATGGTTTTTACTGTTGAACCTGGAATTTACATTCCAGAAGAAGGGTTTGGCATTCGTTTAGAAGATGATGTGGTTATCCAAAAAACTGGTGAACCGTTTAATCTTATGCGCAATATACCTATAGAAGCCGATGAAATTGAAGAATTAATGAATTCAAAATAAAAGAAGAAAGGGTCGTTTAAAACGACCCTTTTGCTAACCTGACTAAAATTTTATTTTAAAGAGTGACTAATTCAAATAGATAATCATTTAGTTTGCCTAGCGTTTTAATTTTATCGTTTGCATTTATTAATAATGAAATATTATTTCTGCTTCCACCGTAAGAAATCATTCTAATTTTAACATCTTGTAAAATTTGAAACAATCTGTAAGTTTCATGATGATTTACTATTGAGTGACCAACCAAACAAACGATAGTTTGATTTTTATCTACTTCTACCACAGAAAACTTCTCTAATTCGGTTAAAATTTTATCTAAATTTCTATCGTCATCAATAGTAAGTGAAATGGCAACTTCAGAAGTTGTAATCATATCGATTGAAGTTTCATAAACTTCAAATATTTCAAAAACTTTTCTCAAAAACCCATGTGCCAATAACATGCGCCCAGATTTGATTTTTATGGCAGTAATGTTGTCTTTTGCCGCAATAGCTTTAACGCCATTTTCTGTGTGATCATCATTAATTAAAGTTCCATAAGCTTCAGGATCCATGGTGTTTTTTAATCGTACAGGGATATTATCTGCCCTTACTGGAGTAACTGTTTGCGGATGTAAAATTTTTGCTCCAAAATAGGCCAACTCAGCAGCCTCATCAAAAGATATATTAGAAATAGGTTTTGTGTTTTCAACATATCTTGGGTCGTTATTATGCATCCCATCTATGTCTGTCCAGATCTCTACTTCTTCTGCTTTAATTACTGCACCAATAATTGTGGCAGTATAATCACTTCCTCCACGTTGTAAATTTGAAATGTTACCTTCTTCATCTAAACAAATAAAACCTTGGGTAATGTAAATATCAACATCTGGAGCTTCATTAAAAACGGCTTCAAAATCTTGTTTTATATAAAACATATCTGGCTCCTTGTGATTATCAATACGCATAAAGTTCAATGCTGGCAACAAAGTAGATGTTACATCTTCTTGTGCCAAATAGCTGTTAAACATATAAGTTGAAAGCAACTCACCTTGAGCAACAATTTTATTTTCTAAATGAAGTGAATATTCCTGGTATGTACATTCAACTAAAAAATTAAATATTCCTGTTACATAATTTTTAACATCGATGTTCAAAGACTCATCTAAAAGTAATTTGTCAATGGTGTTAAAATACGTTTCATGTAATTTATTTATCTTTTCAATAGCCTCGTTAGTCATATCGTGTGCAATGTTATTTGCTATAGAAACTAAAATATTTGTAGTACCAGACATGGCTGATAAAACCACAATTTTTTTTCTTCCATCGTTGATAATATTTTTTACATTACACATGTTTTCAACACTACCTACAGAAGTCCCTCCAAATTTTAATACTTTCATTTTTAATCAATTTATACAGCGAAAGTATAGTACATTACTCAAAATAAGATATTTATTAAAAAAAAAGATTACTTTTGCACAAATTGTTAAATAATTAACATGAAAACCGTATCAAACTGTGTAGAAGATATTTTAATTGCGCAACCTTATTTAGAAGAAGCGCTTTCAAGAAATATCATAAATTTTAGCGCTTTAGCAATAGAATTAACAGAACCTATAAGCAAAATGCTTAAAAAAGAGGTAAAACCTGGTGCTATCATGATGGCTTTAAGACGCTACAATCCACCTGTTTCGTTATCAAATACTGTTAAAATGAAAAAGGTTATTCAGAACTTGGGCGATATTACTGTAAGATCGAACTTAACAGACTTTACCGTTAAAAATTCTGAAACCTTAATTGATAACCATTCTCAGATTTTAAAAAAGATTAATGAAGAAACCAAACTTTTTTACACATTTACAAGAGGAATTCATGAAAGTAACATCATCGTTTCAAGCAGTTTAAACGATTATGTAAACACTCATTTTCAAGATGAAACCTTTATTGCTGTTCAAGAAGGGTTAACTGCGATAAGTATTAATTTACCTGAAGACAATTCAAAAATTGCTGGATTATACTATCACTTTTTTAAACGATTGGCTTGGGAAGGTGTTGTTTTATATGAAGTAATATCAACAACCAACGAATTCACTATTTTAGTCGAAGAAAATTATGTGGATAATGCTTTTTTAGCGATTAAAAAACTTAAAAACTAATTTAAAATTTAGCTTCTCTACTTTTAAGTTTTAAAAAAACACTCACAACAATAAATGTCGTTAAGGCTGGTAAAACCCATCCTAAATTTTGCTTTGCAAAAAGAATATAACTTGTGACAGGTTCCAATTGTTCGGGTGGCATTACAAATTGTAAAAAATCAGGTAAACTAAATAAAAAAGTGATAAAAGCAACCCATCTAAAAACCAATTTAGATGCATACTTCTCTTGAATTACATTTAATAAAATAAGAACAATACATAACGGATAAATAAGCATTAAAGAAGGTAATGCAATAGTTATAATATAAGAAACCTGAAATTGCCCAATAAAAATTCCCGTTACACAACATACAATAGTTGTTATAATATATGCTCTTTGTGATTCTTTAAATAGTGCTTTAAAAAAATCTGCCGTACTCATAATTATTGCCACTGCTGTTGTAAAACAAGCTAACCCAACCAAAACGCCTAAAAAGGCACCCCCAAAATTCCCTAAAGTTTTTGTTGCTAGTCCAGAAAGCAATTCTGCTCTAGAAATATCACTTGGAAATTCAGAATTATAAAAAGCACCAAGAGCAATTAGCCCTGTGTAAATAATAAACAATCCTGCCATAGCTATAAATCCAGATTTAGCTATCATTATCTTTTTGTCTATGAACGACATATTGCCTGTTGAATTATTAATAGAAATTATTACAATTCCACCCGTAACAAGTCCTGCTATAGCATCATAAGTTTGATATCCTTCTAACAATCCACTAACCATAGGAGATTCAAAATTGGAACCTCTCATTGGTGCTACATCACAAAAAACACCAACTATAATTATAGCAAATAATATTAAAACTATTATAGGCGTTAAGTATTTACCAAGTATTTCTAATGCATTATTTCTATTAACAACAAAAAGAAATGCTAAAGAAAAATATATAATGCTAGTTAGTAAAGGACTTGTATTGAAAAAAGGAGCAATGGCCATTTCATGGGTTACAGCAGCTGTTCTAGGGCAAGGTAATGCAATAATAATGATGTAAATGCAAAGGCAAAAAATTAAACTGAATATTGGAGACACTTTATTACCAAACTCAATCATGGTTCCTTGAAGTTTGGCATGACCAAATAAAGCTAGTAGCGGAATAATCGTAGCAGAAATAATAAACCCTAAAGTAACTAACCACCAATCTGGCCCGGAATTGAATCCTAATAAAGGAGGCAAAATTAAATTGCCAGCACCAAAAAAACCAGCAAATAAAGCAAAGCCAAATACAAAGGTTTGTTTAGTTTTATTCATAACTCAATTATATCTTTGCCTAATATACTATAAAAATGATTTTACAATACAAAGGCATAAACATATTTTATACTGATAATGGTAAAGGCAATACCATTGTTTTGCTTCATGGTTTTTTAGAAAACTCAACTATGTGGGACGAATTTATTCCTGAACTTTCTAAAAATAATAGAGTTATTTGTATTGATCTACTAGGTCATGGAAAAACAGGTTGCTTAGGATATATTCACACCATGGAATTGATGGCCGAAACTGTTAAGCAAGTCCTCAACCATTTAAAAATAAATCAAGCTACATTAATTGGTCATTCAATGGGAGGTTATGTTTGCTTAGCTTTTGCTGAAAACTACCCTGAAATTGTAAAAGGTGTTTGTTTAATGAATTCCACTCCAAATGAAGATAGCAATGTGCGCAAGAAAAACAGAGATAGAGCCATTATTGCCGTAAAGAATAATTATAAAGCTTTTGTAAGAATAGCCATTGTTAATTTATTCAGACCTAAAAACAGAAAGATATTCTCCGAAAAAATTAAGCATATAAAAGAAGAAGCTTTAAAAACACCTGTTCAAGGAATTATAGCCGCTTTAGAAGGTATGAAAATAAGAAAGGATAGAGAACAATTCTTTAAAAAAGTGAATTTTAAAAAGTTAATGATTATTAGTAAAAAAGATCCGGTTTTAGATTTTGAATCATTAATTAAACAAACTAACAAAACAAACATAAATGTAGCAATATTTCCTGACGGACATATGAGTCATGTTGAAAATAGAGACCAATTCTTACATAATATTATGCATTTCATCGAATAATTTTATATTTTCATCGCTTTTGTCGTTTTTATTTCTATATTTAGAGTGTTCTAAATCTGAAATTTATGAAAAAAACTACTAATAAGCCGGCATTCATCCCAACCATGTATTGCTACCTTTTTGGTCATGATTTTGAAGTTACAAAGAAAGTTACCTATCATGTTAAAGAATACACTTGCAAACACTGCAAGAAGCAGTTAACCACTAACAGCAATGGGAATTTAATCGAGCTAACTCCAAAGTTTAAAGAGATAAATAGCATTTTAGAAAGAATCCACAATTCCAGAACTCAACGTTCAAAGGTAAAATTGGCCACTTCGTCGATTTATTAATAAGTTGTTAAACATTTTAAATTGATTTTTATACTTTTAGTCGTCTCTCCTAAGATACAATTAAAAGTTTATGAAAGAAATACATTGCAAGATGTTTGGGCATGATTATCATATCTCCAGAAACGTTACCTATCATGTCAAAGAATATACTTGTACCCGATGCCATAAACAATTAACCACTGGTGTAAGTGGCGAGCTTGTTAAACTAACTCCTAAGTTTAAAGAAATAAATGATGTGTTAGAGCGTATTCATACGAAACGCAACAAAAAGAAATTAAGAGAAAAAATTTTATTTGAAAACTTATTGGTTTTTAAGCACTAAAATTTTTCCATCCTTGGGCCTTAATCGGAATTCTGGTTTCTGCTCTGGTTACTAAATGTATCCCTGCTTCTTTTTCTTTAATAAAACCTATTACCGTTAAACTTGGATTCGCTTTTATTTTAGGATAATCTTCCTGAGAAATTGTAAACAGCAATTCATAATCTTCTCCCCCATTTAACGCAACAGTTGTACTGTCTATATTAAATTCTTCACAAGTTGAGATTACAACAGGATCTAAAGGAATTTTTTCTTCAAATAAATCACAACCAACTTCACTTTGCTTACAAATATGCATGATTTCAGAAGACAACCCATCGCTAATATCAATCATAGACGTTGGTTTAACATCTAAATCTTTAAAAAGTTTAATAATATCCTTTCTAGCTTCTGGTTTTAATTGACGCTCAATAATATAACTGTATGGCTCTAAATCTGGTTGACTATTTGGGTTTACTTTATAAACTTCTTTTTCTCTTTCAAGAATTTGAAGCCCCATATAAGCACCTCCCAAATCACCGGAAATCACCAATAAATCATTAGGTTTTGCACCACTTCTATAAACTTCATTATCTCCTTCCAAAGTCCCAATAGCGGTAACCGAAATCAATAACCCTTTAGTTGAAGATGTAGTGTCTCCACCTACAACATCTACATTATAAATTGCTGCGGCAGTTTCAATACCTGCATAAAGTTCCTCTAAAGCTTCTAATGGAAATCTGTTTGACAAAGCAATCGAAACTGTTACTTGTGTAGGAACAGCATTCATAGCACAAACATCAGACAGGTTTACTACTACTGATTTGTATCCTAAATGCTTTAAAGGCATATAGCTTAAATCAAAGTGAACACCTTCAACTAATAAATCGGTTGAAACAACAATTTTTTTATTCTTAAAATCTAAAACAGCAGCATCATCACCAATTGCCTTAATAGTTGATGTTTGCTTCACTTTAAAGTTTTTAGTTAAATGATCTATAAGTGCAAATTCTCCTAAATCACTTAGTTGAGTGCGTTGTTGGTCTTTATCTTCTATCATGGTGCAAAAATAAGAAGCTTATTTATATATTTCATCAATAATTCTTCCTTTCTAAATCAATAAAAAAAACCTATAAAACTATATGCTAATATAATGTTAGTTTATATGGAAATCCCTGACTTATATTGTATATTTGTAGCCTATTTAGAAACCTTCTTAATAAAAGGTTCCCAAAATATCAGTTAAAAGTTATAAATCTATTTTAAATAATTATGATTAAAGTTTCGGAAACAGCTAAGAAAAAAGTCATTGAACTTATGCAAGAAGATGGTTATAATCCATCTACAGATTATGTTCGTGTTGGTGTGAAAAGTGGTGGTTGTTCTGGTTTATCATACGATTTAAAGTTTGATAAAGAAAACCATGAAGGAGACAAGGTATTTGTTGATAACGAGGTAAAAATTATTGTTGACAAAAAAAGCTTTTTATATTTAATTGGAACAACTCTTGAATATTCAGGAGGCCTAAACGGAACTGGGTTTGTTTTCAATAACCCTAATGCAAATAGAACTTGTGGTTGTGGTGAATCTTTTTCACTTTAATAATCTGCATACTGAAGAACAAAAAGAATGAATAAATATACTGAAGACGATTTAAGAGAAGAATTAAAAACCAAAGAATATGAATATGGTTTTTATACTGATATAAAATCAGACACATTCCCTGTTGGCCTCAACGAAGAAATTGTTAAAGCAATCTCTCTTAAAAAAGAAGAACCACAATGGATGACAGACTGGAGACTTGAAGCTTTTAAAGCTTGGAAAGAAATGATAGAACCAGACTGGGCAAATGTTCATTATGCCAAACCAGATTTTCAGGCAATTTCATATTATTCTGCTCCAAACAGCAAGCCTAAATATAATAGTCTTGATGAAGTTGACCCAGAATTATTAGCAACTTTTGCAAAATTGGGTATATCTATTGATGAGCAAAAAAAACTAAGCAATGTAGCTATGGATGTTGTGGTCGATTCAGTTTCTGTTGCTACTACATTTAAAAAGACACTAGGAGAAAAAGGAATCATTTTTATGAGTATTTCTGAAGCTATTAAAGAGCATCCAGAACTTGTAAAAAAATATATTGGCACGGTAGTTCCTCAAAAAGATAATTTTTATGCTGCTCTTAACAGCGCTGTCTTTAGTGATGGATCTTTCTGCTACATCCCAAAAGGAGTGCATTGCCCAATGGAACTTTCAACGTATTTCAGGATTAATCAAGCAGGTACAGGTCAGTTTGAAAGAACCCTTGTTATTGCAGATGAAGGTAGCTATGTAAGTTACTTAGAAGGTTGTACAGCACCAAGTAGAGATGAAAACCAATTACATGCTGCAGTTGTTGAACTTATTGCGCTCGACAATGCAGAAATAAAATATTCTACCGTTCAAAACTGGTATCCAGGAAATGCTGAAGGCAAAGGTGGTGTTTTTAATTTTGTTACAAAACGTGGGCTTTGTGAAACCAATGCAAAAATATCCTGGACTCAAGTAGAAACCGGAAGTGCTGTAACCTGGAAATACCCTAGCTGTGTTTTAAAAGGTGATAATTCTGTTGGTGAATTCTATTCAATAGCCGTTACCAATAATTATCAGCAAGCTGACACTGGAACTAAAATGATTCATTTGGGTAAAAATACCAAGTCAACCATTATTTCAAAAGGTATTTCTGCAGGGAAGTCTCAAAACAGTTACAGGGGTTTGGTTAAAATAAGCCCTAACGCAGACAATGCTCGTAATTTTTCACAATGCGATAGTTTACTTATGGGAAATGATTGTGGCGCGCATACCTTTCCTTATATTGAAGCAAAAAACAAAACGGCACGCATAGAACACGAAGCCACAACAAGTAAAATTGGTGAAGACCAAATTTTTTATTGTAATCAACGTGGAATTGCAACAGAAAAAGCTATAGCATTAATTGTGAACGGATTTAGTAAAGATGTATTAAATAAACTTCCTATGGAGTTTGCTGTTGAAGCCCAAAAATTACTAGAGATAAGTTTAGAAGGATCAGTTGGATAATAAAAAGAATAAAGACAAATAGTCGCGATTTTAAATAATTATGTTAAAAATTAAGAATTTACACGCAAGCGTTGAAGATAAATCAATTTTAAAAGGTATTAATCTTGAAATTAAACCAGGAGAAGTTCATGCAATTATGGGACCTAATGGTTCTGGTAAAAGTACGTTGGCTTCTGTTATTGCAGGAAAAGAAGATTATGAAGTTACAGATGGAGACATTTTCTTTGAAGGAGAAGACATCAATGATTTAGCTGCTGAAGAACGTGCTCATAAAGGCATTTTCTTATCATTTCAATACCCTGTTGAAATCCCAGGAGTTTCTGTAACCAACTTTATGAAAACTGCCATAAATGAAACCCGTAAGGCAAAAGGACTTGAAGATATGCCTGCTAAAGACATGTTAAAGCTAATTCGTGAAAAAGCAGAATTACTGGAAATTGATAGAAAGTTTTTATCGCGCTCATTAAATGAAGGATTTTCTGGTGGTGAAAAAAAGCGTAATGAAATCTTCCAAATGGCAATGCTAGAACCAAAATTAGCTATCCTTGACGAAACAGATTCAGGTCTTGATATTGATGCACTTCGTATTGTTGCCAATGGTGTAAACAAACTTAAAAGTAAAGATAATGCTGTATTGGTTATTACACATTACCAACGTTTGCTAGATTATATCGTTCCAGATTTTGTACATGTATTGTATAAAGGAAGAATTGTAAAATCCGGAACCAAAGAACTAGCACACGAGCTTGAAGACAAAGGATACGACTGGATTAAAGAAGAAGTTAACGCATAATTAATTCTCAGTTAAGGTGATTACAAATCACTTACACTAACAATTAAAAAATGGATTTAAAAGAAAAACTCATATCATCCTTTTGGGCATTTGAAAACCATCAAGACGATGACGCTTATTTGCATAAAATAAGAACTGAAGCTATAAAATCATTTGAAGACAAAGGGTTTCCAACAAAAAAAGAAGAGGCTTGGAAATACACCTCTTTAAACAGTATTTTAAAAAACGACTACAGTGTTTTTCCAAAACTTGAAAATACTATCGAATATAATGATGTGAAAAAATATTTCATTCATGATATTGATACCTATAAAATTGTGTTTATTGATGGGAAATATTCTTCACATCTATCACAAACCACTCATGAAGGTATGGATATTTGCTTAATGTCATCAGCATTATCAAAACCAAAATACCGCATTCTTATAGAAAACTATTTCAATACAATTGCTAAAAACGACAGTTTAACCTCGTTAAATACAGCGTTTTCTAGTGAAGGAGCTTACATTCATATTCCTAAAAATAAAATGGTCGCAAAGCCAATCCAAATCATTCATTTTTCAACAGGAAATGAATCTGCAATTATGTTGCAACCGCGCAACTTGATTGTAGTTGATGAGAATTCGCATGTGCAAATTATTGAACGTCATCAAAGTTTAACAGACAATGCCGTTTTAACAAACAGTGTTACAGAAGTTTTCATAAACAAACGTGCCATTGTAGATTATTATAAGGTTCAAAATGATAGTTTAAACGCTTCTTTAATTGACAATTCATATATCAATCAAAAACAAGAAAGCATTTGTTCTGTGCACACCTTTTCTTTTGGTGGAAAATTAACACGTAACAATCTCAATTTCTTCCAACATGGTGAACGCATTAATTCTACTTTAAAAGGAGTTACAATTATTGGTGATAAACAACATGTCGATCATAATACGTTGGTACATCATAAAGAACCAAATTGCGAAAGCCATCAAGATTATAAAGGTGTTTTTGGAGAAAACTCTACTGGTGTTTTTAATGGAAAGATAATTGTTGATAAAGAAGCTCAAAAAACCAATGCGTTTCAATCAAACAAAAACATTTTAATCAGTGATAAAGCAACCATAAACACAAAACCTCAGCTAGAAATATTTGCTGATGACGTAAAGTGTTCTCACGGTTGTACCATTGGTCAGTTAGACGAAAGTGCCTTGTTTTATTTGCGTTCAAGAGGTATTCCAGAAAAAGAGGCCAAAGCATTACTAATGTATGCTTTTAGCAATAACGTTTTAAACTCGGTTCGAATTCCAGAAATAAAACATCGCATCAATAAAATTATCGCTAACAAATTAGGTGTTAACCTTGGTTTTGATTTGTAAAATATTAAAGCTTTTTCCCGCTATTCGCTATATCTTTTATTTCTTTTAAAACAAAAGGATGTCGCTTCTATCGGGGCTATTAAAAAAACAACTATGTTCAATGTTGAAAACATTCGTAAAGACTTTCCAATACTTTCTCGCAAAGTAAACGGCAAACCTTTAGTGTATTTTGATAATGCAGCAACCTCACAAACACCTCAACAGGTTATTGATGTTATTGTAGATTATTATTCAAATTACAATGCCAATATTCATCGTGGTGTACATAGTTTAAGTCAAGAAGCAACAGATAAATACGAACAAGCCAGACACAAAATTCAAAAGCATTTTAATGCCAAATTTGCTCATGAAATTATATTCACATCAGGAACAACACACAGCATTAATTTAGTTGCAAACGGCTTTTCTTCTATCTTAAAAAAGGGTGATGAAATCATTGTATCTGCCTTAGAACACCATAGCAATATTGTGCCTTGGCAAATGTTATGCGAACGTACTGGGGCCATTTTAAAAGTGATTCCAATGAACTTAGATGGAGAATTAATCATAAGTGATTATGACCAACTACTTTCAAACAAAACCAAACTAGTTTTTGTAAATCACGTTTCAAATGCCTTAGGAACTGTAAATCCTATTGAATATATTATTAAAAAAGCTCACCAAGTCGGTGCCGCTGTTTTAATTGATGGTGCACAATCTTGCCCTCATATAAAACCAGATGTTCAAGCTTTGGATGTTGATTTTTATGTAGCTTCTGCTCATAAAATGTGTGGACCAACAGGAGTTGGAATGCTATACGGAAAAGAATCCTGGCTAAAAAAATTACCTCCATATCAAGGTGGAGGAGAAATGATAGCTGAAGTTACTTTTGAAAAAACAACGTATGCAGATTTGCCTCATAAATTTGAAGCAGGTACACCAAATATTTGTGGTGGTATTGCTTTTGGGGCAGCTATAGATTATATGAATTCTATTGGTTTTGATAACATTTCATCTTACGAGCATGAACTTTTAGAATACGCCACAAAAAAACTTCTTGAAATAGAAGGTTTAAAAATCTACGGTATATCAAAACATAAAACATCAGTCATTTCTTTTAATCTTGAAGGCATCCATCCGTATGATGTAGGAACTATTTTAGATAAAATGGGAATTGCCGTTCGTACAGGTCATCATTGCGCTCAACCAATTATGGACTTTTACAAAATACCTGGAACTGTAAGAGCCTCATTCTCATTCTATAATACTTTAGAAGAAATTGACGTTTTAGCCAATGCAGTTAAAAAGGCCCAGTTGATGTTATCTTAAATTTTTCTATCCAGAGTTATCATTCAATAATTTTGTAGATAAAACACCATCAACTACATAACAATTGTGTTTTTTGTCGAATATTTAACAAAACTTATTAACAATTCGCAAATATTTTTAAAAAATATTTTATTTTCAGCAACGACTAATTCAAAAATATAATTAAATGAAAAAAATTTTTTTAAGTATGGCCGCTGTTGGACTTTTATTCACAGCATGTAATGATGATTCTAAAGAAGTATCACAAGAACAGCAAATTGACATGAGTGATTTTTATGTTTATACTGATTCTGCTGACGATTTAAGCTCTAAATCTGCTAACTCCAAAGAATTTTATAATCCATGTTATTCCATGGAAGTTCTTAACCGACAACTTCGTGAAAACCCGAGTTTAGAAAAGAAAATGTTTGATATTGAATACCAAACAAGAAAATATATAGCTTCAAAAAGCGGTAGCGCAAATAAAGGAAAACCAGGTGGTGGAACCAGTGGAGAGACAGATGTTGATGTTTTACCAATTAATGATGGTTTAGGAACAATAAATATTCCTGTTTACGTGCATATTGTTTTACCTAATGCAAATGATGTTTCAAACGCACAAGTTACATCGCAAATAAATGTGTTAAATGACGATTTTAATAGCACTAATACAAACTTGCTCCCATCTGGAGCAACAAATTTTGTTAACGATGCAACAATAACAAATGTAAGTTTTACTCTGGCAGGAACCTTTAGATATAATAATAACACTTCATCTTGGGGAACAAATGATTCAGTAAAAGCTGCTTATCCTCCAATTACTCCAGATACTCATTTAAATATCTGGGTATGTAATATTGGTGGCGGCATATTAGGATATGCCCAGTTCCCAGGAGGCAATTCCGCTACAGATGGTGTGGTGTTATTATATTCTAGTTTACCAGGTGGTTCTGCTGCCCCATATAATTTAGGAAGAACAGCAACTCATGAAGTTGGTCATTATTTAAATTTACGCCACATTTGGGGTGATGGAAGATGCAGACAAGATGATTTTGTTGAAGACACTCCAAGTTCCGATGGCCCAAATTACGGATGCCCAAATTATCCAACAATTAATTGTAGCACTACAGATATGACCATGAACTATATGGATTATACAGATGATGCTTGTATGTATATGTTTACAGATGGCCAAAGAAATAGATTAAGACCTATTTTTGCTACAGGTGGCCCAAGAGCTGCAATGGCTGGAAATTAAAATATAAAAGGCTTATTAAATTTTGAAAAGACGCCAACTTTGGCGTCTTTTTTGTATTATTATAATAAAACCTAAACTATGAAAGTTTTATTTATCGTTTTATCTTTATTAATTTTTGATCAAGGTTGTATTAATTCTAAAATTGATCAGGACAATCTTTCCATAGAATATTCTGCCATGTCTAGAGGTAGTTATAAGCTAATCATTCTTAACAAAAAAACTATTTCTATTATCAATAAACGAAATGCCAAACCTATAATTAAAGAATGTAATGAAAAGTATTGGCATACAATTATGGATTTAGTTAAGAATATCGATTTAGAAAACATATCGAAACTTGAAGCTCCAACTCAAAAAAGATTATATGACGGAGCAGCTATTGCAAATCTTACAATAACATATAATGGAACCGACTATGAGTCAGCTAGTTTTGACCATGGCAATCCACCTAAAGAAATTGAGCTTATTGTTAAAGAAATTTTATCTGTTTCAGAAAACATTGAAAAACAATAATTCTTATTGTATTTTTGTTAAAAATAAAAGTTGTGAGTATTACTGACATACAAGATGAAATAATTGAAGAGTTCTCAATGTTTGATGATTGGGAAGAACGTTATCAATATATGATTGATTTGGGTAAGGATTTACCTTTAATAGACGACCAATACAAAACTGATAGCAATATTATAAAAGGTTGTCAAAGTAAAGTTTGGGTTCACGCCGAATTAAAAGATGATAAAGTATGCTTTACCGCCGATAGTGATGCCATTATTACTAAAGGAATTATTGCTATTCTAATCAGAGTTTTCTCAAATCAAAAACCAAAAGATATCATTGAAGCTAATACAGATTTTATTGAAAAAATTGGTTTAAAAGAGCATTTATCTCCAACCAGAGCGAATGGTTTGGTAAGTATGATAAAACAGTTAAAAATGTATGCAATAGCATATCAAACACAATTAAAATAATATGAGCGATATAAAAATTGACACCACAAAATTAGGAGAGAAAATAGTTGGCGTTTTGAAAACAATTTATGATCCAGAAATACCTGTAGATATTTACGAACTTGGGTTAATTTATGACGTATTTGTTAACGAAGACTATGATGTAAAAATATTAATGACATTAACAACTCCAAACTGTCCTGTTGCTGAAACTTTACCTTTAGAGGTAGAAGAGAAAATCAAATCACTTGATGCTGTGAAAAGTGCCGAAGTTGAAATAACTTTTGATCCACCTTGGACACACGATTTGATGAGCGAAGAAGCGAAATTAGAACTTGGAATGCTTTAAATATTTTTGTTTTCTTAAATGCAGGACGAAATAATCAATCGCGTAGCGAATAGCAAATTAATAACCATAAACCTTGAAGATTATTATCCTCAAGGAAAGCGTGTTTTGTTTGATATTAAAGAATGGCTTTTTGAAGGATTTGTATTGCGCGAAAAAGATTTTAGAGAACAAGTAAAGCTATTTGATTGGTCCCAATATAAAGATGCCTATGTTGCTTTAACTTGTAGTAGTGATGCTATAATTCCTGCTTGGGCATTTATTCTAATTAGTCTTCATTTAGAGCCCTTTGCAAAAAAAATAGTTATAGGAAATCTTGAGTTGTTAGAAACTTCCATTTTTCAGGATGTTTTAAACATATTAGATGTTTCAGAGTTTGCCAACAAACCAATCATAATAAAAGGGTGTTCAAAAAAACCCGTTCCTCAAAACGCTTACATTATGCTAGCCAATAAACTTAAACCTTTTGCTCAATCTATTATGTATGGAGAAGCTTGTTCTTCTGTCCCTCTGTTCAAAAGCAAATAAAAGATTCTCAACTTGCAAATAATTTGATATATATTATCTTTGCGAACTTAAATATTTATTTCTCATAAAATGAAAAAGGTATTACTTTTAACTCAAGCAGTCATCTTAAGCATCTCATTTAGTTATTCTCAAACTTTAGAAGAACTTAAAGCAACACTTGCAATTCAAAAAGATTCACTTAAAGTGGCTCAAGATCGTGTTAATACAACGCAAGGTAAAATTGATGCCTTTCCTGGTTGGAAAAAAGGAGCTTTTGGAACTGTAGGAGGAAGCGTTTCTAATTTTAATAACTGGTATGCACAAAAGGCCCCAAATAATAAATCTGGAAACATTGGTTTTACAATCAATGCCTTTGCAAATCTTGATACAAAATCCTTCTTTTGGAGAAATGCTGGTAATATGAATTTATCATGGGTGAAGTTTGATGATAAAGACAACCCTAACGACAACAATAGATGGAGAGAAGCAACAGATGTATTCAACATAACCTCTTTATATGGTCAAAAATTAAGTGAATTTTTTGCTTTTTCTGGATTAGCAGAGTACAGAACAACCATCTTGAATAATTTTAATAATCCTGGATATTTAGATGCTGGTATTGGTGGAACTTGGACACCGATTAAAGATTTAGTTGTTGTTGTGCATCCATTAAACTACAACTTAGTTTTCAGTAAAACAGATGCTATTTTTCAATCGTCGTATGGAACAAAAATACTTGTAGATTATACCAGACAAATCCAAGCTGTAAGCTTTAAAACAAACTTGTCAATGTTTCAAAGTTACAAGAGTTCTGATTTATCAAACTGGACATGGAACAACTCTTTTGGATATACTTTATGGAAAATGATAGGTGTTGGATTTGACTTTGGATTAAGAAGTAATAAGCAGGAAGCCTTAAAGTATTATGCAATTAATTTTGATGCTACAAGTGGTGATCCTGAACCAACCTTTGAAAATATTAATAACAAACTTCAAACCTATTGGGTTGTTGGATTAAACTATAAGTTTTAATAAGATTATAAAATAAAAAGAGCTTCTAAATTAGAAGCTCTTTTTTTATGCTTGATTCTCATCATAATCTGGATACAAAAAATGATTATAAGGAAAACGAGTGATGTGAATTTGCCTTACTTCTTCATAAACTCTTTTCTTGAAGTCTTCTAAATTCTCCTTATTTAAAGCTGAAATAAATAGAGCATTGTTACCTATTTTACTCATCCAGGTCTTTTTCCATTCATCTAAAGAATAATGCATTTTCGTGCGTTCTGTTTCTAAATCATCTTCACTTAACGGTTCTGGCTTATAAGCATCAATTTTATTAAATACCATAATAGTTGGCTTATCTGCACTTTTAATTTCTCCTAAAATTTTATGCACAGAATCAATGTGCTGTTCAAAATTAGGATGTGAAATGTCAACAACGTGAAGTAATAAATCGGCTTCTCTTACCTCATCTAAAGTACTTTTAAAACTTTCAACCAATTGTGTGGGCAGCTTCCTTATAAATCCTACCGTATCTGAAAGCAAAAAAGGCAAGTTTTGAATGACCACTTTTCTGACCGTAGTATCTAACGTTGCAAATAGTTTGTTTTCGGCAAACACCTCGCTTTTGCTTATTACATTCATTAAGGTAGATTTTCCAACATTGGTATAACCCACAAGTGCTACACGTACCATGGCTCCGCGATTACCACGTTGAACAGACATTTGTTTATCAATAATTTTAATACGCTCCTTAAGCAACGCTATTTTATCACGCACAATACGTCGGTCTGTTTCAATTTCTGTCTCACCAGGACCACGCATACCAATACCCCCTTTTTGACGTTCAAGATGCGTCCACATACCTCGCAACCTTGGCAATAAATATTCACATTGGGCTAACTCGACTTGTGTTCTGGCATAGCTTGTTTGAGCACGTTGTGCAAAAATATCTAGGATTAAATTGGTTCGGTCTAACACCTTGCAATTAAGAATTTTACTAATATTTCGTTCTTGAGCTGCTGAAAGTTCATCATCAAAAATTGCTGTTCCTATGTCATTATCTTTAATAAAACGCTCAACTTCTTCAATTTTACCTGTTCCTAAAAATGTTCTGGAATTAGGCATATCCATTTTCTGAGTAAATCGTTTTACAACTTCTCCTCCAGCTGTATATGTTAAAAATTCCAATTCATCTAAATACTCTTTAGATTTAATTTCATCTTGGTCTTTTGTAACAATACCTATTAATACAGCCTTTTCTAAGCTTATTTCTTTTGATTCTAACATAAAATAAAATAATGCACAAAGTTACATAATTGCAACCATTTTAATTTTTATATTTTTAACGATAATTTTGAGTTTATGGATGATTCTTTTGACAATAACATATTAAAACATAATACACATACCATTGCATTTTACAATCTTGAAAACCTGTTTGACATCAAAGATGATCCGAAAACAAATGACAATGATTTTTTACCTATTACTACAAAAAAATGGACTTATAAACGTTATCAAAATAAACTAAGAAAATTAGGTTTTGCTATTTCGAGTATAGGCTTTAAAGAAACTGATAAGCATCCGGCTATTATTGGTTTGGCTGAAGTAGAAAATGATACCGTTATAAAAGACCTTATAGCTTCAAAACATTTAAGTGAATGCCATTATGGTTTTGTGCATTATGATTCCTTAGATGAACGTGGAATAGATGTTGCTTTGTTGTATGACACTACTTGTTTTAAAGTAACCCATTCTGAGACTTTTTCTGTTCAACTATATAATGAAGAAGGCTTGCCAGATTATACAAGAGATATTCTTTTGGTAACAGGTTTGCTTGAAGAAGAAGAAATTCATGTCATTGTGAATCATTGGTCATCAAGACGCGAAGGCGCTAATGAAACAGAGGCTAAACGTTTAGCTGCTTCTAATAAAGTTATTGAAATTATTAATGCCCTAAAATCTGAAAATGCAAATTCAAAAATTATTGTAATTGGTGATTTTAATGACGATCCTACAAATGAAAGTATTCAGCATTTAATTAAAAATCAAGATTTATTTAATCCTATGCTATCATTATTTTCATATTCAAGAGGTTCTACATCACATGATTATAAATGGAATTTATTTGACCAAATTATGTTCACCAAGAACTTTTTTGAAACAATACCTAACACCTTTAGTTATGCAGAAGCCAACATTTTTGATGACGATTTTTTAAAGCTTTTTAATGGTAAATACAAAGGGAAACCTTTCAGGACTTATATAGGAAAAAAATATCAAGGAGGTTATAGTGACCATTTTCCTGTGTATGCCACTTTACAAAAGAATTACTAAAAAACCCACCAAATTGGTGGGTTTTTATGGGTATAAATTTAACAAGCTTAGTTTGAAGCAATAATACTAAAATCATCTACTTGGTATGCACCATCAAGTGTGGTATCGGTACCAGAACCAACCACTTTAAAGGCTACATATAAAGTTCCTGTGTAAGATGATAAATCAATTAAACCAGAATCAATAAACTCATACCAACTATTGCTTTGCGAAGCAAGAGTAGCGGAAATTGGTTCCCAAGTGGCAGCTAAAACATTTGTTCCGTCATAATCAGTTGAAACAAATATTTCTAGAGTATTATCTGGAGATTCTAAATGATGTTGAGCCGTCTTAAAGTTTAAAAATTCATTGTCTTGAGCATCCATATCAAATCCAGGTGTTACCAACCAAGCAATGTTTGAAGGGCTTCCTGAATTAAATGTACTAAATTCTGTATAACCATTTCCTGAAAATACTTTTTCTCTCCAAACCCACGAACCCGCTTCTGCAAAATTAGTCCATCCAACAAAATTTAAATTTGTGTTGTTGGTTGCAGATTGAAAATCTTCTTCAAAAAGAGTTGTGAAATCATTAGGATCAAGTAATGAGCAACGAGAGTTTGTAAAATTTACATCATCTGTTGTGTTTAAGGCTAATATTAAGCTGCTTCCATCAAAAGTTTTACTAACAACTGCCGTAATAGTTCCATTTCCTGTTGGCAATAGTTCATTTTGAAAACTTGCAAAGGCACTTGTTTCTAAACTAAATTGTGTATAGTTAAAGCCTCCACATGCTTGTAAAGTTCTTTGAGTATCATAATCTTGAGTTGGATCAAAATAGCGTTTGCCTGCTAAATTATCGGCAAACTCAACATTTTCTACAGATATCAACAAACCAACATACGCTTTGGTAATTTCAGAAAACGTTACAACCAATGGTGTTATTTCCATTGTATTTTCAGACCTTAAAACACTTAATTTAATTTGATTCAGGCTTAAACTTGTAACAGTAGTACCGTATTGGTCTGTTTCTGTTCCTCCTCCAATAGTAGTCACACCATTCCCTACTCTTTCTTCCCCAATATATAATCCTTTTAGGCTTATATAGACTTCTCTTCCTAAATTGAATTGATTGTATGTATCAACTTGATTTAATATTACTTTTAAAGCAATTGTTGGATTTGTAGGACTATCTTGAATGAAAAATTCTTTGAAAAAATTACCTGCTTGATCTGATGAAGATACATACCCTTTTACATATATATCTGTATCAATAGCTTCAATAAAATCACCTTCTTGATACATGGCCTTAACATCAGCCATTGATACTTCTGTTGCACCATCTAATAACGTTTTTAGTCTTGAATTCTCTTCGATTCCCAAACTACTTGGTACAACAAAATCATCATCTTGAACACATGATGCGATAGTAAAACTAGCTACTACGGCAACCATTAACATTAAAATTCTTTTTATATTTTTCATAATACTATGTTTTTATATTTTTCTTAATTTCTTTTTTTTAAAATCTTAGGTAAACATTTACAAAATAATTTGCTCCACGTCCATACCAATATTTTGAACCAAATCTTCGTATAGGGCTATTTACATCTTGTAATAACTCTCTATAGTTTGCGTTTCTACCTTGCTCGTATCCTCCTGTTTTGTATTCTTTATCAAAAAGATTTCCAATACTCGCAATAAACCCTACATATTTGTCTCCAATTTTCCAAGATTTCCCTCCAACAAGGTTAACAACCATATAATCGTCAAATTTTTCTTGTTTTAATAAATCTTTGGCAATGGTTTCATCATAATCATTAAATGGCAATCCGTCTGCATCTAAATAAAAGTTTTTAGTTCTTGTTAAAGCATTCATATCTAAATAGGCATTAGAGAAAAAGTTTGCCGTTGCTGCAAACCACCAGTAATCTGGATCGCGATACTCAAAACCTACAGAGTAAGCCCTTTGTGGGCCACCCGCTATTTTGTAATCTTTTAAATTAGCTTTTCCATAAGATATTGAACCATTTTGTGATGTAAAACTTGATGAAGTTAAATACAAATCTGGATTATTATCATAAGTAAATTGACCCACAGATGCTGCTCCTTTTAATTTAATAGTTGGAGTTACTTGTGCTTCAATACCTAATTCTGCTCCTATATTTTTTTTATTAATTCCTTGTAAAACTTCTTGAACAAAAGCAGAGGTGTCGTTATCTGCAATATCATCTCCACTTAAACCGTCTGCATAATAAAAACCAACTTCGTTGGCATCTTCTACTTTAGAATAATAGCCAGTTAATTTAGCTTTTACTAGAGTGGAACGGAAAATATAACTTGCATCAATGGCACTTACTTTTTCTTCACTAATATTTTTTACAAAACTTTGATTTTCTCTTGAGTTTGAATACGTGTTACGTAAAGAAGGTGCTCTTGTTATGTAACCAGCATTCACATCAATTAAATGTTTTCCTGTTATTTTATAAGTAAATCCGGCTTTACCACCAACACCTGTAAATGTTAGTTCTTTACCTTTTCCATAAGATAAGTCACCAGGAAACCTACTATGCTCCCATAAACCTTCTCTTTGATATTGAGTGTTTGTTAAACTACCCGAAAGATAAAAGTCTATTTTGTTATATTTAAATTGGGCTTGGGCATATCCTGAAACAATATTAGCATATAAATTATAGTTGTATCTGTATTTATCGCCTTTGCTTAAAACTCTATCTGGGTTTTGACTATCATATTGATAATTATCAAACGAATCTACATTTAAAACACCTACATTTGAACCTAATACATCTATAATTTCACCAAAATTTTCAGAATTTAATTTTTTGTAATTAACTGAGGCATTTAAAATAATATTATCATTTAATTCTGAATTTAAAATAGTATTAAATGTCCATTGTTTATCATCGCTTCTATCCTCATATAATGCATAAGCTGCTGTTATACCATTTATATTGTTTGTAATATTTGCGTCATAAATTCTATCCCAACCAATTTGTCCATCATTTAAAAAGTTTTGTTCAGCTTGATAGGCACCTGCGTAATCAGGTCCATTACTATCAGCTAAAAAATAACTAGGTAAGTTTTGATAATATGCTGGACTTGGGTTTCCTCCTCCTGAATAATCTAAACGACTATTGCCAATTTTACCAAATTGGTACCCTATGTTTGTATTTAAGCTTGTTTTGCTAGAAATATCCCAGTAATGATTTAACATTAAAATAGGTTCTTCTACCTCTTTTACACGAGAATTTCGTTTATCACCATCTTGCCAACCCCAATATTCATTATACTTTATACCTTTTAAATCATAAACTTCTTGGGTGTTTGATGATGATTTACCCCTTCTGTTGGGACTATAAATAGAAGTAAAATTCAAACTATGCTTTTTCCCAAATTTTTTCTCTAAAGAAGCAAAAAAGGAATTCGAATCATAAAACGTAGCATCTTGATAGCCTTCATTCCCCCAGCGTCTTGATAGCATAAATGCCATAGACCAACCATCTTTCATTAAACCTGTAGCATAGCTAAACATGGCTCGATTAGTATAACTTCTATTAGATGATGAATATGTTACTTGACCACCTTCACGGAAGATTGATGCTCTTGTATTCATATTAGTTGTTCCTAAAACTCCTCCAAAATTATAAGCAGAAGGTGTTAGTCCAGATGTTAATTCTTGATTTCTAACAACATCATTTAAACCTCCCCAATTACTCCATTGAGGACGACCATCATAAACCTTGTTCATTTCAATTCCATTAATTAAAACCGAACCGTTTTCAGAATCCAAACCTCTAACTCTAAAAAATGAAGAGCTAAATTCGAAAGCTGCTGTACGCTGAAAAACATCTAATGATGATGATAATAAACCAGAAATGTTATCTGATCCACCACTAGTGTCATCATTAAGTTCATCGTCTGATAAAGTAATGGTGAATAAATCGGCAGAACTTTTAACATCAAACTCTAAAGTCATATCCATAATATTTACAGTTTGACCTTCATTAACTATTATAGGATATCTTTTTACAGCATATCCATCTTTAAATATTTTTAATACTTGTTCTCCTAAGGGAACATTATTAGAAAATTTAAATTCCCCTAAAGCATTAGTTTTAGTGGTTTGATTTGTTTCTTCAATAGTAATGGTAACATCTGGAATTGGTTCATAAGTAACAGCCTGTTTAACACTACCCTTAATGGTAGTTTGCTGAGCATAGGTTGTGAAAATTGAAACAATTCCGAATAAAAAAATAAGTAAACTTTTTTTCATACTTGAATTCATGTTTATAAGAATAAAATTGGATAAATAATAATTATTTAACCTACACAAATTTACATTATTTATAATAAATATCTACTTTTGAAATAAGATTTGTAATCGAAATAACGTTAACGTAACTTATTTTTAATGAAAAAATTAAAGCACCATTTCTTTATATTGTTTTTATGTTTATTATCTTATGCAAATGCACAGGAAAAAAAGACCTATAAAATACATACTGTAGCGTTTTATAATTTAGAAAATTTATTTGACACTATAAATGACCCTACTAAATTTGATGAAGCAAGCCCTATGATGGAATTAAAAACCAATAGGTCAGCTATTTACAAAAAGAAAGTAAAAAACATGGCTCGTGTAATTGCTGATATTGGTTCTAATGTCGCCCATAATTCACCTGCAATCATTGGAGTTTCTGAAGTAGAAAACCGAGAAGTTCTTGAAGATGTTGTTAATGATTCTTCTTTAATTTCTAAAGATTACGGAATCATTCATTACCAATCACCTGATGCCAGAGGTATTGATGTTGCGTTACTTTATCAAAAAAAGCTTTTTTCTCCAATTTCAACAAGCAGTCACGAATTGAAAATTTTTGATGACCTCACCAATAAGCGCGTTTACACAAGAGATCAATTATTAGTTAGTGGTAATTTAGATGGAGAACTTATTCATGTTATTGTAAACCATTGGCCTTCAAGAAGTGGTGGGGAAGCAAGAAGCAGACCAAAACGTGTAGCTGCTGCTAAATTATGTAAACATTTGGTTGATTCCCTTCAGATAAATGACCCTTATGCTAAAGTTTTTATAATGGGAGATTTGAATGATGACCCAACCAATGCAAGTATAAAAGATGCTTTAAAAGCTCAAAAAGACAGGGATAAAGTAGAATTTAAAGGTATATATAATCCTTTTGAAGGTTTTTTTAAAAGCGGCTTAGGAACTACCGCATACAGAGATGCATGGAGTTTATTTGATCAAATAATGATTACTAAACCATTACTTGATAAAGATTTTTCATCATACAGATTTTATAAAGCTGGAATTTTTAATGAAAACTATTTAATTCAAAAAACCGGACAATATAAAGGATATCCTTACAGAAGTTGGGGCTATGGTGGATTCACAGATGGGTTTAGTGACCACTTCCCAGTATATGTTTACTTAATAAAAGAAATAAACAATTAAC
The DNA here is from genome assembly GCF_043876835.1 of Gaetbulibacter sp. M235. Taxonomy (NCBI): domain Bacteria; kingdom Pseudomonadati; phylum Bacteroidota; class Flavobacteriia; order Flavobacteriales; family Flavobacteriaceae; genus Gaetbulibacter; species Gaetbulibacter sp. M235. The sequence continues at coordinate 245,756 of NZ_JBAWJZ010000001.1, forward strand.
AAAACTGTTATATAAATAAAAAAGGCGACCAAATTGGTCGCCTTTTTTATTTAATTAGGCCAAACAGCCCATGGAATTCTTGATAAAAACAAAACTAGAGCTATGGTATAAAAAATAGCAATCAATTTTAGTTTAGATTTTGATGTAAGCTTCTTTTTGTGTTTAGAGTAACCAATAGTTATTAAAGCCACTGCAATAATATTAATTAATGGATGCTCAACCAAATATAACCTGTTTACAGCATCTTTCATAACGCCTCCCATGCCTAACTCGCTAAACAATTCTAGCCTTGGAGAAACAAAATACAATAATAAACCTAAAAGTAATTGAATGTGCGATACTATTAAGGTAAACAATGAAATTCTAAAATCTTTTGCTTCGTATTCTTTTCCTGAAACACTTTTAATAATAGCATTTACTGCTGCTATTATCAACACAATTAGGACAAGGTACGCCCAATAAGAGTGAACAATTTTAACTGTATTATACATATAGTAATTTTTATTTTTAATATAAGTTACAAATGTAGTAATTAAATAAATATACCTTCATTTAAAATAACACGTAAAATTCAAGCATAAAAAAACCGCTCTAATGAAGCGGTTTTTTTTATATACTAATAATTTATATTAGAAATTATAACGTATTCCAAAATTCCAAGTTCTACCAAAACCGAAGAAAACCTTATTACTAGTGTTTATTCCTTTATAGGTATCATCTCCTGGGTTGGCAAATGTATTAGTAGCTGATTCTGCAATGTACTCTTCATCAAAAACATTATTCATGTTAAATCTTAAATTTACACTGTTCGTTTTATTAGCACCTACCATCATTTTATATGATAATCCAGCATCTACCAAATTATAAGAAGGCAATTTTAGAGATCCTTGATGATCTTCAAAATCAAAATCTACAGGATTAATATCTGCATATAAATTATCTGCTCTTCTCCAATCGGCATCAAAAGTCAACCCTTTAGCTGGTTTAACAACTACACCTATTTGTGAAGTAAATTGAGCTGCATCACCAACTTTTACACCATCTAAATATAAAGTTTCTTTTTGCTCTACACCTCCTACAACTATAGGAGAATTACTGTCATCAAAATAAGCTGCGGTTACATTTCCATTGTATTCCCAATTACCAACTGAAAGCATTCCATTAAAACTTAGGTAATCATTAACTTTAAAATCAGTCTCAACTTCAACACCCATATGTACTTGTTCTACACCAAAAAGATTAGCGCTACCAGGTACATCATCGTTCCTGTTTGATGGAGTGTTATTAACATCAAAACTACTAGAAACATTAATGAATCTATCTTTCCAGGAAGTTCTGTACAAGTTTATATTTGCTCTAAAGTTCTCTGAACGGAAACCATACCCTAACTCTAAACCTAATATTTTCTCATTTCTTAAATCATCGTTTAACAAGTTTTGGAAGTTTATATAAACGGCGTCAAAATTTGGTTGTTTTGAATAATACCCCGCATTAAAAAACACATTATTAGAATCATCAAAATTATAGTTTAAACCTCCTTTTACATTACCTCCAATAATATTTTCCCAATCAGTTTCTTGATTACCAGGTGTCTCTAAAAAGTACTCAACCCTTTTGAACCCTTGTTGAGATATGGCGGCTTGAACAAATGCCGAAACTTTATCCTTTTTGTATTCCAATTGTGTAAAAGCTCCAAGCCATCTTACTTTCCCATCATTATAATAGTCCAGTTTTTCATCATTATCTATACTTTTGAAAACATTCCATAACCCATTTAAATCTGAACTATTTGCTTGTGTTATAACATTGAAAGGATTGTTTATATTATCATTATCCCTATATCCATCAGCCCCTAAGAAATTATCTGCTCTTCTGTAATGAATTCCCTTATAAGAACGTAAATCCACACCAAAATCCAAAGTTAAAGTTTCATCTAATTCGGTGTTAAAATTAATAACGGTTCCAAACCAGTTATGTGAGTTCATTGATGCTCTACGAATGATACCGTTTCTTCTTGCTACACCAGGTAAAGATTCGCTTCCTGTTCCTGTAGGTGTAATACTGTCATCATTTACTATGAAAGTACCTGTATAAGGATCTACCGTGTTACCATATGTGAATCCATTAGAGAATGTTGTTACAGTACCTGAGTTAGATGCAACTATCTTATCCCACATAACCAATCCGTTACTGTCTCTAAAAGCTAAATCAGATAAAAATTTACCTCCTAATCGACCGATATCACCTGTTCCTCCTCCTCTACCTACAGAAGCATATAATACAGTTGATAATGAAGATCTATCACTTATTTTATAATCCCAGTTTAAAGAGGCAATTGGTTTATGATAAAAATTCTTAGTTGAATTAAATTCTTTACCATTTAAATAACCATGGTTGTAATTATATTTGATCCCAAATTGTAAATATTGGGCAAGAGTAGCTCTGTTAAAAAAACTACCTGTTCTTTGATTATGGGTTTGAGGTGCTCCTGTAACTGTTAATTGTAAATTATGGTTTCCTTTATCGTATCCAAACCCTAAAAAATAATTATATCCAGCAAATTCAGTTCCTTGAATATACCCGTCTCCTGCCGTTCTACTCAAAATTATAGAGGTTGCAAAACCGTTTTCCATTTTCCCTGTTGAATATGAAGCAACTGTTTTAAGGTAATTATCATTACCTGTTGTAAAACCAATTGAACCTCCTTCTTTCCTATCGGTAGTTTTAGTAACAACATTTATTGTTCCTCCTACAGAAGAAATTGCTAATTTAGAAGACCCTAGACCTCTTTGAACCTGAATTCCTGTAGCCACATCACTTAAGCCTGCCCAATTAGACCAAAACACGGCACCATTTTCCATGTCATTAACGGGTACACCATTAATCATAACAGCTACATTGGTTTGGTCAAAACCACGAACATTAATTCTTGCATCTCCAAAGCCTCCTCCTGTTTTTGTTGCGTAAATTGACGGAGTAGAATTTAAAATTTCCGGTAATTCTTGGCTACCTAACTTTTCTTGAATCTCAGCAGCTTTAATAGTTGAAACAGCCACTGGTGTTTCTCTATCCTTTGCAAAATCCACAACTCCTACAACCACTATTTCATCTAAAGAATTGTCAGAAGTTAAAGTTATTTTACCAAAATCTTTACTGCCATTAAAAGATAATGTTACAGTTCCATACCCAACATAAGACACCACTATTTGTCCAGAAGTAGCTTGTGTTGTTAAAGAAAACTTTCCATCGAAGTCTGTAGATACTCCATTAGTAGTTCCTTTTTCAATAATATTTGCACCAGGTAGAGGTGCGTTTAAATCTGCATCCATTACCGTTCCTGTAATAGTGCTTTGTGCCATTGCAACTGTAGAGAAAATGAGGGCTACAGTCAGTAAAAAAAATTGAGTAGTTTTTTTCATAATTTTAATAAAGATTAAATTACTTGAATTAGTGTAGCAAAAATAAGCATAAAATTATATAGTTTATTAACTTATTGTTAACAAATTTCATGCTAATCATCAACACTTTCTTATGGGTTCTTTACTAAAATCTTATAAAAAAGAATATTCTTGAGAAATCAATAAAAACTATGTTAATTTTTTGTAGTATTCTAAAAGATTGGATGTTGAAGAATCGTGATTATTAATTGTATTAGATTTAAACTCTTTTAAAATTTTACTAGCTAATTGTTTTCCTAACTCAACACCAAATTGGTCATAGCTAAAAATATTCCAAATAATGCCTTGAACAAATATTTTATGTTCATACATAGCTATTAGTTTTCCTAAACTTTCTGGAGTCAATTTGTTAATAAAAATGGTATTAGTAGGCTTATTTCCAGAAAATACTTTAAATGGCACAAGCGTTTCATTGGCTCCTTCTGCAATTACTTCTTCCTTTGTTTTACCATTTAATAAGGCTTCGGTTTGTGCTAAAAAGTTAGAAATTAATTTGTCTTGATGGTCTTGATTACCATGTAACGACTTAACAAAACCAATAAAATCGGCTGGTATTAATTTTGTACCTTGATGAATCAATTGGAAAAATGCATGTTGAGAATTGGTTCCTGGTTCTCCCCAAATAATTGTTCCTGTTTGATAATCTATAGTATTCCCATTTCTGTCAACACTTTTTCCGTTGCTTTCCATAATACCTTGCTGTAAGTAAGTAGCAAACTGACTTAGGTATTGAGAATATGGAATGATGGCTTCACTTTCAGCATTAAAAAAGTTATTATACCATACACTTATTAAAGCTAAAATTACTGGAATATTACTTTTGAAGTCTTCATTTTTAAAATGGGTGTCCATTTTATGAGCTCCTTGTAATAAACTATCAAAATTTTTATATCCAACAGCTAAACTTATTGATAAACCAACGGCACTCCAAAGAGAGAATCGTCCTCCAACCCAATCCCACATTGGGAAAATATTAGAACCATCTATACCAAAATTCTTTACGGTTTCAATATTTGTAGATACCGCAACAAAATGTTTAGCAATAGCATCTTCAGAAGCTGATTTTAAAAACCACTCTTTAATAGTATTGGCATTTGAAAGTGTTTCTTGTGTAGTAAATGTTTTTGAAACTATTACAAAAAGCGTGGTCTCTGGATTTAACTTTTTAATCACTTCATTTACATGATCACCATCTACATTACTTACGAAATGTGTGGTTAAGTGATTTTTATAAAACTGTAATGCTTCAACTACCATTGCTGGTCCTAAATCGGAACCACCAATACCTATATTTACAACATCAGTAAATGCTTTACCTGTAAAACCTTTTCTAACCCCATTAACAACTTCATTAGTAAACGCTTCTATTTTTTGTTTAACTGCATAAACTTCTGGCATAACATTTACACCATCAACTATAAAAGTAGCCGATTTTGGAGCACGCAATGCAGTATGTAGAACCGCTCTTCCTTCCGTTTGATTAATGATTTCTCCAGAAAATTGGCATTCAATAGCTTCTTTTAGCTTAACTTCTTCAGCTAATTGAAGTAAGTATTTTAATGTTTCTTCAGTGATTCTGTTTTTTGAAAAATCCACATAAAAATCTTCCCATTGAATGGTTAATTTATTCGCTCTCTCTTTGTCTTGAGCAAATAAATCTTTCATGTGCACATTTTGTAATGTATTAAAATGTTCTTGAAGCTGCTTCCATGAACTGATTTTTGTAGGATTTATGTTAGGGAGTGTCATTATTTTACTTGAGAAATTAAATTATTCTGAATTGTTTCTTTTTCCTTTTCTTCTTTAACAGGAATGCTATCCAACTTTGCTTTTATAGGTTTAATAAATTCAAAGTATTTTGCTTTAAGATTTTCTGAGATTGGTTCTGATTCTGGTAATTTTTCTTTTAATGGATCTACTTGTTTTTTGTTTTTCCAGAAACGATAACACACATGTGGCCCACCAGTATTACCTGTCATTCCAACCCAACCTATTACATCACCTTGCTTAACGAACTGACCAACCTTAACTTTTCGTTTTTGCATGTGAAGATATTGTGTTTCATAGGTTCCATTATGTCTTATTTTCACATAATTACCATTACCTCCTTTATATTGAGATTCTATTACAGTTCCGTTAGCAGTTGCCATAATTGGAGTTCCAATTGCAGCAGCAAAATCAGTCCCTTTATGAGGTCTTAAAGCGAAACCATAGTAGGCAATTCTTCTGTTTAAATTGTATCTTGAAGATATTCTACTAAACTGAACTGGTGCTTTTAAAAAAGCACGTCGTAAGTTTTTTGCTTCCTCATTGAAAAAATCAGTAAATTTTCTAACAGAATCCGTTTCAAATTTAAAGGCATAAAAAGGTTCTTTATTATATTCCATATAGGCAGCTTTCACATTTTGAATACCTGCATAAATAGTATCATCAATATATTTATCGGTATAAATAACTTTAAATCTGTCACCTTTTTGAAGTCTGTTGAAATCAATGGTCCAAGCATAAATTTCATCAGCCATTTTATAAGCTAATAAAACACTTAACCCTTGATCTACAAAAGCATTTGAAATATTGGTAGTAACTACACCTGTTGCTACTCTTTCAACATATTTAATTGGCTTTCTGCTTGTGTAAGCATGAATGGAATCTTGAAAATTAACAACCACATACTCTTCAATGTTAGGTTGATAAATAAAGCATCTAGGAATTTCTAAAGAATCTTTAGAGCACAATAATGTATAAGGTTTCCCAACCTGAAGTTTTCTAATATCAAATGTATCTTTTGCTTTTTGAGCTATATTAAAAATCTTTGTATAGTCAATTTTATTTTTTTCTAAAATTAAACCAAAACTATCTCCTTTACGTATTGTGTCTCTCTTAACAACGTAATCATTTAAATTAAAACCAAATTCATAAACATCTGGTGTTACAACTGCAATATCTTGAAACGATTCGTCTAAATTTGTCTCTTCATTATTCTTACAAGCTACTAAACTTAGTGCCAATAAAAAGAGTATTAAACCTCTGTTCCCCAATTTTGTAATTCCTCTTCTGTCCATAAATCTGGAAAAAATATTCTTCTCTGATATTTTGGATGCATGTATTTTACCCATTCACTTCCTCCTGTTGCTTCGGTGGTTTTACCACCAATGTTTAAATAATGATTTGCTGTGTTATAATGTGCCATAACCCATTTTATGTTTACCGTGTAATCATAATGGCGCATGGCATTTATTAATTCTTTATTCTCCTTTTCAACTTGTGGCAAAGCTTTAAATTTTGTCCACAAATTGTGTGTGTTATAAAATTGCGTAAATCTAATAAATTCATCTTTGTATTTCTCCTCAAAAACTGTTAATGTGTAACTTTTTTTGCCAGTTTTATAATCTTTCCCTGCTGCCTGCCAATATAAATGTTCAAAGGCATTCTCATACGATGAATTTCTGTCTATTGTTTCCCTAAATCGTTTGTCAATTAAATTAATAAGCTCTGTAGAAGCAAATTCGATTTTTCGGTATTGCGCGCTTTGAAAACCACTTGCAGGTGTTAATGAGGTTCTGAATTTGTTGTATTGGTCAACATCCATTCCATCTTTCATTATACTGAAAGAAGACGTTAACATGTCAAAATATCTGCTTATTCGCATCAGTTTTGATGAAAACATTGCAGCATCAACATTTTCGGTGGTAGCAACTTGCTCAATTTCTCCAAGGATCATTTTAAACAATAATTCATTGATTTGATGATACATGATAAATACCATCTCGTCTGGCAAATTTGTTCTAGGTATTTGAAGATTTAATAAAGAATCTGTATGAATGTAGTCCCAATAGGTTATTGGTTTACTGTACAATAACCCTTCTAAATGAACATCTAAATCTTGTCCTAATTTTTGATATTTCTCTTTGAGTTGATTTGTTGTTTCTGTTCCCAACGATATTAATTTTTTACAACAATTCTAAACGGATGTTTTAATCCTTTAAAAGCCTCAAGGTCAGCTCTTAACGAACCAACTCTTAAATCGGCCTTGATGCGCAAAGGTAATTTATTTTTATCTTTTGTAACCCAAAGTGTCAAACTTTCTTCTTCTTTAAAAACACGTCCAGCCATAACATATGGTCTGAATTTTAAAGTTTCAATATCACCAAAATCAGTGTTTATGGTTTCTTCTCCAAGATATTGTAGTTTAAATCCATAATTTTCTTCGTCAAAAAACATATCTACTCTTACTTCATCACCAACCTTTAGCTTATCAACGTCCAATTTATTTCTTAAATAATAGTAGGTCGATACCATGTCTTGAATATTTGGAGACGTATCATATACTTTGTTGACATTATTCTTTTTATCATTTATATAGGCTTTCTGATTGGCTTGGTCAAATTTTATTTCTAAATTTTTGGTATGACCACCTTCATCTATATCTCTTATAAACTTATAAGGCAATAATGTTTTTGTGTCAAAATAACTTTCATACCTGTCTTTTACTTTGAAAAACCATTTTATCATTCCTGATGTCCAGCCTTTTCCAGTAACATGATAAACATCTCTCCCTTCTAGTTTTGTTTCGTTGACAGATAGTGTGGCATTTCCAGCTTTTAACCAACCACTATAGCTCATTCTGAACTTAAACCACTCTCCATCGCCAAAGGAGGAATTATTTTGAGCAACAGAAAGTTGTACAGCAAGTATGGTAATACATATAAGTAGTTTCTTCTTCATCTATTGGGTAATTGTACTTTTATCTTAATCTGTAAAAGTGGGTTCAATATACAAGAAAATACAATTACTGTTCCAAAAATATTAAAACAAAAAAACTCCATCAAAAATTAATGATGAAGTTTTTCGTTCTAATATTAAATCTGTGTTAAAGGGTTCCTCTATTTGCCTGTTCTCTTTCTATTGACTCAAAGAGCGCTTTAAAGTTACCAGCACCGAAACCTTTTGCTCCCATGCGCTGAATAATTTCAAAAAACAATGTAGGTCTGTCTTCAACTGGTTTTGTGAAAATTTGCAATAAATAGCCTTCCTCGTCTGCATCGACCATAATAGACAATTTTTGGAGTTCGTTCATATCTTCTTTCATCATGCTTTTATGCTTCCCTAACCTTCGTGGAATATCATCATAATAGGCCTGAGGTGGTGGTGGTAAAAATTCAACGCCTCTTGCTTTTAGTTGTGAAACAGTTGCAATTATATCATCGGTTGCTACTGCGATGTGTTGTACACCAGAATCTTCATAAAAATCTAAATACTCTTCAATTTGAGAGCGTTTTTTCCCTTTGGCCGGTTCGTTTATTGGAAACTTGATCCGCCCATTGCCATTACTCATTACTTTACTCATTAAGGCTGAATATTCTGTATGAATTTGTTTATCATCAAAGGATAAAAAATTCTCAAACCCCATCACATCTTCATACCATTTTACCCAAGTGTTCATTTGTCCCCAACCTACATTGCCAACCATATGATCGATATATTTAAGTCCTACAGAAGTTGGATTGTAATCTGACTCCCACTTTCTGAAACCTGGTAAAAATGTTCCATTATAATTTTTACGTTCAACAAACATATGGACTGTTTCGCCATAGGTATAAATTCCTGCTCTAACAACTTCTCCATGTTCATCCTTTTCAACAATGGGTTCCATGTATGATTTTGCCCCTCTTTTAGTGGTTTCTTCATAAGCACTTCTGGCATCTTCAACCCAAAGTGCAACTACTTTTACACCATCACCATGTTTTACAATATGATTATTAATCGGTGATTTGCTGTTTAAAGGTGTTGTTAATACCAACTTGATTTTGTCTTGGATTAACACATAGCTTACAGCATCTTTTGAACCTGTTTCCAGTCCTTTATATGCATGTGACTGAAACCCGAAAGCGGTTTTATAAAAGTGAGCTGACTGTTTGGCATTACCCACATAAAACTCTACATAGTCGGTTCCTAACAGTGGCAAAAAGTCTTGTGCTCCTTCAAATATTTTTTCTAAACCGTAGTTTACTGATTTTATTTCTTTACTCATTTTAATAATATTTTAGCCCTGATTGCAGCGGCATCCTTTTTTATTTTCCTAAAAAAAGATACAGCTAAAAGCAGGAATTAGCTTCAAATTAAATTATTCTAACCAAGATTTATGATAATTTTCATCGGCTATTTTCATAGCTTCTTCTGTGATTTGCAGTGGCTTAAAGGTATCTACCATGACCGCCAATTCATCTGTTTTTGTTTTTCCAATACTTCTTTCGGCAGCTCCTGGATGTGGACCATGAGGTATGCCTGCTGGATGCAAAGATATGTGGCCAGCTGCAATATCATTTCTGCTCATAAAATCTCCATCTACATAATATAACACCTCATCACTATCTATATTGCTGTGATTGTAAGGAGCCGGAATGGATTGGGGATGATAATCATACAACCTTGGCACAAAACTACACACCACAAAAGCATCAGTTTCAAAGGTTTGATGTACCGGTGGTGGCTGGTGAATACGACCAGTTATAGGTTCAAAATCATGAATTGAAAAAGCATAAGGATAATTATAGCCGTCATATCCTACTACATCAAAAGGATGTGAGGCATACACCATTTCAAAAATATCGCTTTGCTTTTTAACTTTGATTAAAAAATCTCCTGACTCATTGTAGGTTTCAAGCTCGTAAGGTTGGCGAATATCGCGTTCACAAAACGGTGAATGTTCTAATAATTGCCCAAACCAATTTCTGTAACGTTTTGGCGTATAAATTGGCCTATGCGATTCTACAATAAACAATCTGTTATCTTCAGTATCAAAATCTATCTTATAAATGACACCTCTTGGGATTAACAAATAGTCTCCGTATTTAAAATCGAGATTCCCTAAATGTGTTCTTAGTTTACCTGTTCCTTTATGGATGAAAATTAATTCATCTGCATCAGTATTCTTATAAAAATAATCTTTTGTAGAATGTTTTGGTGCGGCCAATATTATAGAGCAATCACTGTTGGTCAACACCGTTTTTCGGCTTTCTAAATAATCATTTTCTGGTTTAACCTGAAATCCAAGAAACCTATAAGATTGAATATGATTTGCTTTAGCAATTTTTGGTGCAACATTGTATTGTTTCTTAATTTCTTTAACCTGAGTTGGACGTTGCTCATGATAACTATTTGTTGACATACCGTCAAAACCTATGGTTCCAAATAATTGTTCATAATATAAACTACCATCAGGTTTTCTGAATTGAGTATGTCGCTTTGGAGGAATGTTTCCTAGTTTGTGATAAAATGGCATTTCTTTTAAATTTTAAGATTAGAAATTAAAGTTTAAAATGTAAGTCCTTAAACCTTAAAAAGATACGTAAAATTATGATAAAAGCCTTCTCATTCAGGATTTCTCTTGATGAGATAGTGTAGAAACTGTATTAAATCTTGCCAAAAAAGGTTCATATGTTAACAAATATCGTAAAAATTTGCTAACTAAGTATATTACTAATTCCTTTTAACCAATCTTCTATTGAAGTTTCATTGGTATTGTAGGCAATACTGCCATTGCCATAAGGCTGATATTTTTCAATCTTGGTCACTTTAAAAAACCCTACAACAGGAATTTGAGCTGCACTTGCCAAATGCATCACGCCATTGTCTGGCGCAATAAAAATGCTTGTATTAGCCAAAAGCGCACACATTTCACGCACATCTTTACTGTAAAGTGTAGGTGCCTTAAAATTGATTTTTGAAATATTTTCTATTGGCAATAATTCAATAATATTATGATTTGGGAAATCATTTTTTAATCGTTCGTATAAAATTGCCCACCAGTTTTCATCGTAAATTTTATTTCCCGTAGCATTGGTATAAATACAAATTGTAGGCTTATCATTATTGACTATATTTTTTAAAATTGAATTTCCTTTGTCTATTTCAGCCTTACTTAATTTGATATTTAACGTTGGAATTGGCTTGTTGTTTTCTGGAAATCCTATTCTTGTTAAATAATATCGTAAATTATAAATCGGGTATTTTGATATATGATCGTAATCATCATACTTTTCTTTAATCTCATCTATAGATTCTCCGAACATTTTATATTTAGCCTTTGCAAATTGCGTTGACAATCTTCCAGAAGATGATTTTTGGTCACCATTAATAACTAAATCATACTCATGCTTTTTCAACTTAGACCAGCAAAAAATATATTTAATTAAATTTTTAAAAGGCTCTCTTGGAAGCTGAATGATGTTTTGTACATTTTCATAATTCTCAAAAACTGCATGGGCAACACCTCCTTTTACAAATAAGTCTATTTTACAACCTGGAAAGGTTTCTATAACTTCTTGTACAAGTGGCGTTAACAATAACTGGTTTCCAAGTCTGTGATTAGGTCTTGAAATTAATATTCTTTTTATTTCAGGTATTTCACCCGAATTTAAGTTAGTTTTTAAATGGGATTTTCCAATGTTTTTTGTTAGCTGATGCATTATACGCATCCTAATTTCATTTATTCTTCTAGATACTTTCATGTGTCTATAATATTTGCTTTTGTGTGGCTCTATGAAACATACTTAACAGACATAATTCTGTAGTTTTAAAGTTTAAGTTTGTATGTTTCATTCTAAGAATTAAAACTTTTTTGCAACAACAAAAGTATATTATTACCAGTTTTTAGCCTAACACTATTTTAAATGATTACATTTTATTTGTTAGAACCAAAAACCAACATTAAAAAACCAAATACTTGTACTTTGTTCTGGCGAATAGCTATATTTTACTTGTATTGGCCCAATAAATGTATCAATGGCGTAACCTAATGCATAACCTCTGTAATCTGGTAACGTAAGCCATTCACCGGTTTCAAAAATATTATCGTCAATATTAGCCCAGTTTCCTTCTAAAGTAATGTGGTTTTTTTTGAAAATTTCATAATCAGCGCTTAAAGAAGCTTTAACAAAACTATTCCCAACAAGTGAAATAAAATCATACCCTAAAAATGGAATAAAATTGTTTATTAAATTATTTCCATAACCACCTAAAGCAAAATCCATAGTGTTAGTTGAATTATCACCCATTTTAAACCCTCCACTTGTTTGTAGATTAAAAGCCAATTTATCTGAAACACTAAAAGCATAACCCAAATCTGCTTTTGCCATCGAGAAATTTTTGAAATCTTTATTAAAACTTGAAGCATAAAAATATGTTTGAAGATCTCCGTTGAAATAAACACCTCTTTTGGGGAAATATTTGTTATCGTAAGTGTCTAATTTTAAATTTCCAAAAGTACTTAAATAATCTGTTTTTTCAAAAATAAACTCATCTGTAGACGAATTTAAACTAAAAGTCTCCGATGATATTTCTAAACGTTTGTGTTCTAATCCAAGACTTAATGCGAAATCTTTTCTAAATAAAGTTTGTAAATAAATTTGATTGGTTTGATCTTGAATCTTAGCTTCCGCTTTATTTAATCCTGAGACATTTATATCTTCATTCAAAAGTAATTGCGCACTGACGCTTTTATTAAATTGATTAAATCTGGATTTAACCCCGATGCTCCAATAGAATCCTTTATCAATAAAATACTCAAAATTATATCTTACATTATCGCCTAAAATAAAGTCTAATGAAGCAATATCATTATTGAAAAATAATCTCTTTTTAGTAAAGTTTACAAGAGCGGCACTTTTGTATAACTTGTCGTAGTGTATTCCTAATTTTAAATATGAATTAATTTCTGTTTCGGTTAGTTGAGCTATTAGATTATATCCTTCTTTATCTTCTGTGTTTTTAAATTCATATTGAAAATAATCAAAGTTGTTTGTGGCTATTAAATTGTTTACGCCTTCATTAAATTTCTTATAACTTACCGTTTCGTTTTCTTTAAGTTTTAATTTTCCTAAAATATATGCTCTAGAGTATTTATTATTTCCTTTAATAATAATCGTGTTAATATTTATACTATCATGTATTGGTTTTTTTATAACCCCTCTTGGTTTTTGCATTTGTTTGGAAACCAAATTTTCTAAAGCGTTTTTATTGGAAAGTGCTGCTTCAATTCCTTTTCTAATAATTTCGTCTCCTTCACTAAAAGAAACCACATTAAAGTCTTTAATGTTTGGCTTGATATAAATATCGGTCTTTTTAACCTTGGCCTTCATATCGTTAATCGTCCTAAAGTTATTTATTTGCATTAAAACATCAGGAGCAGATGTTAACTCTTCTCGATTTGCCAGTCCATCTTGAACATCGACACCAATTATAACATCAACACCTTTTTCTCTTAGTTCATCAATAGGATAATTGTTTACAACACCACCATCAATTAGCATTTCGTTGTTAATCATAACAGGCTGAAATAATGTGGGCAATGATCCACTTGCCATAACCGATTGGGCTAAAATGCCTTTGTCAAGTATGACTTCTTTACCTGTTTCAGCATCTGTAGCAATGCAGAAAAATGGAATTGGCAGCTTACTGAAATCATCAATATCACTCACATTCAATGTTAGTTTCGAAATTAACCCATAAACGTTTTGACCTCTTGAAAGTGCAGAAGGCAATTTAATTTTAAAATTATCGAAAGGTAAGGTTATTGCATAACGCTCTGAATTATTCCTTTCGTAAAACGCTTTTGATGCTCTGGGTAAATTATCACTTATAAGAATATTAAAATCTAAAGCTCTAAAAACAGAATCCAGTTCTTTTCCTGAATATCCAGAAGCATATAATGATCCAATAATGGCTCCCATACTGGTTCCTGCAACATAATCAACCCTAACGCCTAAACTGTCTAACACTTTAAGAACCCCTATATGAGCAAGCCCTTTGGCACCACCACCACTTAAAACAAGTCCAACCTTAATATCATCTTTTTTTAAGTCTTGAGAAAACCCATGAAAACAAACTAAAAATGCAAAAATTATAAAGTACTGTTTCATTGATTATGGTAATAATTATATATTTTTTCTGCTCTTGAAACACCAACAACAGATTCCAATTCATCTAATTTTGCATTTGCCACACGTTTTGCCGACTTAAATTGTTTTAATAAATCGACTACTGTTTTTTCACCTATCCCTGGAATAGTTTCCAATTCTGTGTTTAAAGCATTATTACTGCGCCTGTTTCGGTGATGTTCTATTCCAAAACGATGCGCTTCATTTCGTAATTGTTGTATGATTTTTAGCGTTTCACTTTTCTTATCTAAATATAAGGGAATTGGATCATTTGGATAGAATAATTCTTCTAAACGTTTTGCAATTCCAATAATGGCTATTTTTCCTCTTAATTTTAAGTCGTCTAAAATTTTTAAAGCAGATGATAATTGCCCTTTTCCTCCATCAATAATAATTAATTGCGGCAATTCTTGTTTTTCATCTAACAAACGTTTGTATCGTCTGTAAACCACTTCTTCCATGGATGCAAAATCGTTTGGCCCTTCAACGGTTTTTATATTAAAATGCCGATAATCTTTTTTACTTGGTTTTCCATTTTTAAAAACCACACAAGCTGCTACCGGATTGGTTCCTTGAATATTTGAATTATCGAAACACTCAATATGTCTAGGTTCTACAGACAAACGCAAATCTGTTTTCATCTGTGCCATAATCCTGTTGACATGTCTATCAGGATCCGTTATTTTTATTTGTTTAAAGCGTTCCATTCTGTAGTATTTCGCATTTCGAAGCGACAATTCTAAAATGTGCTTTTTATCGCCTAATTTAGGTATTGTTACCTTAACATCTTCACCCAAATCTACTTGAAATGGAACGTAAATTTCCTTTGAATTTGAATGAAATCTCTGCCTGATTTCTGTTATGGCCAATTCTAATAACTCTTGGTCTGTTTCGTCTAATTTCTTTTTAATTTCAAGAGTATGCGAACGAATGATTGAACCATAGGACAATTGCAAAAAGTTTACATACCCATAACTTTCATCACTCATTATTGAAAACACATCTACATTACTAATCTTTGGGTTTACAATGGTAGATTTTGCTTGGTAATTTTCAAGGACTTCAATTTTTTCTTTTATTTTTTGGGCTTCCTCAAAGTGCATATCTTCTGCACATTGCTTCATTTGGATTTTAAATTGCGATAATGAATCTTTAAAATTGCCCTTTAAAATTTCCTTGATTGCTTTTATGTTTTCATTGTATTCTATTTCAGTTTCATAACCTTCACAAGCTCCTTTACAGTTCCCTAAATGATATTCTAAACACACCGAATACTTTCCATTTTCGATTTTTTCTTGTGACAAATCATAATTGCAATTACGCAAATGATACAGCCCTTTTATTAAATCAAGCAAAGTGGTGACTGTTTTCATGCTGGTGTAAGGTCCAAAATACTCACTTCCATCTTTAACAACTCGTCTTGTTGAAAATACTCTGGAGAACCGTTCATTTTTAATGCAAATCCAAGGATATGATTTGTCATCTTTCAGCATTACATTATAACGTGGCTGATACTTTTTAATTAAATTGTTTTCTAATAGTAAGGCATCTGTTTCCGTATCAACTACAATGTGTTTAATGGTTTCAATTTTTTTAACTAAAACTCGGGTTTTTCCATTATCATGCGTTTTAGTGAAATATGAACTTACGCGTTTCTTTAAATCTTTTGCTTTCCCAACATAAATAAGAGTTCCTTGAGCATCAAAATACTGATAAACACCTGGCTGATGTGGTAAGGTTTGAAGTTGAAGTTCTAAAGCGGGTTTACTCATAAAACCAAAGATAATACATATCCAAAAACATTTCAATGTTATGAGCCATTTGAATATAATTTAACATACAATTTTTTGTTACCTTGCATCACTATTTTAAATTTAACAATGCCTAAAAAAGTTATAGGAAGAATAGATAAAGCCGATTTCCCTCTGCTTGGTTTATTTGATATTGATATAAAAATTGACACAGGTGCTTATACCTCTTCAATCCATTGCCATAAAGTAAAGGTTGAAGAAGGCGGGCTAAAATGCAAGTTTTATGACAAAGGTCACCCACTTTACAATGGCAAAGAAATTGTTTTTAAAAACTATTCCATTACTAAAGTAAAAAGTAGTAACGGTATAGTACAAGAACGCTATAAGGTTAAAACAACCATGTTGTTATTCAATAAAAAATATAAAATAAACTTAACCTTAAGCACTAGAAGCGACATGAAATATCCTATTTTAATTGGCAGACGCTTTTTAAACAATAAGTTTATTGTGGATGTTCATTTAAAAAACTTATCTTTTGATATTAAAGACCAAACAATTACCTAATGAATATTGTAATTTTATCTAGAAATCCTAAATTATATTCAACCAAAAGACTGGTTGAAGCCGCAACACAACGCAAACACCATGTTGAGGTAATTGATCCTTTAATGTGCGAAATAATTATTGAAAAAAAGAATCCTGCCGTTATATATAAAGGAAAACATTTAGAACATATTGATGCTATAATTCCTAGAATTGGAGCATCTGTTACGTTTTATGGAACCGCTGTTGTAAGACAGTTTGAAATGATGAAAGTCTTTTCAACGGTTGAATCTCAAGCCTTAGTAAGATCGCGTGACAAATTAAGAAGCCTACAAGTGTTATCACGTGCTGGCTTAGGCATGCCAAAAACGGTATTTTCAAACTATACAAAAGATGTTACCGAAGTAATAAACTATGTTGGAGGCGCCCCTTTAGTAATTAAATTATTAGAAGGAACACAAGGGTTAGGTGTTGTTTTAGCAGAAACTAACAATGCTGCAGAATCAGTTTTAGAAGCATTTAATGGTTTACAGGCACGAGTTATTGTACAAGAATTTATCAAAGAATCGAAAGGAGCAGATATACGAGCTTTTGTTGTTGATGGAACAGTAATTGGCGCTATGAAACGTCAAGGTAAAGATGGTGAATTCAGATCTAATTTGCATAGAGGTGGAACTGCTTCTATTATTCAATTAAGTGAAGATGAAGAAAATGCTGCATTAAAAGCTGCTAAAGCATTAGGCTTGGGTATTTGTGGAGTTGACATGTTACAATCTGCCCGAGGACCGTTAATTTTAGAAGTGAATTCTTCTCCAGGACTTGAAGGTATTGAATTTGCAACTAAAAAAGATATTGCAAAAAGCATTATTAGATATATTGAACGCAATGTGTAATTTGATTTATGACTAAGAATTTTAAACGTAATATTTCAATTTTAGGTCATGATATCCCATTAGGCACTTCAAAAGAAATCAATTTTAATATTGCCAAACTTCATACGGCAACCATTATTGAAGTTCCAGTGATTATTGAACGTGCAAAAAAACCTGGGCCAACCATTTTATTTACAGCTGGTATTCATGGTGATGAAATTAATGGGGTTGATATTGTGCGTCAAATAATTTCAAAAAAAATAAACAAACCGAAAAAAGGCACCATTATTTGCATGCCTATTTTAAATGTTTTTGGGTTTTTAAACAGCTCCAGAAGCTTTCCCGATGGACGTGATTTAAATAGAGTATTTCCAGGATCGCCAAATGGCTCTTTAGCCAGTCGAGTTGCCAATAGATTAATGACTGAAATTATTCCAGATGTTGACTTAATTATAGACTTTCATACTGGAGGAGCAAGTCGGTTTAATGCAGCTCAAATTAGAATAATAAAAGATGACCCTCAACTTGAAACTTTAGCATCAGTTTTTGGAGCTCCCTTTACATTATATTCAAGTAATATTGGTAAATCATTTAGAAATGCCTGTCATCAATTAGGGAAACCCATTTTGTTATTTGAAGGTGGGAAGTCATTTTTTGTAGATGATGCTATCTCAAAAATTGGGGTTAAAGGCGTTAAGCGTATTTTAAATTATTTTGATATGCTGAACGTGAATAAAAAAACAAGCCCACCAAAAGAGGTAACAGTATTTGTTGATGAAAGCAAATGGATAAGAGCAAAACACTCTGGCATGTTTAAATCTAAAGTTGCTATGCATACAAAAGTGTATGTTAATGATGTTTTGGGTCAAATTACAGACCCTTATGGAAAAATCCATTACAATGTTAAATCTACTATTGAAGGTTATATAATTAATGTTAATGAAGCCTCTTTAGTATATCAAGGTGATGCCTTGTTTCATATAACCACCAAACTTAAAAATTAACTTTAAGGTCATGACAAAATCAGAATTACGAAAAAAATATAAAATGCTTCGTGATGCTTTGTCAATTTCAGAAGTTGATGACTTAAGTATAGCAATAGCAAATCAGTTATTAAAACTACCTATTTGGGATTATAGCTTTTTTCATATTTTTCTAGCTATTGAAGAACAGAAAGAGGTTAATACAGACTACATTTTGAATATTCTTTCTGGGAAAGACAAACATATAGTGATTTCAAAAAGTGATTTTGAGTCAGGAACCATGACTCACTTTTTATTGACAGACAACACTATTATTAAAAAGAACAGTTATAATATTCCTGAACCTATCGATGGTATTGAAATTGATTCAAAAAAATTGGAAGTAGTTTTTATTCCGCTTTTAGCGTTTGATAAAACAGGAAATAGAGTTGGTTATGGAAAAGGTTTTTATGATAAATTTCTTTCTGAATGCAACCCTGAAACCATTAAAATAGGATTAAGTTTTTTTGAAGCAGAAACCAAAATTACAGACGTTTTTGAAAGTGATGTAAAACTGGATTATTGCGTAACTCCTAACAAAATTTATAGTTTTTAAAACTTATTTCTTAGGAAATGCCTTTTTATTAAACACTAAAAGCATTATAAAACCAGTGCTTATAGCCATATCTGCCACATTAAAAACAGGTTCGAAAAACGTAAAAAATTTGCCTCCATAAAACGGTATCCATTCTGGCAAATAGCCTTTCCAAATTGGAAAATAAAGCATATCAACAACTTTGCCGTGAAGCAATCCATCATAACCACCCTCACTTGATAAAAAGGTTGCAATTTGTCCGTGACTATCATTAAAAAGGACTCCATATAATACAGAGTCTATAATGTTACCCAGAGCACCAGCAAAAATTAAAGCAATTGCTAAAATTAACACTTTAGGGTTCTTTTTTCTAGTAACTTCAAATAGCCAATAACCAATACCAATAATGGCCACAATTCTAAAAACAGTTAACGATATTTTAGCAGTTCTTTCAGAAATAAAGGACACAAAATCGCTAATTTTTGTTCCCCAAGCCATACCATCATTTTCTACAAAATAAATACGAAACCATTGAAATACATGGTATTCATCTCCTAATGCAAAATGAGTTTTGATGTATATTTTACTTATCTGATCAATAAGCAAGATTAAAATGATGATGACGATAGATTTTTTTAAAGACATGTAATCTGGTACTTAATAAAAATAAAAAACGTCCCAAAAACTGAGACGTTCAAATATATCATTAAAATATTTTATTGCTGCATATTTTTGGCTTCAATACTTAACGTTGCATGAGGTACAAGTTTCAAACGTTCTTTATTGATAAGTTTACCTGTAACTCTACAAATACCGTAAGTTTTATTTTCAATACGTATTAAAGCGTTTTTTAAATCACGAATAAACTTTTCTTGTCTAATAGCCAATTGTGAGTTAGATTCTTTACTCATAACCTCACTTCCTTCATCAAAAGCTTTAAATGTTGGCGATGTATCTTCAGTACCATTGTTGTGGTCATTCATATACGCACTTTTAATAAGCTCTAAATCGTTTTGAGCTTTTTGTATTTTATCTTTGATTAATTCTTTAAACTCTGCTAAGTCTTTATCTGAATATCTAACGTTTGTCTCTAAATTCATGTTTTTAATGTTTTTTAATAAACAATTTGGTATTTACCTCATCAAAGGCAATTTCTATACCATTGTCAATTTGTTCAATAATTTCTAGTTTTTCAGTTAATGTTTCAGCTTTAATATACTTTATATTAGTTTCTACAGCATTAACAATTTTATCATCTTTTTGAAGCAATACATCAATTCTATCTGTTACTTCAAATCCAGAGTCTTTACGCAAGTTTTGAATTCTGTTTACCAACTCACGAGCTATACCTTCTTTTAACAAATCTTCAGTGATTGTAACATCTAAAGCTACTGTTAAAGACCCTTCATTTGCAACTAACCATCCTTCAATGTCTTGCGATGTTATTTCTACATCTGTGCGTTCTAAAGTAATATTTTTTCCATTAATGTCAACTTCTAAATTGCCATTTTGTTCCATTTTGTTAATATCTTCTGAAGTAAAGTTAATTACTGCGTTAGCAATGGCTTTCATATCCTTTCCAAAACGTGGTCCTAAGGTTTTAAAATTAGGTTTTATTTGTTTTACAAGGATGTCAGAAGCGTCTTCTAACAGTTCAATTTCTTTAATATTTACTTCGTGCTTTATTAGGTCTGAAACCGCTAAAATCTCTTCCTTTTGTGTTTGATTATCAATAGGAATCATTATTTTTTGTAGCGGTTGGCGAACCTTGATTTTTTCCTTAGCTCTTAACGATAAAACTAAAGACGATATTGTTTGTGCGCTTTCCATTTTACGCTCTAAAGACTTATCAACATAATTAGAATCAAATACTGGAAAATCTGCTAAATGTATACTTTCAAAAGCTTCTTTATTGGTAACTGAATTCAAATCCATATACAATTTATCCATGAAGAAAGGTGCAATTGGTGCTCCTAACTTAGCAATCGTTAGCAAACATGTATAAAGTGTTTGATATGCCGAAATTTTATCCGTTTGATAATCACCTTTCCAAAAACGTCTTCTGCTTAAGCGCACATACCAGTTACTTAAAAAATCCTGTGTGAAATCTGAAATGGCTCTAGCTGCTTTTGTAGGCTCATATTCAGCATAATATTCATTAACTTTTTGAATTAATGTATTTAATTCTGAAAGGATCCATCTATCAATTTCTGGTCGCTCTGCTAATGGAATTTCAGCTTCAGAATAGTTGAATTTATCAAGATTTGAATATAATGCAAAGAACGAATAGGTATTATAAAGTGTTCCGAAGAATTTACGTTTCACCTCTTCAATGCCTTCTAAATCAAACTTTAAGTTATCCCACGGATTTGCATTGCTTATCATATACCAACGGGTCGCATCGGCTCCATAAGTTGATAGGGTTTCAAATGGGTCGATTGCGTTTCCTAAACGTTTAGACATTTTTTGTCCGTTCTTGTCTAACACTAATCCGTTAGACACTACGTTTTTATAGGCTACAGAATCAAACACCATCGTCGCAATCGCATGTAGTGTATAAAACCATCCACGTGTTTGATCTACACCTTCGGCAATAAAATCGGCTGGGTATGATTTATGGTCATCGATTAATTCTTTATTTTCAAAAGGATAATGCCATTGTGCATATGGCATAGAACCAGAATCGAACCAAACATCTATCAAGTCACTTTCACGCTTCATAGGTTTTCCTGAAGGAGAAACAAGAATAATGGCATCCACTATGTTTTTATGCAAATCGATTTGTGCATAATTTTCTTCAGAATTGTTTCCAACCTCAAAATTTTCAAAAATATCTTTTGAAAGCACACCTGCCAAAACCGCTTTTTGCATTTCGTTTTTCAATTCTTCAACCGATCCTATACAGATTTCTTCCTTACCATCTTCGGTTCTCCAAATTGGCAACGGAATTCCCCAGTAACGTGAACGCGATAAGTTCCAATCGTTAGCATTGGCCAACCAGTTTCCAAAACGCCCTGTTCCTGTTGCTTTTGGTTTCCAGTTAATGGTT
Organism: Gaetbulibacter sp. M235; assembly: GCF_043876835.1. Classification (NCBI taxonomy): domain Bacteria; kingdom Pseudomonadati; phylum Bacteroidota; class Flavobacteriia; order Flavobacteriales; family Flavobacteriaceae; genus Gaetbulibacter; species Gaetbulibacter sp. M235. The sequence goes on from NZ_JBAWJZ010000001.1 coordinate 267,923, forward strand.
TCATTAAGCTCGAACATTCTATCCTTAACATCGGTCACTTTTATAAACCATGAATCTAAAGGATAGTAAAGAATTGGCTTATCGGTTCTCCAACAATTAGGATAACTGTGTTTATATTTTTCAACCTTAAAGGCTTTATTTTCTTCTTTTAATTGAATGGCAATTTCAACATCAACAGAACGTTCTGGTGCTTCACCATCATTGTAATATTCATTTTTTACATATTTACCAGCATATTCAGCCATTTCTGGTCTGAATTTACCTTGTAAATCTACCAAAGGTACTAAATTACCATTTTCGTCTTTTACCAACATTGGTGGAACTTCTGGTGTTGCTTGTTTAGCAACCATCGCATCATCTGCACCAAACGTTGGTGCTGTGTGTACAATTCCTGTTCCGTCTTCAGTAGTCACAAAATCACCTGCAATTACCCTAAAAGCATTTTCCGGATTATCATTTGGCAAGGCATAAGGCATTAATTGCTCATAAGTAATACCTACTAAGTCTTTTCCAACAAATTCTTTTATAACATAAAACGGAATCTTTTTATCATCTGGCTTATAAGATGTTAATTCTGATTTATCTTCAACTTGATTAAATTTTCCTGCAAATTGATAGCTCACTAATTTTTTAGCAAGAATCACTTTTATTGGTTCAAATGTGTATTGATTAAAAGTCTCTACCAACACATAGTCTATTTTTGGACCAACAGTTAAAGCTGTATTGCTTGGAAGTGTCCAAGGTGTTGTTGTCCAAGCTAAAAAGTAAATAGTTCCTTCATTTTGTAGAAAATCTGGAAGTGATTCTGTTTTGGCTTTAAATTGAGCAACTATTGTGGTATCTGTTACATCTTGATACGTTCCTGGTTGGTTTAACTCGTGTGAACTTAACCCAGTTCCAGCCTTTGGCGAATATGGTTGAATTGTGTAGCCTTTGTATAATAAATTCTTGTTATAAATTTGCTTTAACAACCACCAAACGCTTTCCATGTATTTAGGTTCGTAAGTAATATATGGGTCATCCATATCTACCCAATAACCCATTTTTTGAGTCAGGTCGTTCCAAACATCTGTATAACGCATTACTGCTTTTCTACACGCATCATTATAATCTTCAACAGAAATGGTTTTACCAATATCTTCTTTAGTAATTCCGAGTTCTTTTTCTACACCAAGTTCTATAGGCAACCCATGCGTATCCCAACCGGCTTTACGTTTCACTTGGAATCCTTTCATGGTTTTATAACGAGGAAAAATATCTTTAATAGCACGTGCTAAAACGTGGTGAACACCAGGCAAACCATTTGCAGAAGGTGGCCCTTCAAAAAACACAAACGGCTCATTGCCTTCACGTGTGGTGATACTTTTTTCAAAAACATTATTTTCTTGCCAATAGTTAAGAATTTCGTCTGCAACTTTTGGTAAGTCAAGTCCTTTATACTCAGGAAATTTAGCACTCATTTTATCAAATTTCATTTCGAGGTGCGAAATTAAGGAATTTTGATAAAATAGAAGCCTTTAAGTGCTAAAAACTAATATTAACAAAAAGGATGAAAAATGGAATTAATGACTTTTATTAAATTCTTTTTGAAAACGTTTGACTTTAGTGATGAAAAGTTTTTGTTCTTCGGAACTTAAATTTTCTGTGGAAACCACTTTTCCGTTGAAGAGGTATATTTTTTTTGCCTTTGAATTTTTAGAAGAAGATTCAAAATAGGTAAGCTTATTGTTCTTAAAATAATAGTTCTCTGTAATAGTTTTATCTGTTGTTTCTATATTTTCAATTTTTAATAATTCATGTGTTTCATTATTAAAAAATACGGTGTACTTAAATTTTCCAATATCTTTAAAACCTTCATTATCTGTAAGGGCACCTTTGGTAATTTCGGTTTTTATACCTTTATCTGTATCTATTTTTTGTGAATAAATATCAACCTCTTTTATGACACTTTCAGTATTTTTATAAATCTTTGGTCCACATGCAACCAAAACAATAATAAATACCAGATATAAATTACATTTTCTCATATTACAAATGTACTTAAAAAAGCCAAAATAATTATTTTTAGCTTTTACGACTCTTTAAGTAATTAAATGAATACTGACATTTCTATTTTCGAGCATTTTATCTACAACATTTAAACTACAAATCCAACCAAATCTTCAATCTTAGAAATCATCTGGATTTTTATCGCCGTATTTTTTAAAGAAATCTTATTGTATTTTGATACAAATATGGTTGAAAATCCTAATTTTTCGGCTTCAATAATACGTTGCTCAACACGTTGAACGGGACGAATTTCTCCAGACAAACCAACCTCTGCAGCAAAACAAATATTTTTCTCTAAGGAAACGTCTTCATTTGATGATAAAATAGCTGCAACAACAGCAAGATCTATAGCAGGATCGTCAACATTGATACCTCCAGTTATGTTTAAAAATACGTCTTTTGCTCCTAATCGAAAGCCTGCTCGCTTTTCTAAAACAGCCAAAAGCATATTCAGTCGTTTTGCATTAAAACCTGTAGCACTACGTTGTGGTGTGCCATAAACCGCTGTACTTACCAAGGCTTGAACTTCAATCATTAACGGGCGCATGCCTTCTAAAGTAGCAGCCACCGCGTTACCAGATAACTCTTCGTCTTTCTTTGAAATTAAAATTTCTGATGGATTGGAAACTTCTCTTAATCCGGAACCCATCATTTCATAAATTCCAAGTTCGTTGGTTGACCCAAATCTGTTTTTATTGGCTCGTAGAATTCTAAAAACATGGTTTCTGTCTCCTTCAAATTGCAACACAGTATCTACCATATGCTCCAGAATTTTTGGTCCTGCTATATTTCCATCTTTAGTAATATGTCCAATTAAAATAACAGGTGTTGCGGTTTCTTTAGCAAATTTAATCAACTCTGTTGTGCATTCTTTAATTTGTGAAATACTTCCTGAAGATGATTCAATGTAATCACTATGGAGCGTTTGAATAGAATCGATAACCACAATATCTGGTGCTAATGCTTCAATTTGTTTGAATATGTTTTGTGTTTTGGTTTCGGTTAAAATATAACAGTTTGTGTTTCCAGGGTAAATACGTTCTGCACGCATTTTAATTTGCTTTTGGCTTTCTTCACCAGAAACATACAATGTTTTATAAGGTAATTTTAAAGATACTTGAAGCAACAGTGTGCTTTTACCAATACCTGGCTCACCTCCAAGTAAAATTAATGAGCCTGGAACAATACCACCGCCTAAAACCCGATTAAATTCGGCATCAAAAGTATCTAATCTTGATTCTTGAGACGTGTCAATATCTTGAATTAATAAAGGTTTAGAAACACGTTTTACAGATGAATTTGGTGATTTCCAATCACTTTTTTCTTCCTTTTGAATAACTTCTTCAATAATGGAGTTCCATTCTTTACAAGCTGTACATTGCCCTTGCCATTTGGCATATTGACTTCCACAATTCTGACAAAAAAAAGTAGTTTTTAGTTTAGCCATTTAATATCCGAAATCTGCTTTAATAGCATCAGCCTTTTCTAACATTAAGTCTTTGGTAATGCCTCCAATTTCTTCAAAAGAATACCCAGATTGATAGGTTCTCATAGCTTTTTTAGGTTCACCATTCTCTTCGTAAAAACGAGCTAAGTAATAATTTCCTAAAAGCGTATTTGGATATTCATCTCTTGCCAATTTGCCTAAATCTTCGAAATATTGAAATTCTTCTTTTTTCTCAATAGCAGCTTCAATAGCTTTAAAATCATTGATTAAAATTTGCTTTTCTATCCCAAATAAATCATTTATGGTCTGATATTTTTCTACCAGATATTCAACTGGAGAAGTTTCTAATTTTAAGATTTTATCTTTGTATTCGTCTTTACTTATAGGATGAAATACAGAGAATATATCTTCTAACGCTTTTGGTATTGCATGGGTTGGAACAGAATAATGAGAAGCTCTTTCAAAATTATCGTAATAATAGAAAAGATTTTTATTATCTATTGCTGAAAGGTTTTTGTTTAAGTCTTCAGTACCTTTTATTATAGTAGAAATATCATTGGTAGTAGTGGCTAAATAATAAAATGTTTTGCTTTCAAATTTTTGCAATCTGTCAGTTACAAACGCATTCATTTTTGGCGCTAATTCTGGACTTATTACTATATATCCTTGAAATATGGGTTGTTGTTTAAGCAAATAATAATTAATAAAATTTGCTGTTTCTCCATGTCCAACAGCTACTTTAAAATTACCAACTCTATATTTATTTTGCATATATGGAATTAATTCATCTCCAATAAATTCGAAAAAATTAGCTCCAGATTCAATAGGAAGTGAATTTTGTTCAGAATACAGACAATCTTGTTCTCTATTTTCTGACTGATTAACCCCAACAATAATAGCCTCTGGCATATCTTCCCAATATGAAAAGTAATCTACATTTCCCGCAACAGCTTCAAACATATAATCGCCATCAAGAACCACAAATAATGGATATGTTTTTTTAACATCATTATTATATCCTCTTGGAAGTTGAATTTTAATTTCGCGTGATTCTCCTAATTTATTAGAATGAAAGGGTTCATAAACTACTTGAGCTTCAAAAATATTGAATGAAAAGACAAATAATAAAAAACAAAAAACAGATTTCATATGTTTCATTTGAGAATTAATACATGGCAAGGTAACAAATAAAGCGAAAGATTAAAAGCAAAGTTTTTGAAACCTTAGAGCTTAAATTAAAGTTGCTAAACTTGTGCTTTTCTGTTGTAAATAGGTAAATAAATTAATGATAGTCCTCCTAAGATAATTATCATTAATGTTTGTGAAGACCAAATAATCCAACCAAAAGCTAAACTAGGTTCCTTGGCAATTCCAAAAATTGAAAAAGCTGCAAAAATAGCAAGAGGATAAGAACCAATACCTCCATTTGTAGCAGCTATACTAAAACTAGCAGCAATAAAACCAATTAAAACTGTTCCCAACGAAATGCCATGTAACTCTGTAACAGAAAAAGATGTTACATAAAACATGAGCACATACATAACCCAAATAAAAATAGTGTGGAAAATAAAAGCCCACTTTTTTTTCATTTTGAAAATACTTAAAACCCCTTCAATCAATCCTTTTAAAAATGTTTTAATTTTTTTAGCTAGCACAGAATTATTCCCTTTTATTATTTTAAATCCTATTAGTGTTGCGATCAGCAAAACTGCAAATGCTATTATAATTTTTGGAAGATTAAATTTTGCTATTAAATAACCATAGATAAAATCAAACTGTATGAAAAGTGTTATTAAAATAATGCTCATCATGACTATTAAATCAGCAATTCGCTCAGAAACAATGGTTCCAAATCCTTTCTCAAAAGGCACCTTTTCATAATTATTTACAATAGTGGCTCTGGCCACTTCTCCAGCTCTTGGAATAGAATAGTTAATTAAATAGGCTGCAAAAACAGCCATTATACTATTGCCTAGTTTAATTTTGTAACCTAAAGGTTCTAACATAAACAACCAACGATACGCTCTAGACAAATGACTTAACAATCCTAAAAACAATCCTATAAAAATCCATTTATAATCTGCTTTTTTTAAATACACATATAACTCATCTAAAGATACTTTTGATAGTGCGAACCAAACCAAAAAAACTCCCAGTATTAATGGGAGTATAATTTTTAAGGATCTTTTTATGTTTTTAGCCAAGTGATTATTTTAATAAGTTGGTAGCCTCATCTGGAAATACTAAAGAAGGCTTAAATGTTTTGGCTTCTTCAATATCCATAAAAGCATAAGTAATCAATATTAATGTGTCTCCAACTGCAACTTTTCTGGCAGCTGCCCCATTAAGTGTAATTTCCCCGCTATTTCTAGGACCAGGAATTACATAAGTATCTAATCGTTCACCATTGTCATTATTAACAATTTGAACTTTTTCGCCTTGTATAATGTTTGCAGCCTCCATTAAATCTTCATCAATAGTGATACTACCAATGTAGTTAAGGTCTGCACCAGTACATTTTACCCTGTGAATCTTTGATTTTACTACTTGAACTTGCATATGCAAAGATAATTAATTTAAAGCGATATTGTCTATTAGTCGAATATCTCCTGCATAAACTGCAATAAACGCTCTATATTTTTTGTTTTTTGATTTTTTTTTAATTTGCTTTAATGAGTCTATATCGGCTATTATAAAATATTCCAGTTTTAAAACTTCATTGCTTTCAAATTGCTTTTCAACCCATTTAGAAACCCAATCTGCACTTTTTGTGCCAAAAAACTTTTTGGCAGTTTTTAATGTTTTATAAATAAATGGAGCTTCTAGTTTTTCGATTTCGGTTAGCCTTGTATTTCTAGAACTCATTGCCAAACCGTTTTTTTCGCGATGAATTTCACATCCTATAACATTCACCGGAATAGAATAATTTTTAACAAGCTTTTTAATGATTTGTAACTGCTGAAAATCTTTTTCGCCAAAATAAGCATTATCTGCTTTTACAATTTCAAACAATCTTTTTACAACCGTACCCACACCATTAAAATGTCCGGGTCTAAATTTACCTTCCATTTCATGCTCAAGACCATCAAAATTAAAGTTTTGCGAAACTGTTTTTCCTTCATAAATTACATCCACCGAAGGAGCAAAAACTAAAATATCTTTAGAAATTGTCTCTAAAAGCATAATATCTTTTTCCAACGTTCTTGGATATTTTTTAAGATCATCAAGATTATTAAATTGTGTTGGATTTACAAAAACACTCACAAAAACTTTGTCATTATTCTCTAAAGCTTTTTCCACTAAAGCCAAATGCCCATCATGTAATGCTCCCATAGTAGGCACAAACCCAATGGTTAATTGTTGGGCTTTAAAAGCGTCTATTACACGTGTAATTTGCTCTTTATCTGAAAAAACTTCCATTTTTTAATAAAAAATTAACGGGTGCAAACTTAAGATTTTACAATCAATCTGCATAAATTTTTGTACTTTTGCGTGTTTTTTATTTTGAATTTTCAAAAAGAACCCAATTATGCAACAGGATAATTTCAATTTTTTGACAAAAATAAATTGAATTATTATGTAACATATGAGCATTAAAAAACAGCAAAAACAAACATATGAAAGATAAGAGGATATTATATGTATCATCTGAAGTAGTGCCCTATTTACCTGAAACTGAAATTTCTTCAATGTCGTTTGAAGCACCCAGATTAGTAAATCAACACGGTGGGCAAATAAGAATTTTCATGCCAAGATATGGTAATATTAATGAGAGAAGACATCAATTACATGAAGTTATAAGGCTGTCGGGGATAAATTTGGTGATTAATGATTTAGATATGCCTCTTATTATTAAAGTAGCTTCTATTCCAAAAGAAAGAATTCAAGTTTATTTTATAGATAATGATGAATATTTTAAAAGAAAAGCAACATTAACAGATGAAAGTGGAAATTTATTTCCAGACAACGATGAGCGTGCTATTTTCTTTGCCAAAGGCGTTATTGAAACTGTTAAAAAATTAAATTGGTCACCAGACGTTATACATGTTCACGGTTGGTTGGCATCATTATTGCCGCTATACTTAAAAGAATATTATAAAGATGAACCATTGTTTAGCGACAGTAAAATTGTTACCTCAATATACAGTCAAAGTTTTGATGAAACCTTAAACAAGGACATGTTTGAGAAGATAAAGTTTGATAATATTGAAGAAAATATAATTAATGTGCTTGAAGTACCTTCTTATGTAAACTTAATGAAAATTGCCATTAACCATTCTGATGCGTTAATTGTTGGATCTGAAAGTATTCCTGAAGATTTAGAAACGTATTTAAAAGATTCAAATAAACCTGTACTAGATTATAAATATAAAGATGAGTTTGGTGAAGCATATACAGAATTTTTAAATTCTAAAGCGTTAATTTAAACTCTTTTCCTTCCAAAAAAAATATATGAAAAAAACATTTAAGACCCTTAAATTTATTGGTTTTTTACTATTCGCTATAGTAGCTATTATTGCTTGCGACAAAGATTACAACTCTATTGAAAGTGATGTAATTGGTTTAAAAAGTTTCACTACAGATAACAATCAAATTCCTATTATTTCCTATAATAAAAAACTTGATTCTCTAAAAATTAATAATTTAAACTCTTCCCTTTTAGGTGTTTTTAATGACCCCGCTTATGGTCAAACTACAGCAAGTATAATTACGCAATTAACTCCATCTGAATATAGCCCAAAATTTGGCACCAACCCTATTATAGATTCGGTTGTTTTGACCATTCCTTATTTTAACAGAATTACGGGTACCGATAATAACAACCCTGTTTATACAATTCAAGACTCATTATACGGAAGTGCTCCAATTAAATTATCTATATATCAAAATAATTACTTCTTAAGGGATTTCAACCCTAATGAAGATTTAAACGTTACTCAGAATTATTATTCCAACGCAAGTGGAACAATTAATGCTACCGATAATTTTGCTATTACAGAAGGTGGTGCCATAAATTTTGACACTCAAAAAGGGCCTCTTGTTTATGAAAACGATAGTCTAGTTTTTAGTAGTAATGCTATTATTTTAAAAACAATAGCTACCGATGGCACTGAAGCATTTGAAAGAAAAACTCCTGCCTTAAGAGACACTTTAAATCCGGCCTTTTGGAAAGCATTAATTATTGATAAACAAGACGATGCTGTATTAAGCAATGCAAATAATTTTTACAATTATTTTAGAGGTTTATACTTTAAAGCTGAAGCAAAAAATAATGATGGCAGCATGATTTTATTAGATTTTGGTGGAACAGGATCTAACATAACCATATATTATTCATATGACTCATCTGTTGAAGGAGCAGACAGGCTAACTGACAGCTATGTACTTAATTTCACAGGAAATAGATTAAATACATTTATAAATAATTACAATTTAGTGTCTTTAGAAAACGGCGACTCTACAAATGGCGACGAAAAACTATACTTAAAAGGAACTGAAGGCTCCATGGCGGTGGTTGACATTCTAAGTGGAATGGTAGATTGTGATGGAACAACAGAAACCGCTTTAAATTGCTTCAAAAAAGCGTATCGAGCAGTTGACAAAAATGGAGAGTACATAATAAAAAACGGAAGTTATGTTCTTAAAAAACTAATTAACGAAGCACAATTAGTTATTTATGAAGATGAAAACATTGCCTTACCTACTGAGCCATCTGATAAATATCCAGACCCAAAAGACTACCACAAGTATGACAGAATTTATGCCTACGACTTAAAAAACAACACCCCATTGATAGACTACAGTTTTGATCCTACGAGTAATTCAACCGATCCCTATAATTCAAGATATGTTCATTTAGGACAACGAATTACAGATAATAACGGAGAAAACGCTAAATATAAAATTCGTATAACAGAATATCTTAATAGTATTTTACTTAAAGATTCTACAAATACAAAAATAGGTTTGGTATTGTCTACTAATGTAAATTATGTTTCCAATTCACCAATTTTAAATAGTGGTGATGCTGTTACTCAAGTGCCATCTGCAGCTATTATTACTCCTAGAGGAACTGTATTGTATGGCAATAATGAAAACGTCCCCGAAAGTAAAAGAATGTCATTAGAAATTTATTTTACTAAAGAGAACACAGAAAATTAAAAAAATTATGTAGGCCTTTTTATATGATTACTCACTTGGTTTCCATTTCTTTTAAGTGAATTTCATCGTAAAAATCATTGAGTTTATATAATAATAAATTATTAATTGATATTTATTTCACATATTTGTCGAACTATTTTAACCAAATCAAAATTAATAACTTATGTGCGGAATCGTAGGATATATTGGCCCTAGAGAAGCTTATCCCATTATTATTGAAGGCCTTAAAAGACTTGAATATCGTGGTTATGACAGTGCAGGTATTGCTTTATTTGATGGTAATGACCTCAAAGTTTGTAAAACCAAAGGGAAAGTTATTGATCTTGAAAATAAGTCACAAAAAGAAATTTCAAATACAGGTCACTTAGGGATTGGTCATACCAGATGGGCAACTCATGGAGTACCAAACGATGTTAACTCGCATCCTCATTACTCTAATTCTGGAAATTTAGTAATTATCCATAATGGAATTATTGAAAATTATGACACTCTAAAAAAAGAACTATCTTCTAGAGGATATACTTTTAAATCAGATACAGATACTGAAGTTCTAGTAAACCTGATAGAAGATGTGAAAAATAAAGAAAACGTAAAATTGGGAAAAGCAGTACAAATAGCTCTAAATCAGATTATTGGAGCCTATGCTATTGCCGTTTTTGATAAAACCCACCCAGATGAAATTGTTATAGCACGTTTAGGAAGTCCTTTAGCTATTGGAGTCGGTAAAAATGAATATTTCATAGCCAGTGATGCATCGCCTTTTATAGAATATACAAAAAACGCTATTTATTTAGAAGATGAAGAAATGGCTATCATTAGGTTAAATAAAGATATTAAAGTTAGAAAAATAAAAGATGATTCAACGGTTGACCCTTATGTTCAAGCATTAAAAATGAATTTGGATCAAATTGAAAAAGGTGGTTTTGATCATTTTATGTTAAAAGAAATATACGAGCAACCTAAAGCAATTTCAGATACTTATAGAGGAAGACTTAATAGGGAAGAAGCTATCATAAAAATGTCTAGTGTTGAAGACAATATGAAAAAGTTTCTTGCTGCGGATCGTATCATTATTGTGGCTTGTGGAACTTCATGGCATGCAGGATTGGTAGCTGAATATATCTTTGAAGATTTAGCCAGAATACCCGTTGAGGTCGAATACGCTTCTGAATTTAGGTATCGAAATCCTATAATTACAGAAAAAGATGTTATTATTGCCATCTCACAATCTGGAGAAACTGCAGATACTCTTGCAGCTATTAAATTAGCTAAATCTAAAGGGGCTTTTGTTTTTGGTGTTTGTAATGTTGTAGGATCTTCAATAGCAAGAGAAACTCATGCGGGAGCTTACACACACGCTGGTCCAGAAATTGGTGTTGCTTCAACTAAAGCCTTTACTACACAAATTACTGTTTTAACACTTATTGCTTTACGTTTAGCTAGAGCAAAAGGCACAATTTCAAGTTCAGATTTCCGTCATCATTTACTTGAACTGGAAATGATTCCTAAAAAAGTAGAAAAAGCTTTAGAATCTGACGAACATATTAAAATGATTGCTGATATCTATAAAAACTCACGTAATTGTTTATACTTAGGAAGAGGTTATAATTTCCCTGTTGCGCTAGAAGGTGCTTTAAAACTTAAAGAAATATCTTATATCCATGCAGAAGGTTATCCTGCTGCAGAAATGAAACATGGTCCTATTGCTTTAATAGATGAAAACATGCCAATAGTTGTTATTGCAACTAAAAAAGGCCATTATGAAAAAGTTGTTAGTAACATTCAAGAAATAAAATCCCGAAAGGGTAAAATCATTGGAATAGTAACTGAAGGAGATGTTGATGTTAGAGAATTAGCCGATCATGTTATAGAAGTTCCTGAAACTTTGGAAGCCCTATCTCCTCTTTTAACTACTATCCCTTTACAATTATTGTCCTATCATATAGCTGTTTTGTTAGGAAAAAACGTAGACCAACCAAGAAATTTAGCAAAATCTGTGACGGTTGAGTAACTAATAGAATACTATTTTGTCCTCTTATTTTTATATTTATATATAATTGTGCGAAATTCTCAATAAATCTACTTATTTTTACTTATAAAGTAAATATTTTGTGATTTTTTTCACAAAATATACTATGCATGCATAATTTTTTGACGTATGTGTAAAACTAACATATAATTTTTTCTATATTGTCATTCTAAAAACTAAACTAATTCTTGTAAATGAAAACAATTCTCCCATTTTTAATGTTGTTTCTTTGTAGTATTTCCTACGCTCAAACAACCATTTCCGGAACTGTTGTTGATGACAGCGGTCAACCAATACCAGGAGCTAATATTTTAGTCATTGGTACTTCAACAGGAACTATTACTGATTTTGATGGTGGTTTCACCATTAAAGTAAATTCGAATCCTCCTTTTGCATTACAAGCAAGTAGTGTAGGATTTGAAACAGTAACAGAGCAAATCACTAAAAACATTCAAGTAATTAATTTTGTACTTAAAGAAGGTACTTCTTTAGACGAAGTTGTTATTTCTGCATCAAGAACACCCGAACGCATTTTTGAATCGCCTGTTACAGTTGAACGTTTGGGTCTGAAAGAAATTAAAAGTACTGCATCAGTTGATTTTTATGATAGTCTTGAAAATCTTAAAGGTGTAGATGTAAACACAAACAGTTTAACTTTTAAATCTGTTAATACTAGAGGTTTTGCAACCTTTGCAAACAACCGTTTTATGCAGTTGGTTGATGGAATGGACAACTCAACTCCAGCCTTAAATTTTCCAATAGGAAATTTAGTAGGAATGGTTGAAACAGATGTTTTAAGTGTTGAACTTTTGCCAGGAGCCTCTTCGGCATTATACGGTGCGAATGCATTTAACGGTATTTTATTTATGCAAAGTAAAAACCCTTTTGATTACCCAGGAATTCGTGCTTCAATTAAACGTGGGATTACTTCTCAAGAAGCCGCTGGAGACAATGCTTATACCGATGTTAGTTTTAGTGCAGCGCACAAGTTTACAAATAAATTTGCTGCTAAAGTGAACTTTGGTTATTTAAAAGGTACAGACTGGGCTGCTAATAGTGAAGTAGATAAAAATATGCCCGGCGGAACTAGAGCAACCAACGTTAATTATAACGGTGTTAACGTTTATGGAGATATTGTTTTTACCAATATTAGAGCTGCTGCAGGTGGATTGGGCGTCGTGCCTAATGTAAATGTAAGTAGAACTGGCTATAACGAAAGTGATTTAACAGATTTTAACGCAGAAAGCGTTAAAGCAGATTGGGGATTATACTACAGACCTTTTGAAAATGACTTTGAAATATCTTACGTTGGTAAGGTGGGTACAGGTTCCACAATTTACCAAGGAACCAACAGATATCATATTGATGGATTTTTTCAAGAACAACATAAACTGGAGATAAAAAATAAAAACTTCTTTTTAAGAGGTTATGTTGTTGGTGATAAAGCTGGAAAATCTTACGATATGGAAGCTACAGCTATTCAAATTAACCGAGCTTGGAAAAGTGATACGCAATGGTTTGGAGATTATATTAACACCTATGTTGGCGCTACTTTTGCAGGAGCTACAGAAGAGCAAGCTCATGCTGCAGCTAGAGCAGCAGCCGAAACAGGTCGTTTTGAGCCTGGCAGTCCAGGATTTATTGCAGCCTATAATAAAAGTATAAATGACCCAAATTTAATCACTGGTTCTAAATTTCAAGATGCTTCAAAATACTATCATGCAGATGGAAATTATAACTTTAGCCACTTAACAGATTTTGCAGAAATTCAAATTGGTGGTTCCTATAGAAAATACAGTTTAAACTCTTCTGGCACTATTTATACTGATAGTGATGGTCCTATTAATTATTCAGAATATGGGATATATACTCAAATTCAGAAAAATCTAGAACTAAGTGATGCCTTAGACTTAAAACTTACAGGCTCTATCCGTTATGATAAATCAGAATACTTTGACGGTTTCTTTTCTCCTAGAATATCAGCTGGTTTAACAGTAAACAAAAATCATAATTTCAGAGCTTCTGTACAAACTGGATTTAGAAATCCAACTACTCAAGATTTATTCATCGGCTTAGATACTGGCGCCTATGTCTTGGTAGGTTCGGCATCTGACAATTTAGACCGCTTTTCCAGATCTTATAATGTTAGTGCATCAGGTCAGTTATTAGGCCAGCCAGCAACTATTACACAGACTGGTGGTGCTGGTTATACTAATTCATATACTGCAACTTCAGCACTTGCAGCTGCTGCAACAGGAAATGCTGCTCTTTTACAAGTTGCTAATCCTGGTTTAATAAAACCTGAGCAGATTAGTACTGCCGAAGTTGGTTATAGAGGTAAATACAGCAACTTAATTGTAGATTTTAGTGCTTATTATAACAAGTATAAAGATTTCATATCTCAAGGACGCGTTATTTCTCCATTATATGGTACGGTTGGCGACGGTACTTTATCTTTTGAAGCAATAAAAAATAGAGATTATCAAATCTATGGTTCTTATACAAACGCTGAGGCTGATGTTAAATCTTATGGCGCTTCTATTGGTTTGTCTACAAAAATATTAGGTAATTTTGATTTAAGTGGAAGTTATACCTATGCAAAACTTGACTTTGACCAAGCTAAATATCCAAGCTTTGTAACCAATTTTAATACTCCAGAACATAAGTTTAAAGCATCTTTTGGTAATACTGAGTTGTTCAAAAACTTTGGCTTTAATGTGTCGTACAGATTTAGTGATGATTATTTCTGGGAAGCTACATTTGGTGATGGAGTTGTGCCAGAATATCATGTTTTGGATGCTCAAATTAACTTAGTAGTTCCTAGTATGAAATCTATCTTTAAAGTGGGTGGCACAAATCTTACGGGTAAAGAATACACTACAGCTTTTGGTACAGGATTTATAGGATCTATGTATTATGTGTCTTGGGTAATAAATAACTTATAAAATGAAAAAGAAAATTATGAATACAAAATATATATGGCTGTTAATAATTCTTTTAGGATTTACAGCTTGTAACACCATAGAAGATGTTGATAAAATTGATCCTGTAGCAGAAATACCTGCTTTAACTTCTGGGACTGCAGATTTTTCTAAATATGTTTCTGTTGGAGCATCTTTTACTGCTGGATATACAGATGGTGCGCTATTTAAAGCATCTCAAGAAAATTCATTTCCAAATATTTTATCTCAAAAATTTGCGTTAGTTGGAGGCGGTACATTCACACAACCTCTTACTAGCGACAATTATGGGGGTTTAGCTGCGGGAGGTTCAAGATTACCAGGATTTAATCCAAGATTGGTTTTTGGTGGTGCAGGACCAGTCTCATTAGAATCATTGGTAGGTCCTGTAACTGTAGGAACCGACATTGTTCTTAATAATCCTACAGGTCCGTTTAATAATATGGGAGTCCCTGGAGCAAAAAGTTACCACTTGTTGTTTGACGGTTATGGTAATATTGCAAACCTAGCAACAAAAACAGCTAATCCTTACTTTGTACGAATGGCATCAAGCCCATCAGCAACTATGCTTGGCGATGCTATGGCTAAAAACCCAACGTTTTTTACGTTATCAGAAATTGGAGGAAATGATGTATTAGGATATGCACTTGCTGGAGGAGATATCACTATAGACCAAATAACTCCTTCTGCTACATTTGATTTTGCTTTTGAAACCATTGTTAATACTTTAACTTCTGGCGGAGCCAAAGGCGTTGTTACTAATGTTCCTTATGTTAAAGATTTACCACATTTTACAACTGTTCCCTTTGCTCCATTAAGTCCAGCAAATCCAAGTTTCGGACCATTAATCCCTACTTTAAATGGTGTTTTTGGTCAATTAAATCAAGTTTATGCTTATTTACAATCAGTAAGTGCAATTAATAATGCCGCCGAACGTTCCATTGTTTTTTCTACTTCTGCAGCTAGTGCCGTAGTTATAAAAGATGAAACATTAACAGACATATCAGCTCAAATTGCGGGGGTATTAGTGGCAAGTCCAACATTTCCTGCATTTGTACAAAGTTTTGGTTTACCTGTTCAAGCAGCACCACTTGTTGCTAATTTGCTAGGTGGTTTTTATGGTCAAACAAGACAAGCAACAACAGAAGATTTACTTGTTTTATCTAGCAGTTCTATAATTGGTACAGTTAATACAACTACTTATTCTTACCTATTAAATCAAGGATTACCAGCTAATTTAGCAGGACAGTTTTCAGTTGAAGGTGTTACCAATCCTTTAGCTGACAAATGGGTATTGTTACCAAGTGAGCAAGATGAAATTAAAGCAGCTACAGATACTTATAATGCTACTATTTCTAGTGTAGCCAGCTCTAAAGGTTTAGCTTTAGTTGACTTAAATGGAATATTAACAGAAGCCACTACAAGCGGATATCAAACTGGAAATTTTATATTAACCACTAAATTAGTTACTGGTGGTCTTATAGGCTTAGATGGAGTCCATCTTACATCTAGAGGTTATGCTTTAATGGCTAATGAGTTTTTAAAAGCTATTGATGCTACTTATGGTTCTAATTTTGAAGCATCAGGAAATTTTGCCAATGCAGGGGATTATCCAACTAATTATTCTCCTTTATTACCATAATTTAAATAAAAATATAGTTAAAAAACGCCTTTAAATTAAAGGCGTTTTTTTATGGCTAAAAAAGAAAAAAAACCACTTTTATTTTAAATTAAAAAATCTATCTTTGCACGCGAAAACCTAATGCGTTTTCAATCAATTAAATCGCATAATATTAAACACATAAGTAATGGCTAAAGTTACAGGTAAAGTTGCACAAATCGTAGGTCCGGTTATCGATGTTGAATTCGGAGCAGGTTCAGAACTTCCAAAAATTTATGATTCGTTAGAAATTAAAAGACCTGATGGCTCTTTATTGGTATTAGAAGTACAATCTCACATTGGTGAAGATACTGTTCGTACTATAGCAATGGATTCGTCTGATGGTTTAAGTAGAGGAACTGAAGTTACTGCAACTGGAGCTCCAATACAAATGCCGATTGGAGAAGATGTTTATGGTCGTTTATTTAATGTAATTGGAGATGCTATTGATGGTCTTGGTAATTTACCTAAAGCTGGAAACGCTGGGTTACCAATTCACCGTCAAGCACCTAAATTTGAAGATTTATCAACTTCTACAGAAGTTTTATTTACTGGTATTAAAGTAATTGATCTTATTGAGCCTTATGCAAAAGGTGGTAAAATTGGTTTATTTGGTGGTGCTGGTGTTGGTAAAACAGTATTAATTCAAGAGTTGATTAACAACATTGCTAAAGGTCACGGTGGTTTATCAGTATTTGCTGGTGTAGGTGAAAGAACTCGTGAAGGAAATGACCTTTTAAGAGAGATGCTTGAGTCTGGTATTATTAAATATGGTAAAGACTTTATGCATTCTATGGAAGAAGGCGGATGGGATTTATCTAAAGTAGATAAAGCTGGAATGAAAGAATCTAAAGCAACTTTCGTATTTGGACAAATGAACGAACCTCCTGGAGCCCGTGCTCGTGTGGCGTTATCTGGTTTAACTATTGCTGAATATTTCCGTGATGGTGCTGGTGAAGGGCAAGGAAAAGACGTACTTTTCTTCGTAGACAATATCTTCCGTTTTACACAAGCTGGTTCAGAGGTATCTGCTTTATTAGGTCGTATGCCTTCTGCAGTAGGTTACCAACCAACATTAGCAACAGAAATGGGTGCTATGCAAGAGCGTATTACGTCAACTAAAAGAGGTTCTATTACATCTGTACAAGCGGTTTACGTACCTGCGGATGACTTAACAGATCCTGCGCCTGCTACAACTTTTGCCCACTTGGATGCTACAACAGTATTATCTCGTAAAATTGCTGAGTTAGGTATTTATCCTGCGGTTGATCCGTTAGATTCTACATCACGTATTTTAACTGCTGATATTTTAGGAAAAGAACATTATGATTGTGCACAACGTGTAAAAGAGTTGTTACAAAAATATAAGCAACTTCAAGATATCATTGCGATTCTTGGTATGGAAGAATTATCTGAAGAAGATAAATTAGCTGTATCTAGAGCAAGACGTGTACAACGTTTCTTATCTCAACCATTCCATGTTGCTGAGCAGTTTACAGGTATTCCTGGAGTATTAGTTGACATTAAAGAAACAATCAAAGGATTTAACATGATTATGGACGGTGAATTAGATCACCTACCAGAAGCTGCTTTTAACCTTAAAGGAACTATTGAAGAAGCTATAGAAGCTGGAGACAAAATGTTAGCTGACGCTTAATTCAATTAATAATTAAAAAACTATGCATTTAGAAATTGTATCACCAGAAGCAACTTTATTTAGTGGAGAAGTAGATTCTGTTGCTGTTCCAGGTGTTAATGGAGACTTTGAAATGCTTAAAGATCACGCGCCTATTGTGTCTTTATTAAAAGAAGGATTTGTTAAAATTTCTGGAAACATATCTTTAGATGAAGAGGTTCAGGATAAATTTACTAAAGGTGAAAAAAATACTACTTTATTAAAGATAACTTCTGGAACTATTGAAATGAAAGACAATAAAGTTATTGTATTAGCAGATTAACTTTATATTCAAAATAACAAAAAACGCGAAGCAAATGCTTCGCGTTTTTTTATGCAATCAATTTAAATCCAGATATATAATAATCCAATCTTGATTATCAGATTTATATGAAGCAAGCGCTTTGAATCCAACCGCAAAGTGCGCTTCTGTAGATCTAGTATTTAATTTATCTACTTCGGTAACTATCATATCAAATTTACCCTGCATTTGTTGTTTCATAAATGTATAGAGTCCTCTGAAAATCCCTTGTTTCCTAAAGGCTTTATCAACACAGATTTGACCCATAACGATATATGAAATATCTGAATGCAAATTATCATCAATTTTGTCAAACATGGGTTTTAAAACTCCAATCTCATCTTTAAAATCCTCTACCATACTTAAAGCATAACCCACTATCTTTCCCCATCTTTTGCAATGGTATGTGGGCATAAATCGTTCATAGCTTTTAAAATTTCAAAAGTATGCTCTACCGTAACAAATCCTTGGCTTAGTTTTTCTTCTTTAGATATTACAGAAAATATATTAACTCTTTGAAGCTCTAAAATTTGATGGAGCTCTTCTTCAGTTTCTGCTGATTTATAAATAATGTTTGGCATTCAAACTATACCTTTTTAATCACGTTAGTCACAATTCCCCAAATAACAAAATTATTTTCTTCAGTAATTTTAATAGGCTTATAATTAGGATTTTCAGGTTGTAACCATACGCCATCAGCTTGTACCTTTAATCTTTTTACTGTAAATTCTCCATCAAGAAAACAAACGGCTATTTTATTGTGTGCCGGTTCTAAACTTCTGTCAATAACCAACAAATCATTATCATCTAATCCAGCACCAATCATTGATTGTCCACTAACGCGTGCATAAAATGTAGCGAGTTTATTTTTAACAAGAATGCCGTCTAATGATAGCCGTTCTTGTTTAAAATCGTCTGCAGGTGATGGGAATCCAGCTGAAATGCCAGTTTCAAAATAAATTGCTCCAGAATTTTGTGATAAATCGGGAGTGAAAAACGTTAAACTTAAATTTTCTCTTACTAACATTTTATTTTTATAATATCGTTAATATCTGTAGTGTATCTTGGCGATAATCGTTCCTGACGCATTTTCCAGGTACGCTTTAAATCTTGGTTTCCCAGTTTTATTTTATAATCTTTATACTTTCTGTTTAAGTTGTCTATAACCTGCATTAATGGTTGGTGCTTTGGGTTTTCATGCAGAAACAAATCCAGTTGATGATTGTTTGTTGGCACGATACCCGTTACAATAACTCCCGCACGCTTATATTTTATTCCTGGTTTGAAAATAGAAGTCACGGCCTGAACAGCACATTTACTTATAATTAACGACGAACTTGTTGCATATGGCAAGGTTTCAATAGCACTTGCCTTATGTTGTTCTAAGTCCTTCTTATGTCTATCACTACTCAGTAAAACAATGATCATGTGGCAACTAGATTGTTGCTTTCTTAGCTTTTCGGCGCAACTTGTTGCAAAGGTTGAAATACGTTCCTTAATATTATCTAAATCGGAAAACGTATACTCAAAACTGCGCGTAGTAGCAATGGCATGTTTATTTTTTATTTCATCTAATTTCAACGTAGGAATGCCTTCTAAATCTTTTTTTAATTTCCATTCAGTAATAGAAAAATTTCTTAAAATCCATTCGTCTGAAAGTTGTATAAAATCAAAAGCTGTATGACAATTTTTAAGTTTTAAACGTTTGCTCAATCTTCGGCCAATGCCCCAAACATCTTCAATTTTTATCCATTTTAAAGCTTTAAGACGTTTCTCTTCAGTATCTATCACATAAACACCTTTTGTTTTCTCTGGAAACTTTCTGGCAATTTTATTTGCTACTTTACTTAATGCTTTTGTGGGCGCTATTCCAACACATGTTGGAATAGCTGTCCATTTTAAAATACGCGTTCTTATTTGATTACCATAATCTTCAAAATTATAATTTTCAAATCCTTTAAACTGCAAAAATGCTTCGTCTATACTATACACTTCTGTATCTGGCGTAAATTGTTCTAAAATCTTCATCACACGGCTACTCATATCACCATATAATGGGTAATTTGAAGACAATACCTGAATATTTTTTTCTTTGCAGAACGCTTCCCATTTAAAAATAGGCGCTCCCATTGGCAAACCAATTGCTTTAGCTTCATCACTTCGTGAAATGACACAGCCATCATTATTGCTCAAAATAGCAATAGGCTGATTGCGTAAATTGGGGTTAAAAACGCGTTCGCAAGACGCATAAAAATTGTTACAATCTACTAAGGCATACATGAAAGTAAAGATACAAGATTTCCACACATTTGTTACATGTTTTTAATATGCACAATGAGTAAATACGCGCAGGTATACTCTGTTAAAGATACTAACTGAATAATTATAGGTTAATCATCGTCATCATCATGTTCCCCATTATCCTTACTATTAATAGTTCTTCTATCTTTTAATTTATTATTAATTCCATTAGGCCTTATAATGTCATGTTCGTTACCACTTTTATGACACGTAACACAATCCTGAAAGTTCTGTATACCTTCTTCCACATGCTCTCCTCTTATATTTGCTTCTGAATGTTCATGACAACCATAACAGGTATATGTTTTAAAATCATTATTTACATGACACGTGCTACAATTAGTGCTATGATGTTTGTCAAACGCAAAATAGGAAGTATGATTAAATGTTGAAGGCAACCATTTATTATTACTATGACACTCATTACAGTTTGTTCCTGACATGTCATGAAATGAGTCTTTAGGAGATTGGTGACAAGAAATACAATTATTTTTATCTGCGGCAATAATCATATCATGATTAAATCTTGCAGTAAATTTCCATTCATTGGTATTATGACACTTTATACAATCTGTTGAAAGTTGTTTATGGAGATCATTTATTGGAGTTTCATGGCAACTGATGCATTTATTTACAACGCCTTTTCTTAGTAATGAATGTTCAAACTTACTTAATGCTATTGTTGGCAATATTCCTTTATGATCTGTATGGCAAGCAATACAATTTTGATTTGTTAAATTTTGATGAAATAAAACCTTCTTTCCGTTATTAATTGAATCCGTTAGCATTAATGTTGACGTTTCTTTTCCAATTTCTGATAATGTATGGCAAGCAATACATTTATCATTAGAAATCCCTCCAAAAGGTTGGTGACAAGCAGTACAATTATTACTTAAATTTTGATGTGCATCAACCAATTGTCCAGGATTAATCATAGTCTTCGGATAAAAATAGGTAATCGTGATGGCTCCAATTATTACCACAAAAAAGATTGCCTTTTTCATACGATAAATATTATAATTGTTATAATATGAATTAAAGAAAAAATCACTAAAAGCAGTGTTATAGGCATATGGAATAGCCTCCACTTCTTCATCCAATCCACAGTAATTGAATCAAGAAAAAGTTTCCTATCAACATCTTCTTTATCAATTCCTTCAGCAATCATAAACTGTCTTTTTTGTTTTAAATTTTCATTTGATTTTTTTAATAAAAATTTAGCTACCAATCCACTAGCAACAGTTATTAATAACATTAAAATTGCAAGCCAAGGTATAAGGGAATTGAAATGAATACCTGCATGTACAAGAAGCATTATTGATCCTATCCAAGCAAGATATTCGTGAAACATCAACAATCTTTTTGGTGATCCAGACTTTATTATTTTCCGTTTTCTTAATGAATATAAAAATGACACCATAATAAAGAAAGTTCCTCCAAAACCAAGATAACTTCCATTTAAAACCAATTGAAATTTGTGAAGCAAATAATCAATTACAATCGTTATGAAAATCATTAAAGCATACCATTGAATAAATGGCAAAGCATGCTTAATAAAAATAGATTGTTTCATTGTTTAAGAATAAAAATGATACTAATAAATTTTAATCGTCATCGCCATCATTAGCTCTAGTTTCACTGGCATTATTGTTTTCTCCTTGAATTGTTGCATTTGTATTTCTAATTTCAGAATGTCTAATTTGACCTCCTAAATTTCCAACTTGTGCAAACAACCCAAATGTTGCTAAAGAAACCAATAACGTTAGCACTGTGATTGTTTTAGAAAATGGTGCTTTTTTGAAAATTACATATAAGTTAATTAAGGATAATACACCTAGAAGGCCCATTAGCCAAATGGCCTTTTCGGCAAGTTCTTCATGCTCTTCAATGGTATTCTCTAAAACTCCAGAGATATTTTCTACAGTTTCAGCAGCTCCTTCTCCTGTAAGAAAAACGGGAATTGTTAAAAGTGCCATGGCAACAAAAGTGCCTAATGATACTTTTATTATGGATTCATTTTTTGAGTAAAGACCATATATGAGAATTATAATTCCATAGATGGTTCCAACAATTGGAAAATGTGTTAATAGTAAATGAATATGTGTTGCGTCCATAATTATTGTTTTAAATTGAGGTGTTTGTGTTTTTTTAAAACGAAAGCCCAGTTAAATATCTGGACTTTCATCAACCAACCAACAAATCTAACTTCTTAATTAAGTGAAGTTATTTTTATTAATTTTTCAGCACTTGTCATAGAGATGCCGCATCTTTTTGGTGTTGTTGTTTGATATGTATTTCCACATGTTGGGCATATGTAATAAACCGATGGCAAAGATGTATCATTATTGTCACCTAAAGCAGCTAAAGCTTCTTTATACATTTCAAGATGCTTTAACTCTGTTCTATAGGCATAATTTAAACTTATCCCAGCCATTTCATTTTTGGCAGCTTTGGCAGTTACCATAAATCCTGGGTACATGGTATTTGACTCATAACTTTCACCTGTAACGGCATCTTCCAGGTTTTCTTTAGTTGATTTTACCGTAAACTCAGGTGAAATTTCAGGAACTGTTTGTCCAGCTTCTTCTAAAACAACTTTATGGTTGTTTGCGTGAATATTTTCTGCCAATGACGCTGCATGAAATAGCATTGCAATTTCATGATGCCCTTCTTCTTCAGCTCTTTTACTGTAAGCTTCATATTTAGCACTGGCAGTAGTTTCTCCTTTAAATGCAGCTTGCATATTATTAATAGTTGAAGTCGTAGCGTCTACAACAGACATTTCTTCAACTTGTGCAACAGGTTTTTGTAGCGTATTTTCTTTATTGGATTCGTTTTTACAAGAATTGAATAAAGCTCCTGTTATGACAACAGTGGTAAGCATAATTACTAATTTTTTCATTTTGTTTATTTTAAGAATTATATGATTTTGTTTATAAGCCAAATGTACTTTGATCATTATTTAAAAATCCTTTGACTATTCTTAAGATTCACTTAATAAAAATTAGATTGTAAACTGTAATGTAAAAATGCTCCCTTTTCCTAATTGGCTTTTTACAGTAATTTTAATACGTTGTAATTCAGCTAGTTTTTTAACTATGGAAAGTCCTAGACCATTACCTTGTATTGTCGAGCTTCTGGATTCATCAGTTCTATAAAAATTATCAAAAATATTAGGTAAGTCTTCATCAGAAATACCAATACCATCATCTTTTACAGAAAGCATTTTTAAAGTGGCATCCCAGATAATAAAAATATGACCGCTAAAGTTTCCATATTTAATGGCATTTGCTACCAAGTTATCAAGAATTAATTCTAAAAATATTTTGTCACCAAAAACAAAAGCCTCATTTGGTATTTCTACGTGTATTTTTATATTCTTTAAATTGGCAACATGAATCCATTTTTCATTTAATGGTGTTATTAGCGGTAGAAGTTGTATGCTTTCTTTATTTGCGAAAATGACTCCAGATTCAATTCTGGCCAAATGCAAAAGTTGGTCAAGTAACTTGTCTACTCTATCTACTTGGTTTATAATATCACGGATTTTATCTTCATAGAATTCAGGATCACGCTGTTTTCTAATTAATACTTCTAAAGTACCGCGTATAGCTGCAAGTGGTGTTCTAATTTCATGCGAAGCATCACCTGTAAATTGCTTTTGCTGCTTCATGCTTTTTTCAATGCGAATAACCAACTCATTAATGGTGTTTGCAAGTTCATACAATTCATCTTTTCTTGTAGGTAGCGTTAATCTTGTATTCATGTTTGACTCACCTATACCCGATGCTGTTTTAATAAGTTGATGTACTGGCCTAATAGCTTTTGATGCAGCAAAAGAAGACGCAACATATTGAACAATAAGCATTATTGGAAAAGAAATTAGCAAAACTAATAGTAAGTTATTTAAAATAACAAACAATTCTTTTTGTGAAACGGCTATGGTGAGTTGTCCTATTATTTTTTCATTTTCATTTTTAATTGGAAATTGCCCTAATCGTATTTTTTGACCAGAAAGTTCACTATTATAAAATTCTTCTTGTTGGTTGTTTGGACTAAATAGAAACTGATCATTTAATAAATTTTCAGAATGAAAAATAACAGTACCTTGGGCATCAACAATTTGTAAAAATATAGGATTTACCTCAACTGTCTTGTGCTCAACTTCGTCCCATTCTGGTATTTTATGAATAATTATTTCATCTTTAAACCCTTTTATGTATTTAAAAACCTCCTCTTTTTCTAGTAAAATATCATCGTCTAAATGGGAATAGGCTGTTTTGTTAACGACAAAGTAAATTACAATAAAAACCAAAACTGTAATAATAGCAGCGGCTATTGTATTAAAAAGTGACACTCGGTTTTTAAACTTCATAGCCATATTAATCCTCTTCAATTTTATATCCTATTCCTCGAACTGTTTCAATAAAAGATGGCTTGTTTGGTTCATCAATTTTTTTTCTCAATCCATTTATATATACATCAATAATGGAATTGTTATAATCAAAATGAATATCCCATACCTTTTCAATAATATTTGTTCGTCGGCAAACTTTACCCTTGTTACGCAAAAAAAACTCTAATAATGCAAATTCCTTTTGGGTGAATTCAATGGGGATTCCTTTTTTAGTAACTATGTGCTTTTCAACATTCATTTCTATATCTCCAGCACTAAAAATAATTGGTTCTGCTTCATTCTTACGCATAAGAACACGGATGCGCGCAAGTAGTTCTTCAAAAGAAAATGGTTTTCTTATGTAGTCATTTGCGCCTGTATCTAAGCCAAAAACGGCATCATCAACAGTATCTTTTGCAGATAAAATAATTATTGGGATTTGTTGGTTAACCTTTCTTATATGTCTGCAAATTTCTATGCCGCTAAGTCCAGGTAACATCCAATCTAGCAAGATGACATCATACGCATAAAGATTATCCAATGCTAGTTCTAATCCTTTTTTCCCATTAGTAGCTACATCAACAGCAAACCCTTCTTCTTTTAGTCCGTCACTAATAAAATTTGCTATAGATATTTCATCATCAACAATTAAAATTCTCATTTTTTTATTATTATTAACCTTTAATCAAAGATACTGATAGAAATTCACGTTTGCTTGTTTAATTATTAAAATCAGGTAATGCTAGTTCAACACCAGCTCCATGACTGAATACTAATTGTCCTCCTAAATATCCTGTTCTGGCAACAGTAATAACTAGCAGCATATACAATAGAAAACCAATAAGTTTTACCCAAGGATTATGGGATTTAAAATAGAAAACGGCACTCTTAAATAGTACAATAATAATTGAACCCCAAAGTGTGAAAAAAGCAGCTTGCTCATGTAAATTCATTGGCTCTAATAATGGCCCTTCTTCAATACCTTCACCAGCATAACTGCCAGTTAGATACGCAGTAACTACCCCTAAAGTGCCCAAAATAAGCAAATAAAATGCAGCCGTTTTAAAAAAGTCTTTCTTGGTAAATAACCCAATTATTTCTGAAAGAAACCCTACCATTAATAACGCAATAGGGAAATGGATAATCATGGCGTGAAGATGTGTTGCAGTCATAATCTGTTAAATTTTTAATTTAACAAATATCATTTAAGAATCATTTAAAACTAATGAAGGGATTCTTAAAGTTTGCTTAAGAATGCATGGTTGCTTAAAATGGTAATCGTTTGAGGTGTAACTAGGTTAAAAAAGCTTTCTACTTTTTATAATGGTAAAGCCATTGCGCTTATAAGTAATATTAGTACCATTAGCACAAAAATTATAGGTTCCTCTTTCTTTTTCTTCTGAAGCAGAAAGCAATAAAACATCATCTACATCACATTTATAATCTTTGGCAACTTTCTGCTTTATATGGTCAATGGTAGCTCGTCCTTTTTTTAATTGTATTTGGATGTTGTTATCTAAAACAGGTTCCTTAAAATCCTGTGCTACATGACATCTTTTATCTGGAACTGGTTTTTCTAAATCTATATATTCCCAAGTAAAATCGGCTTTAAGTAAAACACGTCTTCCATCATCTGTTTTTACAATATGATTATTTTGAGCAAAGCCAATGCTTGTTATAAAAAACAATAAAAGAAGTGATGCAGTTTTCATGATGATAGACTATTTATAATATTTCAAAAATACATTTTTTAATGCAAAACAGAAGGTAAATTTATTTAGGCTGTAGCCAAGACTCTCTATTGGTTTTTTGGTCAGAGCTTAACGCCATGTTATTAGCTTCAAATAAACTAAGGTTATAAGTTTGGCTTGGTTGTAATGTTGCGGTAGTTTTTCTTATGATACCCAAACGTTCATAAACAATATTGACCTCATCATTTGGCTTGTAAGTTCTTAATATAGAATTAACATCTACGGAATCACTTATTAGTAAATCACCGACTTTAACAATTTTATCACCATTCTCTAAACCAGCCTTATATGCAGATGACCCCATCATAGCATTTTCTATAATAATGCCATTGCTGATAGTTGCGCCAAAAGATATGTTACTAGTGTTTTGGGTTAAAGACACGCCAACATTACTTAATAAACGCTTCATATCTGGCATCTCGCTTTTATAGATATAATGGTTGAAAAAATAATTTCCAAAATCTGCTCCTGCATAAGCCTTTAACGTATTGTATATGTCTTCGACGGTGTATGGTATTTCTTGTTTTCCAAAGCCAGTCCACATTAATTTCATGAAATCATCTAAGTTTAAACCTTTTTCTCTTAAAGATAAATCTAAAGCCAAACCGAGTGCGCTTCCGTATGAATAGTAAGAAATAAACGTATTATTTCTATTTACTGGATCAACAGAACGTGCCGCATCAACAAATGGTGCTTGATAACTCATTTCAATAGGATTAAAAAATTGTCTTCCTGGAGAATTCCAAACATAATTAAAGGTTCCTATCAATCCATCAACATAAGCTTCATGACTGATTAATCCTACTCTACATAAAGCCAAATCATCAAAGTAACTTGTAAACCCTTCGGCAAACCACAATTCTCCGCTCATATTGGCTTTTTCAAAATTAAAAGGTTCCAGTGCTTTAGGGCGGATACGTTCTACATTCCAGCAATGAAAAAACTCATGAGCAACAGTACCTATATTGTTATCCATTCCGCCGTTTGCTAAACTGGTAGTTGAAGTAACTATGGTTGAATTACGGTGTTCCATACCATCGCCTGATGCATTAGGGACATAACAAGCCAAAAACGAATATGTGCCATAATCATATTTGGGAAGCTCGCCAAAAATGGCTTCTTCCTGCAACACGATTTTTTTTACTTTTTCAAAATACGCATCCAATTCTTCTTCTGTTCCGTTATGGTGCAACACAAAGTTTATTGTTTGCCCCTTTACATCAAAAGAACGCATACTGTAATTACTTATTTCTGTTGGGCTATCCATAAAATATTGAAGATTTTTGGCATAGTAAGTATTTCCTGAAATAGGTTTTAGCTGTGTGGCTACTTTCCATTTTAAATCTTCGCGTGGGTTAAAGGTAACTTCAAAACCATCATTTTCTAAACTTGGTACATACATAAATGTTGCAGGAATATTAAGATGCGCATGCGTTTCGTCAATTTGCGAATAGGTACCTCCGCCTCTGTTTGCAAACAAAATATAACTCACTTTAATAGTGCCATCATGATCTTTTACTTTCCATGAATATGGGTCTGGTCTGGAAAACTCTAAAGTTTTTCCTTTACTGTCTGTAACTTTTACGGCATATACATTTTTCATAAACTCATGCAAGGCATAACGCCCAGGTGATGTCCTGCTCATTCTAAATTCTACCTCATTTGTTTTAATATTTGTAAATGTGGCTTCAACAAAAGCTTCATGATGCACTGCGTTTTCAAATGAAATGGTATAAGTAGAAGATACTTGAGAGGTTGCGGTAAAGCTAATACACACAACTAGCAGAAATAAAAAGAAGCTTTTCATAAATAAAAAATAAGTGTCTAAGATACTACTTTCTATGAATTTCTATTCTTCAGGTTGTTCAAAAATAGCTTATCCTTTCAACAAAAATATTTTAACTATTTAAGACTGAATCATAGGCCATTTTTAGTTTCTTGACTATAATTTCAATTTCTTCTTCGTTCAAATCTCCAAATCCAAAACGAATAGAACAGGTGTTTTTGTCTTGGTAAAGAATTGTTTTTGGAAGAAATAAATCATTTCTCTGTGCTTGTTCAGCTAGCTTGACTAAGGATATTTTTGGTTCAAAACGCAACCATAGCGCTAAACCTCCAGAAGGTTTCTCCCAAAACACATGTTTCTTAAAATTTTCAGAAAGGCATTTACACAGAAAATCACGCCGTTGTTTATAGACTATTATATTTTTCTTAATTAATCGATGCATCTCTCCTTCATAAATAAGCTCTGAAAGCATTTGTTCTTGAATTAAATCGCCTTGCCTGTCCAATAGTTTTAAATAGTTTTTAGCTTCTGAAATTAAATTCTCTGGTGCTATTACAAATCCTGTTTGAAAACTTGGAAATAACGACTGACCCAGCTTACCTAAATAAATGATAACACCATTGGCGTCTGAGCTTGCCATAGGCAACATGGCAGAACCATCAAACTGAAAGTCGTAATCATAATCGTCTTCAATAATTGCAAACTGGTAATCTTTAGCGAGTTGCATTAGTTGTAAACGCCGTTCAGCACTAAGTGTTTTAGTAGTTGGATAATGACGATGAGCACACACATAAATACAACGGATGGAATGTTTTGTGAAATGCTTCCTAATGTATTCTATATCTATACCATCATCATCTATTGGAATTGTTTTAATGATTGCACCCGATTGTTGAAAAATCATATTGGCGGCATAGTTGCTTAAATTGCCAACTAAAACAATATCGTTAGGTTTTAATAATAATTGGGAAACGATATAAAGACTCATTTCCGTACTTCTAGTACTCATTAAGTTATGAGGCTTAATATGAAATCCACGAGTGGCATTCAAATAATTACATAATTGGGTTTCGAAAACAGAATAAGAAGATAGCGCAGATTGATTCCATTTTGAAATTAACGATTTTCGCTTCATGGAAGCACTATACCATTTCGAAAATTGATGTGTCGGGTGTAATCTTAAATCTGGTTGTCCATCATTAATACTATATTTGTTTTGATTATGCTCGTGTGTAGGAGCCAAATTTAAAGACGGTTGAAAAGAAAAACCTGTTGTCCTAGAATATTCGTACACTTGGTCAATTCGTTGCGAAGTAGCTTTAATCGCGGCTGTTTTTTGTTCTGGAACCAAAACACAAGTCCCTTTATTGGGTATAATTTCAACCCAACCTTGTGAAGCCAATTCATTGTAAATAGCAACAACAGTGTTTCTATTGATATTAAATAATTGACTAAAAGTACGAGTGCCTGGTAACCAAGTGCCTTCTATTAAGTAGCCACGTTGAATAGCGTTAATAATTTGTTGCGCAGCTTGAATATAAACCGCTGTAGAATTCGATTTTTCAAGATAAATCAATTGCTTTAAAAGCTCATCAACCGGACTATTCATAATTTTAAAACTGGACTACTTAACTAGTCCAGAAAGTTACGAATTTTACAACGCAAAAATACTTTCAATTACTTATTATGAAAAACAACTATTTTTTAGCTTTATCTATATTGGTTTCTATAATTGTAAATGCTCAAAACGAACAAGTTAAACAACAAGACACTTTACAAGAGCAACAGTTAAAAGAGATTATTATTACTTCAAGTAGAATTGATTTACCTTTTTCTCAAAACTCCAGAACCATAACCATTATTTCTTCTGAAGATATTAAACAAAGTGCCGCAACAAATGTTGCCGATTTATTACAACAGTTTGCTGGTGTTGATATAAGACGACGTGGAACAGCTGGCATGCAAGCCGATTTATACATTCGTGGTGGTAGTTTTGACCAAACACTTTTACTTATTGATGGCATTAAAGTTGACGATGCTCAAACCGGTCACCATACCATGAATATGGCTTTACCTATTGAAGTTATTGAACGTATCGAAATTATAAAAGGTCCGGCAGCCAGAGTTTTTGGACAAAATGCTTTTACCGGTGCTATTAATATTGTTACTAAAAAAAGTCAAGATAACTTAGTGTCTTTAGGTGTACGAGCCGGTTCATTTGGGCAAAAAAATGCATCGGTAACAGTAGCAAGTTCTTTAGAAAATTCATCTCATCTGGTTCATGTTTCAAGAAATATTTCTGACGGATACAGATATAATACCGATTACGACAATCAGAATTATTTTATAAAAAGTACTTTTAATAAAAACGCGTTACCTATTGAAATGATTACCTCATTTTCTGAGCGTAAATTTGGAGCCAATGGTTTTTATGCAAGTCCAAGTGCTATAAATCAATATGAGGAAACTCAAACAAGTTTGATAGGTGTTTCAACAGAAATTAAAAATGAAAAACTCACTTTAAAACCACGTTTATATTGGAGACGCAATCAAGACGAATATATTTACGTGCGTCAGGACCCTTCCATTTACAGGAATTTGCATCAAACCAATAAGGTTGGTGCTGAATTTAATGCCGAATATAATTCTAGTTTAGGAGTTACCGGATTTGGTGTTGATGTAGCAAAAGTATATTTATCAAGCAACAATTTAGGCCAACGAAACCGTTTTATGACTACCCTGTTTTTAGAGCATTTATTTAAACTTGCTGATGAAAAATTAGATATTACACCAGGCATTGCTGTCAACTATTTTTCAGATTTTAAATTTCATGCTTTTCCTGGCATTGATATAGGTTATAAATTAAATAACACCTTAAAAATTTACGGAAATATTGGTTATACATACAGAATACCAACATATACAGATTTGTATTATAGTGATCCAACCTCCATTGGAGATGAAAATTTAGATCCTGAAGAAGCTATCGCCGAAGAACTTGGACTGAAATACATTACCAAAAATTTTAATGCTTCATTGGCTGTTTTTAATAGAGACGCCAAGAAACTTATTGATTATGTTAAAGAAAATACAGAAGACCGTTGGCAAGCCACTAACATAGTAGAATTAAATACTAAAGGCCTAGAATTAAATAGTAATTATAATTTTAAATTAGGGAAACTCAATCAATCATTGAACATGTCGTACACCTTTTTGGAAGATGACATTAAAAGCATAAATGTAAACTTTTCAAGGTATTCCATCAACTCTCTAAAACATCATGTAACCTCAAAACTAAGCACAAGTTTTATTAAAAATGTGTCGCAAAGTATTGTTTACAAATATGCCGAAAGAACAAGTGGAGACAGTTCCTCGGTAGTTGATGCAAGCCTAAACTTAAATCTTAAAGCTTTTGAAATTTCAGTAATAGCCAATAATATTTTTAATACGGAATATACTGAAACCAATTTAGTGCCTATGCCAAAAGGTAATTTATTGTTTGGACTAACTTATAATTTTAAATAATATCCGTTTTATGTAACAAAAAATTGGTTTATAACACCTATAATAAAATTATATTTTAAGTATTGTATAACTGTTTTTAAAGTTTTATCTTACAATAGTTATTAAAAGAACTTTTATTATGGCAGAGTGGTTTTCAAACTTAGCATTATTCCCAAAAATATATTGGAGTATAGCAATAATTGGATCATTGATTTTTATTATCTCAATGATTTTAACCTTTGCTGGAAGTGATTCAGATGATCTTAGTACCGATTCAGAAATTGATGCAGATACAGGAGTTGGCTTTCAGTTTATCACTTTTAAAAACCTAGTTGGATTTTTTACAATATTCGGTTGGAGTGGCATTGCATGTATTGATGCACAACTTTCTCAACCTATTACAATTATTATTTCTGTTGTTTGTGGTTTAATAATGATGACAATTATGGCCGCTATGTTTTACTATATGAGAAAATTAAATGATAGTGGAACTTTAGATTTTAAAAATGCCATAAATGCTGTTGGAGAAGTTTATTTAACCATTGGCGCTAAACGCTCAAAAATAGGGAAAGCTCATGTGAGAGTTCAAGGAGCATTACGTGAGCTTGAAGCACTAACTGATTCTGAAACCGATTTGAAATCAGGTTCAGTTATTAAAGTAAAAAACGTTACTGAAAACGGAATATTAATTGTTGAACTACTAAATAAATAACCTATGCCTGTTTTATTTCAAGCTTTTGAATTCGGATTACCCATGACAGTAATTTTTGCTGTTCTTTTTATCTTTTTATTTTTAATCATACTTGTAAGAAGATATAAAAGATGCCCTTCTGACCGAATATTAGTAGTTTATGGAAAAGTTGGTGGAGGTCAATCAGCTAAATGTATTCATGGTGGAGCTGCATTTATAATTCCTGTTTTTCAAGATTATGAATTTTTAGATTTAACACCAATGTCTATTGAAGTTAACTTAATTAGTGCTTTAAGTAGACAAAACATTCGTGTAAATGTGCCTTCACGTTTTACTATTGGGGTTTCAACAGAACCAGGTATAATGCAAAATGCTGCAGAACGCTTACTTGGTTTAGGCTTACAAGACGTTCAAGAATTAGCTAAAGAAATCATTTTTGGTCAATTACGTTTAGTGGTTGCTTCTATGGACATTGAAGAAATCAATTCAGATAGAGATAAATTCCTAACTAATATTTCACAAAGTGTAGAATCTGAACTTAAAAAAGTAGGTTTAAAACTCATCAACGTAAACATTACTGATATTGTTGATGAATCAGGATATATAGAAGCTTTAGGAAAAGAAGCTGCTGCTCATGCTATAAATGCCGCTCGTAAATCGGTTGCAGAAAAAAATAGAGATGGATCAATTGGTGAAGCTAATGCTGTGCAAGATCAAAGAACTCAAGTTGCTGCAGCTAATGCACAAGCTGTTGAAGGTGAAAACACCGCAAAAATTGCCGTTGCAAATTCTGATTCTTTACGTCGACAAAGAGAAGCTGAAGCTGAACGTGTTGCCATAGCTGCAGAAAAAGTTCAGTCTGCAAAAGCGCTTGAAGAATCCTATGCTGCTGAAAAAGAAGCAGAAACAGCTAGAGCTGAAAGAGAACGCTCATCTCAAATGGCCGATATTATTGTTCCTGCAGAAATTGATAAAAGGAAAGTTGAAATTGATGCTGAAGCTGAAGCAGAACGTATTCGAAGACGCGCAAAAGGAGAAGCAGATGCTATTCTTTTCAAAGCACAAGCTGAAGCTCAAGGTCTGTATGAAGTATTAACCAAACAAGCCGCTGGTTTAGAGCAAATAGTTAAAGCGGCTGGTAATAATTCTAAAGATGCTGTTCTGTTGTTAATTGCCGATAAATTACCAGAATTAGTTAAAACACAAGCTGAAGCTATTAAAAATATTAAAATTGATAAAATAACTGTTTGGGAAAATGGCGCTGGAAAAGACGGAAAATCTTCAACAGCTAATTTCCTTTCTGGCATGTACCAATCTGTTCCTCCTTTACAGGATATGTTTAATATGGCTGGTATGGAATTGCCAGAGTATTTAAAGGGTAAAACTGTTGGAGAAAAAAATACTCCAGACAAAGAAAAACCATCTTCTGATAAAACAGATGACTCAAAAGATGCTTAATTAAATAAAAGAACCACCAAAAAGGTGGTTCTTTTATTTAAATTTATCAGAGTCAATTTTTCCATAAACACATTGAACCTAATTTCCATGAAATTTCTTGTTTTAATAACGTTTCTTTTTACCTTAAGTTGTGCCCATAAAAATGAAGACCCTATTTTAGAAGTACTTTCTTCAAGTAACCCAAAAATTAAAACCGTTGTTGACCACATTCAAAATCATGAAGTACAGATTCTGTTTACTGAAATAGAAAGAATTGGTGACTCCGCTTCCTTTAAAGATTACAGCTATCAAGTAAATGATAGCAATTATTTTTATCCTGCAAGCACTGTAAAATTTCCTATTGCTATTCTGGCTTTGGAAAAAATGAATACCGATCCATTAATTAACATAAACACACTTTTTAATGTTGAGGGCGATAGTATTAAAACAACCATTTCTGATGAAATTAAAAAAATATTTGCAGTAAGTGATAATGAAGCATATAACAGATTATTTGAATATTTAGGAAAAGACTATATCAATTCAAAACTTTTAGAAAAAGGTATAAATGCCAGAATTTCACACAGATTATCGGTTCCAAATTCTGATGTAACCACTACAAAATCTTTGATTTTTTATGGTAATGACACCATTATTTTAAAAACAGACTCTATAGTTAACAAACCCATTGATCCCTTACAATTACATAATACTTTAAAAGGAAAAGGTTATATGATAAATGATAGTTTAGTCAATAATCCTATGGATTTTTCTCTAAAAAATTATTTGCCAATAACATCCCTGCACCAAATAATGAAACAGCTTATGTTTCCTGATTTATTTCCGTATGAAAAGCAATTTCACTTATCAGCAGATGATAGAGCTTTTTTAATAAAAACCATGAATATATTGCCACAAGAAGCTGGTTACACATCAGATGAATATTATGAAAGCTATGTCAAGTTTTTAGTGTTTGGCGATTCAAAGCAACCACTTCCAAAACATATAAAAATATATAATAAAGTAGGCGATGCCTATGGTTACTTAACCGATTGTGCTTATATAATTAACGAAAAAACTAAGAAGGAATACATTATAACAGCAACGATTCATGTAAATAAAAATCAGATTTTCAATGACAATACATATGAATATGATACTGTTGGATTCCCTTTTTTAGCCGAATTAGGAAGACAATTGATTAAATATTAATATCTATTTTGTGTGGAAATACCGTAACTGAGTTACTATCAAAATAAGTATATTTACAAAAACTCTTCTCATATGAAACTCGTTATTTCAGCAATTTATTTAGCCTTATTTTTTATATCATCTAGTGCCTTTTCACAAATAGATCCAGATATTTTCAGCAAATTTGAATCTAAATTTTATGAAATAGATGGCTACAAAATTAATGTAGAAGTGAAAGGAAGTGGCGATCCTATTTTCTTTTTGCCTGGTGGCCCTGGCAATTCACATGATTATATGCAAGCTAATTTTGGCCAATATTACAAAACCAACACGGTTGTTTTTTTTGATTTTTTAGGAAGAGGAAAAAGTGATGATGCCAAAGACAAATCTGAGTATTCAGTTGAAAACGATACAGACCTTATTGAAAAACTTCGAATCATATTAAAATTCGATAAAATATCTGTTGTAGGGCATTCTTACGGTACAGTTCCTGCTCAGGCCTATGCTATAAAATATCCAGAACATTTAGACAAGTTATTGCTGATTAGTGGTTTTCATAGTGGTGAAATGTGGCAAGCCAATTGCGATAGTTATAACCATTATGCAAAAACACATTTCCCCGAAAAATGGAAACAAGTTGATTCTTTAAGAGCTTTAGGTTACGTGTCTAGTCAAGAGCCTTTAAAATCATTATATGCAAACATTCCAACAAAATATGTATATTATCACAATACCTCAATCATAGGAAATTCGCCTAAAGAACCTTATCGCGTTTGGAACAATGATGTTTACACGACCATTATTGGAAGAGATGGCGATTTTGATGTTAGTGGCAGTATGATTAACCAAGACTACAGACAACAATTAAAAAATGTAAAAGCTAAAACCTTAATTGTTGCTGGCAGATATGATGGTGTATCAACACCAGAATTTAATATTCAATATAAAACCTTTATGTCGCAAGCACAATTTGTGATGTTTGAACAAAGTGGGCACAATCCTTATTTAGAAGAACCTGAAAAATTCTTTCCCCTTTTTGATACTTTTTTTGGTATTAAATAAAGTGCTTTTGATTAATAAATTTTGCATTATCGATTGCAACGGGTATCCTTTTTAAATTTTTGATATTAGCATAAGGCTATCAGAAATTAAAAAAGATTTAGTGAAAAGCGCGACTTGAAAAGGAATGCCCAAATACTATTCCAAATTTAATAACGTTTTCTTAACTTTGAAATACCAAAACTGAGTTAATGGCATTGAACCTGCAAGATATTCCTAGAGTAAAAAAACTTGATAAAAAAACTTTTATTGAGCATTACTTTAAGCCACAAAAACCTGTGGTTATTGAACAGCAAATTGAAGACTGGCCTGCTTACAAGAAATGGAATTTAGAGTATATGAAAGCCGTTGCAGGTCATATCACCGTTCCATTATATGACGATAGACCTGTTGACTATAAAGACGGTTTTAATGAGCCTCATGCTAAAATGAAAATGAGCGATTATATAGATTTGCTTAAACGCGAACCTACCAGATATCGTATTTTTTTATGGAATGCATTAAAGGAAATCCCTGAACTTCAAAAAGATTTTACATTTCCCGATTTTGGAATACGCCTTATGAAAGACATACCCATGTTATTTTTCGGTGGTCAGGATTCATATACTTTTATGCATTATGATATTGATTTAGCAAATATTTTTCATTTTCATTTTGAGGGCACCAAACAAATTATTTTGTTCGACCAAAAACAAAATGATTATTTATATAAAGTGCCACATTCTTTAATTACCAGAGAAGATATTGATTTTACTAATCCTGATTTTGAAAAATGGCCTTTATTAGCCAAAGCAGAAGGTTATAAAACCGAACTTAATCATGGAGAAGTATTATATATGCCAGAAGGTTATTGGCATTACATGCGTTATATAACACCGGGATTTTCAATGAGTTTGCGAGCTATTGCCAGAAATCCGATAAATTTTAGCAGGGCCGTTTATAATTTATTGATCATGCGCAATTTTGATAATGCTATGAGAAGACTTCAAGGGCAACAATGGATTGATTGGAAAAACAACCAAGCTATTATACGAACCCATAAAAGAAACGGAATTAGTGTATAGAACAATAGCACTTTATTTAATAAGCTCATTGGCTTTATCGTACACCAAATGTGATTCCCATCCGCGGTATAAAAAGTAATCAACAAACTTCTTCTTTTTCTTTAATACATTAGGTTCTTTAATAGAAAAAATCACTTTCTCGGCTAACTCATTCAAAACCCTAATGTATTCATCATCAGAAATTTCTGAAAGTGCGTTGTTTATGTTGATTTTGTTTATATCTTTACTTTTCAGTTCAAAAGAAAGACGCGCTTTACCCCAATATTTATATTTAAACTTACCCCTTACAAATGCTTTGGCAAAACGTTCTTCATTTAGAAAGTTATGTTTCAAGAGGTGTACAATAATTACGTCAATTGCCTCAGGAATCATATGCATTTGCTTAAGCTTTTGTCTAACTTCTTGATGACATCGTTCTTGGTATGCACAAAAATGCTCTAATTTTTTAGTAGCTTCTTGTACCGTATATGTTTTTTTGGTTTGCATAGACCC
This sequence comes from Gaetbulibacter sp. M235, assembly GCF_043876835.1. Lineage (NCBI taxonomy): Bacteria > Pseudomonadati > Bacteroidota > Flavobacteriia > Flavobacteriales > Flavobacteriaceae > Gaetbulibacter > Gaetbulibacter sp. M235. Next base: position 305,878 of record NZ_JBAWJZ010000001.1, read on the forward strand.
AAAAATAACAATTGAAACAATAAGAATAATAGTTTAACCCCAAAGTTTGGATTTAACTTATGAATAAAAAAATTACTTCAATAAAAATATTATGTTTTTTAGTTACTCTTTTAGGAGTTATAAATTTTGGGTTTGGGCAGATTAATATTACTGGGTTAGGTGCCGGCAACACTTACACACAAAATTTTAATACGTTAGCAAATACAGGAACTTCCAACACTTTACCTGTTGGATGGAGTTTTTCAGAATCAGGTACAAATTCTAACACTACTTATACAGCAGGAACAGGTAGTGGAGCAGATGGTGATACATATAGCTTTGGGTCACCTTCAAGTAGTGACAGAAGTTTTGGTGGTTTACTATCAGGATCTTTGATTCCAACCATTGGTGTTAGTTTTACAAATAATACTGGTTCTTTTGTCTCAGAGTTAACTATTTCTTTTACAGGTGAACAATGGAGACTAGGTGCAACAGGAAGAGTTGATAGATTAGATTTTCAATATAGTACAAATGCAACTTCATTAACTACTGGTACATGGACAAATGAAGACAATTTAGATTTTATAGCGCCAACTACTATAGGAACGATTGGAGCGCTTGATGGTAATACGGTAGCCAATAGAACTTTTATGACATTTACAATAACAGGTTTAGCAATTGGTGATGGTTCAGTATTCTGGTTAAAATGGAATGATTTTAATGCAACAAGTAGTGATGATGGCTTAGGTATTGATGATTTTTCTATTTACGCAATGGGGTTAACCGACAAAGTAGATTTTTGTAGTGTAGATTTTCCAGAAAACGGAACTATTATAGATGGAGGGAATTTTATTGTTTATGGACAAGCTTATGAGCCTGGTGTTACAGAAGCAGTAGGTCAAGCTATAGGCTTAAATGCTTGGATTGGTTATAGTTTAACAGACGCTTCTACTATTGCAGATTTTATCTCTCCTGATTGGACCTGGGTTGATGCAACATTCAATTCTCAACAGGGAAATAACGACCAATATGAAGCCGAAATTGGTTCTTTGCTTTCTTCTGGAGCTTACTACTATGTGAGCAGATTTCAATTGAATGGAGGTCCTTACACATATGGTGGAAAAACACCTGCAATGTTAAATGGAGGTAATTTTTGGAATGGTACGAATTATGTGTCTGGAGTACTTACGGTTGAAGCCGACCAAGTTGATTTTTGCAATTTAGATTATCCGAAAACAGCAAGTATTACCACCGGAAGTACATTTAATATTTATGCCCAAGCCTACGAACCAGGTATAACAGATAGTGCCGGACAAGGCTCTGGTATCCAAGCTTGGATTGGCTACAATACTATTAATGAAGATTACGAACCTTGGCAAACTTCTGGATGGATATGGATAGAGGCAACTTATGGGTCTGATGAATCCAACGACTTTGGCAATCCAATAGCCAATGATCAATATGTAGCAGAAATTGGATGTGGATTGCCTGCAGGAATCTATTATTACGCTAGTCGCTTTCAGCTTAATGGAAGTAATTATAGTTATGGAGGAATAACTTCTGATAATGTTGGCAATTTTTGGACTTTAAATACAATTAATAGTGGAACTCTAACCATTACAGATCCTCCTTTGGCTAATGTTGTGATTACCGAGATTATGTATAATTCCTCAGGAACCGATGATGAATGGATAGAGATTTGTAACTTATCGGGAAGCTCACAAGATATTAGTAATTATATTATTAGTGTTGAGGGAACTCCTAGATTTACATTTCCATGTGGTACAACCATTGCAAATGGTTCATGTGTTACTATAAATCTTGGTGATGGAGGTGGACCAGAATTTAATTTCGATTGTCCCTTTACTGCTGACTATTCAAATAGTTTAGGAACTGGAACTTTGGGCAATACTAGTGGTACAATTACATTAAAAGCATCTAATGGAGCTATATCAGACACTGTAACTTATAATAATAGTGACGGAGGCAATGGCAATGGCAGTTCTTTACATGTTATAGATGTAACCCAAGATAACTCAGATACTGCAACAAACTGGCAGGAAGTAGCTTATGGTGGTTCATCTGGTTTAAACTCTTTATTGCCTAGTTGTTTACCTTCAGTTGTAGAAATAAATGTTGAGGGCAATTTAGGGACATTCCCTAATATACCTGATGACAATACAAATAGCAATATCCCCAATGGAACAAACAACACCTTGTTTTCAACTCAATTCATTGGTTCCTCACAATCAAAATCATATAGAATTCAGAATTTAGGTGGTCTTGATTTGACCATATCTAGTATATCTATTAATGGTACAAATCCAAATGACTTTTCAATTACTCTAAATCCGATAAGTCCCATAATTTATGGAAGCCCTACTATATTGGAAATTACTTTTGTTCCACTGTCACCTGGAGTTAAAAATGCAATTATAACAATCAACAATAATGATTCTGATGAAAATCCATATACATTTAACATAAGAGGAACCGGATTGTGTGTAGCTGGAAGCAATACCATCACGCCAAGTTCTGGTCCAGAAGGAACTATTGTTACTGTAACAGGAACAAATTTGACTTCTGCTTCAGCTTCATTTAATGGTTTATCAGCTACCGTTAATCATATCTCTTCAACCGAAATGGAGGTTGTTGTTCCAAATGGAGCTGTCACTGGCAATCTAGAAATTATTGATGATCAGCCCTGTACAAGTATTATCCCATTTACGGTAATTGACAATCAAGTAAGTAGTTGCGAAGGAGGTTCTTCACTAACAGAGATTTTTATTAGTGAAATCACCGATGCAACATATGGAGGTCTATCATATATTGAGTTGTATAATCCTAGTAATGGAGATATTGACTTATCTAATTATTCCATTGACATTTATATTAATGGCAATACAGATCCTTTAGATACCGGAAAATATAAAACACAAGCTTTAAGCGGAACCATTCTGGCAGGACAAACCTTTGTAATATCAACCGGATATTCAGGAAGCTATAATTGTGATGGACAGCCAGGGGGCGATAGCTCATATAGTAATTTTAATTCTACAACTCTTGGAGGTATTAATAAAGAAGCGAACAAACATGATTACATTGCATTATTAAATTCTGGTAATCTTGTTGATGAATTTGGTGTTTTTGGAGATTCAGATTGGATGGATACTTTACATACAACTGTTTCAGGCGATAGAGGTTTTGATTTCAAACGAAAAAATACGGCTACTTCATTTTCTGACCCTTTTGATGATAATGATTGGGATATTATAGATTGGATAGGAACTGGTTTAGCATCTTGTGGGACTAATGACTATTCTGATATTAGTGTTTACGATTTTTCAACAGGAACGCCACCATCCATTACTACACAACCTATAGCTTCCTCATCAACTTGCGATTTAACTGCAACATTAACAGTTGAAGCAGATGAAGGTTTTGTTGGGAATAATCCTCTAGCATATAAATGGTATTATTCTAAACCTGGAGATGTAAGTTGGACAATAGTACCTAATAGTTCCCCTTACAGTGGAGAAACAACAAATGTGCTGGATATTTCTAGCACAATAGGATTAAATGGTTACCAATATTATTGCCAAGTTAGAGAAAATACAGCAACCTGTTATAAAGCGTCAAGTGCGGTGAGACTCAACGTCTATAGTACCACTTGGGATGGATCAACATGGTCTAACGGCGCACCAACCATAGGAACTATTGCTACATTAAATGACGATTATGATACCACATCAAATGGTGATTTTAGCGCATGTGGCTTAACTGTAAATAACGGTTTTACTTTAAATATTGCAGACGGTAATTTTGTAGAAGTGGAAAATGATCTAACCGTTAATGGCAATATTATTGTGCAACCTAAAGGCTCTTTTGTACAAAATAATGATGATAGCGTTGTTGGTGGTGCTGTTTTAAGTGATAAAACGAAAATAGTGGTTAATAAAAACACGGCCTCTCCAGCAAATAATTGGTACGAATACACATATTGGAGTTCTCCTGTTGAAGGTGAAACTATTGCTGATGGCTTATTTGAATCGACAACCAACAGACGTTATATTTTTAATGCACAAAACTATTTAGATCATTGTGCTGAATCAAATAATGATAATAATTGCATACCTGGTTTTCAAGACAATATTGATGATGATGGAAATGATTGGCAATGGGTAAATGGAGCTACGGTTATGAAACCTGGCATTGGTTATGCATCTACACATGATGCTATAATTTTTGGAAGCACCCCTGGTTGTCCAGGTACTTCATGTAGCATCGAATATACATTTAATGGACCTTTCAACAATGGAATCATTACAGTCCCTGTTTATAGAAATGACTCAGAATTTAATGACAACAACTCAAACCTTATTGGAAACCCTTATCCTTCTGCCATTAGTGCTGATGATTTTTTTGATTTGAATGTGTATAATTTCAGTTCAAACCCTGATGGAGCTTTGGAAGGTGTAATTTATTTATGGTCTCAAAATACCCAACCTTCTGCAACGGCAAATGGTAACCAAGGTTTAAATTTTTCTGAGCTAGATTACGCTGTGATAAATGGTATTGATGGAACAGCTGGAGGAGATAAGGTAATACCAAATCGGTTTATTCCTTCTGGTCAAGGGTTTTTTGTAAACTATTCAAATTATGGTGGGGCATTAGCTGTTAATGGAGACATCGTAACAGGTGAAGTTATATTTAATAATGCTATGCGGGTAACCGGAAATAACAACCAGTTTTTTAAAGCATCCAATTCTAAACACTCAAAATCAAATGAAGATTACAATAAATTGTGGGTAAATTTAACCTCAGATATTGGGGTGTTTAATCAAATATTAGTGGGTTATGTTAATGGTGCTACAAATGATTTTGACGGGATGTATTATGATGCTCCTAGAAATTTAACTCCAAAAACAGCAGCAGCTTTATATTCTTTAATATCAGATAATCAATCAAAATATGTTATTCAAGGGAAAAATCCAAACAGTTTAAATCTTAGTGAAGTTATCCCTTTAGGATTTTATACTGCTATTACTGGGGCTACATTATATAACCTATCAATAGCCCAATTTAAAGGCGACTTTTTTAATACGAATGCCATTTATTTAAAAGATAATTTAATGAATACTGTTCATAATTTATCTGAATCAAATTATACGTTTACTTCAGAAATTGGAGAGTTTAGAGATCGTTTTGAAATTGTCTTTCAATCTGAAACATTATTAGACATAGAAGCTCAACTAAATTCAAATAAGCTTACGGTTATTGAGCTTAATGACGGGAGTGTTGAATTTAAAACCAATAGTAATTTAATTATTAAAACGGTTAAAATCTTTGATGTTTTAGGAAGAACGCTTTATCAATTAAAAGGATCTAACTCTTCAGAAATATATAATCTTTCTAATTTAAGTCAGTCGACCTATATTACAAAGGTTGAACTTTCTAACGGGCAAATTGTTACCAAAAAAACTTTAAAAAGAATATAAAGTTTGTTTCTATAAACTATATTTTAACGCCAAAATAAAATTTCTGCCTGCAGCAGCAATACCAGACGAATACGTTTTATAACGTTGGTCAGTAATATTCTCTAAACTAGCAGTAATTGTCGCATCTTTAGTTAATTTATATTGTGTTCTTAAATTTAAAGTAACCCAAGATGGCGCATATGGATTTCCATTTTTATCAGATGCATAGATGTAATCTTTTTCAATTTCAGAAGGGGCCAATTGATTGTAAGATAATTCATTATTGTAATTTGTAAACACATCTATTTTAAAGGCATTTGTATCCCAAACTAAATGTGCATTTCCAAAATTTGGTGCTGCATGACGTAATGCTGTTTCGGCTCCGTTATCATCTTCTTCTGTTCCGCCTATAACATTATATTGTGAAGTAAGTTTTACTTGTTTGCTGAAACGTAATTCTAAACCTGCTTCAAATCCATAAACCCAAGCTTTTGCGGCATTTTGTATGGCTTGAACTTTACTTAATTCACCATCATATATAATTTCTGTAGATCCATTTAAATTATAATCTCTTCTAACCAATGCATTGTCTAAATAGGTGTAATAGGTGTTTAAATTAATAATAAAAGTGTCATTGAAATTAAGTTTTAATCCCAAGTCACCACCATAAGCATATTCTGGTTTTAGGTTTTCATTTGGAACCACAACCGATCCAGGTTCAGAGTCAAATATCTTACCTATATCATCAATATTAGGTGCTCTAAAAGCTGAAGATGCATTTAGTTTCCATTGTAATATTGGGTTTGGTGACCAACGTATCCCTGCAGTTCCAGTAAGTGCTCCTGAAGTGTTTTTTGAAGATTCAAACGGTAAATTTAAATACTCATTATTTTCTTTAAAATTTGCTTTGGACATGATATGATTAAAGCGTAAGCCAGATTGAAACACAAACTTGGTATTTGGTTTATATTTTATACTGGAATACACAGCGGCAGATTGCCAGTTGGCTCCATTAGGATATCTTGATACGGTTGGTTCTATCATATTTGTGGCAATGTTTTCTTCATCTCCAAGAGACATCACGTTATTAAAAACATATTCAAAACCATAGTAAAGCTGTGTTTTTGAACTAAGTCTTTTTTCTAAATCTAAATTAAATGTGTAAGCATCTAAAGCCTCATCACGAATGTTTCTTATATCAGATTGAAAGTTTCTATCTACTCTGCTTTCTTGAAAATTTTGATACGCTAAAGTTAATTTAACTTTATCATATAAGTTTGAAAGACTACTGTATTTAGTAATTTGAGCATTTGCCATAAACCATTGTTGTGGACCATAATACCATTCTGCAGAACGCAAATCATTGCCTTTGTAACGTATCAATCTATCATAACGCGGCATGTTGGATGTTGTGGTATAATAAAGGCCTAAATCAAAACTTAAACTATTATACGGTTCAAATCTTACTTTTTGCATGATGTTATATTGATTATACCCAGATTGCCTTTGTACCAAAGGATTGCTGTTCTGTACCATAACATCTTCATTATTTATTCTGGCAACAAAATTGGGTCTTAGATAATCATTTGGTCCATGACTTCCCATTCTTAAGTCATTAAAAGAAGTATAGCTTACATTGGTTAAAAACGCCCATCTTTTTGAACCAATATTAAAATCTAAATGCCCCGTTTTTTCATTGCTTGCTGTTGCATACCTTACAATAGCATTGGATTTAACTTGAAGAGAATCTGTATATGAAAGTTTTGGCTTTTGAGTATAAAAACTCATAACACCACCAATGGCATCACTACCATAAATTATGGATCCTGAACCTAAAGTGACCTCTGTGTTTTGCACTGAAAACGGATCGATAGAAATTACATTTTGTAAATTTCCGCCTCTAAAAATAGCGTTATTCATACGTACACCATCTACCGTAATAAGCAACCTGTTTGTTGAGAAGCCTCTAATCATTGGACTTCCGCCACCAAACTGGCTTTTTTGTATATAAACTTGACCTACGTTTTCAAGCAAATCTGCACTGGTTTGAGGGTTTACAAACTGTATATTATTTGAATTAATACTTGCAATTTTTTGTGGAATATCTTTTTTATTTTGTTCAAAATTAGATGCAGAAACAACAATTTCATTCAGATCTTGTGTTTGAATATCTAGGTAAACAACATTTGTTTTTTCTATTTGGGATTTTTCAAGTTTTTTAACTAAATAAACTACATGTTGAAAATAAATAATTTCATTAGAAGAAAACTCATCTAAAAAGGCTTCTCCGCGTAAATTAGTAATGGTGCTTTTTGTTTTATCAGCATTATAAATTGCAACCCCATAAATGGGTTCATCTGTAATTACGTTAAGCACTTTAACCTGTTGTGCATTTAGTGTTATTGTAATAAAAAAAAGAAAGTAATTTAATTTCATTAACTAAAAACTTGATTTAATACTTGTAATGACTTTAGTTTTTTAAAATCACCCATATGCAATTCATAGTAAAGTAACAAAACATTTAAGAATGATTGCCTCTGTTTTGATGATATTTTTATGTTAGATAATTCATCAAATTTAATGCCTAAAAACTGTTTTAATAATATTATATTTTCTCCTGAAATGGCATAAATTCCTTGAAGATTAGATTCAAATTTTCCATCCTGTAAATTGAAATAATCATGTTCCAAATGAATTCTTTCTGGATAAAAACCTAAGTATTTTGTTAGGTTAAGTACAAATAGCAAATGAAAGTTAGAACATTCGGAATTTGAATCTAACCAAAGCAGTGTGGTTTCTAAATAGCTAAAAAGTGTTTCGTTTTGTTCTTCTTCTTTTAAGGTATTGGTAAGCACTTCAGATAAAAACATAACAATAGAGCTTTTTAGAATATTGGAATGTAAGCTACTGTATAAATGATTTATTCTAGATTCTTTTATAGTGTGTAAAGACCTGTTCGGATTGTAATCAATAACCAATTGTAACTGTGAAAGCAACTGAAAATATGCTGTTTTAGTGAGCCCTTTTTTACTTTTTAAAACACCTCGTAACAAAAAACTTAAGACTCCAAATTGCTTTGTGTAACACTTTACAATTAAATCGTTATCACGGTATCTTATTTTTGAAAGTACTATTGCATTGGTGGTAACAACCATTATCTGACTACCATTAACTTTAAAACCCTTGTTTCAAAAGTATCTAAATCTGAAAGCATGACCAAATAAACTCCAGATGCTACCACATTATTAGCAAGATTTTTGCCATTCCAATAAGCTGTACCTCCATCTATCTCAAGGTTATAGCCTCTGTATCGCAAATTGGTTCTTGATTGTGCTTCGGCAACCAAATTTCCCTCAATATCTGTAATTTTAATATTAACATTTTCCGAAATGTCTTTAATTTTTACCTTTTCTTCAACAATATTAAAATTTGGCCTTACAGGGTTTGGATACATATAAGCACTTAATAAATCTTCTTGCGGGCCAGAACTTCCTGAGAGAAAAGATACCAGACCATTATCGGTTGCCATGTAAACAACCCCAGAAGTATCATCAATAGAAATATCTACAATATTATCAGAAGGTAATGGTGAATTTGTTTTTGTAAAATGATAAATGGTTTTTTGTCCGTCTGACGAAACATAAAAAACGCCAGAACCTACCGTTCCAATCCATTTGTTGTTTGAACCATCTACTTCAATGGCAGAAACATACTGCTGATAAAGAAGTTCTTTGGCGATTCCGTCTTCAAGTATTATGACTTCTTCAGCTTTTACATTTTCATCATTAAAAACACCAGACGTATTATATAAAACTCTCAATCCTTTTTGTGTACCAATCCATAGCTGATTTCTTTTATCTATAGCCAAAGCTGTTACATGATTATTAGGCATATTTTTATCTTCCCCATTTATGCTTTTTATTTGAGGATTTCCATTGCTTTCATTAAACCCAATAACACCGTGCGAAAAACTTCCCCCCCATTTGGTGTTATCATCCCCAATTACTAGTTCTCCATAACCATTATCATCAAAACCATCAGAAATAACGCCCGTTAAAGTATAGGATTTCCATTGTCCATTACTAGGATCATAAGATTTCAAAGGTTTATCAACCAAACTGGACACTGTCCATAACAATCCATTGTTATCAAAAGCTGATGGGCCAACTCTAATATCTATATAATTTGGGTCGGTAGGTAGAACTAAAGATTCTAAACCACTATTTGTTTGATTATACAAAACCGTTGGAACTTCTTCATTAACTTCCAACAAACCACTAAAAAAAGAACTGATAAATACTTGATTAATATTGCTAGGATTTATAGATATAGTGTTTAGACATTTAGCTGTTAAAACGTCACTGTATGGTGTATTTATCCAATCTTCATTTTTTAAATGACTAACCCCATAACTATTTAATGGATAAGGATTGAAGTCGTAAGTATAATCTCCAAACGTTACCCAAAGGTTGTTTGGTTTCGCTTTAATTGAAAATGGTTTGTTTAAAAGTGGTCCTATTGGGTGAATTTCTTCAAATAATGACGTGGGCATTATTGCTGTTTTTAAAACGCCATAATCTTTAGTTCCAATATAAATATATTCACCATTTACAACTGCAGAAGTATAATTTGTACTAAACTCACTATTCATTGAAACTTGAGACAAAAGCGCAAAACTTGAATTATACACATACACATTACTTCTTGTTGTAATTACCAAATTGGCATCTACAGACTTAACGTCTAATGGTGGGCTATTATATAAAAATAGCTCGCTCAATATATCGTTATTTACCTGATAAATCCGGTTGTTTGTTCTAACGGCATACAGATTATTTTCAACTGCTTCAACTGCCAAAAAATCACCTGATATAACTACCTGCCAATTTTGAAAATCTATTAGGTTTGGATTGGAAAGAAGTGCTTTTCTTAAACCACTTCCGTCTTGACAAGCTGCATAAATATAATCTCCAAAAATGGCTGTTTGCAAAACTTTGGTTTGAACTCCAGAATTTCCAATAAAATAGGTGTCACCAAATTCTAACTTGTCAAGGTTATAAACCGAAATTCCAAAATTTGTAGCGACATAAACAAGGTTCCCATTAGGGTTAAAATGATTGATTCTTTTGCTTGTAGGAGGAATTGTGGTTTTATCTAAAATATCAACTATGGTAAGTATACTATCATCGTTATCAAAAGCAATTTCAATAAGTCCATTTTCATATCCAATCATTAAAAGTTGATAAGACTCATCATAATATATTGTTGAAATTTGCTCTCCAGAAAGTCCATTAATGGTTGTAATTTCTTTTATTTCGTTAGTTAAAATATCATAACTAAAAACAGCATTTTCTGAAGCAGCATAAATTTTATTGTTCCCTTTTACAACATCTTTAATATTATTGTATGAAAAATAGCCTTTCCATAATGCTGAATAGTCTTGAGCATATTGAACAAAAGGTGTAAGAAAAATGATTAATACAATTATTCTCTTAAACATAGAATTTTTTTAACTTTCAAATATATTTATATCTAACGAGTTTTAATTAAAAATGATATAAATAAAACAAAAAAGCCTTCTAAAAAAGAAGGCTTTTTTGTTTTATTAAAAGTTTAGCTTATACTATTCCTTGATCTAACATAGCGTCTGCTACTTTAATAAATCCAGCAACATTAGCTCCTTTTACATAGTTTATATATCCGTCATCTTGTGTACCAAATTTAATACAAGCTGTATGTATTGATGACATCATTTGATGTAGTTTAGCATCAACCTCTTCGGCAGTCCAATTCAATTTCATTGCATTTTGTGACATCTCTAAACCAGAAACGCCAACACCACCGGCATTAACAGCTTTTCCTGGTCCGAAAGGAATTTTTGCTTTATGTAAGGCTTCTATAGCTTCTGGAGTACATCCCATATTAGAAACTTCTGCAACATATTTAACACCATTAGCTATTAATTTTGCAGCATCTTCGCCATTTAATTCATTTTGAGTTGCGCTTGGCATAGCAATATCACATTTTACTTCCCAAGGTTTTTTACCTGCAATAAATTTAGCTTCAGGAAACTCTTCAGCATATGGAGAAACAATATCATTATTAGTAGCTCTAAGAGCTAACAAATAGTCAATTTTTTCTGCATCTAATCCTTTTTCATCATAAATATAACCATCAGGGCCAGAGATAGTAACCACTTTGCCTCCTAATTCAGTTACTTTTAAAGCAACTCCCCAAGCTACATTACCAAACCCAGAAACAGTTACTGTTTTGCCTTCAAATGAGTCATTATTAGTGGCTAACATTTCATTGGTGAAATATGTAGCTCCAAAACCTGTAGCTTCGGGTCTAACTAAACTTCCTCCCCAATTAAGTCCTTTTCCTGTAAACACACCTGTATTTTCTTGTTGAAGCTTTTTAAACATTCCATACATGTATCCTATTTCTCTTCCACCAGTTCCAATATCTCCAGCTGGCACATCAGTATTTGGGCCAATTACTCGCCATAATTCAAGCATAAAAGCTTGACAAAAACGCATAATTTCGGTGTCTGATTTTCCTTTAGGATTAAAATCTGAACCTCCTTTGGCTCCTCCTAAAGGTAAAGTTGTTAGTGCATTTTTAAAAGTTTGTTCAAAACCTAAAAATTTAAGAATGCTTAAATTTACACTTGGATGTAATCTAATACCTCCTTTGTATGGACCTATAGCGTTGTTAAACTGTATTCTGTAACCTAAGTTAACATGAACTTGACCTTCATCATCGAGCCAAGAAACTCTAAATGTTAAAACACGATCTGGCTCAACTAATCTTTCAATGATTTTTGCTGATTCATATTGTGGATTTTCATTATAAATACTTTCAATTGATTCTAATACTTCATGTACCGCTTGTAAGTATTCCTTTTCACCAGGATGCTTGGTTTCAAGGTTTGTCAAAATGTTTTTTACATTCATAATCTTTAAATATAAAAGTGTTTAAAATATAGTGCAAAAATACCAATATTAAAATCAATAATTCATAATTTAAATCCGTATTTTTTGTTAATTCAATAAATTAATATGTGATTTTAGAATGAGTGCTTTTTTATGGGAATTTTAAAATAATTAATAAGTTTAAACTTGACTTAAATTAAATTACATAAAACCTTCTGGAGGTAAATCATCTATAGAATCTTCTAATGACTCTTGATGTTTATTAATTTTAATTCCTGATTTATAGATAGCAGCTTTATTGCTTTTTCCTTCAATAATAATGGTTAATGGCTCTTTAAAACAAATATGCCTTAAATATTCATCTTCATAAATAGCTTCTTGTTGATTTAAATAATTTAAATCAAAAAAACCGTCGTCCATAAAAGGATTAATTGTAAAATATCCCACTTTAAAAGAGGTCAGATTTTGAAAAAAATGTGTGCCTTGACTTGGGTCTATCCTAAAATCGTTTAAACCTGCTTCAACAATTATTTTTGCTGAAGAAATTTGAGGCCAAATTACAGGAATACCCAACCAAGGATCGCTTGAACCCCATCGTCCTGGGCCAACTAAAATGTATTGCTGATCTTGTTCAGAAAACTTTTTATTTATTTTCTCGACTGCTGCAGCTATTTCTCTTGTATTTGCAGGGTTGAATGTTTCTGGTTTTACATAAACAAAATTTCTTATATGGTCATAAGTACCGTTACCTAAAGCAGATTCTGAATAAATAATTGTTTCATTAATGTTAAAATCCTTGGGCAATTCATTATTTGTAACAACACTTTCTATAATTGGTCTTATTTGTAAAAAACTGAATATTCTGGGTTGTCCTTTTGGAACATCTAAGTTTACTGCAAACTCTATCTCAATAGGGTTACGCATTTCACGTTGTCCAATGTGCAATAAATCCTTTAAAATTTCTGGTAACGGAAATGTATCGTACTTTAAAACATTATCAAAAGTTACAACTCGTATTCCGTCATGCAAAACACCTGGTCTGATAATATTATTTTGCAAATCGTAAGTTGAAGCTACAAACTTTAAAGAAGGATGGTTTTTAGCTTGCCTTATGGTAACCTTCTTTTTGTTTACCGATTCACTTGTTGAAACTTTATAGCTTTTAGGATCTAGATCCAACCCATAAAAATACTGTTGAGTATCTCGTTGGGTAGAGTCTGGCGATGATAATTGCAACACTTTTTTAGGATGGTATGGAGAAAAACGTAAACTATGTCCGCCACCAACTATAATTTCACCTAACCCTAAGGCAATATTAGCTATTCCCTCATTTGGCTTTTCATTTCCTATGGGATAAAAATTAATGGACCTGGCTACTCCAGAAATATTTGGATAATAAATATCGTCATATTTTTTACCTGTTAATTCCTGAAGAATGACAGCCATTTTATCTTCTTCTATGGTATGGGCCGTTGCCTTTAAATATGCTTTACTTGCTTGAAAAAAAGCCGATGCCATAACCGATTTAATAGTATTTGACAACATTTCAAGCATGTTGCTATTGTTCGTGTTTGGAATCATATAAGTTGCAAACACACCCGCAAAAGGCTGAAAATGAGAATCTTCCAAAACACTTGAAGACCGAACTGCTATTGGTCTTTTTACAATATTTAAAAATGCCTGTACATCATCTAAAACCCATTTTGGCAAAGGGTAAGAAATAAACTTATTTAATATTTCTTCATCATCATTTGAACTGGCTGCAAACCTAATTAAGTCATGTTGTTCTATAAATTCATCGAAAACTTCTGTACTTATAACAACTGTTCTTGGTATTGAAATGTTAACATCTGCATATTTTTTAAATAGTTTATGGCGTTTTAAAAATGAATCTATAAAAGCTAATCCACGTCCCTTTCCACCAAGAGAACCTTCTCCTATTCTTGCAAAACCTAAGTACTCATCATACTTATCCTTATCAAATTTTACAATAACTCCTCTAGACCTATAAATACTGTAAACCCTTATCGCTTCGATTAAGAAATCTCTGATTTGTTCAACATCTTCAAAATCATCATACTCAACATTACTAAACAAATTTGCCAACGGAAATAAAGCCCTGGATTTTAACCACTTAGAATATTCACTTCGTTTGGCATGATAGGCTATGGATTCTTTTGTAACCGTTTTTAAAGCCTTTTGCAATTCACTTAGATTTTTAACAACCTCTAAGACTTTCATTTGTTCAGGGTCCCAGAACTCAAAATCGCCAAATGAAAAATATTTATTGATATAGTTTTTTAAATCTGTACCTAAAGTTTCAGAGTGTTTGTATAAAAATTTTCCTTTTAATTCCAGCGCCCTAGCTTCATTATTACTGTCTGATGATTGAATTAAAAATGGAAAATAACGTTGTGAACTTCGCACATATTTTAAAAATTCAAAACCTGCTTGTGGGTCTCTTTTACCATCTTTAAAATAATTCACATCAGAAATTACGCCTAGTAAATTGCTTTTATATTTTTCAAAAAGTTCTAAACCCTCTTCGTAAGTAGTTGCCAAAAGCATTTTTGGGCGCCCTCTCATGAGCATCATACTTCTGTGCTCATTTAACCCTTCAGACATAAAAGAATGGGTTTGCTTTAATAGAATTTTATAAATTAAAGGCAAATACCTTGAATAGAATTTTAAAGAATCTTCTACCATTAAGATAGCTTTTACACCAATTTGATTAATGTCTCTTTTGGCGTTCATTCTATCTTCTGTCAATTTAATTATTGCCAAAAAAATATCGACATTTCCATTCCAATGAAAAACAAAATCAATAATGCCTTTATTGCCCTTTTGTAATTTACTTCTTAGTTCAGAAGAATAAAAACTTAAAGCTGCTATTGGAACCTCAGGAAAAGCTCCTTTTATTTCTTTTGAAGTTTCAAAAGCATTATAATTACCTATATCTAACCATGTTATGACCAAATCAATTTTAACTTCGGTCATTAATTTTACTGCTCTTTTTGCAGAATTTGCATGTATAAAATTGGGGGGAAACCTTAAATTTAAATCTGTATATTCATTAAAAATCCGTTCATCAATTCTACCATCCTCTTCTAACATATAATAATCATAGTTAGAACAGACTATAAGAATTTTATTAATTCTGTTTTGCATTAATTCACCAAATGCAACTTCTTCGAATTCGTAGTTTCTTAAATCTGGTAAGGGTTTTTTATGCATTTTTGTTTAAATATAAGAAAATCTTTCTTTAAACAATTCCTTGAGCTAACATGGCATCTGCCACTTTAACAAAACCTGCTATATTTGCGCCTTTTACATAGTTAATATAACCATCTTCTTCAGTACCAAACTCTATACATGAATCATGAATATTAGACATGATGCTTTTCAGTTTCAAATCTACTTCATCTCTTGTCCAGTTAAAACGTAAAGAGTTTTGAGTCATTTCTAAACCTGAAGTTGCTACACCACCAGCATTTGAAGCTTTTCCTGGCGCATATAAAATTTTAGCTTTTTGAAAAGTATGGACTGCCTCAATAGTTGAAGGCATATTGGCACCTTCGCTAACACAAATACATCCATTACTTAAAAGCATTTTAGCGTCTGCTTCATTAAGTTCATTTTGTGTTGCACAAGGTAAGGCAATATCGCACTTAACAGCCCAAGGTGTTTCTCCTTTTACAAACTTAGCATTTGGATATTTTTCTGTATACTCACTTATTCTGCCTCTCTTAACATTTTTCAACTCCATAACGTAAGCTAATTTTTTTG
The DNA here is from genome assembly GCF_043876835.1 of Gaetbulibacter sp. M235. Classification (NCBI taxonomy): domain Bacteria; kingdom Pseudomonadati; phylum Bacteroidota; class Flavobacteriia; order Flavobacteriales; family Flavobacteriaceae; genus Gaetbulibacter; species Gaetbulibacter sp. M235. The sequence goes on from NZ_JBAWJZ010000001.1 coordinate 322,055, forward strand.
CATCAATACCTTCGGAATCATAAATATATCCCGAAGAATCTGACATAGTCAATACCTTGGCACCTAATTGAAGTGATTTTTCAACAGCATATTGAGCTACATTTCCAGATCCAGATACCACAATATTTTTACCTTTTAAATCTTGCCCTTTGGTTTTTAACATATTTTCAGCAAAATAAACAGTTCCATAGCCTGTAGCTTCTGGTCGTATTAGAGAACCACCCCAAGATAATCCTTTGCCTGTTAAAACACCTGTAAATTCATTTTTTAGTTTTTTGTACATTCCAAAAAGGAATCCAATTTCTCTAGCTCCAACACCAATGTCTCCTGCAGGAACATCTGTATTTGCACCAATGTGTCTAAATAATTCACTCATAAAGGAATGGCAAAAACGCATAATTTCATCATCTGACTTACCTTTAGGATCAAAATCACTTCCACCTTTTCCACCACCCATTGGAAGCGTAGTCAAAGCATTTTTAAAAACTTGTTCAAAAGCTAAAAACTTTAAAATACTCATGTTTACAGTTGGGTGAAAACGTAAACCACCTTTAAATGGCCCAATAGCTGAATTCATTTGAATTCTATATCCCCTATTTACTTGAATTTCACCAGAATCATCTACCCAGCAAACCCTAAAAGTTAAGGCTCTTTCTGGTTCTACCATTCTTAATAGAATATTTCTCCCATAATAAATATCGTGTTCAACGATGTATGGAATTACTGTTTCTGCAACTTCCTGAACTGCTTGTAAAAACTCAGGCTCTTGGCCGTTTCTTTCTTTTACAATGTCTAAAAACGCTTCAATATTAGTTTTCATTTATATAATTTTATGTTACTAATTATAGATTATGTAATTTTATCTGACAAAGATAAGATATCCTTAAAAAATAATTGGTTTTTTTTTGAATTTCGCAATTAATAATTTTTCATTGTTTCATGCGTTTTTATATTTGTTTGTTTCTAAATTCCGTTTTTATATATTTGTCTAGTAAGTGCCTCAAAAAAACAAACCTTATTATGCTTAACTTGAAATATTTAGCTGCTACTTTTTGCTTGTTTGTTTTAACACAAGCTGCTTATTCGCAGTTAGGTTTTTCTCATGAAATAGGTGTTATTGCAGGTCCTGTTGAATTTAGATCCGATTTTGGAGGCCGTAATGAAGAACGAACAAACCTTGGTAATTCAGGTATTGGTATTGGAATTATCCATTATATAAGTTTTGCATACAGTGCGGATTGCAGCTGCTATACTACAGATACCTATTTTAATGATCATTTTAAACTAAGAAGTGAACTATCTTGGAACAGAACAAATTTAGACCATCATGGTTTTTGGGTACAACCTGATAAAGTTAGTGCGAATGCAGATAAGCTAAGGGCACATCATGGTGTTGCAGAAAATTTTGATATTGGGATGCAATTAGAGTATTTCCCTTTAAGTATTCGTGCCTTTCAAGATTTTGCTTTCAGATTTGCTCCTTTTGTTAGTCTTGGGGCACATTACACAACATCATCTCCTCAAGCCAGCACTACTTATGGCGATGGTGATATTTATAATCCAGATAACATTTATTCTTTTTGGTATAAGGATGATTCTTACCTTCCTCCTGTTCCTAGTGGTCAACAAAGGGAATATCCTATCAATTTACAACAGCAAAGTAATTGGTCTTTGGTAACTAGTGTAGGTGTTCGCTATAAGCTTACCAAACTTTCTGATTTGATGCTTGACTTAAGATGGCAATACTATTTTAGTGATTGGATTGATGGATTTAATCACAGATTAAGTTATAATAAATTTAATGATTGGCTGATTTGGCTAAATTTTGGTTATGTATATTATTTAGATTAAAATATTACATCAATCTAAAGCCTGTTTTAAATCTGCCAATAAATCATCAATATCTTCTATTCCTACACTCAATCTAATAAGAGAATCTACCACTCCTGTTTTTTCACGTTCTTCTTTTGGAATACTGGCATGTGTCATACTTGCTGGATGACCACAAAGTGATTCAACACCTCCTAAAGATTCTGCCAAAGTGAAAATCTTTAATTTTTCAATAATTTTGATAGCTTCTGAATAGTTATTCCCTTTTGTTGTAAAAGAGAGCATTCCTCCAAAATCTTTCATTTGAGATTTTGCAATTAGATGATTGGGGTGGTCTTCAAATCCTGGCCAATACACATTTTCTATTTTTGGGTGCTTCTTTAAAAACATAGCGACTTCTCTTCCATTTTCACAATGACGTTGCATTCTAACATGCAATGTTTTAACACCACGTAATACCAAAAAACTATCTTGTGGACCACAAATAGCGCCACTGGCATTTTGAATAAAGTATAGTTTATTTGCCAATTCTTCATCTTTAACTACCAATGCTCCCATAACAACATCACTATGTCCTCCTAAATATTTTGTGGCAGAATGCATTATAATATCGGCTCCTAAATCAAGTGGTTGTTGTAAATATGGAGATGCAAATGTATTATCAACCGCTAAAAGAATTTTATGCTTTTTTGAAATCTCTGCTACAGTTTTAATGTCAATAATATTCATCATCGGATTGGTCGGTGTTTCAACCCAAATAAGCTTGGTGCTTTTATTTATATATGCTTCAATATCCGCAGCATTTTGCATACTAACAAATTGGAATTTTATTCCAAAGTTTTGAAAAATTTTAGTGAATAACCTAAAAGAACCTCCATATAAATCATTGGTTGAAATTACCTCATCACCAGGTTTTAATAGTTTCATAATAGCATCAATAGCGGCGAGTCCAGAACCAAAGGCCAATCCAAAATTTCCATTTTCCAAACTTGCAAAAGCCTTTTCTAAAGCATGGCGTGTAGGGTTGTGGGTTCTAGAATATTCATATCCTTTATGTCCACCAGGAGTTGTTTGCGCATAAGTGCTGGTTTGATAAATAGGTGGCATTACAGCACCATACGCTTTATCGTGCTCTTGTCCGCCATGAATGGTTTTCGTGTTGAATTTCATTATAAAATGGTTTTATACAAATGTAGTTTTAAATTCGGTGTATTCAAATGCAATAACTATCTTTAGATATATAAAATTTTACTCATGTTCAAGAATAAATATTCCTTTTTGATATGCTCTTTTGTGTTGTTTTTTGCCTGTAAAGAAGATTCAATGTTAACATTTTCAGAAGTTAATATCACTACAGATAATAATATTTTAGTTGAGATTAATATCCCCAGAGCATTTGGTGATTCTACGATTTCTAGCAATATAAACTCCGAAATTAGTAAACTCATAATTTCTCGATTGAACATTGGCGATTCTGAAACAAGTTCTTCAAAATCAATTGAAGAAAGTGTTACTGCTTTTAACAATGAATACAGGTCTTTTGTTTCTGATTTTCCTGAAAGCACACAACCTTGGGAAGCTCAGATTGATGGTGAGGTTATGTATCAATCTGAAAAAGTGATTAGTATTTCGCTAACCTTTTATATAAATACTGGCGGTGCTCATGGAATATTACAAATTCCGTTTTTAAACTTCAATACACTTACTGGAAAACCTATAGAAAACAAAGATTTGTTTAATAATTTAGAAGCATTTAAGAGTATTGCTAAAACACATTTCGATAATGCTGTTGAAGACAAAAACACCCTTTTTGAACCTGATAATTTTACACTTCCCGCAAATATTGGATATACTGAAGAAGGACTTATTTTACTATATAACGTCTATGAAATTGCGCCTTACTCAACAGGAACAATTGAATTTACAATCCCTTATAAAGAAGTAGATTCTGTTTTAGTTTTAGATAGCTCTATTTAAGGCCATAACATAACCTAAGTGTATGCCTTCATGAAATAATATAAATTGAAAGGCATCGTCTATATTGGTCAATGTGTTTCCGGTTGTAGAAACTGTGTATTCTTTAAAGTTTGTAAAAACCTTATTTGTAAAGTCCTCTTTTGTTTTTTCAATGGTTGAAGATAACAATCCTTTAATTTCATCAACCTCTTCTTGAGACACAAATCCATCTGGTTTTGTTTCTTTCATATACTTAGCTATTAACGTGTCACTCATCATCATGGGTAATCCACACAATTTATAGGCTAATAATTGTTGGGTAACCAAAACGTGTCCAATATTCCAAATAATATTATTGCTAAATCCTTCTGGGATTTTATTTAAATCTTCTAAAGATGTTTTCTCTAAAATCTTAATGAAAAATTTTCTTGTATTAGTAAGTACTTCTAAAGTAAAATGCATGTTATTTTTTTCAATAAATATACTTTTAAATGTTATAATTCCCTTATTTTGTTCCAAATTTTTATTAAAGGTTAACTAAATGAAAAAAGTATATTATTTAAAAACCTGCAGTACGTGCATTAGGATTTTAAAAGAACTAAACCTGCCTTCAGACTTTGTTTTACAAGATATAAAAACAGAAGAAATAACGGTAAAACAATTGGAACACATGAAAAGTCTTGCCGGAAGTTATGAAGCTTTGTTCAGTAAAAAATCGAAACTTTATAAGGAAATGGATTTAAAAAATCAAACCTTAGAAGAACGCGATTACAAACAATATATACTTGAATATTATACCTTTTTAAGTCGTCCTGTAGTAATAATAAATGACACCATTTTTATAGGAAATTCCAAACAAGTCGTTGAAAGAGCAAAAAACGTTATTAATAATAGTAGAAAGTGATTTTTTAATTGTTTAAATCACCTTACTTTTACAAAAAATTAATTTTAAACTATCTTCTATTGAATTGAATAAGATTCTAATAGGCCTAATTAATATCTCATTATAAAATGAAAACTAATTTTTTTACATGTCTTTTGTTGGTATGCTTTTTAAATACTGGGTTTGCACAACAATTAAAATCGCCAGATGAAAATTTAACAATGACTTTTGCTTTGTTAAATGATGGAACTCCAACTTATAGCTTAACCTATAAAGGAAAAGATGTTATTAAGCCTAGTAAGCTTGGTTTAGAATTAAAAAACGACAAAAAATCTCTTTTAAATGATTTTACAGTTATTGATTCGCAAACATCCACTTTTGATGAAACTTGGAAACCTGTTTGGGGAGAAGTTGCAACTATTAGAAATCATTATAATGAATTAGCTATTACAATAAATCAAAATGAAACTGATAGAATTATAGTAATTCGTTTCCGTTTATTTAATGATGGGCTTGGGTTTAGATATGAATTCCCATTACAAAAAAATCTCACTTACTTTACCATAAAAGAAGAAAGAACACAATTTGCAATGGCTGGCGACCATACTGCTTATTGGATTGCCGGAGATTACGATACACAAGAATATGATTACACCACATCAAAACTATCTGAAATAAGAGGTTTAAGCAAAGAGGCTATATCTTCAAACGCTTCACAAATGCAGTTTTCACCAACCGGCGTACAAACTGCCCTAATGATGAAAACAGATGATGGTCTTTATATTAATTTACATGAAGCTGCTTTAATTAATTATGCGTGTATGCATTTAAATTTAGATGATAAAAATATGGTTTTTGAGTCTTGCCTTACACCAAATTCAAATGGTGATAAAGGCAATATGCAAGCAGCTTGCCAATCTCCTTGGAGAACCATTATGGTAAGTGATGATGCTCGTGATATATTGGCCTCAAAAATAACTTTAAACTTAAACGACCCTTGCAAAATAGATGATACTTCATGGATAAAACCTATTAAATACGTTGGTGTTTGGTGGGAAATGATTACAGATAAAAGTACCTGGTCTTATACTAACGATTACCCTTCTGTTCAATTAGGAATTACAGATTATTCAAAAGCTAAGCCAAACGGAACTCATGCAGCTAACACAAAACATGTAAAAGAATATATAGATTTTGCTGCTGAAAATGGTTTTGATGCTGTTTTAGTTGAAGGCTGGAATGAAGGTTGGGAAGATTGGTTTGGCCATGAAAAAGATTTTGTGTTTGATTTTGTAACACCTTACCCAGATTTTGATGTAAAAGGCATTCATGAGTATGCAAAATCTAAAGGCGTAAAAATGATTATGCATCATGAAACATCTGCCTCTATTAGAAATTATGAACGTCATTTAGATAAAGCCTTTCAGTTTATGAAAGATAATGGATATGATGCTGTTAAAACCGGATATGTTGGAAACATAGTTCCTGTTGGAGAGCATCACTACAGTCAATGGACAAATAATCATTATCAATATGTTTTAGAAAAAGCTGTTGATTATAAAATAATGATAAATGGTCACGAGGCAGTTAGACCTACAGGAATTTGCAGAACATATCCAAATTTAATAGGAAATGAGGCTGCTAGAGGAACAGAATTTCAAGCTTTTGGTGGGTCGAAACCAAATCATGTTACTATACTTCCTTTCACGCGTTTAATTGGTGGGCCAATGGACTATACGCCTGGAATTTTTGAAATGAATATCAGTAAATTTAGTCCAACCAATGATTCTCATGTAAATAGTACGCTTGCAAATCAATTGGCTTTGTATGTAACAATGTATAGCCCTTTACAAATGGCAGCAGATTTACCCGAAAATTATAACCGTTTTACAGATGCTTTCCAATTCATTAAAGATGTTGCTGTAGACTGGGATGATAGTAAATATTTAGAAGTAGAACCTGGCCAATACATTACAGTGACCAGAAAAGCAAAAGGAACAAACAATTGGTTTATTGGAAATGTTAATGGTGTAAATTCACGTACCTCAAATATTACTTTTGACTTTTTAGAAAAAGAAAAAAAATACGAAGCTACAATTTACGCTGACGCTAAGGGTGCACATTATAAAACAAATCCTCAAGCTTATACCATTCGTAAAATAACCGTAACAAATAAATCGAAATTAACTCAATATTCAGCACCAGGTGGTGGTTATGCAGTTAGTATTATAGAAAAATAAATAGTAATCAAACTCTGGCTCCATAGTTCAAGGGATAGAACAAAAGTTTCCTAAACTTTAGATTCAGGTTCGAATCCTGGTGGAGTCACAAACTTAAAACATATTCAAATTTTGGTTGTAATTGTATGAATTTCATTTTCAACTTTATAAGTATTTAATATATCAAATAAACAAACTTAAATGAACAACAAATTAGATCAACAAGCAGCAGATAATATTAGAGCATTAGCTGTAGCAATGGTAGAAAAAGCAAATTCTGGACATCCTGGTGGTCCAATGGGTGGTGCAGATTTCATGCACGTTTTATACTCTGAGTTCTTCAATTTCGACCCAACAGATATGGCATGGCCTTTTAGAGACCGCTTTTTTATGGATGCTGGACATTTATCTACCTTAATGTATGCACAGTATTATCTTTTAGGTAACTATGAGAAGAATGATGTTGCTAATTTTAGACAATGGGGCTCTATAACACCTGGTCACCCAGAAGCAGATGTTAAAAGAGGTATTGAAAATACATCTGGTCCTTTAGGTCAAGGACACACTATGGGAATTGGTGCAGCCATTGCTGCTAAATTTTTGGCTGCACGATTTGGAAATTGGATGAATCATAAAATATATGGTTTTATTTCTGATGGTGGTGTTCAAGAAGAAATTTCTCAAGGAGCTGGAAGAATTGCAGGACATTTAGGTTTGAACAATTTTATTATGTTTTACGATTCAAACGATATCCAGTTGTCAACTTCTACAGATGAAGTGACTTCTGAAAATACGGCTATGAAATATGAAGCTTGGGGTTGGAAAGTAATCTCAATAGATGGCCATAATCACGATGAAATTAGAAAAGCTTTAACCCAAGCTAATAATGAAACTGAAAGACCAACCTTAATTATTGGTAAAACCATAATGGGTAAAGGTTGTGTAACTGCCGATGGAAGTATATATGAAGGACATTGTGAATTACATGGTCAACCAATAGGACATACGGGTGCAGACTACACAAAAACATTATTAAATTTAGGAGCAGATCCTGAAAACCCATTCGATATTTACGAAGATGTAGGTGCTTTTTATAAAGACTTATTAAAACAAAAAGTTGCTCAAGCTGCTGAAAAGAAAGCAAAAATAAACGCTTGGAAAAAAGAAAACCAAGAACTATCTAATAAATTAGATAAGTTTTTATCAGGAGAACTTCCTGTTTTAGATTTTGAATCTATCGAACACAAATCGGGAATAGCTTCAAGAGCAGCATCTGCTGATGTATTAGCTTATTTAGCTGAGAACGTAGAAAACATGATTGTGTCTTCTGCCGATTTATCTAATAGTGATAAAACTGACGGCTTTTTAAAGAAAACCCATGCTCTTAAAAAAGGTGATTTTAGCGGATCGTTTTTACAAGCAGGTGTTGCAGAATTAACTATGGCATGTATCGCTAACGGATTAGCTTTACATGGTGGTATTATTCCGGTAGTAGCAACCTTCTTTGTGTTTTCAGATTATATGAAACCAGCTATTCGTTTAAGCGGTATTCAAGAATTAGCAGTGAAATATGTTTGGTCACATGATGCTTTCCGCGTTGGAGAAGATGGACCAACACATCAACCAATTGAACAAGAAGCACAAATTCGTTTATTGGAAAAACTTAAAAACCACAGCGGTAAACCTAGTTTCTTAGCGTTGCGCCCTGCAGATTCTGCTGAAACTTCAGTAGCTTGGAAAATGGCTTTAGAAAACAAAAATACGCCCACAGGTTTAATTCTTTCTAGACAAAATATCAAAGACATCCCGGCAATGGGAACTTCAAGATATCAAGAAGCCCTTGCAGCTGAAAAAGGTGGATATTTAGTGAAAGAAGTTGAGAACCCAGATGTGGTTTTAATCGCAAACGGATCTGAAGTAGCAACTTTAGTAGCGGCCGCTGAGATTTTAGAATCAGAAAACGGATTAAAAGTAAATATAGCTTCAGTTATTTCTGAAGGCTTATTTAAACTTCAATCTAAAGCTTATCAAGATAGTATTATTCCTAAAAACAAACCATTATTTGGTTTAACAGCTGGATTACCAGTCAATTTAGAAGGACTTGTTGGTGAAAAAGGTAAAGTTTTCGGACTTGACCATTTTGGTTATTCTGCTCCTGCAAATGTATTAGACGATAAGTTTGGCTTTACTGGAGAAAAAGTAAGCAAACAAGTATTAGAATATTTAAAAACAGTATAAAAATATAGCATGAAATTTTTCATTGACACAGCAAATTTAGATCAAATTAAAGAAGCACAGGCTTTAGGGGTTTTGGATGGTGTAACAACCAATCCATCTTTAATGGCAAAAGAAGGTATTACTGGTAAAGAGAATATCTTAAAACATTATGTAGATATCTGCAATATTGTTGATGGTGATGTTTCTGCAGAAGTTATTTCAATCGACTTAGAAGGCATGATTAAAGAAGGGGAAGAACTAGCTGCTTTACATCCTCAAATTGTTGTAAAGTTACCAATGATAGCAAACGGAGTAAAAGCTTGTAAATACTTTTCTGATAAAGGAATAAGAACAAATGTAACCTTGGTTTTTTCTGCAGGACAAGCTTTATTAGCTGCTAAAGCTGGGGCAACTTACGTATCGCCTTTCTTAGGAAGATTAGATGATATTTCAACTGACGGTTTACATCTTATTGCTGAAATAAGACAGATTTATGACAATTACGCTTTTGATACTCAAATTTTAGCAGCGTCAATTCGTCACACGATGCATGTTATAGATTGTGCTAAAATAGGCAGTGATGTTATGACAGGCCCTTTATCGTCTATTACTGGATTATTGAAACATCCATTGACAGATAGTGGATTAGCTCAGTTTTTAGCAGATTATCAAAAAGGAAATTAAAGAGACATGAAGATATTACAACTTTAAATAGAAGTTGTTTACTTGTTTTCCGTTGTATTTTTCTTGATCAAACTTATAAAGATATGACAACAGAGAAATCAAACTCAGCAACAATTTCAGAAGACACTTTTGGAATTATGAATAATAGTACAAAAATAAACCGTTATACTTTAAAAAATGAAAAAGGCATGGAAGTGTGCATTATGACTTATGGCGGTATCATTACATCATTAAAAGTTCCAAATAAAAATAATGTTATTGAAGATGTCGTACTAGGTTTTGATTCATTAGAAGCTTATACAAATCCTAAATATACTAAAAACTGCCCTTTCTTTGGAGCATTAATAGGAAGGTATGGTAACAGAATAGCAAAGGGTAAATTTTCATTAGATGGTGAAGAATTTAAGCTTGCAACCAATAATGGCCCTAATCATTTACATGGTGGCGTAAAAGGTTTTGATAAAGTTGTTTGGACTGTTACAAAAACAAAATCTGATAATAGGTCGGCTTCGTTAGTTCTAACTTATTTAAGCAAAGATTTGGAAGAAGGTTATCCTGGAAATCTAAACACAAAAGTAACTTACACTCTAAATAATGATAATGTTTTAGAAGTAGATTATGAGGCGACAACTGATAAAAAAACGATAGTAAACTTAACACAACATTCATATTTTAATTTATCTGGTGATTATTCAAAACCTATTTTGGATCATGAGGTTACTATTAATGCCGATAAATTTATTCCTATTGATGCAACATTGATTCCAACAGGAGAATTAGAAGATGTAACAAATACACCCTTTGATTTTAGAATGGCTAAAACCGTTGGGAAGGACATCGAAGTAGACAATGTACAACTTAAAAGAGGGTTTGGATATGATCATTGTTGGGTCTTAAATAATCAAAATCAAGGAATGAGATTGGCGGCAACAGCCTATGAACCAATAAGTGGTAGACTACTTGAAGTTTTTTCAGATGAACCAGGTATACAGTTTTACACAAGTAATTTTTTAAATGGAACTTTACCTAGTAAACAAGGTGAAACTTATGGCCATAGAACAGGATTTTGTTTAGAAACTCAACATTATCCAGACTCTCCAAACCAAAAAGATTTCCCTAGTGTAATTTTGAACCCCGGTGAAACTTATCATACCAAAACAACCTTTAAATTTTCAACTAAATAAATAGTATTTAACTGCAACAAGGATTAGGCAATTTAGACTGGATAGTAATCGTGATATTTGGCTTTATACTTATCGGAATCATCGTATGGGTAGTCCTACAAAAACAAAATGATTCAGCAGATTCCTTTCTAGGAAGAATAGATGATTCAAGTGCTGTTTTGTTATTATACGGTACTCTATAAAAGGTGCTTTATCTTTGTTTAAATCAAAGTTTTCTTTATAGATCTAGTTGGATTGCTATATACATTTATCTTACAAAAATAAAAATAGTGCATTTAAAACAATTCTTGTAAGGCAAAAACCTAAACACCATTTAATAACTGAATACTTATTTAATTAGCATTATAGCTTCTTAAGAATATAAAAATAGATTTTAGTTCTAATTTCAAAACCTAATCTTTTGTAAACATCTATAGCCTTAACGTTATCTGTTCGAACATGTAAAAATGGGGTGTGCCCTTTTCTAATAACATTAGATGCTAAATAATGTGTAATTTTTGCAGCATAGCCCAAACCTTGATAGTCAGGATGCGTGCAAATAGCACTTATCTCAGTATATCTATCAACATGAAGTCTTTCTCCACCCATTGCAACTAATTTACCTTTTTCAAACATACCATAATACCCTCCAAATTCAATAGTTCGTTTGGTAAATGGTCCTGGCTTAGTTAGTTGTGTTAGAGCAATCATTTCATCAACATGGCTTTTATTTAACGGAACAATATCAATTTCTTTTTTAGGTAATGGTGCTTTACTTGGGTTAAAACATATTAATTGATAAAGAGGTAATGAAAAAACAATGTCTATTTCGTTAATAAAATCAACTTCACTTCCTATTAGCAAAAACCATGAACGATTATTGGGAACATGCTTAAATAATTCTTTTTGGTTAGCCTCATCCCAAAGAGGCATGCCAATAAAAGGGGCTATTTCAGCATCAAAAAAAGCAAAGTTTTTATGCCCAATGTTTTTATCATTATCAGTAGTATTAAGGGCATTCCAAATGGGATTATCAAGAACTGAGTACATTAAATAAATTTTTTAATCAAGACTATCAAATTTAGAATAAAAAAGAGTTGTCGCATTCATTGTTTTAAACTAAAAAAGACCTACATTTTCATGTAAGCCTTTTTCTTGTTGAGCTCTCCCTAATATAGTTTTGTCGAACCAATTTAATGAAGAATTGGAGAGGTTTGCTTCATTTTCTGATATTTACAGTAAATATTTTTAACTATATTCCAAATGGCAGAAAGTAATAAATAATATAAAAACACTGTAGTTAAAATTAAATATAGTAGCATATATTAATCTTTTTAATTCATTAAATACCAGTTATTTAATGACATATCCAAAATAAAATGAAACAAATACTGCTCTTTGGGTAGGACATTTTAACTCTCACCTGTTATATACACACAATATTAAATTAAACCAAATCAATTATGAAAAACAAAATGAATTTAAAAAGAATCACCATTCTTGTGTTTACATTAGCCTTAATATTAAGCTCGAGTTGTTCCAACAATGAAACTGATTCTAACGTAGGGAAGCTTAACATTAGTGCAAAAAGCTCCTTTACCAATGTGACAGGTAAAAGTTCAAGTATTAAAGGGACGAATGGAGATATAGTCATTGAAGATTTCCGAATGAACTTAAGTAAATTTGAGCTAGAATTAGACCTTGAGGATGAAAATTACCAAGACGACCAAAATGAACAATGGGATGATGACGGCTACTATGACTTTGAAGATGAAATTGAACTAATTGGACCGTTTGAACTTGACTTAATGTCTGGTCAAATCAGTTTCTTAAATATTCCTGTCCCTGTAGGAAATTATGATGAATTGAAATTTAAGTTTGAAGTAAGTACTGACCCTTCAAGTGATTTGCTTGATAAATCAATCCTTATCCAAGGAACCATTAACGGTACTCCATTTATTTTCTGGCACAATTTTGATGATGAATTGGAAGTTGATTTTGAGGATGCACAATTTGATATTTCTGTTACCCAAAATGGGCAAGGAATTGTAATTGATTTTGATTTAGGCCAAATTTTAGATAGTATTAATGGGGTAGACTTGACTTTAGCTACTGATGGAAATCAAGATGGTACAATTGAAATTAGCCCAGAAGATACTGATGGAAATAATGCATTAGCAGAAGCCATTAGAAATAAAATAAAAGAATATGTTAACCTGTTAGATGATTAACCAGTTAATATTTTAACTTTTAATGAAATAAGGCGAGTAATATACTCGTCTTATTTTTTTTTGATACTCAGCACTCCCACTAAAACTATACATTCTAATTTTCTTCTATAAAACTTTACTCTAACTACCTTAATTTTTAAAATTTAAATGCATATAACGCAACTATTATGAAGAGTTGTTGCATAAAAAAACCCTACTATTTCTAGTAAGGCTTTCTGTTGTTAAGCTCCCCCTCTTGCAGTGTTTCTACAAAACTTCCATGAATCTCAATGAAGCTAAATGCACCATAAACACTAGCCTTCAATAATTTTGAGATTCAAGGAGATTTCCCAAAAACTATACAAATTTTAATCCGTTGGATAAACGGTTGGATAAAATATTTATACTATGGCAACGATTAAATTTTACCCATATCAGAAAAAAGGTAAGTCTAAAATATACGTTCGTATAACGATCAAACGTGGATATGATTTTAGATTATCCACACCTTTAAGTATTCAGGAATCATCTAAATGGGATGCTAAATCTGGATACCCAAAGAAGACAAACGACCAAAATAAATTATTGTTTAAAGAACTTATTGATCTAGAGAATTACATTGATCAAATATTATCTGAAATTGAACACAGTAAAACGGAAACCACAAATGATGTTAGTAGTAAATGGCTTAGAAAATTAATTCTTGATTATTTTAATGAATCACCAATTAGTGATTCAGACTTATTAATTCCTTTTGCTAAATCATATGCACAAACATTATATCACAAAAGTTATATCAGAAATGGAATTAGAATCAAATATTCAAAAAACACGATAAACAAATATTTAAATTTTGTCAAAGTTTTAGAAAATTATCAGAATCACTTGAAGGTGCCTATAAGAATAAACACAGTAAATGATCAATTTGCAAACTCATTTTTAAATTATCTAATGGATGTTCAAAAAAGATCCATTAACACTCGCGGAAGGTATGTCAAACGTCTTAAAACTATAATCAAAGAAGCTGAACTAGCAGGTCTCAAAGTTGATATTAAGTATAAACATATTAAAGGGTTTGAAGATGAAACTGTTGTTACTTTCTTAACCTTTCAGGAAATTGACCAAATTATCAAAACCAAAATGCCAAATGAAAGATTAGAAAGAGCAAAAGACTGGTTAATCATAGGCTGCTTTACAGCGCAAAGAATTTCGGACTTGTTTAGAATGAATGAAAAAATGATTACCGAATATAACGGTCATATATTCATCTCTCTTAAACAATTCAAAACCAAGAAGAATGTTTTAATACCGGTCCACTATAAAGTTGTTTCTATTTTGAAAAAATATGAAAACATGTTCCCACCGAACTTTTCAGATAATGAACAAAGCAATCGGAGCATTCTTTCATCTCTGATGAAAAAAGTATGTGAGGAATCTGGAGTTAATGAAAAAGTTCGTGGTCGATTCAATGGCAAAATAGGTATATATCCCAAATATAAATTAATCCAGAATCATACTTGCAGAAGATCATTCGCTAGTAACTTTTACGGATTAGAAGGGTGGACCACTCCTATGATAATGGAAATAACAGGGCATGTAACTGAAAAGAACTTCCTCAAATATATTGACAAAGATAATTGCTACCTTAGCATCAAGGCTGCTGAGAATTTTGAAAAAATGAAAGAAACTGATCTTATCAGTAAGAGTAAAACACCATTAAGAAAAGTATGAAACATTATGAAATGATTAAGTTTTTTACCTCATTAAAAGAAAAAAAAATCAATGAGGGCCAAGTCATTAAACTGCTCAAAAAATTTGAGCCAATACTAACTGAAAAAAAGCTTAACCGTTTAATTAAAGCCTTAAATAAATATCTTACAAAAGAAGAAGCTAAAATTCTTTCTAAATTCTCCGAAGAAGAATATAAAAATAGACTAATAGAATATGAATTAAAGCATGGTTATATACCAAAGAGAGGTGGACTTAGCAGAAGTACAAATCCTGGTAAATGGGCTGGCTTATCTTCCCATGAAATTTCATTAAAAATCAATAATCAAGAAGTTTTTTTTAAAGAAAAACTAGAAGCTCTATACATTTTAAAAAAAGCCCTTCCCGATTGTCCTGTTGTTAAACCATATAGGAGTTTAGAGGAATATTTTTATCCCAGATTCACAAAATTTCAAATAAAGCAATACACATCCAATATAGATAAATATTCAACTCTTAGTGAAATTTCCATTTCACTAGCAGCCCTTTTTCAAAATAAGATTATTGACCCACCAAATGACCTTTTAGATATTTTAAGAGCTTACTGCGATTTTACTAAAATACCATACAAAACTACCTTTGAAGGCAATGTTTATGAATATCTTAATGACAAGAATCTCAATGGGTGGGTTTATAAGGATATTTCTGATCCAAATTATGTTAGATACGACAAAAAAGTATCAGATATTTTTTAGATACATAAATCTACAAAATATCCATTTGTTTCAATGATGTTGAAATTTGAATTGATTTTTAAACCTTTTTATTTAGTGTTATTAAACATTAAATCAATTCAATATGAAACGTATAATATTCACCTTCGACCCGGAAGAATTTAAAAATGATTTAGTTTCTGAAGTGGTTAAAAATTTATCCTTAACAAGGAATAACCCCAATCAGGGATCAAGATTACTCACTAGAAAGGAAACGGCTGAATACCTCCGCATTGCCTTATCCACACTTTGGAAGCTTACAAAATTAGGACAGATAGAAGCTGTTTATATAGGAAATCGAGTTTTTTATAAAGAAGAGGCAGTTGAGAAGGCTTTACAATCATTAAATATAAAATAATGGCTGTAGAGGAACATCTAAATTCTATTGAGATAATTGCTCCACCAAAGCCACCACCTCCCCCTCGTTTAGAATCTCCATTCAATACGAAATCTCTCGGTGATTTGATTGAACATAGTAAATCGCAGCCTAAACCAAAAAAGCTTATTGGAGGATTAGTCTATTTACATGAACAGACAATGTTGTTTTCTCCAACGGGTTTAGGTAAATCGCTATTGGCATTTCAAATTGCATTGTGCGCTTGCACGGGGGAAGATTTAAATCTTGGCAATGGAGTTGTACTCGAAAATGAAGTCGGTAAGGTCAATACTCTTCTTTTTGATTTTGAACTTTCCAACTCACAATTGATTGAGAGAATGGGCAATTTGGTCCCGCCGGATAATCTATACATTTCTAAAATAGAAAGAGGTAAAATATTAGAAGGATCTCCTGAATATATTTTCAAATTGTTGAGACAAGAAGCAGAAGATGTTAATGCCAGGTTTATTATAGTGGACAATATTTCAAAAATTGGAAGCGATTTGGAAAAAGGTGATAGTGCCAAGAAATTCATGTCTCCTCTTTGGGATTTAGCAAGGCATGAAGGTTACACAATCTTGGTAATTGCGCATACAGCAAAAATGGATAAAAGATTTCCAATAACGGCAGATAGCTTGGGTGGGTCAAGTAAATTAGGCCAACTAGCTGATGCTTTGATTGGAATTAATGAGGTAAACTCTAGAGAAGGAGGAATGGTTTACATTAAACAAATTAAAACAAGAAACAATGCTAAATTATATGGGAAAAATAATGTGATTTGTACCCAAATTAAAGAAGCTGAAAATGGATTTGTAAGGCACTTTTGTTACAAAACTTGTCATGAAGATTTAGCATTAAGTGATTACAAGATTAGTGAACAAAACCTTGGTGATAAGATTCATGCTTTGGCAAGTCAATTATATTATGGGTCGTTTAATAAGGCGGCCAGTGAAGTTAATATATCCAACAGTACTTTAAAACAAAGAGCCAATGCTCTTAAAGAAAAGCATTACGATGTCTATAAAAATATCACCAAAATGAACCAGGAGCAATTAATGAATCAAATAAAATTGCATTCTCCAAAAACTGAATAAATGTAACCATATGACTAATACGTATCGAATGCCCATATTTCGTAATAATTTTGACAAATTTTATATGACCAATGTATGGCCAATATATAACCAAATTAATTGCAATGCTTAGTCACACTTTGGTCATATTGTGGTCATATGTTAGCCACTACTAGTATATGATCAATCCCGTAAGCCAAAAGGGTTTTTAACCTTTGGTCATGTAGCCATATAAATCTTACCTCATAAGTAATTATAATAATAAATTTAATCCTTGCTTACATGGCTTAATCCTCCTAAAATATTTTATTAACTCAAAGGGTAATACAGCAATGTGTTACCTTTTTTTAATTTCTTAGATCATGAAACACACAATTGCGGAGATCAAATTAAACTATGTTCCTGAAAAATTAAAACCAATAACAAGGATTACTAACAGTCAAAAAGCTTACGAAGTGATTTTAGAGCACTGGGATAAAGGAACGTTAGAATATCAGGAAGAGTTTAAAGTTTTACTTCTAAATCACGGTAATCAACCCTTAGGGCTTTATACTTTAAGCCGTGGGGGTCAATCATTTGCTCCAGTTGACCTTAAAATACTTTTTGGGGTGCTTTTAAAGAGCGGCGCTACTGGTTTTATATCGGCCCACAACCATCCAAGTGGGAAGTTGGCACCGAGCAACCCTGACGTTGTACTTCATAAGAAAGTGAAAAAAATTGCGGAATTTCATGAGTTAAATTACCTTGATAATTTAGTCATTACTCCTGAAGGATATTATAGCTTTCAGGATGAAAATGATTTTTAAACTAATAAAAATGAAAAATGATAGAATGATATTGCTACACTACATCACTCCAAATGAATTGAAAGAAATGATTCTTGCAGATTTAAAAGTTGAAATAAGCGCTTTATTAAATCGAGCAGATGAACAAGAAAATTATACTGTAGAGGAAGTTTCTAAAATAATTGGTTGCTCGAAATTAACAGTTTACAATTATATAAAGAAAGGATTATTACCAGCTTCTAGAATTGGTCGCCGGTTTGTCATTAGGAAAATTGAACTGGATAAGGCTTTAAAGGAGGTTAAGTCTTTAAAATACAAGAGATGATCATTGTAAATAATTAAAAAACTAATCTGGTGTAAGAATAGTTTTAACTTCTTTTCATATATTTAAATCTCCTTATAAATTGATATTGGCTGAGGTAATCATAGGATGTATATATTCTCATTTATCCATGATGTCAAATTAAAAATAGCGTATATGACAGAAATACAAGAGATCACAAAGGCATTGATAAAATTTAGGAATGACAGAGATTGGGAACAATTTCATGATTCAAAAAATTTGGCAACTGCAATATCCATAGAAGCTGCAGAATTAAATGAATTATTTTTATGGAAGTCAGTAGAAGATTCTGAAAAGGTTGATATTACAAAAATCAAAAATGAACTTGCTGACATTTTTTCCTTTTGCTTTCTACTTGCCGAAAAACATAAGCTTAACATTAAGGATATAGTTCTGGATAAAATCAAACTGAACGGAGAAAAATATCCTGTAGAAAAGGCTAAAGGTACTTCCAAAAAGTATAATGAATTATGACAAATAGAAACATCATCTATTCTGAATCACAAGAAGTATTTTTCGATGACATATTAAAAAACAGAGTTGCATTAAAAATGAAACAAGCTTCCGAACAAGCCAGTAATTATTCAGTTGGCAATTCGGAATTTAGATCATGGCAGAACTCTCCTTTAGCTATTAAGAACCTGATTGAGTTAAGTGGTATCAAGGATACTTTCGTAACATTTGAATACCAAGTACCATATACACAAAAAAGAATAGACTGTCTATTATATGGAAAAAATTCTCAGGACTTTGGGTACGTCGTGCACATAGAACTAAAGCAATGGGATAGTGTTGAGTCAACCAATATTGAAGGGAACTTTGTTGAAACCTATACAGGGAGGCCAGGAAATCGTGTTCCACACCCCTCCCAACAAGTCAAAGGCTATAATGATTATTTATTAGGATTTGTTCAAGTATTTGAAGAGAGGGAATTAGGATTATTTGGATGTGCATATTGTCATAATTATCAAAGAAAAGAAGGTGAAGGTTTATATGATCCCATTTATGATAACATTAGAAATGAGCACCCTATTTACGCAGGCAATGAAATTGAAGATCTAGCAGATAAACTTAAATCCTTTTTACAAAAAGGAGGGGGATATGATGTTTTTAATAGGTTTATGCTTAGTCCAGTAAACCCTTCTAAGAAGTTATTGGAAAACGCAAGTAACATAGTTGCGGATTCCTCAGATTTCACATTATTGAATGACCAAATAGTTGCTAGAAATACAATTTTATCAAAAATTAGAAATGCTCGGAAAAAAAATGAAAAAAGTGTAGTCATAATTAAGGGAGGTCCTGGAACGGGAAAAACAGTAATTGCACTGCATATCTTAGCAGAAATAGCAGCAGCCAACCACACTAGAAGCGTCTTTTTTTCTACGAAATCAAAACCTTTATTGGAAGGAATTAAAAATAAACTAGGTAGAAGAAATGACGCCAAATTATTATTTTCTAATCTTGACCAATTCATACCTTCTCGAGTTGATGAAGACGCAATAGATGTATTAATAATTGATGAAGCACATCGCATAGGTAAAACGCCTAATCATAGATTTACAAAGGCAATCGACCGAACTGATCTGTCTCAAACGGAAACGCTTATTAGAGCAGCTAAAACCTCTGTTTTTTTTATAGATGACCAACAAGTTATAAGAAGTGCTGAAATTGGCAGTACAGACTTAATCAAGTCCTTTGCTAACAAATATGATTGTTCTGTTGAGGAAGTTGAATTAGTTTCTCAATTTCGTTGTAACGGCTCCGATAATTACTTGGATTGGCTAGAAATGGTTTTACAAGAAGAGCATAGCAACGAAGTAAAATTGGATGACTCTTATGAAGTTAAGGTCTTTGATAATCCATCTAGACTTTATGAGGCTATTATCGAGGTTAATAACACTCCAAAGATGTCTTCTAGATTAGTTGCAGGTTTCTGTTGGCCATGGTCTAAAAATTTAGATGAAAATGGAAATTTAATCCCTGATGTAAAAATTGGTGATTTTGCATTGCCATGGGAGACACATGGAGAAATCACAAAACCTCCCGCAGGTTATGTAAAATGGTATGAATGGGCATATAAAGACGAAGGGGTAAAACAGATTGGTTGCATTTACACAGCGCAAGGATTTGAATTTGATTACATCGGTGTCATCATAGGCGATGATTTGAAATATAACCCAACAACTGGAAAACTTGAAACGGATATAAATGCAACAGAAGACCCTACATTAAAAAGAGGCAAAGAGAATTTTGATGAATATGTCCGCAATATTTATCGAGTATTAATGACCCGCGGAATTAAGGGTTGCTATTTATATTGTACAGATGAAAACACAAAAGAATATTTCAAAAGGATGATTTCAAATTAAATTATGATTCCAGACAACATATTAAAAGAACATATTATTCAAGCTATAAAAGAAATTGATGAAAATGGCATTGAAAAAGGGGCTCATTCTTCAACTTATGATATTGTTTATAATAACAAAAGGTACCCCCCAAAATTAGTAATTAGTCTAGCGAATAAATTTGCAAATAATAAAATATTACCGAGAGATTCTTTTTCAGGAGGCAAAGACACACCTGCCTTTAAGTTATTAGAGTCCTTGGAGTTTAAAATTGAACTAAAAACAAATATGAATAATCAAGAACTTTACAACCTAAAAAAATTGTTTTTAGAAGAATGGCCACTGGAAAGACTAAAGAAAATGACCCTAGAGGAATATACTAACTTAGATAAAAATTCCTTTTGCTATTGGGTCGAGCAGAAAACCAAAGATATAGGAGGTATAGGTGGAGGAAGTTCCTATAAATTTGGAATTTTTAAACGTGGTGCAATTGGCGAACCAAAAGAAGAAAATAGTAAAGTTACTGATGGAGAATATGCCTGGTATAATAAGTATGGTGGGTCAACTAAAGAAGACGCCTTCATTAATGTAAAAAACATAATCTTAAAAATTGCTGAAGCATCAATAAATCAGAATTTGAAAGATATTGATAGTCTTGATTTAGGCGATGCCTATAAATGGAAATTAGCTTTCCTTTATGGCGATTTTAATGTCATTAATATCTTTAACAAATCCTCATTAAAAAGGGCTGTTCTTGGCTTAGGATTGAAATTAAATGAAAGTGCCCCTATCTCAGAATTAAATCAGTTAATCCTATCCCAAAAAAAGGAGGAAGATGATTACTTTGAATACTCCAAGTTGATTTGGAGTTCCTATGGGAAAAGACCAGAAATAGCCAAAAATTTTGAACAATGGTTAAAGTCTGATAACAAAAATCTCAGTGGTAAAACAGGTTCCTATCTGAGGGCAATAAGCATTCTAACCTACCACTTCAATATTCCCATTTATGAAGAAGAAGATATTGACATTTTAAATGAACTTTACGAAGACCTAAAATTGCATCAAAAAGACCCAAATGGGAAATACGTTTACCCTGAAGCTGAATCCTATGGAAAAGGTGGCTTTTATTCTGCTGCAGTAAAGTTATTTATCGATTTTTTAAATACTAGGCAAACAGGCGATGAGGAAAAAAGTGATGATAATACTTTTTTAGAATCTGTTAAGCATTATAGTAATGAAGAGCTATTATTTTACTTTAATAACTTGGATGAAATAGTAAACCATTTGGGCTTAAAGCCAGGAGATGAAAGGGTTGTTTACAGCTGTAATGGTTTGTTTTTAAATTTCACCATTGGGCAACGATTTGCTTGGCGTCTTGAACAAAAAAAGCAAAATAAATTTTTGCTCATGACGGCAGATAAATTAGATGAGGATTATGAAGCTTTTGATGGAAGTTTTAGTCATTTTTTTAGACGTTTTAAAGATCCCTATATCTCTAAGGAGATGAATGATTCATCTTTAAGGGCTTTTAGGGCAGAATTAGGCAGAACCGAAAAATCGGGATTTCTTAGGCATAACAACCCTACTTTTGAAAAAGCAGTCTTTGACGTGCAATTTAGATCACAATTTATTAAAAATCAGCGTATGAATAATACACCTAAACATTCAAAAACGCCATTAAATAAAATTCTATTTGGCCCACCTGGAACTGGGAAAACATTTAATACGGTTAATGAGGCTTTAAAAATTGTAGATCCTGATTTTTATGCTGAAAACGAAAAAAACCGAGATGCCTTAAATAAAAGATTTAAGGAACTCCTTATCAAAAATTGGGACAATACCAATGGGCAAATAGCATTTTGCACCTTTCATCAATCCTTTAGTTATGAAGATTTTGTCGAAGGAATAAAACCAAAAATCAATGATAAAAAGGATGTTTATTATGAGATTGAAGGAGGTGTGTTTAAGAAAATATGTCAATTGGCAGATAGTAGTATAAGTGCTGTCAAAATGAAAAAGGAAGGTAAGTTGTCTTGGAGCGAGGAAAAATTTGACAATGCGAGTTTTTACAAGTTGTCACTAGGAGATTCAAATAAATCTGAGGACAAAGAGATTTATGAGTATTGTAGGGATAACAATTACATAGCTATTGGTTTTGGTGGAGGGCTTGACTTTACGGGGATGAGCGAAACCGAAATAAAGGAATTTTGTTTAGATACAGAAGAGCTGGGAGAAAGTCATGCACAACCTTTAAACTATTTTAAACACTACCTTAAAGTTGGTAATTACGTAATAATAAGTAACGGTAATAAATTTGTTAGAGCTCTGGGTAAAGTAACTGGTGAATATGAATTTGATGCGAATGCTCCAATTAGATATAATCATTTTAGAAAAGTAGAATGGCTTTTTAAAGACGAAAATATACCTGTTGAAGAGATGTACAACAGGGGATTTAGTCAACAAACCATATACAAATTGGATGAACAAGGGTTAAAAAAAGATTTTTTTGTAAATCATGGCCAACTAATAGGACCAGGGTCAAAAAAAGTAAAGGATTATGTTTTAATAATAGATGAGATTAACCGTGGTAATGTATCTTCAATTTTTGGAGAGCTTATCACATTAATTGAAAAAGACAAACGTGCTGGTGGCCAAGAGGAATTGGAAGTGACATTACCATACTCCAAAGAACCATTTAAGGTACCTCACAACGTTTATATTGTTGGAACAATGAATACCGCCGATAGAAGCATAGAAGCTTTAGATACGGCTTTAAGAAGGCGTTTTTATTTTAGGGAAATGCCTCCTAAACCAGAATTAATAGAAACTGAAGGAAATTCAGGAAAAACAAATGGATTGGTTGATGGAGTTAATCTAAAAAATCTATTGACAAAAATCAACAATAGAATTGAAAAGTTAATAGATAAGGACCATAAAATTGGACACTCTTATTTTTTAAAAGTAAATGATTTAAAATCTTTGAAAACGTGTTTTAAAAATGAAGTTATTCCTTTGTTGGAAGAATACTTTTTTGGAGATTATGGTAAGATAGGATTGGTTCTTGGTGATAGTTTTGTTACTAAAGATGATCCAGAGATATTTGAGTTTGCAAAATTTGAAGGTTATGACTCTGATGTGTCTTCTGACTTAAAGGAACGATCCGTTTATAAAATAAGACCTACAAAAGATTGGGATTTTAACACCATTTAAATGAGTCGCTTAGTCAGGGTTTTTGAATATGAAAAACTAACCATTTACTCCAAGTGTTCGGAAGGTAAGGAGCTTGGTGAAAATGTAATAAATAAACTCTGGCAGTATAATGACGTAAACAATAACATCTATTTTGATGGTATTCGCAATGGGGTTAAGTTCAAACACTTTGTTGGGGTTATTCAGATTGGAAATATTACGATAGAAATTCTACCAAAAGCAGATAAGCAAAAGAGCACAGAGGATGACAAAAAGAATTGGCATGATGCATTACTCAAAATGCTCGCAAAATGTAAAAAAATCCGTGTTGATTCTGTTAGTGAAGCTTCATTGAAGAAGCGAAATTATTCCTTACTTGATTTATATTTTGAATTATTTCTTAAAGAGGTTGATTACCTTTTGGAACAAGGCCTTATTAAGAAGTACCGAAGGAATGATGGTAATTTAAATGCACTTAAAGGGCGTCTTGATTTTGGAAAAAACATACAGAATAATGTAATTCATAAAGAACGCTTTTTTACAACCCATCAAGTGTATGATTACGATCACTTGCTAAATCAAATTTTATATAAAGCACTTCTGGTTTTGCAAACAATTACCAATAATTCATCGTTATCAGATAATATCATAAGAACATTAGGGAATTTTCCAGAGGTCAAAGAGAAAGAAATTAATAAGGGTCATTTTGATAGTTTGGTAGCTAATCGTAAATCAACAAAATATGATGAGGCTATAAAAATCTCCAAAATGATTCTGCTTAATTATTCTCCAGATATTAAAGGTGGAGGAGAAAATATGTTGGCATTACTATTTGATATGAATAAACTTTGGGAAGAATATGTTTACCGAGTATTAGCCAAACATCAAGACGGGAATTTAAAAGTCAAATTTCAAAACAGCGAAAAGTTCTGGAAGAATAAGTTAATAAAACCTGATATCGTTATTTCTAAGAAAAATGAAGATGATATTACGGAAACCTTTATTATTGATACTAAATGGAAGATTATAGATCCTAAACAACCGGGTGATAATGATCTAAAACAGATGTATGCCTACAATATGTATTGGGATAGTAAAAGAAGTTTATTGTTATATCCTTCTTCTACATATTATGAAACGAAATTTGGGGATTTCCACAAGGGAAGAGAAGGAGAGAATAAATGCAAAATTGGATTTGTGAATGTTTTGAAGGGAAAACAATTGAATGAAAATTTAGGTCAAGAAATAATGGGTTTAATGGAAATTGAAGTTTAGGTTGTTTTCTATTTTAATGAAGTGTAGGCTTAAATTGTATTATTTATTTTATTCTTTTACTTGGAAAATAATTCTAAAATATTTCGATATTCTTCCGTTGGCTTTCTATAAAACACATCTCTGCGTATATGTTCGTAGAATCTACCATTATAAGTTATTTCATACCAATAAATAGCAATGTGACTTTCGGAAAGATCCTGGATTGCAGTAACTTTCATTTGCCGGCTGTTGGATATTTCTTTTTCTAAAACATAATGTATTTCTTCACCTTGACAGAAAAGAATATCTCCTTTATTTAAATTATCATAATAAGTTTGAATTGGATTCTCTCCAATGATTTTAGGAACATTAGGGTTTTTAGGTTTCTTTTGAGAAATTGTATTAGAGTGTACAACATCAGGATTTAGTTTTGTGTAAATCCACTCTCCCAATTGTCCTCCTTTAGGAATTTTACCTTCTTTAGCCCAATTAATTAAATTTCTTTTTGCGTTCTCGGACTCTTCTTCCGTTACTGTCCTCATCCATTCAAAATTTTGATCTAGTTCTCCGTCTATCGGACCTGAAGGGTTTGCAAGGAAATTGTCAATACTTCCATACTTGAAAGTTATCCTTGCAAGGCTTATTGGGTTTAATAGGATATTTTCCAATCTAGTAATCCATCGCAAGTTTTCTGGCCTATTGTTTTTTTTGTTGGTGTCAATATGGTCAACAATATGTTTTTCAGAAGGCTGCGTGCCATGAAAAGCGGTTGCCACAATTCTATGTACTGTTTCAGAGGAGAAATTCATATAACCCTTTACTTTACATGGGTTTCCAAAAGTCCATTTTTCGTCTAAGGGTCTTTTTCTTTTATTAGGTTTTTGACATCTTAAAATAGCACCATTATCTCTTACTCGATAAATTTCACCACGGTATTCACACGTTTTTTCAGATCCAAATATGTGTAGTAGATGCTCCAAATTTTATTCTAATTGTATATATTCTACTTGTGCGTATTTAATTTCCAGCTAAAAATCATCATAGGTTGTTAAAATATAGAAAATTTTAATTTTCCTTAAAACTTGCAAGGATTATAGCCGGTGTCATTAATACCCACCTATATACCATTTGTCCATTCGTTTAACCAGTTTAATTTTTTCTAGTTTATTTGAAGATGGTCCAAATGCGACTTCTAATTCAGCAATATCATTTTCAATTTTTGGATCACCCATTATTCTACCATTTTCAAAGGCTTCAACAAACTGGTCCTGCATTTCTTCTGGTTGCATTTCTACTAGGCATATTCGACGAATTTCCACTTCATTTTCTCCATATGGATCGCAGAGATTTCTTAATTTACTGAAGTCTCTATTTTTTGCGGCTTGGAAAAAGAAATTAACAACGCCTTCTGGGGTGTCCTGGAAATCGAAAGTTTCTCGGAGGTTCGTCATCGCGATTTCATTTTCCAATTTTCTAATGTAGTCAGTTAAATAGCTGATTTTTTCCCTCTGTTCAGCAATTTGTTTCTCCTTTGTTGAGGTTAAACGTCCTAATTGAAAATTATTTAATTCAGTCAGAATATTATTTTCTTCTTCTAATATTTTTTTTAACCGGTCAACTTCATTGGTTAAAGTCATTTTTAGCTTTGTCTTTCCAACCTCAATTTTTTCCAAATGAATTCTTTCTTTTTCTTTTTGTTCAGCAAGTGTTTTCTGTTCAAGTTCAATTTGGGCTTTTTCCTGTTCAATCTCTTTTTTGCTTTTCCCGCAAGAAATGGTTAGTACGATTAGTCCTATGGTCAAAATGTAGTTTATTTTCATATTTCAGTTTTGATTATTCAGTTTGTTTAACATATTTATATAGGGTTAGTGTGAATTCACCTGAGCTGCTTCCAGCGAAAATTCGTCGTTGGAGAAAAAGAGCGAATGCTGTGTAGTTTAGATTTTTCAGTATTTTTAAAATAATAGATATAAGAATTTTTTCCTTTAGTCAACCAAAATAGTATTAGCTAAACATGTTATTGTGCAATGAATTCATGTTTTAAACATTTTTTGTAAAGACTAAAACAGTCTAACTAAAAATTCGTCAAATTTAATTTTTTGAGCAAAAGTTATATAGTTTAATGATTTCTTTTATTCATATTTCTATAATGATCTGTTGTTACTTTGCCAGCCGTTAATGTAATAGTTATGGTATCACAGTTTGACTTGAACCAAAATGTCAAATAGCCTAAAATTTCTTTAGCATTGTAAAGTTTGTCTCCAGTATATCCTTTAATGTTTTCATTGTTATTTACAAGTTTAAAGGCATGGTCAATTTCAACTGCCTTATTATTTAATAAAGTTATCAAATTTAAAACCGTATTTTGATTATCAAATAGATTTTCGCCTGATACTGAATTCAACAATGACAGTATTTTATTCGCTGAATGAGGAATACTTTTTTCAATTGCTGATTTCGCACCATCCATTAGATTTGAAGGTAGAATATTTGAGTATTTCTGCAGTTCGTTGTATTGTTTTATTGCATTATTTAAGTCAGTTAAGATTTCTTCTCTCATAATTTATTGATTATATTAAATATTAATTTGCAATCTATAGGGCAAAGATATTTTACACCACAGTTTCGGGCATGAGTAGTTGCCTGAGCTACCACTTAACTTTGCAAGTACTCCCCAAACTGAATATTTGGGAGGATTTTCCCCGTAGGTGAGTACATTGCAATTATTTTTACATTGTGTTGGCATTAGTTTTCTAGTTCATTTATTACTTCATTAAAATTGTTCGACCAAAATCCGTCAATAAATACATTATCCTTTGCCCCCCTATTTCTTAAAGTCCATTCATTATAGTCGTCTAACTCAATAGATCCAGAACAATAAACGAATTTCGCATTTGAGTTTTTTATAGGATCCCAAATATGGGTATCATGTTCTCTTATTTTAACACCTATAACTGTGATAGTTTCGGCTTTTTGAATAAGTTCATTGTACCTAGCTCTTTGTTCTTCTAGGAAATTTTGTCCAGCGGTTGCTCTTTTACTCGGTTCGAAATATGACATTACTGGAGGAAAAGCATCATTATTTATTCTCTGATTAAAGTCCTGTGGATTAGAAATTATTTTTATTTCTCCATTAACTTGAACATTCATTCCTGCAAAACTTACAGCACCTGCCATTCCCCTTACCGATTCACAAAAAAGATGGCAACATCCATGAGGCAATATTAATTCAATTTCATTTGGATTTGGTATCCCTATCATTAAGTTATGCCCTGCAGCATTAAAGGATATTTCTAAAAGTCTTTCATAGTTGAGGGTTGCAAGAGAGACTTTTTTAGGTGATTTTTTTAGTTCTTGTGCAAATCTGTAATAAAGGTTAGTGTTTTTTGGTTGAAAGTCAAAAAAGAATGCAGCCATTGCACGTTGTAAAATAGGCAAGTCATGAGGTCGTTCATTTGCTACCTTTATCATTCCTTGTTCAAAATCTTCTTTAAATGATGTTCTATATTCATTTGGCAATGCACCCCAGCCATGAGGATTGAAATTTGCCAATTTTTCGAACAAAAGAGGAGTAAGAGGAGGCACATCAGACGTGTCCGACCCAAAACTTGCTCCTGCTCCAAATAATATAATATTTTTCATTACTCAAATTTTCCAAAGGTCTTGTATAAAGTAGTGGAGGTTTAAGACCACAAACCTTTCAGCTTAGACCATAAATTATCTTTATCTTTGGGTTTAGCACTATTACCGCCATTACTTTTATTCGTTGGTGGGCTTACTATTTTTTCCTCCGTATTTTGTTCCATAGTCGTCTCTATTTCCGATTTTTTTGATTCGACTGATAGTTCTGATTTAATATTTTCGGCATTTATTTTATCAAGTATTTTCTTTTCTTCTTTTAAATCAGCTATTCTTTTTCTAATCATGTTTTTCTTTTCCTCAACGCTGGTTTCTTTTGTTTGGGGAATTTCAGGTTTCTTACTTTGTTTAATTTGAATTTCGTTTTCTACGTAGGAATTCCAATTTTCATCTGATTTTGAATTCTTAGACTTTTCTTCATCTGTAAGTTCAGTTTGTTTTTCCATTTTTGTTAAACCTCTAAATTCAAAATTTATTGGTTTAGTTTTTCCGGTTACCACAAACTCAATTTGATATTCACCCTTTTCTTCATTTACTTCTATTACTTTACCTTGTTTCCAAATCAAGTGATTTACCAAATCTCCAACGTCAAATTTCTTTTCAATTAATTGTCGCCTATCAAGTTCAAGCTGTTCTTTAGCCTCATTTATGATTTCTTGACTTAGCTTTCCTTTTCTTACAAAATAATTGTCGCTTATTTCAAATAAGAAACGTGAAGGATATTTATTTAATCCTGTGCTGAAATTGAAACCTTCTGATTCAGTCATATAAAATGCTTTTTCAGCTCTTGTAATTGCGACATAGGTTAAACGTCTTTCTTCTTCTATTGCCTTTACTCTCCTTTCTTTGATTGACATTGCGCTTGGTAATACTCCTTCTGTGAAGCCACAAAGAAAAACGTAAGGAAACTCTAAACCTTTAGAAGTGTGAATAGTCATTAATTTAACTCGCTCATTTCTTTCGTCTTCAAGGTCCATATCTGTGTAAAGAGCAATTTCTTGAAGATACTCAGTAAGGGTTATTGGTTCTTCGTCTAGAGTTTCTAATAAAATTATAGAGTTCTGAAGTTCTTTAATATTATCTAATTTATCTGTGTCTCCATCAGTTCTGTAATAAGTAGTTAAGCCGCTTTCGTCCATTATTTCTTTTACTAAATCCGAAATAATTAAATCAGCTTTTGATTTTTTATACTTTTCTATAAGTTCAACAAATTCAATAGCTCCTTTTCGACTTAAATCTTGTTGCGTTATATTTTGTTGCAAAGCCGAATAAAGAGAAATGCTTTCTTTTTCTGCAATTTTTGAGACATTTTCAATAAACTTTTTCCCTAAACCTCTGCTTGGAGTATTCACAACTCTTAAAAATGAAAAATCATCTTCAAATTCAATCAATCGTAAATATGACAAGACATCTTTAATTTCTTTACGTTCAAAGAATCGAATACCGCCAAAAACAGAATAAGGAATATTTTCTCTAATTAGCGATTGTTCAATACTACGAGAAATATGATTTGCTCTATACAATACTGCAAAATCTGAATATTTACAGTTTTCATCGTTTACTAGTCTTTTTATTTCATTTGCGACCCATAAACCTTCTTCGTAATCATTCTCTCCGTGAAAGTGAACAACTTCAACACCTTCGGGATTTTGAGTAAACATATCCTTATCTACTCGAATTTTGTTATTTTTAATTATACTATTACCGAGATTTAAAATATTTGGTGTTGAACGATAATTTTGATTCATAATTATTGTTTTTGAATCCGTAAATTGTTTGTCAAAATGAACCAAAATTTCAGGTTTTGCACCTCTCCATTCATAAATGGTTTGGTCTGGGTCGCCAACAACGAATAGATTTTTATGGAATTGAGATAGTATCTCAATTAGCATAAATTGTTTTTGCGAACTATCTTGAGTTTCGTCAACTTGAATGTAGTGTAATCTTTTTTGCCATTTTTCAAGAACATCATGATTATTTACGAATATGTAAAGAGCAAAATTGAGTAAATCGTCAAAGTCTAAAGCGAAATTTCTTTGTTGCTTTTCTAAATACCTAATAAAGACTTTTTCTATTTCGGTATCAGTTTCTTTTTTCTTTGATTCTAGGATATATTGAAGATATTCTTGCGAAGTTTTTTGTTTGCTTATATATCTTAAAACTTGTTTAAAAGTGAACACTTTTGATGTTAAACCTAATTCATCATAAACTTGTCGAAGAACAGTTTTTTGGTCTTCAACATCCATTATTATAAAGTTCTTTGGGTATTTGATTTTGTTTATGTCCTCTCTTAATACTCTAACACAAAATCCGTGATAAGTAGTTATGTAACTTAAATCTGAATTTTCTCCGACTAAACGTTTTACTCTTTTTCGCATTTCTTGGGCAGCCTTGTTGGTAAAGGTCACACAAAGGATATTAGAAGAATTAATTCCTAATGCTTCAATAATGTAGGCATATCTTTGAGTTAAAGCTTTTGTTTTTCCCGAACCTGCACCAGCGATTACTCTAACAAAACCTTCAGTTTCTGTTACAGCTTTCAACTGTTGTTCGTTCAAATTTTCTTTCAGTTTCTCAATGCCGTTCATTTTAAAAGCTCTTTTTAATCTTCATCATCAAAATCTATAACTCCTTCTTTTAGTTCGGGAAATATTTTTGTAGTTTCTATTTCGTCTAATGAAGTTACGTCTTGAAGTTTTCTTTGAATTGCTCTTGTGCGTACACCCATTACATCATCTAATTGATTTAATCCAGTTCTTATATTATTTTGAGCTTTTTGCATCATTCCGCCAAAATTTTCAAATTCTTTTTTCACCGCTCCTAATACCTGCCAAACCTCGCTGCTTCTTTTTTGTATAGCAAGTGTTTTAAATCCCATTTGTAAACTATTTAGAATTGCAGCTAAAGTTGTTGGACCTGTTACAATTATTTTATAATCTCTTTGCAAAGTCTCCAATAAGGATGCCTTTCTAACTACTTCTGCATAAATTCCCTCAAATGGTAAAAACATAATTCCAAAATCTGTTGTATTTGGTGGATCAATATATTTATCGCTAATATCTTTAGCCATTTTCTTAATTGTGTTATCCAATTCTTTTTGAGCAAATTGAATTTTGTCTAAATCACCATCGTCATAAGCCTCTTGAAGTTTTTCATAAACATCTTTTGGAAATTTAGCGTCTACTGGTAGCCAAACAACAGATTCATCTTCATTTTTCCCTGGCAATTTAATAGCAAATTCAACTGTTGCCAAACTACCTTTTTTTGTTTTTACATTTGCTTCATATTGGTCTGGTGCTAGTATTTGTTCCAACAACATAGCAAGTTGAACTTCGCCAATACCACCGCGCATTTTCACATTACTTAGAACTTTTTTAAGACCACCTACATCTGTTGCAAGGTTCTTCATTTCTCCTAAACCTTCTTGAACAGATTTTAACTGTTTGCCCACAGTTTCAAAGGATAGGGTCAAACGTTCATTTAATGTTTTTTGAAGTTTTTCGTCAACTGTCTTTCTTACTTCATTTAGTTGTTTTGTATTATCTTCTCTAATTTCTTTAAGTTGGTTTTCAACTGTTTCTTTTACCTCTTTAATTCTTTTTTCTGATTCTTGGTTTATTTCGGTTTGTTGTTTGCTAAAGGAATCAAAACTTTCTTTTAAAAAGTCATTTAAGCGTTTGGTATTGTTGTCAAAACCTTCTTTAAAACTATCAAGCGATTTAGTCAATTCTTCCCTTTGATTTTTTGCAGAAGTATTTGATTCTTCTCTATTTCTTTGAAACTCATCTTTCATTGACTTGTCAGTTCTTTCCAATGTTGAATCAAATTTGACTAATGAACTTTTCGTTTCATTAAAATTTCCTTCAATGTCAAAATCAAGTTTTATCTTTTTGACTAAAGTTATAATTAGATTTACTGCAAGTAAGATTATCAGTATTATGAGTAATGTTATTTCTGTTGTCATATTTGGTTTTTCATATTAACTAGCGTTGATGTATAAGAAAAGTTGTGTGTTTGTGTGCGAGGATTTTCCGAGGGAAAATGAGAAGCTAGCAAACGAACAACTAACTTTGTTTAAGCTAAAACGAGCAAATTTTATTATATGGTGGCATTAGTATTTTTCCTCTCATTATAGCTTGTTATTACAAATCCAATTGCAGCACCAAATAGGGATATAACCATTCCAATAACAATTGCATTAAGCCATTCAATTCGGTTACTCAAATTTTCGTTTCTTAATTCAATTAGTTTTTCTTGATTAATCAATTCTTGCTTTAATAATTCTATTTGTTGATTTGTATTTTTTAGAGCTAATATTTTTTCAGGATTGTCGATGATTCCTTTTTCAATATTTTTCAGTCTTTTATTTATTCCGACAAATGTTTTAGTAGAGTCTACAATAAACAATGTGTCTATTACTGTAGTTTGATTATTTGCCATTTTTAAGGCATATATTTGAGTTTCTAAACTGTCAATTTGCTTTAAAATTATTGAGTTAACTAGAGTTGGTTTAGTAACATCTTTTTTATTTGTAGAAATATAAAATGTAAGTATTGAAGTTAAAATACCAAGTATAAGACTATTCAAAGTCCAAAGTGAAGTTCTTTTTTTGTAATCTCTTTTTCTCTCAATGTTTTCTAAATTCTTTTCCTCAATTTCTTTTGAATCTATTTTTTCTTCAATTTTTTTCTTCGCAGACAAAGTTTCGAATTCAGGGAACTCATCTTTTGAGATAGAAATCCAATCCTCTTCTCCATAAACTAAAATTTGAAAAGTTTCATCGTCAATTGGGTAAACTAAATATATTGGTATCCCTTCTGATTTTATGGCTTTAGCATAAAGGTCAGTTTGACTTTTTACATTTTTTTTAATTTGTGGAGTTATTTGACTTTTAAACTCAACTAGACCAATGTAGTTTCCAATTCTAACGTCTAATAAAAGTAAGTCAATATTTACTCTTATGCTGCTAATTGTATAAACAGGAGTCCGTTTTAATAAACTAGCTTTTGGAAATCCTTTTTCCTCTTCTAAAAATGTATAAAATGATTCAGCTAATTTATTTTCTTCCATTTTCGTTTTGTTATATTAATGCTAACCCTCTGTGTATGGTGTCGTAGCATCCCGCAGGGTGCTATGCACTATACACCTTGTTAGCGAAAGATTTTACATTTCATTATTTAAGGTAGTTAGTAATGGTACCAAATTTATCAAAATTTCTTTCTGTTGCTCTGTAGTACATTCTTCACAAACCCAAGCGCATAATTTGGTTTTATCTAATGTTCTTATAACACTTTGAGCACCATAATCATCTTCTTTCCATCTTTCTGTATAGAATTGGTCTTTATCAAATGTTTCAGGCAAAACAAGAAGGTTTTCAATTCCTATTTTATAAAGTTCATTATCTGTATTCAAAGGCATTTTGCGTATTAATAAGTTTCCTAATGTTTCCTCTGGTTTCTTTGTGTCGCTATCATAGAATAACACAACCTTTGATTTTAGAATATCAGAGTTTGCTACGAAGAAAGACTTTGCGTGATTCAAGGCTGTGTCACCTGTAAATTCAGTATTTCCATTTTCATTTATTCTGCCAATCCAAGAAATTTCAAATTGTAATGTGTTAAGGTCGAATACCTCTATTGTCTTCTTAAAGTACTTTTCATCTGTCTCGCCCTCTAGATATATTTTATTAGGGGATTCTTGAAGATTAAAATCTACTTGGAATGCTTCCTTGACAACCTTATTGTTGGTCCAAGAGTAAAATTCAGGTGTTTCAAGTGCAGTAATCTGTCCCGTTTCATCTTTCGAAAGAATGACTACTTTATCGTTTCTGCGGTTTGGATTATGTATTATAAAAGGTGAGTGGGTTGAAAAAATCATTTGACTGCTCTCTTCCGAACTAGATTCATTTATTACTCGTTTGTAAAAATCCAAGATTTCAATTTGCCATTTAGGATGAAGACTAATCTCTGGCTCATCAATTAAAAAAGTAGCACCTTTACTAACACCTTTATCTTTCAATAAGAAACCACCTCGAAAGACTATTTGTTTCTCTCCTGAGCTTAATTGATTAATTGACATAGTTTTTCCATCTTCTTGAAATAAAACCTCTTTAGCATTATTACGATTTTCAATTCCAAGAAATTTCTTGGAGGGAAAAATTGAATCAAAAGCAGTTGTGAATCTTTTAATTCGTGTATCAATTTTTGTCTCATCTACAGCATTTCCAATATTCTGTTTAGCCCACTGTGCGAACTCCTGTGAGTCCAAAGATTGGACGTCAATAAGTAATTGTGTTATATCTGTAGCTAGATTTCCATCTGACTTATAACTACCGGGTATATTTTCGTCTAGGTCTTTAGCTGTAACTGATTTAAGCTGTTTAGATGTATAATTGATTTCAACATCTGAATAAACGACTCTAATAATTTGCTTAATCTCTGGCTGTTGAAAAAAGTCTCCGGTTACAGTTTTTTCGTTGTTATCTGAATCGTGGAAAGAAACTTTTATTTGATTCCAATTATGCATGATATTAAAGTCGAATTCTACAGTGAAAATACCATTTGCAAAACCATTATTGAAGAAATGTTTATAGTTTTCATTATTCGAAAGAATTTCTAACTCCTTAGGTGTCAGCTCAATCTCAAATGACCTCCGTTCATCACGTTTTTTATTAGAAAGATTAATCATTGAAAACTCATACAGTAAATCAAGAACAGACGTTTTCCCTGCTCCATTTTCTCCTGCTAGAATTAAGGTCTCAACACTTTTATTTTCCTCATCTGTGAAGTCCAAATTCAAGTTGGTAAAAATTGGATGATTTTCTAATGCTATCTTTCTGAATCTCATTTTTTAATTTTCGCTTATATATGGATAAAAACATTTGCGTTTATATTCTTTATGTTTATTCGGATGAATATACTTAATATTCTTACATTTTAAGTATTAAAAATAGTATTAATATCAGAAAGGTTAAATATTTATTGTTTTTTTTTTAAAGCTTTCATTCTTTGTCCAATAAAAATGAATTTTAACCAATTAATAATGAGATACTAATTAGTTTTTTCTGTTTGAATTGGGATTAGTTCAGTAATAATTTTTTGAATATCAATATTATTCATTTGAGGAATTAAGAATGGCTCAAAATCTTCAAGGGATGTGATCTGTTCATGTTTTTCAATAAACTTGTAAGCTCCATTATCGCTTTTTCAATTATATAAAAGGCTTCCTCATTATCAGTTCTTCCTTTTCCTTAATAATGGTATTTTCTGAAATATAAAGGAAATTATAAATGGCTTTTTTTAGACTTTGGTTAAATTGCTTTGTGAGAATATAAAATCATGTAGAATGCAATTGGAGCCAGATCCTAGAGTGAAATGATTGCCTATCAAAATGTACTATGATATCACTATTACGCCATGAGAAAATATATTCTGAATCTTGCAAATTGCCTTTCAGCAAAGAGAATCCAGAATCATCCCAATAAGCTTTTGCAACTCTAATCCCTCCATTAAAATTCATAACCTTTACATCGTATATGCCTTTTATCGATGGGAAATCAAAAAACAAATCAGTGAATTTCATAACTGAAGTATCGATTTAAAAAATATGAACTATTCATTATCCATTGATTAAAGTAAATTTAATAATTTTAAACTATGTGTTTTCATATTTCAGTTTCGCATTCTCCTAAATTCTTTTTTCAATTCTACCCCAATACTCAATAAAAGAATCTCGATTTCTTTTACCACCTAGTATTTAACCCCCACCCATAATCAATTTTTTGGGTAGGGGGTGCTTTATATACTAACTTCAAAAGAGAGTCTTTTTTATTAATCAATAAAGTCCTGGAAACAGGCAATACATTATGGAAACAAATCAAGATGGACACATCGTAATCGTGCTATCCAACAAAGGCTATGTAGCTGTCGAAAAGGGGCAGATGTTCCAGCTCTGGAAAAACAAATGCTTAAAGGATATCTATCAGGAGTTAAAAACTAGATATCCCAAATTCAAAATATCATTGGGAAGTTTAGAACAGATCCAATTCAATAAGGTTGTTGAGGTCTGTAATCAGTTTTTAAAGCCTAGAAAACAGCCTGAATCTCTTTCTATACTTGCTATGAGTGATAACTACAACACCGAAACAATTACTAATTTTAATAAAGTCCTGGAAACAGGCATCCACAAAATGAAAACAAATCGAAAAATTAAGATCAAGGCAGCAACTGTTATTGGTATCAATGTCACCGCAGGTGTGTTGCATTTAGGATTTCAATCCATGGCTGATATTATCTGCTACGGTGAAGCAAAACTCATTGACAAATTAAATGTCTTTGACAAAACGGTAGAAGAGATAATGGAAGCCAGAAGAATCAAAACACAGGAAAGTCAACAATACCTTGTTAAGACACCACAAAAGGCGAAGCAAAAAGCAAGTCAATTCTATTGCAAGATCAAGGATATTAAGGACAATGCGAAGTCGGAATTCAATAAATATCAAACACAATAATTATGATACTATTTAAAGACGAATTGAAGGAGTTGTTAAAATCACCTTCAAACGAAATGAAGACCAGAAAACAAGCTAGGCCATACTTTAAGAAAGCTCCCAAGGTAAAACCAATATCATTTACTAGGGGAGCTTTAATATTTATAGGGCTTTCTTGGTTTGGAATGTTATTAAGTGCAGCTATAGCAACTTATGTTTTCTTTGGGATTATTACCCTAGCAGGCTTAATAGCTATTGCAGAAAGCAGTACTTATATTAGGCATTGCATAATCAGGAGTAATCGATTGGTGGATGTACTGATCTTTATTTTGACGATTTATGCCACATTTACGCTAGGGGTGACCATTGCGGCCTCGTTGACAATTGCGGGTTTGGGTTATTCCTTGGTTTATGCGCCTTGGTTGAGGTCGAGATTTAAATAATTAAGCGTAATTAAACCAAAAGACTATGGAAACAAATGAAGAAACCCAAGTCATCTATTTATTGGAAACAGTTGACTTCAATAAGCAAACGGCAATCCTTAAACTAAAGGAAGACAGGAAGCATGCGCATTGGGTAAAGCTAAAGGTATCGCTATCCCCTTTATTGCTTTATAGAATTAAGAACAAAAAGCACAAAGGATTAAGAGGAAATAGGACGTTTATAGGCTCTGAATTCAAAAGCACCCTAAACAGTCCAAAGTATTTTGAAAACCCTTTTAGATTGGTTGAATTTACGCCAAATGAGCATTCAGACATCCCATTGAACTATCGATTGGAATTGGTGTTTGAAATGCTTCCGGAAAGGATTGAAAGAATCAATGCTTTTCACAAACCTGTGTTGGTAGGTTATAGGAATAGATTTTTAAAACCATCACAATATGTTAGGTTCGTTCAAATGATTGTTACCAAGAAGCAGTCTGAGTGTAAAAGGGAGCTTTCTTTTTCTAGTAAAATTTGAAATGTCCTATCGCTATCTTGAATAGCTTCTCCAACACCTCTTTTAAAGTGTAAGTTTAGAGATTTAGATGCTAAATGTATGGTTAATTCTCAGTAAACGCTCCTACGCTAGTTAGTGTTAAGGAATTTTGATAATAATACTATTAATTAAATGACCCTTTTAGCCCACATAAAAAGGGTTAAAAGAAGCATTTCCTAATAAAGATGTTAGGATAAGCAAAAAATAAAACAATAAAATATGATTACAAAAACAATCCAGATCAATGAAATCACTTTTGATGAATTAGCGGATAAAGTGGCAGAGAAACTTTTAATT
Organism: Gaetbulibacter sp. M235; assembly: GCF_043876835.1. Lineage (NCBI taxonomy): Bacteria > Pseudomonadati > Bacteroidota > Flavobacteriia > Flavobacteriales > Flavobacteriaceae > Gaetbulibacter > Gaetbulibacter sp. M235. The sequence goes on from NZ_JBAWJZ010000001.1 coordinate 360,467, forward strand.
AAGATTGAAGTTTACTTAAAGGAACTAAACGAAAAAGGGAATGATGTTTTTATGACGAGAAATGAGACTATTGAATTTCTTAAAATTGATTCTTCAACCCTTTGGCATTGGACCAATAGAGGGGTTTTAAATTCTTATGGAATATCGAACCGCAGGTATTATAATAAAATGGAGATCATTGATTATTTAAGGTCAAATCGATTAAGATGAAACAGATCCATTTGTTGGATAAACGGTTGGATAAAAAATAGTTCATAGAAACAAAAAACCCCAGCACATCTATGCTGAGGTTTGTTATCTGCTCCCCCTCTTGGGCTCGAACCAAGGACAGTAATTAATTGTAATCCAACTTTTTGACAACTAGCTAACTTTAAAGGTTTCCTAATTGTATGCCTTTATTATAGTTTAATGTTTATAAAAGTAAGTGCTATTTGGAAAAACAGGCTAAGAAAGTCTGTTAATTGGATTGAAATTATTTTTTATTAAATTTTCAATTGGAATAAAAAGTGGATCTGGAAGTTTTTCCCATTCAAACCAATCCCATTTTTCACATTTTTCAGGTTCCCTTACTCTTGCATCTCCTGACAAATAATCAGCTAGCATAAAAATAGTTACATAATGCTTATCTTCCTTGCAAAATATATCATTCGTAACAGAGCCAAAGCGAACTTTATTAACACATATCCCTGTTTCTTCCATAGTTTCCCTTATAGCACATTCCTCCCACGTTTCTTTGTACTCCAAGTGTCCCCCGGGAAAACTCCAAGATCCTTCTCCATGTGAATTTAATCTTTTCCCAAGAAGAATTTTGTTATTCTTAATGACAATAACACCAACTCCTACTTTTGGTCTATAAATAACCATAATATGTTATTTGAGTTTTTACTTTCTAATTAAAAACTCACTTTACATAAAGATATGACATTTACACTTCAACGCTATGTGTAATTGGTTCCTTATTAGGTGAATTTTTAAGTTTAAGTTCTAAGTCCTGTTTAATCATTCTTGCCAATGCCTCAGCCATTTTAACCGGAACTGCATTTCCAATCATTTTATAACCAGCTGCTATCTTTTCATAATAAAATTTAAAATCATCTGGAAAGGTTTGAATTCTAGCACATTCCCTAACTGATAATCTTCTATAAGTATGTTCAAAACCAGGAATAAATATTTGCTTGTTCAATTCTACTTTTCTCATTTTAGGAGCTTGTGGGTGTATTGGAGCATGTCTTCCTCCAGCTTGAATAGTAAAGGATGGTTCATCCCAACTTCTAACTCTATTTCTAGACATGTAAATGGTTGAAAAAGCCCCAGTCATATATTCATGATTAACTACATTACAAGTATCTCCATTGGAATAATTTTTTACTCGTGCGGGTAAAGCATTGTCTTTTAAATCCCATATTGCGTCTTCTAAAGCTAAGCTACGATTACTTGACTCTGTAAATTCAAAAGTATTATTATCTGTTTTTTCTTTATTGTAACCAACAAAAATAACTCGCTTTCTGTCTTGAGGAACTTTAAAATCTCTTGCATTCAAAAGCTTATAATTAACATTATATCCAGCCTCTTCAAATAGTGATAATATTTGTTTGAGAGCATCTGCATGTCTTGGAGCAAGAATCCCAGAAACATTTTCTGCTAGGAAGAAAGAAGGCTTTTTTGCTTTCAAAATCCTTATAAAATCAAAAAACAATTTACCTCTGTCGTCTTCAATACCTCTCAAACTTCCAGCTTCACTCCAACTCTGGCAAGGAGGTCCTCCTATTATTCCTTCACAGTCAGGAACTTCTTCTGGGTTAATTTTAACAATACTCCTTTTATCTAAAATAGTTTCTGGATGGTTTTTCTGATAGGTCTCCCAAATCTCTCTGTCATACTCATTTGCCCAAATAATTTTAAATCCTGCCTTTTGAAAGCCTAGGTCAAGTCCACCAGCTCCTGAAAAAAATGATACAATATCCATAACTACTTTTTATATTTTCAAATTTATAGATTTACTATTTAGATTTTACTTAACTTGATTTATTTTTTAGAACAAATAATTAACAATTTTCAAAATGCCAAATAGATCTGATTCTGCTGGAAAACTTCATCAATTTTATACATCAAGACATTTAAAAAATATTTTTCCAGATTCACATTATTTTTCTCCATTGAATAATCTTGATCAGCATTTTGTACATTCCATACAATTCACACCCATAGAGATTAAATCATTAGAAAAGATTGGAAGGTTTAGTGCTAATATTATTAATGATGAAATTAATGAGCCTTTAGTTAAAATTGAAGACATTGGAGTAAGCTCTGGGGCTATTGGCTTCCAAAATACTGATGATATAATTGTAACGTCAAAAAGCAATGAGCGATTTGCTTTTTCTTTGAAATGTGCAAAAAATTTGAGTCAAATTTTATCTAAAAATATGGGAGCCAGAAGTTTATTGTTGAACTATTTTAAGGCTCCTAAGGAACAAAAGGAATTCAATGAAAATATGGATCTTGCGTATTTAGAATTTTTAAATTCAATTTTAAAAACAAGGCTCAGTTCAATATCCTTAGCAAAAAAGTATATTAATGACCATGCTATTGAAAACGGCCTAACAAAACCTAGATTTAGTGATTCAATATATCCTTTGGCTAACACTTATAGAAATAATTTCTTAAATACATTAAGGGAGAATCTTTTTATTAATTTAAGTACAATATCCAAAGGTCAAATTGCGACAGCATCAAATTTTATTTTAGACTCAGGTAAAAATCATATATATGCTTCTTATGAAAGAAATAAGGAAAAAGCAATTTATTATAGCATTTCAAAAAAAAATGAAAGTGACATTCTAGATATTATAAAAAGAGGTAACGATTCTGTCTCTATAATTTTAAAAGATTATTCAGTAGGTTTCAGATTTAAATTTGAAAGTGGAATAACAAGCTCAATAAAATTGGTTGGAGATTATAAAAAATCTTAAAATTGATTTTTTATAAAACAAACCCATCAATGTCTAAATGCTTATTAGCAGTTTCTTTTAGAACTCCATCAAAAGAGTCTAATAGTTCTTCTAAATCACCTCTATCTTCAGGATTCATGACCAGCATTTTTCTAATTATGTCCTTAATTAATTCACCACTAATTCCAGGAACGTTACCAATTTCTTCTAACTCTACTTTATCTAATTTATCATTGCAACGTTTTAATGGATTTCTACCTGTAAACATTTTAGCTGCTACTAATCCTAGTTGAAAAATATCTGATTTTGTTGTTAGTGATTTTTCTTTTTTAGCATAACTAACCAAGTCAGGTGTTCTATAATACTTTGGCATACCTGGCCCATCACTTTGTTTCATAAAATTCCCATCCTCGTCTAATGCTTTAGGGTCTAAATCACGCATTAGACCAAAGTCACCTAACACGCATGAATAACCTTTTAGAAAAATATTTTCAGGTTTTATGTCTCTATGAACAATTTTAGGGTTTCTTCCATCTAAATGTTGTAAAGCAGATAGTAGTTGGGTTATATAAATTAATTTTTCCATCAATCCTAACCTATTGTTGCTTAATCTTTGATCCAATCTATCTGGAAAATAATCGGCAACTACAAATGGAACATAATCTTTTAAAATGGTAGAATAGTATTTTCCTTCACAATAAATTTTCATTATTGCAGGATGAGTAACTTCAATTAATAAGCTCTTTTCCTTGTTAAACTGTAACAGCCTACCCTCATCATTACTTTTTAAAAAAAACTTAATAGCAAATAGCACCCCTTTTAATGTACCTTTTGTTGCCATTGCAAGATACACCTGACAATTACCACCTTCCCCTAAAAATTGTATTGTCCTAAATGATTGTCCATCAGTAGAATTTACAGTGATATTATTTTGAATTAATCTTCCCACTATAATTTAATAATTTTCCAAATTTTAGTGGCAATTTCTGCAAAATCATCTTGTCTTTTATTTAATATATTTAAATTATAAGAATCAAGTGATAGTAATTCTGAAGTTGTTGTGAACCCAACATTTTTTATAGCCGTTTTAAAAGTTTTGAAATCAGTAATTACTACTTTACTATTTAATGATTTATTAATTAAGACAAAGTTTCCTAATCTACTTATGAGATTTGGGACTGATTCAAATTCTTTATGATTTACCCAAGTACTGTTATTTGATTTTGGATATATATGGGTAATATTTACATTTGATTCTGCCTCTAAGTAGCTTTCTAATTCATTCCAATAATCTAAATAAATCCTTTTACTGTCCTTTTTACTGAAATCAATAGCTCCAATAAAATAAAGTGTTCTTTTTAAATTAGACTCAGAATGTCTTGTGAAATCTTTTTTAAATTCTTCATCTGAAGGCATAATCTCATTAATATTATCAACAAATAATTTTGAATTTACAGACTTATTACTCGAAATCAATTTTGATAATTTTGCAGCGTTTTGTTCCAACAAACCTGTTCTCTTTTTACTAATACTTTGAAATCTTATTGTTAAAACCAATAAATTCCACAAAGCAAATTCCATGGTTTTAACCTCTAGCTTTCTTAAATTGATACAAGCATAAATAACTGGTCTAACTTGTTTAGCCTTAAAAAGAACTAGCATTTCAACTAAATGTCTACAATAGGGAGAATAATTTTGCCAAAATTCATGTTTGGGTTCTTCAATTGCAGCATAAATTTCAGAACCAGTGAATAATTCTTTGGCTAATTCTAACGCTTTATCTGATCCAGCAAATTTATCCTTTAATGATGGAAACAGTCTTGATTTTCTAATTAATCCATAATTTCCCATCCAAAATATTCTCAAAAAATCGTCAGCCTGATTTTCTCCTATATTGGATTTCATTTTTATCCAATAATCAGTAATTAGCTCGTGATTCTTCGAATCAGAAGTACCATAAATATAATTTTTAACTAAATCTAAAGCGGACAAATCCTGGCCTCTTGTATTTAAAGTTTCAAATACTACATATGCGTCTGATTCATTTGCTACCTCAATTGAAACCACTAATACATTTTTGTCTAAATATTCAGTTAGAGTATATAATCTTTTTAGAGCAGTATCAAAAGTGTCATTTCTAAAACTCCATTCCTTTATTCTTTCTAAACATATTACAACAGCATTTATAATTAATTTATTTGACTTACTCTTCTCTTTTCTATGCAATTCTTTCAGTTTCTCAACTGTATTGTATTTAATTACAGCTTCATCAAATAAATCTTTGTTTTCATAATTCAAGGTTAATCTAGAAACATATTCACCCCCTAAACTTCTTACAGCTAAAAAATCATTGGTTACTTGTTGGGCATCTATAGCCATATTATTTTCTACCATTATGGACCTAATTGCAGAAAACATAATACTTGCAGTTGTAAGTCTTTGTTGACCATCTAATATGCCCCATTTTCCATCGAATGGTCTAGTTAAAACAATGGATCCAAGGAAATAATTTGAATATTCCTCATCAATTGCAAAAAACACATCCTCTAAGAACTGTTCAACTTCTGATTCTTCCCATGAATAATTTCTTTGATGTAACGGTACTTGCAGCATCTTATTTTGAGAAATAATTTGCCCAATACCGTATGTGCTAGAGTAAAATAAATTGTTATCCAAAAATTTTAATTTTTTAAATGAAAACTAAAATAGTGAAATACACTAAGACTAGTTAATTTTTTAAGGTTTAATTTATATTTTACATTGAGATAACCATCAACCAATGAGACTATTCCATTGTATTGGTAAAACTATAATACCCTTCTCTTGAAATTATAAGGTTGTCCAGAACATTTACGTCCAAATATTCAGCAACCTTTTTAATCTTCAAATACAAATTCTTATCGGCCTCACTAGGTTTTAAATTACCGCTAGGATGATTGTGAGCTAAAATGACACAACTTGAAGCTGATTTGAGTATAACTGCAAATAGAAGCTTTATATCAACCACAGTTCCATGTATCCCTCCTTTAGATAGAGCATAGACTCCTAATACCTCATTTGCTCTGTTAAGTAACAAAACCTTAAATTCCTCATATAATTCTATTGAATCCATGTTCCAGTTATTCAATAATACCTTATAAGCAGATGAACTGTCCTTTATAATGGCGCGTTCTTGTTTTAAAACAATAGGGCTGTATTTAAGCTCTATTTCTGATATAATATTTTTCATGTTTTAGTTAGATTTTAGGACTTATAGTTCCTGTAGATAAAAAAAGGACAGCTATTAGCCATCCTTTTAGATATAATTTAATATGTTAATGGGAGGGTAGGAAGGTAATTTTCTTAAACTTTTTATTTTTAAAATATGTTTGTAAAAACTACTTACCTACCCACCCTTTTTAAAGTTTTAACTTCACAACCTTATAGCCTCTCTTGACCTTTTCAAATCCCATTGCATGTAATTCCTTTCCAATTGTATTGTTATTTAAATTATAACGTTTATTGTTGGAATTATCATTTATGTAATCAATAATGTCCGTTGCGGTTAAAGTTTCTGAAGTTTCATTTGCTTTAGGAGCTCTAAAAAATTTCTCTAGAAGTTCTCTTTCTTGACATTTGTCGACAAATACTTGATTGTTTGCCTCAATTCTCTGGGTATCCTGCTGGTCAAAATAATACTTAAAATTATTATTATTAAACATTACTAAGGCTTGTGCAAACAATAAGTCAATATCTACATTTGTCTGATAATTAATTTTCAATGCTTTAAAAACCAGAAATCTCCTATTTCCAGTTGTATCAGTTAATATATTGACGTTGTTTGTTGACCCAATAAATGATGCCCTTCTAATAAAGTTCTCGTGGAAATGTCCATAAGCTTTTCTTAATTCATAATTAGGTTTAGTAATCATTTCTTTAAAAGCTTCCACATCCTTTTTATTAAAAGTTGACAGTTCATCCATATGAACTATCAAATTCTTTGATAGTTGCATTAAATCGTCCTTAGAATTTGGATTTATAATTCCAGAAAAATAGTATTCCTGCAATCTCTGAGGTATTAATTTTACAAACCAACTACTTTTTCCAATACCTTGTTGACCACTTAGTATCAGGACAGTGTGATTCACTATTTTACTATCAATAGAACAAGCCACCATTGCAACAAACCATTTCCTAAACGCCCATCTAAAATCTACGTCATTATGGGTTTGTATAGTATTGCAAAAGTTACCAATATGATCAACTTGTCCATCCCATTTTGGCAAAGAGTTGAAATAATCTTCAAACGGATTATACTTATTAACAAAATCCGATTTCAATAAATCTGCTATATTTTTCTTTGCAATTTTTATGTCATTATGATGCAATTCCCTATAGAGTGAGTTCAGGTCGTATTCGTCAAGTTCTATAAAATTTGTTGTATTTTTTAGTTTAAACTCTGTTTTACTTGTTACTACATTATACTTAAAATTATATTTTTTGTTTAAATAATCTTCTGTTCTTCTTAGACTCATTTTTTTAGTCTTATATAATTAGGAACCTAATTCTATGATTTCTGCGTCATTTGCCAGATTCCATAAGCGTACTGTATCCTGTTGTTTTAGGATATTCAGCTCTACTACTTTCAACATCGTTACTGATAGTAGAATTTGACTAATTTGAAGTTTCATTATTCCATATTTACTTTTTTAAAAAATTATTAAATGTTCAAGCAAGTCAATTACTCGCAAATAGTTACAATTAATATGTAAATATGATTTTAAATAAGAAGTACAAAAGCTATTTAAAAAACCTTGAGAGGGTTCACTTTTGAAATTACATTGCTATATTTTAACAATGTCCCAGTTTATTCCAACTGCTTTCAGCAAAGGTAAAGGTATTTTAAAATAAAATCCAAAAAAAAAGTAAAATTAATAAGCACATAATTATATAGCCCTTTTCTCAATCAAGTACTATAATCTCAAAATGAAAATAGAAATAGGCACGTCCTTTAATAATGTAGACAGTAACCAATTCCAACGTTATTTTAACTTCATTTACAAGAACAATTTGGTATTTTTTTAAGTTGTCAATATCATATTTTACGAGGACTTCAAAAGGACAGACCAATAATTTGAGCTTGTTTTCATAAGTGACCACATAGAGTTCTTTTGGAGAAGAATAGCGTAATAGTTCCGCTAGTTGTTTTTCATCCATTATTAGGGTGATTTTTATCAAATTGAACGGTATCATACATTTTAATAAAAAGGCATAATACCGCTATATTAAATTATTGTAGGAACCAGTTTCTAGAGTTGTTTTCTATTGAAATACCTAGTTCTTTTACAAGCTCGTATGCATTTACATTCCTATCTAAAAGATTATCTATATAGGATGACTTGTTAGCTCCTGTAAAGAGATTGTAGAGCTTCCATAGGTTAATTGAACCATCTTTATCCCTTTTAAAATACCTGTCATTGTAATAATCCTTAACAACCGTATTTATCTGGCTATCATTTAGGGTGAATGGAAATACTTCCTGTTTTTCACGCTTATCCAAATGTTGGTACATCCTTGCCTTACCTATGAAATGAGCAAACTGCTTTTCAGATAGTTTAAACCTACCCATACGTTCCATATTCTCAAGATGAGATTCTTCATTATAATTAAGAAATAATTGGTCTGTGTGCTGTTCCAGTTCATTTATAGAACCTATCCTGATATCATCAGCAACACCATCTGTTGAAACACACAGATTGGTACACACTTTATTTTTAAACCCAATAAATACCTTGAATTTCTCTAGGCTCTTTTTAGAATAAAGATTTTCCTGTGATAATGATCTTACTCCACCTATGCTCAATGACAGTTCATTTCCATTGATTGTTTTTTTCATCTGTAGGATGTGTATTAAAAATGCACAGCGTTCATAATAAATGGTCTTTTCATGTTCCTGCAACTCCTTAGCTGGTTTGCCTATAGCTGATGGAATCCTGCCTTTAATAACATGGCTGACCCTTATTTCTGGTTCTTTGATAATGTAATCGGGATATCTAGACTGTACTTGTCTGTAAAGTGTATCTACAAATTGGTAATGACTTATAGTGGATTCATTGTCCTTTGAGAATACTGGAATGATACAGTCGTTTTTAAGATGTTCCAATGATACTGCCTTAGTATTGGCTTCAATAAAACTACTTAAAGGCTTATCAATGATTTCATTATTTAAATGAATCATCTGTTTGGGGTCAGGATTTGCTATGAGTTCCATTTTGTTGGGTTTTAGAGGGGTTAACGATTTCTTTTTTGTCAATAATTTGATTTGATACATTGTCAAGTATAGTTTTACGCTCTAGTATCAAGGGATGTATTTGCTGTTGTAAACTGCTGTATTTGTTATACAAATGTTTTAGTCCTTCTAGGGTTTCACATGAGTTAATTTCTTCTTTAATCTCATCAATGGAAGTTCCCTGCTCACACCAGTCCCGTATCTTTTTGCCTGTACTAGCATTAATTAGGAACTCTGGTTTATTAGAAAATAATTCAGTTCTATCCTTACTGGCAACAGCAAAGTGTTTAATGTCTAAATCAAATACTAAGGTAAATTCATAGTCTACCCCATCTCTCTGTACTGCCTTAAGTCCAACCTTTTCTGGAATAAATTTGCCATCTTTTTGGTTCAGCACGTAATCCTGTTTGGTTCTCATGGTAGCAATGATATGAGCATCTGCTTGTAATATCTTGTCTACAAAAGCTTTTTGTCTTGGAGTCACTTTATTCCAATTGGTAAAGCTATTACCTGGTAGTTTGGAGTGAAAGTCCAATAATTCATCCCATACTTGTGAGATTGAATCTAGGATTATAACATTCATACCTGCTTTTAGACATACATCTATAGCTTCAATATACTTTTCAGGTGTAAAAGGAGGGGTTAATGAAATTACATTGTACTGCCCTAAGTGTGCGTATAAATCTGCACTACCGTTCTCACTATCTATAATGGCCACTTTTGAAAAGTCTCCATCTATTAATCCTTTGGCAAGCATTAAACTAGAATATGTTTTACCACTTCCAGCACTACCCTGCAAAGCCATTTTTATTTTGGATCTTCTTCTTTCTGATTTTCTTAATTCCATAATTTGAATCTTTACGGTTTATAATTAAAATTGTTATGTTCTGTAATGAGTACATAAAAAAAAGAGCCTCATTTCTGAAGCTCTCTTAAATTGTTCTGTAGTTGATTTGGTTATGCAACCAATTCTTTTTCAACCACGTTTTGTTTTACTATGGTTTCATCTTCACCAACATATTCAAATCGATGTGTTAGCGTAACGACTTCTCCACTTTCAGGAATGTCATACTCATAGGGTTCTGTTTCAACCCTTTTGATACTTCCTGGCAATTCTGTTCCCTTTAGCATCTCACATGTTTCCTTGTCAAATGTACAGGACACTGTAGCTTTTCTAGCTGTTAGGTATGTTCTACCTGTTTCCTTGCTTTTTACAGCTTCCAATCCACCTTGAACTTGAAGTGCATAAAATTCTTTCCCATCTTCTGTTAGATAGGCTTTGTAGTTAATCACTTTAACCATAGTTTTAAATTTTTAGATTAAACAAATAGGAAATGCACCCGGGAGTACATCCCCATTTAAATCAGAGTGGGGTTGGTCTTTTAGGTTGTGTCACGCTCTCAATAAAATTCAATCTGAAAAAAAATTATAAATTTTATTTTTTCATCTGGTGGAACTACCAGTATAAGCTATTGTTATGAATTCTAAGAAGTGCAGTTAAATTTTAGTTTTTAATGTGTAGGTTTTATCATTGTTAACTATTAGTTCTTTTACAACTGAAGTCCAAAAAAATTCCCGATCACTAAATTTTTTATCACATTCTTCAAGAGATATAACAAATTGATTACTATCTATCCGTCTGAGTTTAGGATTTCTATATATTTTATCGGAATCATAAAATTCATAATGATCTTTCAAGTAATTTAAAGCATCTGAGTCATATATAACAATCTTGCTATTTTTATCTCTTTCCAATTCAAATTTTTCCTTCCAGACTTTATCAAAATTCTCTCTCAAATTAGATAAAGACTCTTTCAGTTCTTCATTCTTTTCAATTAGTTCTTTATTTTCGGTTGCTACAACGAGTAAAGAATCTCTTTCTACTAATAGCTCATCGTATTTATTTTGTGGAACTCCACAGCTAAATAATATTAAGCTAAATATTATTAGTTTAAATATTGATTTCATATTTTAATGGTTTAAAGGTTGTTATATTAGGATATAAGGCATTTAACTATCCTATTTTATGATACTTGCTAATTAACTTTTTGAAAAACATATACTTCACTTTCTGTTGAGTTTGCATCCGTATCAGCGTCAATCTTTAGAGATGTTGCTGTCAATTCTAAAATTAAATAGTCACCAATGGTTCCATTGTCAACTTGACCGTTTAGTGTGACCTTTAAGATGTTATCATTTATGATTTGCCAATTCCCTGTATTGTCAAATTCTAGTTCACAGGTTGAGGTGGGATAGTATCCTGTTTGTGCAAAGTTCCCATTGGATGAAAATGTAGTTCTTCCAGTTTGTTCGCAATCACTAAAGTTTTCAGTAGTAATCATTCCATCTGAATCTGTATATATGGCTTTAATAGGCTTCCAAACTCCTTCTATTTTAGTATTTGTATTATTGTTATCATCTGTAGGACTATTAGAGCTACATGCTATTGAAATTAGTATTAATGTTACAATTACTAAAGTCGATTTTAAAAATTGATTTTTCATTTTATAAGTTTTTAGGTTAATTGATAGATTTAGCATCTATCAAATATAAATAAAAAGTTATGATATATCATAACTATATGAATGTGAATTATGGACACCTTGTTGTATCTTATTATGACAGATACAGAAAAGGCATATTTATATACAATTGGCAGGAATATTGCCAGATTAAGGAAGCAAAATAAATTCAGTCAACTTGATGTTTGTGCTGAAATAAAAATGGAAAAATCCAATTTGTCTGCAATTGAAAATGGTCGTCAGAATGCTTCAATATTGACTCTAAAAAGAATAGCTGATACTATTGGTGTTGATGTAGGTGATTTTTTTATTCCTAAAAGCTAGAATCTTAATAGATTCTGAAGTAATTTAGATTTCATACTTAAAAAGCAAATCTAGCCGCTCCCCTTTAACCTGTTCATTTCCAAACTAATCCTCTTTTCAACCACTTTACCATACTATCTTGAATAGTCTGCATCATAGAACAACCTTAATTGTTTATATTTGATTCATAATTAATTAAAATAAAATTATGATTTTAGGAGTTTCAGAATGGTTAAGCGGTAAATTAGGGTGGAAAACTTCAAATATCCGCATTGCTTTTGTTGTATCAGTATTATTCTTTGGAGTTGGCATTGGTCTTTATTTAATTCTTTGGTTAGTTAAAATATTTTCAAAATAAGAGTAAAGGAAAGCTAACTATTCTCTTTTAACTTCTCCATCACCAAACTAATCACTTTGAACAATCTTGTCATTATTGTTTTGAGATTTTTTCAAATAAAAGGCTCACTTAATTCCTAAGTCATTTGGAATCTTTGTGATTTTATTTTTTGCTCTTTGCATACAACTAATAATGTATTCCTCTTCATATTTAAGGACAAATCACTTTTTAAATAAGGAAATATTAAAATTAATATAAGTATAAATGTATATTTACTTTAAACTATTTTAGAAATAAAAATTATTTATGAAAAATTTATATGCCTTAGTTTTTATATCAATTTTGGTCTTATCATGTTCTAGTGACAATGGTAACGATGATAATATTATTGGAAAATGGCAAATTATAGAAAGATATGAATCTGGAGTATCAGTAGATATTGGTTGTGGTGAATATTTCTATAATGAATTTAATTCAAACCACAATTTTGTTGGGGGATATATTGATTTTGACTCAACACCAATAGATTGTAAAGAGAATGCCAATTTTACATCAGAAAAATGGAGTAAAAAAAGTGACAATTTATATGAAATCTATAATTCCTTGAATGAAGTTAGATTAAGAGCTTATTTTGAAGGTGAAAATTTAGTAATTGAATTTGTTGAGCTACCTTATAGGCTAGTCCATAAAAAATTGTAATAAAAGGGAAGCTAACCACTTCCCTTCAATCTATTCATCTCCAAACTAATTTTCTTTTGAACCACTTTACCATAACTGTCTTGTGTTATTTTCATACTACTATGTCCCAATAATTCACTCACAATTTCCATCGGCACATCATTATATAATAGAACAGTTGACGCAAAAGTTCTTCTAGCCATGTGTGTAGTTAGATTCTTTTCAATACCACTAATGCCTGCTATTTCCTTTAGATAAGAATTATACTTTTGGTTGCTAATTCTTGGAAAAATCATTTTATCTTCATTTTGGTAGTCATCTAAAATATATTCAGCTTTAGGCAATAATGGTATGGATAATTCCTTAGAGGTTTTATCACGCTTTATCTTAATCCACAAATTACCATCAAAACCTTTTACAATATGTCTTTTTTGAAGCCTCATCAATTCATTATAAGGCAGTCCTGTATAACAGCAGAATACAAATAAATCCTTGACAAGTTTTAATCTAGGCTGTGTAAACTCATGTTTCTCCAATTCAGAAAGTTCTTCTGGTGATAAAAACACTACCTCTTTGTTAACACGTTTGGATTTATAAAGCAGAAATGGGTCAACTTCTAAATACCTTTCTGAAACAGCCACTTTAATGGGTTTCCTAAAGCGTTGAATTCCTTTATTAATAGTAACCTGTTTTTGTTTCTTAACTACTTTAAGGTAATACTCAAAGTCATTTAAGAACTGTAATTCAAGTTTTTTTAGAGGGTAATCATTGGTTTTGAACTTCCATTTAATAAAGGCTTTTACGTCATTTTTAACGTACTCAAATTTATTATAGGTGATTTGTTTTATATCAATGCCTATAAGCGTTTTAAGCTGTTTTAAGTAACGTTCAAAGTATTCAGCCACATTGTATTCTTTGGTCAGTTTTTCACCTTTATAAAGCCTGTAGATATCTTCAACATTAAAAATTTCTTCTTTAACTTGAAGCAATAAAAAAGCCTTATTAATTTTTGTTTTAATAAGGCTCAGTTGTGTGTTGATATAATCACTATCAGGCTCTGGTGGTTTAACCTGTTGTTGTTTGCAATCCCAGTTTTTTGGGTTTATAAATAATCCTGTAGAGAATTGTTTTCTTTTTTTTAAAAAAGTAATTCTACATGTAATTCCGCAAAGCCTTTTGTTGTTGACTTTATGTTTATTTATAGTAAACAATATATTTAGTTTCATGGTTGATTTTTTTGAGTTAAAAAATGGGAGTCTTTTTGGTTTTAATGGGAAACCTAATAGGAGTCTTTTTTGGATAAAAAACTTGTCAAAGTTGACAATTTGAAGAAAATGCAATTAATGCATATAACGCAACTATTATCAAGAGTTGTCGCATAAAAAAACCCTACTATTTCTAGTAAGGTTTTTGTTGTTAAGCTCCCCCTCTTGGGCTCGAACCAAGGACCCTTTGATTAACAGTCAAATGCTCTAACCAACTGAGCTAAGGAGGAGTGTTATCTTTTCGCTTTTGCGAGCGCAAATATATATATATTTTTAATTACTGCAAATATAATATTTAAAAACTTTTTAATTAAAAATAGCTTTAAAAATATCGTTGCCATTAGCAAATAACACTAAAGCTATTAATATCACAAAACCAACCATTTGCGCATACTCCATAAACTTGTCTCCCGGCTTTCTTCCAGAAATCATTTCATATAATAAAAACATCACATGCCCTCCATCAAGTGCGGGTATTGGTAATAAGTTTAATACTCCCAGCATAATGGATAAGAACGCTGTGATGCTCCAAAACACTTGCCAATTCCAAAAATCGGGAAAAATATCGTAAATGGCTTTAAATCCTCCAACACCTTTATAAGCTCCTGTACTTGGAGTAAAGATAGCTTTAAATTGGGTAATATAAGAATCTACTTTTTCATAAGCTTTATTTAAACCTACAGGAAACGACTCAAAAAAACCATATTCTTTGGTTTCAAATTTATAATACCCTAAGGCTTCTAATGTTTCTGGAGTTGATGATGCAGCATATACCAAACCTAATTTACCATCATTATTTATAGTTAATGGCAATGTTGTCTCTTTTTTATCTCTTAATATTGTGGCTTTTACTTGTTGTCCTTTTAACTTCTCTAAAGCGCTTTTAACTTCATCGGCATATTTAGTTTTATAATCATTCAATCCAATAATTATATCTCCTTTTTTAATGCCGCTATTTTTGTTCTGAGAAGAATCTGGTACTTCTACAATGGCAAAAGGTATTCTTAAATCTATAATTCCTCTTTCTTTGGAGTCAATTAATTGAGATAAAAAATCTTCAGGAAAAGTAATTGTTGACTGTGTTCCGTTTCTTTCAATTGTAATTTTTTTACCAAAAAGAACTTTTTCAGTTATTTCAGAAAAGGTTTTAATTTTACTGTCATCAACAGCTATAACCTTATCCCCTGTAAATAATCCTGCTTTGTTAGCAACTGTACTTTCAATTAAAAGACCATCTTTAATATTATCATTAGGTAAAAATTTATCACCATAGTAATAACTCATGCCTATATAAATACATATTGCCAATATAAAATTAACTGTAACACCACCTAGCATAATAATTAAACGTTGCCATGCTGGTTTTGAGCGGAATTCCCATGGTTGCGGTTCTTGAGCCATTTGCTCTGTATCCATGCTTTCATCAATCATACCAGAGATTTTTACATAACCTCCTAATGGTAACCAACCAATTCCGTAAACTGTATCGCCAATTTTCTTTTTAAACAAAGAAAACTTTACATCAAAAAATAAATAAAACTTTTCTACTCGCGTTTTAAAAGCTTTTGCAGGAATAAAATGTCCAAATTCATGTAAAATTATTAGTAAAGAAAGGCTTAATAAAAATTGAGATATTTTAATTACAAACTCCATATGTATTCTGTCAAATTTTTATAATCGCACAAAAGTAAGCTTTTAAAGCAACTTTAAAAAGACAAATGTTTAATGCCATTGTATTTAACATTAATTTATGCATCCATAAAATTTAGTGTGTTTAAAATTCATTGTATTTTTGTGCTACAATTTTTTTTTTTTCGTTAAGATGCTTTCATTTTTTAAGGGCTATAAAAAGTTCGCCATTGTTTTTTTAATTATTTCAATTGTTATTATTTCAATCATTTATAACAAATTGAATGTGTATCAGCCTTTGCCTATTTACCAACCTTCTATGGTAAGTACAGAGTTAGTTGACAGCACTATTCAGTATCAAAAAAAATATCATAAAATAGCCGATTTTAGTCTTATTAATCAAAATGGAAAAACCATTACTCAGGATGATTATAAGAATAAAATTTATGTCGCCGATTTCTTTTTTACCACTTGCCAAACAATTTGCCCAATTATGACAAGCCATATGGCAGATGTACAAAAAGAAATTTTAAATGACAACGAGGTTATGCTGCTTTCTCATTCGGTTACTCCAGAAATTGATAATGTTGCCCAACTGAAACGTTATGCCAAAGAAAAGGGTGTAATTGACTCTAAATGGAACTTGGTAACTGGAGATAAAAAACAAATTTATCAATTGGCACGTAAAAGTTATTTGGCTGTAAAAGACAATGGTGATGGTGGGCCATTTGATATGGTTCATACCGAAAATTTCATGTTAATAGATAAAAAGCGGCAAATAAGAGGGTTTTATGATGGCACTAACCCTGATGATATAAATCGTTTACTCGAGGATATAAAAATTCTTAAAAAAGAACCTGTTAAATAGTTTTTTAATTACTATTTTTTTACCCTAAATTTTTACATTACATTTGCTTCTTTAAAATCAATCTAAATAAGCTTGGAAAATACATTAGCCGACATAAAACGAGGAGAACGTTGTATAATTACAGATGTCTCTTCAATTCATATTCCTTTAAAACTTTTAGAAATGGGGTGTTTGCCTGGAAATTATGTAGAATTAGTTCAGGTCGCTCCTTTTCATGATCCTATGTACTTAAATATTAACGGGACTCATCTGGCCATTAGAAAGGAAACTGCTATGCACATTTTAATTAAAAAGTAGCAAATGAGCAAACAAATCAATGTAGCTTTAATTGGAAATCCAAACACAGGAAAAACATCTGTTTTTAATGCTCTAACAGGCTTAAACCAAAAAGTTGGTAACTATCCTGGAATTACGGTTGAAAAAAAAGAAGGTGTTTGCAAATTGCCCCGTGGTGTTAAAGCCCATATCATTGATTTACCTGGAACATACAGTTTAAACGCGTCATCACTAGATGAAAACGTAGTTATTGAACTGCTTTTAAATAAAAATGATAAAGATTTCCCAGACTTAGCTGTTGTAGTTAGCGACGTTGAAAATTTAAAAAGAAATCTTTTACTATATACACAAATTAAAGATTTAGAAATCCCAACCATTCTTGTCATTAATATGGCTGATAGAATGGCCTACAAAGGAATTTCTTTAGATTTAGAATACCTTGAAACGCATCTTAAAACAAAAATTGCTCTAGTAAGCACCAGAAAAAACCAAGGAATTGACAGACTAAAAAACTTAATTTCTAATTACAAAGACCTTTCTATAAGTCATTGTATAGATCTATCAGAAATTGATCCTGCATATTTTAAAAACTTACAAAGTGCTTTTCCAAATCAACTTATTTACAAACTTTGGCTTGTTATTACACAAGATGTCAATTTTGGAAAAACCGATAGAAATGAAATTGATGCTGTTGCCAATTTCAAAACCAAATCAAAAAATGATTTAAAACGTTTACAGCAAAAAGAGACTATAAAACGTTATCAATTTATTAATGATGTTCTTAAAAAAGGCCAAACTATTGACGTAGCAAACGCCAAAGATTTAAGAATGAAATTAGATAGAATCATTACTCATAAAATCTGGGGATATGCTATATTCTTTATAATCCTGTTAACTATTTTTCAAGCCATTTATGATTGGTCAAGCGTTCCTATGGATTTTATTGATACTACTTTTGCTGCTTTTAGCGAATGGACAAAAAATCAATTACCAAATGGTGCTTTCACAAGTTTATTAACCGAAGGTATTATTCCGGGTCTTGGTGGTATTGTTATTTTCATACCTCAAATCGCTTTCTTATTCTTATTTATTTCAGTACTTGAAGAGAGTGGTTATATGAGTCGTGTTGTTTTTTTGATGGACAGACTTATGCGTCGATTTGGGTTAAGCGGAAAGAGTATTGTTCCACTTATTTCAGGAACTGCTTGTGCTATTCCAGCCATTATGGCAACAAGAAATATTGAAAACTGGAAAGAGCGTTTAATTACCATCTTGGTAACACCATTTATAACATGTTCTGCGCGCCTACCTGTGTATTTAATTATTATTTCACTTGTAATACCCGAAGGTCGTTTTATTGGTCTTAGTTATCAGGCTTTGACCTTAATGTTTTTATACCTTTTAGGTTTTGGCGCCGCTGTTCTTTCAGCATATATATTAAACAAAATTTTAAAAATAAAGAGCAAAACATTTTTTGTAGTTGAAATGCCAAACTATAAATTGCCGTTATTTAAAAACGTAGCGATTACTGTTTTAGAAAAAACAAAATCATTTGTTTTTGGTGCAGGTAAAATAATTTTGGCTATTTCTATTATTCTCTGGTTTTTGGCTTCATTTGGTCCGGGAGAAAACTTTAAAAATGCTGAAGAAATTACCAAAAAAGCATATGCTTCTGAAAATTTAACTTCAGAAGAATTGCAACAAAAAACAGCATCCCACAAATTAGAGCATTCATTCATTGGTATTACTGGACAAGCTATTGAACCAATAATTAGACCTTTAGGTTATGATTGGAAAATAGGTATTGCCATAATTAGTAGTTTTGCTGCTCGTGAAGTTTTTGTTGGAACCTTGGCAACTATTTATAGTGTAGGAAATGATGATGAAGATACTATAAAAAACAGGATGGCTGGTGAAGTAAATCCTATTCTAGGAGGCCCTTTGTTTAACTTTGCATCAGGAATATCATTACTTCTGTTTTATGCTTTTGCTATGCAATGCATGAGTACATTGGCAGTTGTTAAGCGCGAAACAAATACATGGAAATGGCCAGTATTGCAATTGACAATTATGAGTGCATTTGCTTACATAGTAGCGTTAATTGCATTTCAACTTTTAAAATAAAGTTACATTAAGGAATTAGTACAAAATTCGACAAAACTAATATGAACACTATTATTCAAAATATTTTAGTAGTCATTGCCATTATTTTAGCACTTGGCTTTTTTATTAAAAAATTATTTTTAAAAAATCAAAAATCAAAGAAGTCGTGTGGTGGCGGTGATGATTGTGGCTGTCATTAATCAGTATCTTCTGCCCTTTCAATAAGAATACTACATCCTAATGACATATAATTCATGGTGTGGTTTATTCCTGTGCCAAACGAAAAATCCAATTGGCAGTTGTCCTTTAATAAATATGTTATGCCTACATCAAAATTAGATTCATAACTGTCAAAATCCGACAACTCTCCATAAGGTTCAATATACATCCCGAATTGTTTTGTAATAGATGCCCCTAAGGATATTGAATAGGTTAAATTGCCTTTGCCAGATCCAAAATAATCATACCCAATATTATATCCTAATCCTAAAACATTGCTTAACTCATGAGAAATGGAAAATTTGTTAATGGTACCCCATTTATCATTTGTTAGATCTTTTGACCCAGTTGGAAGAATAGCATGAGACAGAAAAGCAATTTTTGTATTTATGTGCTCTTTATTTAATAGACTGATTTTTGTTCCAATTTCTAAATCACTAATACCATTGCGTTTAAGCAAACTGTTTTTGTCCTTTAAACTTTCAAATTGGTTAAGTACCCTAATTTCTACTCCGTTTAAAATGCCATATCTAAATAGTGTTGTGGGTGCAAACAGTTGTCTTTCCGAGCTTAAATCATCTTCTGTAAACCCCAATAAAATTCCTGATTCAATTTGTAAACTACCTTTATTTACCGTAGAGGAACTCTCGGTTTGGTCTGGCCTGTCTGTTACCATTGTTTGGGCACTACCCAAGAAACATACGGCAAAAAATGCAACAGCAAAAAAATTTAATTTTAGCATAAAAAATTATTAAAAAAAATCGAGAATCAAAAAAATCGTGTGGTGGCAGTGACGATTGTGGCTGTCATTAAATTAAAATAACAGTCTCCAAAACTGAGCTACTAAAAACGTCACAACAAATCCTAAAATAACGGGCATTATAGAGGCAAAAACAGTCCATTTTACACTTTTTGTTTCCTTATAAATGGTATAAATGGTAGTACTGCAAGGATTGTGCAATAAGCTAAATAGCATTAGATTAATGGCCGTTAATAAAGTCCATCCTCCCGCTCTTAAAAGGTCTCCTGTTGCATGCATTGAATCTAACTCGAACATAACACCATCTCCAGAACCACCAGCCATTCCTGTAACCAATACTGTTAACATTAAAATAGTTGGAATCACTATTTCATTGGCTGGAATAGCCACAACATAAGCCAACAAAATAACGCCATTTAAACCTAATAAAAACCCAAATCCATCAAGCGAGTGTATCGTCCATGCAGCAATACTTTCATCACCTATATGAATGTTGGAAATAAGCCAAATAACAGCCCCTGCTGGAGCGGCAAACACAACAGCACGCCACAATACAATTAACGTTCTATCAATTAATGAGGTGTAAATTGTTTTCCAAAAACGTGGTGGTCTGTATGGTGGCAACTCTAAATTAAATGTTGAAACTTCGCCTTTTAAAACTGTTTTTGATAAAGCCCAAGATACTGTGAACATAAAAGCCATTCCCAACACGGCTATTCCTATAACAGCTAGCAAGGAAGCTAAGCTTGAAAAAGATTCTGGCACTATGGCCCCAATAAAAATAGTAGCTATAAGTATTTGTGTAGGCCAACGCCCATTACACAAAGAAAAATTATTGGTGATAATAGCTATTAAACGCTCTCTAGGACTATCAATAATTCGAGTAGCAACCACTCCCGCTGCATTACAACCAAACCCCATACTCATTGTTAAAGCTTGCTTGCCATGTGCTCCTGATCTTTTAAATAATGAATCCAGATTAAATGCTACTCGTGGTAAATAACCAAAATCTTCCAGTAAAGTAAACATTGGAAAAAAGATAGCCATTGGAGGCAGCATAACCGCTACAACCCAAGCTACCGCTAAATAAACACCATCAATTAAAAACCCATCTAGCCACCAAGGCATGTTAATGCTTTGTGCACCACTTTTTAATGCAGGGTGAATGTTGTCTAACAATAAATTAGCTAACATTGACGATGGATAATTTGCCCCAACAATAGTTATCCACAATACTGTTCCTAAAATTAAGAACATAATAGGAAAGCCAAAGGCTTTGCTGGTAACAATTTTATCTATTTTAGAATCCAAGCGAAAGTGTTTTTCTGAATCTTTAGTATGAACCGTACCCTTTACAATAGTAGCGGCATCAGCATAAATGCTTTCTGTTAGATTATCGTGAAAATCATCACCTATTTGCCAACGTAAATCGTTAGATAACTCAATTATATTATCAATATTCTTTTTGTTCATTTTAAAAATTTATACGAATTCTCCAGATTTTAATGCATTAATAATGTGTGTATCACCTTCCAATAGCCTAAATGCAATCCATCTACTATTTGGAATACTAGGAAATTCTTTTTCAATCTCAGTAGTTAATGTTTTTACTGCTTTTTCTATGTTTTCGGGAACATTTTTTATTCTATGGGGTTTGCACACAATAGTTCCATTAGCAATTTCACTTATAGTTTGAATTAATTCTGGAATGCCTTTGTTAAATCTTGCACTTGTTGGCACCACCGGAATACCTAAATCACGAGCAAGAGAGCGTTCATCGATAGTTATGTTATTACGTTTGGCTTCGTCCATTAAATTCAAACATAAAACCGCTTTATCAGTAATTTCTAAAATTTGCAATACTAAATTTAAGTTACGCTCTAACCTGTTGGCATCTACGACAATAACCGTTACATTGGGTTTTCCAAAAAGAATAAAATCTCTGGCCGCTTCCTCGTCTTCAGAAGTTGAAAGTAATGAATACGTTCCTGGTAAATCTACCAACTTATATTTTTGTGTATTATATTCAAATCCCCCTTCTGCTCTAGTCACGGTTTTTCCCGGCCAATTTCCAGTATGTTGTCTTAATCCTGTAAGAGCATTAAAAACAGTACTTTTGCCAGTGTTTGGGTTACCTGCCAAAGCCACGACAAAATCAAAATTATCTGTATGGATTCCCAACTTTTTCAAACCCTCTGCATTGAAATGGGCACAGGTTTCGCATGCACTTTTTATTTTAGTTTCCATAATTATTCCTTTTTAATTAGAATTTTTGCCGCTTGCTCTTTTCGTAACGCAATCGACGTTCCCTTAATCAAGTAAGCATTTGGTTCGCCCAAAGGATTCATAAGGTCGATACTTATATCGGCTCCTTTTACAAATCCTAAATCCAACAATCTCCTTCTACTTTCTCCTCTGCTTTCTTTTGAAATTCCTATAATTTTTGCTTTTTCTGTTTCTTTCAAACTTGATAATCGAGCAATGTTGTCTTCCAAAACAACCTCCTTTTCAATAGGGGCTACTGTTAAATTAGCAGCCACAATTGGTGCCAGTTTAAACTCTTCCCCTTCGGAAAGAAATACAATTCTTGTTGGATTATTTTCGGTTACTCTAATAAGTGATCCAATATGGATGCTTTCAGCTAAAATCTGTTTATAAATGACTTCTGGTTCATCTTCTATATGAGTAATTCTACCAACTGTATTTATAGGCAATAAGGGCAATTCTATTCCATTAACTTTTGCCATTTTTCCAGTCTTGGTTGGAATAGGATCGCCATGTGGATCAAATTTAGGTTGCCCTAAATGCTCTGCCAATCGTTCAGTTTCATCATAACTAAGCTGATGTTCCATTAGTTCAGCTCTATCATGCCACTCTGTTTTACTAAACCCAGTTTTGTCGGCCAAATAACGTTCCCAAAGTCTGTGCACTCTAACTATTTTCAGAGCATATTCTCTACCGGACTCCGTTAATTTTAAAATATCAGACTCAAAATAAATCAGATCATTAATGGTCATTTTTTTTATGGCATCAACTATCCTAGAATTATTAAAATCTAACACTTGAACCAAGGTTTTCATATCAACTCTATTTCCAGAGTTTTCAAAGTGATACAATTGTTTTAAAATATCTTCAATAATAATTTTCTCATTGCCCTTAAAGTTTTTTTTGATAATCCAAAACCAGCCTTTTACTGGTCTAAATAAGACAAAAAGAAATCCCGCTATTACAAAAAATAGAATAAGTGCTGTTATGGGATTGTAATGGTTCATGTTATATGCTTAAATATAAATTTTGAGCTACTTCTTTAGATATAATTAGCTTTTTGGTTTTGGTTTCAATTGATAAAGAATTATCAAAAGGTTCAAAATCTAGAACCTTAATGGTATCTCCTAATGCCAAATTATTTTTGTTCAAATATTTTAAAAATATATCTGACGAATCTTTTACAAAAGACAAAACCCCTTCTTTTCCTTCTTCGATTTCAAGAATATTTATACTCTTAATTGGGGAACAATTCCCATACTTATCAGGAATTGGGTCTCCATGCGGATCATGAGTTGGATATTGCAAAAAAGCATCTAATTCATTTACTAATTTTAAAGATTTAACATGCTCCAACTGCTCTGCAATATCATGAACCTCATCCCAAGAAAAATTGAGCTTATCAACTAAAAACACTTCCCAAAGCCTGTGTTTTCGTATAACCGAAGCAGCAGCTAAACGTCCTTCATTTGTTAAACTTACTCCTTGATATTTTACATAATTGGCTAAGTTTTTTTCAGCTAATTTTTTAATCATATCAGTTACTGAAGATGCTTTTGATTCTATTTTTTCAGCAATTGCATTAGTGCTTACAGCAACGGTTCCCTCTTTGCCTAAATGATAAATAGCCTTTAAATAATTTTCTTCTGATAGTGTAACCATGCTAAATATTTATTCAACAAATATAATAAAATTTACTTGAGAGTAAAAATATTTTTAGACAAGACTAAATATTTTAAAACATTAGTGTTTTTTTATGTATTTTTAAACATCTTAAATTTAAACTTACTTAATGGCACAACATAATGAACTAGGGAAAAAGGGAGAACAATTAGCCGTTGATTATTTATTAAAACATGGCTATACCATTATTGAACGCAACTACAGATTTGATAAAGCAGAAGTTGATATTATAGCACAATTAAAAGACATATTGGCAATTATAGAAGTTAAAACAAGATCTACAGCCGATTTTGGTAACCCACAGGAATTTGTAAAACCAAAGCAAATTCAACGCTTAGTAAAAGCAGTTGATGAATATGTGAAAGTTAATAATTTAGATGTTGATGTACGCTTTGATATTATTGCCATTACCAAAGAAGGAACTTCTTTTAATATTGAACATTTAGAAAATGCTTTTTATCACTTTTAATTAAAAAAACTTTTTAAAGCCTCAACGTCGTTTGGTTTAGCAATAATTCGTTTGTTTTTGTCTAACACAAAATACGTTGGAGTAGCAGTTATATCGTATTGATTTCCTATTTCATTATCCCATTTACCCAATCCTAAAACATGAATAAAGTCTGGAAATTCCTTGATTTTAACTGACCAATTTTTATCATCATCTTCCAGTCCTATTGCAACTACTTTAACCTCACTTTCTTTCATTGTTTTTACAAAATCTTCCAATTGGGGAATTTCATTTAAACAATGCGAACAGGTACTGCTCCAAAAAACCAAAATATAATATTTAGAACCCATTAAATTGCTCAATTTCTTCTCTTTGGAAGCATCTAAATAAAAATCAGGGGCTTTACTTTCTTTTGATGTGTTTTTAAACTGAACCAAGCTGTTAACAAGCACTTGGTCATTTAAAGTTTGGGCAATATTAATTAAATATTTATCTGAAATATAGTTAGCTACTCCTTCAAAATCTGAATCTGCCATACTTTGCCATAATTGTTGTAGCAAACTACTTTTTATAGTTAAAGGCGCATCGTTCATTGCCAAACAAAAGCCATCAATGTTTTTCTTATAATTCGCAACAATATCTGGAGTGTCTTTACCTATTCCAAGAATATAATTATACATGCGCTCTACCAAAAAATCTGAACTCTGTAGTGTTTCGTCATTGAAATCTACATTATCAAAAAAATGCGTTTCCAGATTGTTAATGTACGTTTCTGCATCTTCAAAAGTTTGTGGAATATATGGCTTGTTAGCTTTTATAAACGCTAAAGCAATAGTTCCCTTTGCAGCCTCTTCAAAACTTGCTTGAGTTTCTCTCTGTGTTTTAAAAATAGCTTTTAACGCCTCTTTATCTTTACTTTTCTGTCTGAAAAAATTTGAAATACTTTGGCTTATCATAGACATGCTACTTGTGTAGCCAGTTAACAATTTATTCTCAACAGATTCCTGATATGCTATTCCTTTTTCAGTATCAAAAGTAAATTCAATATCTTCTTTTCCGTTATAAATAATATCAAAATTGTACTCTTCCTTTGGAATGGCATACACAATTTTATACATGCCAGCAGTCGCGGTGGAATCAATTTCTAACATAAAACTTCCATCTTTTTTAATTTCTGCATTTCCTATATAAGATGTTGAAAGAGGCAAAATTTTATATAACAAAGCATATTTATAATCTTTTGCATTTGTAAAAGTTCCTTTAATGGTATGAGAAAAAAGAAAGCTTGGCAGTAAAAAAACTAAAAAAATAACTCGTTTTAACATGATGAAAATTTATTTAATTATCGGCAATAATCAAGCCACAATAGGTTGCAATCTTGTTAAAGCTTGCTTAACAGATTTAACAGACTCAAAAGTAAGCAATAAACGTAAACCGTTTCGTGTTTGCGTCTCCTTCATTTTACAGGTTCCTGGATTTGATTGAACAAATTGTAACACCATACTAAACGCTTTGCTTTGATAAAAATTACTTTGCTGATCGCTAATAAAATACCCAACCAGTTTCCCTTGTTTCATGATTATCTTTTCAAAACCAATCTTACTGGCAATCCATTTAATACGCACGCTATTTAGTAAATCTGATACAGATGGTGGTAGTTCCCCAAAACGATCTATTAGTTGCATTTCAAAAACATTGAGTTCTTCTTCAGTTTTAACATTATTAAGCTGCGTATAAAGATTCAATCGTTCTGTAATGTTGTTTATATAATCATCTGGAAACAACAATTCAAAGTCAGAATCTATGGTAACATCTTTTACATACTCTTTGCCTTCTGAAACATCTTCATATAAGTCTTTAAACTCATTGTCTTTTAATTCTTCAATGGCTTCTTGCAAGATTTTTTGATAGGTGTCAAATCCAATTTCATTGATGAATCCGCTTTGCTCACCACCTAATAAATCCCCAGCGCCACGAATTTCCAGATCTTTCATGGCGATGTTAAATCCACTTCCAAGTTCAGTAAACTGCTCCAAAGCCGTAATACGCTTTCTGGCATCATCGGTCATGGCTGAATATTCAGGAGTGATAAAATAACAAAAAGCTTTTTTATTGCTTCTTCCTACTCTTCCACGCATTTGATGCAAATCACTCAATCCAAAATTATTGGCGTTATTAATAAAAATGGTATTTGCATTGGGGACGTCTAGTCCACTTTCTACAATGGTAGTACTTACCAAAACATCAAAAGCGCCATTCATAAAAGACAACATAAGTTCTTCTAGCTTTTTGCCATCAAGTTGTCCATGACCAACACCTATTTTAGCATCGGGCACCAAACGTTGAATCATGCCTGCTACTTCTTTTATGTTTTCAATACGATTGTGAATAAAGAAAATTTGCCCACCACGTTCTATCTCATAGCTCACAGCATCTCTAATGGTTTCTTCATTAAAACGAATCACATGGCTTTCAATTGGATATCTGTTTGGAGGAGGTGTTGTGATAACCGACAAATCTCTCGCTGCCATTAAACTAAATTGAAGTGTTCGAGGAATTGGCGTAGCTGTTAACGTGAGTACATCTACATTGTCTTTCATAGTTTTTAGTTTCTCTTTGACCGCAACACCAAACTTTTGTTCTTCATCAACAATAAGCAGACCCAAATCTTTAAACTTTACATTTTGATTGACTAATTGATGAGTCCCAATAATAATATCTACTTTCCCTTTTTCAAGGTTTTCAAGTGTTTCCTTTTTCTCTTTTGAAGTTCTAAAACGGTTTAAATAATCAACCGTTACAGGAAAATCTTTCAATCGTTCTTTAAACGTTCTGGAATGTTGATACGCCAAAATAGTTGTTGGCACCAAAACGGCGACTTGTTTGCCATTATCAACTGCTTTAAAAGCTGCTCTAATTGCAACTTCGGTCTTACCAAAGCCCACGTCACCACAAACCAATCTATCCATTGGTCTTTCGCTTTCCATGTCGGCTTTAATATCGGCTGTTGCGGTTATTTGGTCTGGTGTATCTTCATATAAAAATGATGATTCCAATTCCAATTGCATATAACTATCAGGATTGTATTGATATCCTTTTTCAGTTTTTCGTTTGGCGTAAAGTTGGATTAAGTTAAAAGCAATTTCCTTAACTCTCGTTTTTGTTTTTTGCTTAAGAACTTTCCAGGCATTGCTTCCAAGCTTATAAATTTTAGGCGGCTTACCATCTTTTCCATTAAACTTGGTGATTTTATGTAATGAGTGAATACTTAAATACAAAATATCTCGCTCTCCATAAATCAGTTTAATGGCTTCTTGCTTTTTGCCCTCAACATCAATTTTTTGTAAACCTCCAAAACGACCAATTCCATGGTCAATATGTGTAACATAGTCACCAATTTCAAGATTTGTAAGCTCTTTTAATGTTATAGCTTGCTTTTTGGCATACCCGTTTTTTACTTGAAATTTATGGTAACGTTCAAATATTTGATGATCTGTGTAACACAGTATGTTGCTTTCATGATCAATAAATCCTTGATGCAATGAAAGCACAACAGTTTTATACGGTTTTACTTCTAAATGAGAATCATCAAAAATATCTTGAAATCGTTTCGCTTGTTGTTCACTTACACAGACAATATAATTGGTAAATCCTTTTTCGTAGTTGGAATTTAAGTCTTCAATAAGCAAATTAAATTGTTTGTTGAAGGCGGGTTGTGGCGAAGTATTGAAAGTAATAACATCTTCACTCGATTTAACAAACACAGATGTAGAGCCAAATTCAACTAAATTAAAATCTAACAATTGTTTTTTTAACAATGCAGAATTGCAGAATAATTCATTTGGCTCTGCATGTTTTATTGTTGTTGAAAGCGTTTTAAATGCTTCTTCTGCTTTTGAAAAAAAGTCATCAATTCTGGAGAAAAATAAATCGGTATTTTTAAAACAAACAACTGTTTTTTGTGAAATGTATTTTAGAAAACTTTCACGTTGCTCATCTAAAAATTTGTTTTCAACATTAGGAATGATATTGATTTTTTTTATCTGTTCAACCGAAAGTTGTGTTTCTACGTCAAAGGTTCTTATACTATCAACCTCATCACCAAAAAACTCAATTCGGTAAGGCTCATCATTTGAAAAAGAAAACACATCTACAATACCACCCCGAACAGAAAATTCGCCTGGTTCGGTTACAAAATCAACACGTTTAAATTGATATTCGAAAAGGGCTTCGTTTACAAAATCGATAGATAACTTATCGTTAAGTGAAATTTTTAAGGTATTACGCTCTAGTTCTTTTCTGGTAACCACTTTTTCAAAAAGCGCATCTGGATAGGTGACAATTATTGCTGGCTTTTTCCGTGAATTGATACGATTTAAAACTTCAGCCCGCAATAATACATTGGCGTTATCGGTTTCTTCAATTTGATATGGTCTGCGGTAGCTTCCCGGATAAAAAAATACATCTTTATCGCCGCACAATTGTTCTAAATCATTTAAGTAGAATGCCGCTTCCTCTTTATCATTAAAAACAATTAAAAATGGCTTTTCAGATTGTTTAAAAACATTTGAAATAACAAATGAAAATGAAGAACCTACCAAACCCTTTAAATGGGTTTTACTTTCGGTTTTGGCAATAGCAGTCTGAAGATTTTGCATTTGCAAAACCCTTTCATAAGCTTGTAACAAAACTGTTTTACTCAACTATTTTTAATTTGTACACCTAAATTTTCACCATTTTGGTGTCTTAAAGGTGCAAATATAACTTAAGAATTGTGATTTTTGAATTTAGATTTAGTATTTTTATATATACAGAGTTCACATTTTTTTTAGTTAAAAATTAAATTTTTTATTAAAAGCTAAAACATTTAAAACAGGTTATTTTCCTTTAAAAAGGAGAATTTAAAAAAAGGGAATTTATTTTTTAATAGCCTTTTAGTTTATTTATATTTGCAGCACTAAAAATTAAAAAATATGTCAATTTCAGATTTATTTGATAGTGGTTTTAAAAAGCGAAATGAAGACCATTTTGCAGCCATTGTAAGAGTTGCTATGGATGATGGTATTATTTCTAATGAAGAAAAAGCCTTTTTAGATAGATTGGCGCGTAATTTAGATGTTAGCGAAGAAGATTATAAAATTATTCTAAAAGACTATCAAAGTCATCCAATTAACCCACCTGTAGCATATGACCATCGTTTAGAGCGTTTGTATGATTTGGTTCGTATGGTACATGTAGATCAGATTCATGGTGACCCAAAACACAGGCTTTTAAATAAGATTGGAGTTGGACTAGGGTTTCACGCTGTAAATGTAAAATATATAGTTGATAAAGCTTTAACGTTAGTTCATAACGGTGTTAATTTAGAAACCTTTATCTATGAAATAAAAAACATGAATAAATAAAATTTTATTCTTAAATAGAAAAGGGCGAACCAATTGGTTCGCCCTTTTCTATTTATGTAATTTTAATTGAATACGTTTTCTAGGAATATCAACTTCTAGCACTTTTACAATTATTTGCTGATGCAAACTTACATGTTCGTTAACGTCACTTACAAAAGCATTGGCTAAATTTGACACGTGGATGAGTCCACTTTCTTTAATTCCAACATCGACAAAGCATCCAAAATTGGTGATGTTGTTAACAATTCCTGGAAGTAATTGTCCTTCACGCAGATCATTAATGGTTTTAATATTTTGATTAAACGTAAATACTTTAGCTTGCTCGCGTATATCTAAACCCGGCTTTTCAAGTTCCTTAACGATGTCTTGAAGCGTAAGTAAACCAACTGAAGATGTACAATATTTTTTTAAATCAATTTTTTGAAGCAATGTTGAGTTACCAATTAAATCTTGAACCGTTTTTCCTAAATCTTTGGCCATGTTTTCAACAATGGCATAACTTTCTGGGTGAACTGACGAATCATCTAATGGGTTTTTAGCTTCTTTAATTCTTAAAAAAGCAGCTCCTTGTTCAAAAGCTTTATCTCCCAATCTTGGAACTTTCTTTATTGCTTCACGTGATAAAAAAGCTCCATGTTCTTTTCTGTATTCAAAAATATTTTCGGCTAGTTTGGGTCCAATACCAGAAACATAACTTAACAATGATTTGCTCGCCGTATTGATATTTACCCCAACAGCATTCACACAATTTTCCACAACCACATCTAAAGATTTTTGAAGATTGGCTTGATTTACATCGTGTTGATATTGTCCTACTCCAATCGATTTAGCGTCAATTTTAACCAATTCTGCTAACGGATCTTGTAAACGTCTTCCAATTGAAACTGAACCACGTACAGTTACATCATAATTAGGAAACTCTTCTCTAGCAATTTTTGATGCTGAATAAATACTGGCTCCAGCCTCACTTACCACAAAAACCTGAATATCGTTTTTAAAATGAATCTTTCGTATTAAAGCTTCTGTTTCTCTTGAAGCAGTTCCATTACCAATTGCGATGGCTTCAATTTTATAGGCATCGGCCAACGAACTTATTTTTTTCATAGCACCAACAGCATCACTTTTTGGTGGATGTGGATAAATGGTTTCATTGTATTTTAATTGCCCTTGCGCATCTAAACACACCACTTTACAGCCTGTTCTAAATCCTGGGTCAATTGCCAACACACGTTTTTCACCAATAGGTGATCCCAACAAAAGTTGTTTTAGGTTTTTAGCAAACACCTGTATTGCCGCTTCATCAGCTTTATCTTTTGCTATTTGTAACGCTTCATTTGATAATGATGGCAGTAACAAACGTTTGTAAGCGTCCTGAATAGCTAACTGAATTTGTTCTGCACAATTATTATTTGAACGAATAATTCTTTCTTCAATTTTACTTAACGTCTTTTCATCATCGATCTCAATTTTAACTTTGATAAAGCCCTCATATTCTGCCCTTAAAATAGCCAAAAGCCTGTGAGAAGGAATTCTACTTAAGGACTCTGACCAATCAAAATAGTCTCTGTACTTTTGAGCGTTCTCGTCATCTGCTTTTGCTTTGACAACCTTAGTAGAAATAATTGCAAACTTTTCCAGTTGATAACGAATATTATTTCTAACATCAGTCCGCTCGTTAACCCATTCGGCTATAATATGCCTTGCACCTTTTAAAGCCTCTTCAATCGAGCTTACTTCACCTTTTATATATTTAAACGCTATAGATTCCAAGTCATTTGCATTTTGGCTCATGATGATTTTCGCCAAAGGTTCTAGTCCATTTTTTCTGGCTGTTTCTGCTTTGGTCTTTCTACTTTTCTTAAATGGCAAATACAAATCTTCAAGCGTTATTAAGTCTAGAGTTGCTTCAATTTTTTGTTTTAATTCTGAGGTTAAAACGCCTTGTTCTTGAAGTGCTTTTAAAATGGCTGTTTTTCTTTTTTCTAAAGTTTCAAACTGCTCTTTAAATTTTACAATATCCCCGATTTGAACCTCATCTAAATTGCCAGTACGCTCTTTCCTGTAACGGGATATGAAAGGAATCGTGCAATCTTCATTAATTAATTCAACCGTGTTTTTTATTGAAGATTCTGGAAGTTGTGTATGTGAACTTATGAAGTTGATTAAATGTGTCATCAGTATTGTTTATTGCAAAAAAAATCTCGTTTTCAAAGTAACATTGAAAACGAGATTTATACAAGTTTTATATTGTTTTTTAATTTCCGGCTTGTGTTTTAGCGTCTTCTATCATTTTCTCATTTGGCAAAATTGCTATGTTTACACGTCTGTTTTTAGCACGACCTTCTGCTGTAGAATTATCATGCATAGGTTGCGTTTCACCAAACCAGTTGGTTGTTAAACGACCTCGACTAATTCCGTTTTGCGACAAATAATTTGTTACGGCATATGCTCTGTTTTTAGATAGTGTCATGTTATATTCTTCTGACCCTTGACTATCTGTATGACCAACAACAAGAATATTAGTGTCTGGGTATTCTTTAAAAACACCAATTAATTTATTTAATGTAGTTTGTGACGCACTGTTGATGTTATATTTTTCGGTATCAAAATACACACCACTTGTTTCATCAAAAGTAACTACAATACCATCATCAACACGTTCTACTTGTGCTCCTGGAATTTCTTCTTCAATTTTTTGAGCCTGTTTGTCCATTTTGTTACCAATAAGAACCCCAGCAGTACCTCCCACAACACCACCAATAACAGCTCCTAATTCACCATTACCACCTTTACCAACATTGTTTCCTATAATGGCTCCTAAAATAGCACCACCAGTAGCTCCAATAACCGCTCCTTTTTGTTTATTATTTGCATTTTGAACTGCACTACAATTCGTTAAACTTATAGCTAAAACGATTGTGAAAAGTAAAATTCCTGTTTTATTAATAATTGATCTCATTTCAGTTTTTTATTTATTAAAATTCATTGTAATTACGAATGGCTTACCTTCAACATATACGGTTTGTTGCCATTGCATGGATGTATCTGATAAAGAAGTTAAACTCAACCTAAACCCTTTATTGGTTACAGATTTATGCTTTGCATCTGTCGGCTTTAACAGAAAATCGTAAAGTCCAGTTTCAGCATTCACTTCTTGAATTGTAAAAACAAAGTTTCTAACTCCAGTTGAACAACTTGACTCATTAATAGAATAGGTTCCTGTATTATTATTAGGAATAAATTGCCAAGTACTTCCTTCAAAACAATCTTTAGAGGTATCGTTTAATAGCGTTACATTATATTTTCCAGGTTCATTATAGGTTATTGTATTTAAAGTCCATTCACCTTTAATGACTTTTTTGGAGTCTCTAACTGTTTTTGATGACCCACAACTGAATAATCCAATTGCTAAAAAAATTAATAATATCTTTTTCATAATTATTGTCGTTATATTGTTTTACAAATTTCTAAAAATTTTGATGATATTACCTTATAAGATTATCTGTTTAGTTTATATAATTTCCATTAGAAAACAGCATAATAATCTTTTATATAATGTAAAAAGATAAAGGTAAAACACCCAAATGTTCTGATTAATATACGAATTCTGTATTGTATTGGACTTTAAAACAACATAAAAATTAGTAAAATATATATTTCGAAAATGACTAACTTATATGCAATCCATTAGCCACTGTAGTGTCGTCCGGATTCACAAACACCAATTTACCATGTTCATTTTCAGTCATTAAAATCATTCCTTGACTTTCTACACCACGTAGTTCCCTTGGTGCCAAGTTTATTAAAACAGTAACACGTTTACCTACTACTTCTTCAGGTGTAAAACTTTCGGCAATACCAGATACTATGGTTCTTACATCAATACCTATATCTACTTTTAAAACCAATAATTTTTTGGCTTTCGGCATTTTTTCAGCCTCAAGGATAGTTCCAACCCTAATATCAAGCTTGGTAAAATCATCAAAAGTTATGGTGTCCTTTTGAGGCTCAACTACTCTGCTTGCAGCTTCATTAGCTTTTTTGCTGGCAATCAATTTATCTAATTGCTTTTGAATGGTTTCGTCTTCAATTTTAGAAAACAATAATTCTGCTCCACCAATTTGGTGTCCTGAAGGAATTAAAATGCTTTTTGTTGCAATGTCTTTCCAAGAGTTCTCGATACGATTCTCCGTTGTCGAATCACTTGAACTGACATTAAGAATTGATTTTAGTTTAGCAGATGTAAAAGGTAAAAATGGCTCGCTTAATGTTGCCAAAGCACTAGAAATCTGCAACGCTACATACATGATGGTTTGCACTCGGGCTTCATCAACTTTTATAACTTTCCAAGGCTCTTCATCGGCTAAATACTTATTGCCCAATCTTGCTAAATTCATCAATTCTTGTTGAGCTTCTCTAAAACGGTAACGTTCAATAGAATTTGAAATAATATTTGGAAATGCTTTTACTTCAGCTAATGTTTCTAAATCAATTAGTGAAAATTCATTCGGCATTGGAACAATTCCGTTGTAATATTTATTCGTTAAAACAACTACACGATTGATGAAATTTCCAAAAATGGCAACCAGTTCATTGTTGTTTCTTGCTTGAAAATCTTTCCAAGTAAAATCGTTATCCTTGGCTTCTGGAGCATTAGCTGTTAAAGCGTATCTTAAAACATCTTGCTGATTAGGAAAATCTACCAGGTATTCTGGTAACCAAACTGCCCAATTTTTTGAAGTTGAAAGCTTATTGCCTTCTAAATTTAAAAATTCATTAGCCGGTACGTTCTCTGGTAAAATATAAGAGCCTTCAGCTTTTAACATGGCCGGGAAAATAATGCAGTGAAACACAATATTATCTTTTCCAATAAAGTGAATAAGTTTGGTGTCCTTATCTTTCCAATAAAGTTCCCAATCTTTTCCTTCGCGAGCAGCCCACTCTTTTGTTGATGATATATAACCAATTGGCGCATCAAACCAAACGTAAAGCACCTTTCCTTCAGCACCTTCAACTGGTACAGGAATTCCCCAATCTAAATCACGAGTTACAGCGCGAGGACGCAAACCATCATCAATCCATGATTTAACTTGTCCGTACACATTAGGTTTCCAATCATTTTTATGACCTTCTAAAATCCATTCTCTTAAAAAAGCTTCGTGCTTATCAAGTGGCAAAAACCAATGTTTTGTTTGTTTTAATGTAGGTACATTTCCTGTTAACGCCGATTTTGGATTTATTAAATCGGTTGCATTTAAACTTGTTCCACACTTTTCACATTGATCTCCATATGCTTCTTCATTTCCACATTTTGGACACGTTCCTGTAACAAATCTGTCAGCTAAAAACTGATTAGCCTTTTCATCAAATAATTGTTCAGTAGTTTCTTCAATAAATTCTCCTTTATCGTATAAAGTTTTAAAGAATTCTGATGCTGTTTCATGATGAATTTTTGCCGAAGTCCTTGAGTAATTATCAAAAGAAATTCCAAACTCTTCAAAAGATTGTTTGATAATGGCATTGTATTTATCTACAATATCTTGAGGCGATACACCTTCATTTTTTGCTTTAATGGTTATAGGCACGCCATGTTCGTCACTTCCACAAATAAAAGCTACATCATTTCCTGTTAAACGCAAATAACGTGAGTAAATATCGGCTGGAACATAAACACCTGCCAAATGACCAATATGAATTGGGCCATTTGTATAAGGTAATGCTGCAGTGATGGTATATCTTTTTGACATTGTTTTATATTTTGAAGGCACAAAAGTACGCAATTTGAGAGGTTTTTAGAAAAAAAATGTACATTTACGACAAGCTAAAAAACCTGCCAGTTTTATCCCAAAATAAACTTGAAACAAAAAATATTAAATCATGATTTTAAAAAAAATAATTTTTCTTCTTTTGTGTGCTATTTCAATTGAAACGTATTCTCAAAATAAAATGATTCAACCTCCTTATCTAAAAGCTGGTGATACCGTTGCTATTGTAGCGCCTTCTGGTGCTTTAAGAAATAAAAATGAGAAAATAGAACTTACCATAGAGCTTTTAAAAAGTTGGGGGATTAATGTTGTTGTAGGTAAAAATGTATTTAACATAAACAATCATTTTGCTGGGACAGATGAAGAACGATGTGAAGATTATCAAAAAGCGTTGGACGATCCTACTATTAGTGCTATTTTATGTGCTAGAGGCGGCTATGGAACCGTTAGGATTTTAGATAAGTTAGATTTCACAAAATTCAAGAGAAACCCAAAATGGCTTATAGGTTATTCTGACATTACTGCCTTACACAACCAGCTACAAAATGAAGGTTTTGAAAGTATTCATGGCATGATGTGTACTAGTGTTCAAAAAGATCTTGATTCAATTAAAGAAACTGTTTCAACTTTTAAAGATGCTATTTTTGGAAAGCCTTTGGCTTATACTTTAGAAGGTTCTGATTACAATAAAAAAGGAACAGCATCAGGCGAATTAATTGGTGGAAACTTAACTTTATTGCACACCATGTTGGGCTCAAAAACAAGCATAGATACTTCTGGAAAAATATTATTTATTGAAGAAGTTGGTGAATATGAATACCATATAGACCGTATGTTACAAAGTTTAAAACGTGCAGGTTATTTTGACAATTGCAAAGGGCTTATTGTAGGAGACATTTCTGAAGTTCGTGTAAATCCAACACCTTGGGGTTCATCGGTTGAGCAATTAATCTTAGACGCTCTTTCTGAATACGATTTCCCAATAGCATTTAATATGCCTGCCGGCCATGAAAAAGATAACAGAGCTATGATATTTGGTAGAACTGTTGATTTAATTGTTGATAAGGATAAATCGACCGTTGTTTTTGAGAACTAAAATTTGCGTTCTTTTTGCAACTGCTCATAAGCAGCTTGAACTTGCCTGAATTTTTCTTCAGCTCCTTTTTGGTGTTCTTTACCTAAATGAATCACCTTATCTGGGTGATATTTTTTAGCCATGGTTCTATAGGCTTTTTTAACCTCATCGTTAGTGGCTGATTTATCAATTTCCAAAATTTTATAGGCATTATCGCTACTATTAAAAAACATGGCCTTAATGCTTTCAAAATCAATATGGCTAATACCTAAATAACTTGCCATAGTTTGAATTTCACTAACCTCATCTTCAGTAACCAATCCATCAGCTTTTGCTATTCCAAATAAAAAATGAATGAGTTGTAAACGAGATGGATGATCCATCATTTGCCTAATCTGTAAACAAACCTGACGAGCAGAAATATTTTGTTGTTTATTTATTTCTTTAAATAATCTAAACGCATGGTTGGCACGTTCTTTACCATACATGCCAACAAACTGCTGACGTACAAAATCTAATTCACGCTGGTCTTGTTTCCCATCGGCTTTTATAACAATAGATGCTAAAATAAGCAAGCTTACCTCAAAATCTCCTGGTTGTGTTTGAACAGATTGCCTAGTTTGTTGTTCTTTATATATTGTGCTGGAGTTTCCATTAGACATGGCGTCAACCATGCTTCCTAACGCCAATCCTATTATTGCACCAATTGGACCACCAAACGACCATCCTAAAGCACCTCCTATCCATTTTGAAAAACTCATGCAAGTATAAATTTTGTTTATCGTCAAATATAATATTTGTTAGTATATTGAGTGTCTATTTTGTTACACAATTAATATCTTTGCAATCACATTAAGTTAATTTAAAACATTTAAAAATATGTATCCAGCAGAATTAGTAAAACCAATGCGTGAAGATTTAACCAAGGTTGGGTTTGAAGAATTACATACAGCAGAAGCTGTTGATGCAGCCTTAGCAAAAGAAGGAACAACTTTAGTTGTTGTTAACTCGGTTTGTGGTTGTGCAGCGGCAAATGCGCGTCCAGGAGCTAGAATGAGTTTACAAAACGCTAAAAAACCTGACCATATAGTAACCGTTTTTGCTGGTGTTGACAGAGAAGCTGTTGATAAAGCAAGACAACACATGGTTCCGTTTCCTCCAAGTTCACCAAGTATGGCATTATTTAAAGATGGTGAATTGGTGCACATGCTAGAGCGTCACCATATCGAAGGAAGACCAGCTGAAATAATCGCTGAAAACCTTATGGATGCTTACAATGAATATTGTTAAAAGCATTATAGTTTAAAAAAATTAAACCATGACTAAGTCATGGTTTTTTATTTTATAACGCAACCTTTTTAGCATCAAATCATCTAACAATAAACGCTAAATCATGAAAAAGATTTTTTTAACTTTATTTACTATTAGTCTCCTTTTTATGTTGTTTCAGTGTGAAGATGATTCAAAACTAACGAAAGAACAAGAACTTCAAGAATTGGTTACTTTAAAACAAACTATTAATGATTTAGCATCCCAATCGGTTTGTAACGAAAACACAGAATGCAAATTTATTGCTTTTGGCAGTAAACCTTGTGGTGGACCTTGGAGTTATTTGGTATACTCTACTTCTATTGATGAAAATAAACTTGAAAAATTAGTAGAACAATACAACCAAAAAGAAGCTGCTTTTAATATTAAATACACCATTTTTTCTGATTGTTCTTACGTAAATCCACCATCTTCTACTAAATGCGAAAATAACACCTGTATTCCTGTTTATCAAAACTAAGTTTTTACTTATTTTTG
The DNA here is from genome assembly GCF_043876835.1 of Gaetbulibacter sp. M235. Taxonomy (NCBI): domain Bacteria; kingdom Pseudomonadati; phylum Bacteroidota; class Flavobacteriia; order Flavobacteriales; family Flavobacteriaceae; genus Gaetbulibacter; species Gaetbulibacter sp. M235. Next base: position 399,090 of record NZ_JBAWJZ010000001.1, read on the forward strand.
GGGCATGCTTAAACTTTTGTCATACCCTTTAACAGTAATTTATTATTTGTTCTTTTTAATAACATTATTAATATTCCATCCTATACAATGGTTTTGTTTTAATGTTTTTGGTTATCAAGCTCATAAAAAAAGTGTTGATGCCTTACAGTTCTGCTTGATGTGTTGTGGTACTATTTTAGGAACTAGGTTTTCATTTATCAATCCACATAAAATTGATACCAATCAGCCTTTAATAATTGTTGCTAACCATCAAAGTTTACACGACATCTATCCTATTACCTGGTATATGCGTAAACATCACCCAAAGTTTATTAGCAAGATAGAATTAGGTAAAGGCATTCCTAGTGTATCTTATAATTTACGTCATGGTGGTGCTGCATTAATTGATAGAAAAAATCCAAGGCAATCATTGCCTGCTCTTATGAAGTTTGGTGAGTATATTGAGGAAACCAAACGTTCTGCTGTTATTTTTCCCGAAGGAACCAGAAGTAAAAATGGTGTTCCAAAAGAATTTCAAACTAAAGGATTGGAGATTTTATTCAAAAAAATTCCATCGGCTTTAATTGTTCCTATATCAATTAATGACTCTTGGAAAACAGTTCGTTACGGAAAATTTCCTATGGGAATAGGAACCCACATCACTTTTAAAGTACATTCCCCTTTAAAATTGTCTACCTTTGCAGATAAAGAAGCTCTTATTAAAACTATAGAGACTACTATAAAAAATGATATACAACCTTAAAAAATAACTATGTCTTTAAAAAATGTGAGATTAGAAGTGATGCAGTTTTTGGAAAAAGACGTTGAAGCTTTAATAGAGAAATATCTGATTCCAATAGAAAAAATATGGCAACCAACAGATTTTTTACCAAATTCTGAAGGACATAATTTTTTTGAAGAAGTCAAAGAAATAAGAGAATTATCAAAAGAATTACCTTATGACTTTTGGGTGGTTTTAGTTGGAGATATGATTACAGAAGAAGCACTTCCTACCTATGAATCGTGGTTAATGGATGTTGAAGGTGTTGAACAAGTAGAGCGCAATGGTTGGTCTAAATGGATGAGACATTGGACTGCGGAAGAAAACAGACATGGTGATGTGCTTAATAAATATTTATACCTATCAGGCAGAGTGAATATGAAGGAAATCGAAAAAACAACACAGTATCTTATTGCTGATGGTTTTGATATAGGTACAGATAGAGATCCATACAAAAACTTTGTATATACCAGTTTTCAAGAATTAGCAACCTATATATCACATAATAGGGTGGCTAAAATTGCAACAAAAAGTGGCAACAAACAGTTAGGTAAAATGTGTAAAATTATTTCTGGTGATGAAATGAGACATCATAATGCGTATTCTGAGTTTGTTGAACGAATTTTTAAAGTAGATCCTAGCCAAATGATGATGGCTTTTCAATATATGATGAAACAAAAAATCACCATGCCTGCTCATTTTTTAAGAGAATCTGGAGACAAAATAAGTACGGCTTTTGAAGAGTTTTCAAATACAGCTCAACGTATAGGTGTTTACACATCAAGAGATTATATTGAAATCCTTGAAAAACTAATTGCTCGTTGGGAAATTGACAAAATCACCAATCTTACTGATGAAGCTGAAAAAGCAAGAGAATACTTAATGAAACTTCCAGAAAGAATGTTGAGATTGGCAGATAGAATGAAAATCCCTGAAAATTCATTTCAATTTAAATGGGTTGAACCTGCAACTTTAAAGCTATAATTTTTTTAAATAATATATTAAATTCCTTTTGTTTCAAGAGGAATTTTTATTTTTAAAGATGCTAACTAAAGAAGAACAAATTACCAAAACCATTGCTTTTGTAAAAGAGCAATTAACCAATGCTGAAGGCGGGCATGACTGGTTTCATATTGAGAGAGTTTATAAAAATGCCCTATTAATTTCTAAAACTGAAAATGTTGATGGCTTGGTAGTATCTCTTGGGGCTTTGTTACATGATATTGCCGATAGTAAATTTCATGATGGAGATGAAACCAAAGGCCCTAAAATTGCTAGAAAATTCTTATTTAAATTGAATGTAGATTCTACTATTATTGAACATGTTATAAAAATTATTGAAAACATTTCCTTTAAAGGTGGCAATGAAGCCCAAAAATTTAAATCGATAGAATTAGACGTCGTTCAAGATGCAGACAGATTGGATGCCATTGGCGCTATTGGCATTGCTCGTTGTTTTAATTACGGTGGTTTTAAAAATCGTCAATTATACAATCCAGATATTCAACCAAACCTTAACATGACCAAGGACGAGTATAAGTCTTCAAATGCTCCAACAATTAATCATTTTTATGAAAAATTGTTGTTATTAAAAGATAAAATGAATACTAAAACAGCATACAAAATAGCTTTAGAAAGGCATAATTATATGGAAACCTTTCTAAAACAATTTTATAAAGAATGGGATATCTAGAAGTTACTAAGCTGATTATTAAAGCATAATCCTTATAAAAAAATTGTCTCATATAAATAAAAGTGCTGTTAATCGTTAAAACCATGTTTAAATATATGCTTTTAATAATTTAGCAAAAAAATTATACGTTATCTTAAAATTACTTAATGACTTATAAATTAACCTACAAAATTGTCTTTGGATTTCTAATTTTAATAAATTCATTTTCCTCTTTCTTATTTGCTCAACCAGAAACAACACCCTTTTTAAACATTGGATCACCAAATGGAAATGAATTTTGGCAAGTTGGAAAAACTCCCTCAATAACTTGGGAAAGTGCCAATTTAACTTCAGATGTTGTTTTAGAGTATTCAATAAATAATGGCAGTTCTTGGCTTCCAATTGCTACAGTTTCCAATACTTCCAAAAGCTATCAATGGTCTATTCCTAATACTATTTCCTTACAGTGTTTAGTGCGTGCAAAATCTGATGCAATTGATGATGTAAGTAATGCTGTTTTTGAAATCTCAGATGACACTTCTTCTTGTACTATTGTAGTTTTGGGCTCATCTACAGCATACGGCACTGGTGCAACTCCAATAGAAAATTCTTGGGTAAATTTATATAGTTCTGCTTTATTCCAAAAAAACACAAAACTTAATGTTATTAATTTGGGTTATCCTGGGTTTACAACGTATCAAATTTTACCAACAGGAACAACATTACCTGATGGGGTGGTTGAAACTATAGACGAAAATAGAAATATAACCAAGGCATTAACTTATAATCCTACGGCTATTATAGTTAACATGCCTTCAAATGATACTGCCAATGGTTATTCAATAACTAGCCAATTAGAAAATTATGCTACATTAAATTCTGTTTCAACAGATAATTCAGTTCAAATGTGGATAGCAACACCACAACCTAGAAATTTTTCAACTCCTTCTAAGATCCAAACTCAAATAGATGTTAGAGATGAGATATTTTCAATATATACTGATAAAGCAATTGATTTTTGGAACGATATAGCGGATGTAAATGGAAAAATTCTTAGTAATTTAGACTTTGGTGATGGTATACACTTAAACAATGTTGGTCATAATATTCTATTTAATCGGGTGCTAAATAAAAATATCGAAGAATTTACCTGTCCAGGAGGAACATTAAATCTAACCAAAACAGTTATTAATGCTGACTTTGAGCTTCATATCTTCCCAAATCCTTATAAGGATTTCATTTTTCTAAATTTTAACACAAATTTTTCAGGGGAATTAAAGGCTGAATTTTATGATGTTTTAGGCAGAAGAATAACACAAAAGAATATGAATTTTACTTTTAAAACTGGAAACAATAATGTTCCTATTGGATTAAAAGAAATAGAATCTCACAATCAACTTATATTTGGGATATTTACTTTTAAAACTGATAATAATATCATTCAAAAAAGAGTAAAACTAATATTAAAATAACAGCCCATAAAATAGCTTTAGAAAGGCATAATTATATGGAAACCTTTCTAAAACAATTTTATAAAGAATGGAACGGGCTTAATTAACCTGCAGCTAATAAAGGCTGTTCTATAATCTTTTTAATCTCTTTTCTGTAGTTAGAAGCACTTTTACCTGTTATATCATTAAACTGCTTGTTGAAATGAGAAAAGTTATTAAAACCACACTCAAAACAAATATCAGCAATACTTAACTGGCTTTCGTTTAATAACTTGGTTGCATGAACAACTCTGTATTCGTTTACTAACTCGGTAAAGGTTTTTCCAGTTGCTTTTTTAAAGAATCTACAAAAAGCAGGAACTGTCATACTTACCTTATCAGCAATTTCATCTAAACTAATATGATTTTGAAAGTTATTGTTAACAAACTTAAATATAACATCAATTTTAGAGCTGTCCTGTGGTTTTGTTTCAAATGCAAATCCATCAGCATTTAACAACGTATAGTCTTCAGACTCTGCTAAATCATTTAAAACTTCAAGAAGTTTTAAAATTCTTTCAAATCCTTCAAGTTCAGGTAAGCTTTCAATTTTTGGGCCAACAATCTTTTTGGCTTCTGGTCTATAAAGAATTCCTTTTTTTGCTCTTTCAAATAGCGAGGCTATTCTGCTCATTTCTGGAGCATTAAAAAAGCCTTCTCCTAAAAAATCTGGTTTAAACTGTACTACAGTTTCTGTACCATTAGCGGTAAGCCTATCTGTAAATCCATTGTGTGGGAGATTTGATCCCAACAATATAAGCTGACTGTTATTAAAATATGATAGATGATTTCCAATATGTCTTTTTCCTTTGCCTTTGTTTACATAAACCAGTTCAATCTCTGGGTGAAAATGCCAAAAGGCGCAATTGTTTTCCCTCTTTTCTGTATGTTGTTTTACTAATAAAGAACTACCAAAGCTAGGGCTAACTTTTTCAAATGTAGGTTTCTTGTTAAGCATAATTAATTTTTTTACAAAGATATAACATAAATTTCTGAAACATTGTGTTCTATTAACTAAAACATATGCTATTTTAACTTAACATTTTATTAACTATTGTTTAACAGTTAATATAACACACAAATTGAGCAAGATGGTTGTTTTTTCACACATAAATATACCATAATTTAGCTTTGTTGAACGTTAAAAACCAAGTCATGAAAAAAGTAATTAACAAGAGTGTAATAATGGTAGTTATGTGTACTGCCTTATTAAGTAATGCCAATGTAGGTTCTTCTTTTATTCCTAAAAAAGAAAAAGAAATTGCAAAAACGATTGTTACCATTAATGATGTAAGTGAAGGTCAAAGTTTAATAATAAAAGATTTAAACGGATTTATATTATATAAAGAATTAATAAAACAATCCGGTTTATATTCAAAATCTTTTGATTTGACCGAGCTTCCAAATGGAGATTATGTGTTTCAATTAGAAAAAGATATGGAAATTAAAACCATTCCTTTCAAAGTTGCATCAAATAAAGTAAATTTTATTAAAGAAAAAGAAACAACCATTTACAAACCATATGTATTTAAGAAAAATAATTACATATACATCAATAAATTAGCATTAAATGGTGAGCCATTAGATATTAAAATATATTATGATGGTAATGATAGCAATGAAAGTTTAATTTATTCGGAAACTATTAAAGATGTTAAAACTATAGGAAAAGCTTATAAGCTTTTGAAACATGCTACCGGAAACTACAGAGTTGTTTTGACTTCTAACAATAGAACTTACTACGAGCGATTTAATCTTTAAGCAAAAAAACAAGTTGTTAAAGAGAGCCACAAATGTGTGGCTCTCTTTTTTTGTATTAAACTCAATTATAGAGCTGTGTTAATATTCAAAATAACTTTCTTAATGTGTTACAAAGAAAAATCAGGTTTCAAAAAACATATATTTTTTTAACTCACGTCTATGCTAAATTAACTTAACATTAAATTAACATATGTCATAGTGATAATATAGCATATAAATTAGCCAAAATTGTTGTTTTATTAGCTCCATATCAGATATACATTTGCACTATAAAACGTTATGAAAAAACCAAATCATGAAAAATAGAAAAACAACATTAAGAAAAATAATATTATCTGCAGTAATGCTTGCTGCAATGTATAGTAATGCAAACAATGGATTAAGTAACAATCCTAAAAATGAAAATAAAACAACTTTCAGTATAAAAGATGTAAAATCTGGAAATCAATTATTGATTAAAGATTTGAATGGTATTATTCTTTACAAAGAGTATATTAAAGACTCTGGAGATTATTCAAAAGGTTTCGATTTAACAGCTTTGCCAAATGGTTCTTATGTATTTGAACTTGAAAAAGATTTAGAAATTAAATTCTATCCTTTTACAGTAGAATCAAATAAGGTTTTATTTAGTGAAAATGAAACAACAATCCACAAACCATATGTTACTGCAAAAGGTAATTATTTATATGTTTCTAAATTAGCATTAAATAATGAGCCATTAGATATTAAAATATATTACAAAGACACATCTGAGTTAATTTATTCAGAAAAAATTAAAGACACAAAAAGTATTCAAAAAGTATATAAACTATCGTCAAATTATAAAGGAGATTATACAATAGTTTTAAACTCAAATGGAAGAGAATATTATGAATATATCACACTATAAATAACATTATAGTTTTAAAAATTTAGTTTAGTTTAGTTTGTTAAAAGGCGAGTATTAATGTTTTAATCTCACCTTTTTAATTTAATATCAATATTTTAAAAACATTGAAATATATGTTATTTGTTAAAAAATAATTTGTTAAATTTTTTAACAGTGTTAAAATAGCATAGAAATACGTCAATATTGATGTTTTAAATAAAGCAAAACGCTATTACTTTTACAAAGAATTTTTTAGTTGATAAAAAACGCATCAAATATAAATGATGTATTAATTAGTTTAGTTTGTTAGAAAAAGTGAGTAGCCCATACTCACTTTTTTTTTGCACCAAATTAAAAGTCTATTTTCCTGGGAAATCTGCTTTTCTTTTTTGTAAAAAAGCGGTAGTGCCTTCAACAAAATCTTCTGTTCCAAAACAGTTTCCAAATTCTTCAATTTCAACTTCAAAACCATTAACGCCATCAATAAAATTAGCATTAATAGCCTTAATAGCAGCAGAAATCGCTACAGAAGAATTTCGAGATATTTTTTGTGCCAATTTTTCACAAAATGGCAATAACTCTTCTTGAGGTGTAACATGATTTACCAAACCATAGGACAAGGCTTGTTTAGCATCTATCATACCAGCCGTCATAATCATTTCCATGGCGCGCCCTTTACCTACTAAATTTGGTAATCTTTGGGTGCCACCGTAACCAGGAATAAGGCCAAGCGATACTTCTGGCAAACCCATTTTAGCATTATCACTTGCAACCCTAAAATGACAAGCCATAGCTAATTCTAAACCACCGCCAAGAGCAAAGCCATTAACAGCAGCAATAACTGGTGTTGACAGGTTTTCAATAAAATCAAATAGCAATTTTTGCCCTTTTGCTGCTAATTTCCCACCTTCTTCAACAGAAAAGTTAGCAAATTCACTAATATCTGCTCCTGCAACAAATGCTTTTTCGCCACTTCCGATTACAATAATAACTTTAATACTTGAATCTTCATCGGCTTCTTTAAATGCTTGATGCAGTTCTTTAATAGTTGCTTTATTTAAAGCATTTAATTTAGTAGGACGGTTTATGGTAATAATTGAAAAATCGTTATGATTTGATATTAAGATATTTTCATAATGAATCATGATTACTGAATTTTAAGTTTTAAAAAAGTTGTTCTTTAGGAATAGTAACTTTAAAAGTTGTTCCTTTATCTGTTTCAGAAACAAAAGAAATCGTTCCTTTTTGCATTTCTACTATATTTTTTACCATAGCCAAACCAAGTCCCATTCCACTTGTCTTGGTAGTAAATTTAGGTTCAAACACTTTAAATTTATTCTCTTCTGAAACTCCAGAACCATTGTCAGATACCGTGATTACAACATTATTATCTAGCGACTTCACATTTACTGTAATTTTAGGGTCTCTGTCTTCAGGAATTGCCTGAATTCCATTTTTAACCAAATTGGTAACTACACGTATAAGCTGAGTTCTATCAAATTTTGCTATGATTTCTTCGGAATCGGATGAAAATATAATATAATCTTCATTAAAAATCTCTAAAGCAAGTTTCACCACCTTAACAACATTTAAAGTTTCATTTTGTTGTGCAGGCATTTTTGCAAAGTTTGAAAAGGCTGAAGCTATTGAGCTCATCGTATCAATTTGCTGAATCAAGGTTTTACTGTATTCATCAACCTTCTTGTTAATATTCTCATCTGTTGGATCAAATTTTCGTTGAAAATTTTGAACCGTTAAACGCATTGGTGTCAGTGGGTTTTTAATTTCATGGGCTACTTGTTTTGCCATTTCACGCCATGCCTGTTCACGTTCAGAAGTAGCTAATTTTACGGCGCTATCCCTTAATTCATCAATCATACTATTGTAAGAATTAACCAAACTGGAAATTTCTTCACTAGTATCTCCAATTTCAATACGTTCATTACTTTTTTCCAAGCGTGTAGTAATAATTTTATCGCTTATGGTTTTTAATGATTTTGTAATATACTTTGATAAAATAAAAGCAATCGCAACGGCCATAAGCAATACAAATGAATAGGCATATAATAACCGGAGTAAAAATTCATTTAGCTCTTTAGAAAGAAACTCATCATTTTCTAAATAAGGCAGATTTAATATGGCTAATGGTTTAGATTTTTGATCGGTTATATATGAATATGAGGATTGAAAAGTTTCACCATTTACAACACTTTTCTCAATATACTTATGCTCACCTTGGTCTGAAACTTTATTAGATAATTCGTTTAAAATTTCTGGTCTTATACAAACCTGAATGGTGTCTAAAGTAAGGGTCGCTCTTGATGTTTTTAAAAGTGTTCCATCAAGGTCGTATAAATTTAACTGCAGCGAATGGACTTCGGCAATTTCATAAATTTCGTCTTTAAATATTAACGGAATTTTTTCTGTTGTAACAGGGTATGACGTTTCTCTTAAAACAAAATTTATATGGCTTAGTATGGCTTTTTCTTTACGTTCAAGTCTTTGTATGTGATAATCTTTGGTTTCTTCCTTGTATTGATAAATTGCCACAGATGCTATTAGTACAGACGCCAAAAGAACCAATAGTATCATTCCTATAAAAATACGTGTTCGTAAAGACAATCGTTTTAAATTCATGCACTGATATTTTGAATCAAAAACATCAAACTATTCAATGTTTTTAAGATTAATAAATATAGCAATAATTGAACCAATCCTATTTCTTAGGCATCAGGATTTTTTGTTCTAATATTCTTATAAACTTTAAACCCTAACATAATGAGTATTCCCAACACAGCTAAACCTACAATTCCATAAATCCAATTAATGGCATTTTTTAGAATTACTAAAAAAACAACCGCAAAAAGTATAAAAGTGGCTCCTTCATTCCAGATACGCATAAAACTGGATGTTTTTTTAATGTCATCATTTTGTAACTGTTTATAGTATTGATGCGTTTTAAGATGATACATTATAAGAAGAATTACAAATAACAATTTTACATGCATCCAAGGTTGTTCCAGCCAATAAGGTTGTAAAATAAGTAACCAAACAGCAAAAATAGTAGCAAGTATTGCCGAAGGCCATGTAATAATAAACCATAAACGCTTTGCCATTAACTTAAGTTGTTTGCCTAAAATTTCTTTTTCGGGAGATGGTTTATGAAAAGATTCTATTTGATACACAAATAGTCGAGGAATATAAAATAATCCTGCAAACCAGGTAATGACGAAAATAAGATGAAACGATTTTATATAATTGTAAAATTCCATTTTAAAAACTCTTTAATGAGATAAAAATAATCATTATTGAATTAAATCTTTTCTAATTTCCTTGTTTAATAAGTAAGCTGTAACAATAGTAGAAAGCACATCTGAAATAGGAAAAGACATCCAAACTCCTAGCTCACCATAAAACTTGGGCAAAATTAAAATTAAAGGAATAAAGAACAGACCTTGTCTCAACAATGTTAAAAGCAAAGCAGGAGTTGCTTTCCCAATAGCTTGAAAATACGCAGCACCTATAAGTTGAATCGCTATTATTGGAGTAGCGGCAAATACCCAACGCATATCGTTAGGTGTTTGATTAATAACATTCATATCTGAGGTAAACATTCTGGTAATCTCTTCAGGAAAAACCATTAATAAAATAAAAACTAAAGTAGCCATAATCATTGCATACTTTATAGCAGTATTGATGGTTTCTCTTACTCTTGCATAATTTTGAGCTCCATAATTAAACCCAGCTATTGGTAAAAACCCTTGCGTTAAACCTAAAACGGGAAACATAGCAAACATGAGCATTCTTCCAACAATTGCATATGAAGTTACCGATGTTTCTCCACCCAAATCATACAAAATATTATTCATAAACAAATAGGTGATACTCACCACAGCTTGTCTAGCTAATGTCACAAAACCAAGGGAACCAATTTCGTATACTAGTTTTGGATTTAACCCAAAATGAGACAGGTTTATTTTTAATTCAGAATGTTTTGATGAGAAAAACCAAAATATGTACGCAAAACAAAAAACATATGAAATAGATGTTGCCCAAGCTGCTCCTTCCATTCCTAAGTCTAGCACATTAATAAAAATATAATCTAGAATTAAATTACCAATTGATGGTATCATCATAGCGTACATTGCAAATTTTGGTTTGCCTTCTGCTCTAATAACGGTGTTTCCCATCATGCAAAGTGCTAAAAAAGGAACACCATAAAGTACAATGGTATAATATATTTTAGCAGGAACAAACATGGCGCCTTTTCCACCAAAAGATACTATGATATTGTCTGCAAACAATAAACCTAAAACCACCAAGGTTATGGTTAGCAATAATGTAAGTGATATTTGATTGCCAAGTGTTTTTAAAGCTTTTTCCTTGTTTGAAGCTCCAAGCGCTCTTGAAATTATTGATGACCCACCAATACCAATTGACATACCTAAAGCGGCAATAAAAAAGGAAACAGGAAGCACAACGTTAATGGCTGCAATAGCAATTGAGCCAATCCAATTTCCAACAAAAATGGTATCTACTAAAATATTAAGTGACATCACTAATATTCCAATAGATGCAGGTACTGCTTGTTTTATAAGTAATTTATTGATTGGTTGTAGCCCTAAATCTTTCGAAGATATTTTTGCCATATTTTTATGGCTTAAGCCCAGTTTTTAATCCATTTTGCTAATAAGTTAACCCAAGAATCATCATCATTTAAACAGGGAATGGTTGTGAATTCACTACCTCCCATTTCATGAAATATTTCTTGTCCTTCCATAGCTATTTCTTCTAAAGTTTCTAAACAATCGCTAACAAATGCAGGTGTTACAATTGCCATATTTTTAATACCTTGTTTTCCTAATCGCTCTATGGTTCTGTCTGTATAAGGTTGCAACCATGGATCGAAACCTAAACGTGATTGAAAAGATGTTGAAAAAGTTCCCTCTTTAAGGTTTAATTTTTCTCCTACCATTCTTGTCACCTCTAAACATTGGTGTTTGTAACAAAACTCGTGTGCTTTTGAAGGTGTAACGCAACAACTTCCATCTATTTTACAATGCGATTTTGTTACATCACTTTTTCTAATATGTCTTTCCGGAACACCGTGATATGAAAATAATAAATGCTCATAATTCTTCCCTTCTAAATGAGCTTTTATTGAATTTGAAAGCACTTCAATATATTCTGGATCGTTATAAAAAGCTGGTAAAGATTCTATTTTTAGATTAGGAAAATGTTCTTTTTGAATGTCATAAGCTAAAACATTAATCGTTTCAGTAGTTGCCATTGCAAATTGTGGATACAAAGGTATCATAAGGATGTGTTCAACTCCTTTATTTACCAATTTCTGGAGCCCCTTATGTATAGACATGCTTCCGTAACGCATGGCCAAGCCAACAGGAATATCAACTTGTTTTTGAACTTTAGCTTGCAATCTTTCAGATAAAACAATAAGAGGAGAGCCTTCTTCCCACCAAATCCTTTTATAAGCTGCGGCAGAAGCTTTTGGGCGAGTGTTTAAAATTATACCTTTTACAAGCAAAGTTCTTGCCCATAAAGGCACATCTATAACACGTTCGTCCATTAAAAATTCACCTAAATATTTTTTCACGTCTTTGGGATCTGTGCTTTCGGGAGAACCAAGATTTACTAAAAGAATTCCTTTTTTCATTATAAATTTTTTGCTAAGGTAAGGAGTAATTTATTTAAAGGTTTTAAATATTTTTATAGAATTGAACCAAGTTATTGAATTAAAAATCAACTCTCATTTTTCTGTTTTATTTTGTGAATATAAATTTGAGTTTTCTTGGTTATGCTCACAATCCTGAAAAATGCCACATGAAATTGTTGGGCGAACTAAAGATTTAACATTTAAATTTTTTGATAAAGCTTCAATTTCTGGAGTTAAGTAATTCATATCATACCGTTTTATAAATTATTGTAAGTTCTCAATTCTAATTCAAAGAAGAAATGTATTTTTTAGGAGTTGTTCCATATTTTTTTTTAAAAGCTGCAATAAAATGACTAGATGTACTGTAGCCTACTTTTAGACCAACTTCATTGACATTATCGTCCCCAGATTCTAACATTTTTCTGGCAACTTCCATTTTATAATCAACTAAAAAACCAAAAACGGTATTACCATATATCTGTTTAAATCCTTCTTTTAATTTTTTTAAACTTAAACCAATATCATCGGCTAACTCTTGCAAACTAGGTGGTTCTGCCATTTGAGAAATAATAATATCTTTAGCTTTTCTTAATTTAATCACATTTGTTTCATCAACTAAAAAAGGACATTGCTCAATATCGGCTTCTTCATTTCTGTTAAAATACAAACTCAAAATTTCATAAGCTTTTCCTTTAAAATACAAGTGCTTTATTGAATGGTTTAGGTTGTAGTTTATTAACTGATTTAAAACTATTGCCATTGATGGAGAGATCTCTCCATCTTTATAATACTTTTTATCTCTATTATCTTCATTTAGGAAAGAAATATAATCAGCCTCTTGTGAAAATAAGGCGTGGAATTTCTTGATTGAAATTAAAACCGAAACAATCCAGGAATTTGGATTTATTTCAATATTAATAGGCAAACTCCGTTGAGGGTTATATAATAGCAAAGAATTTTCTTCAAGTATGTTTAATGTGTAAGTTCCTTCATTAAAAATGAATTTACTTGAACCTTTTAAACTAAAATGAAACTGCAAACAATCATTATGAACTTCACGTCGCAAATTAACTGGTCTATCTTCTTCATTTTTATAGCTTAAAACCAAAAAATGATCATCAATATATGTTTCATCAAAATACCTTTCAGCGACATTTTTTTTGTCTGATTGAGAACCAATATTATTAATATTATTTAGATTCATTCTAATTTATTGTTTTTAAAATCATTGATTTTAGGGTAAAAATATGATAAATATCATAAATTATTAAAAAAAATGTTTAAAAACCTATAATCGATACTTAAAGTTCTTTTGGCGTTGTTTTTTTTAAATTTACATACATACATTTGTTATTCAAATTTTGAAGTCTCGTAATGCAACAATATAATATTTCTAAAAGCAGTTCCTTCTATGCTTTAGGATTAAGCTATAAAAAAGCTGATGCCGATATTAGAGGGCGTTTTAGTTTAGACGAAAATTCAAAAATTAATCTACTTAATCAAGCCAAAGAGAATGGTATTGAGAGTTTGGTTATTACCTCAACCTGTAATAGAACAGAAATTTACGGTTTTGCACAACATCCATTTCAACTCATACAATTGCTTTGTGAAAACACTAAAGGAACCATAGAAGAGTTTCAAAAAGTGGCTTATATCTACAAAAATTCTGATGCTATTTCGCATATGTTTCGTGTTGGCTCTGGTTTAGATAGTCAAATTTTAGGTGATTTTGAAATTATTAGCCAAATTAAAAAAAGTGCTGTTGTTTCAAAAAAATTAAATTTATTAAACCCTTTTTTAGAACGTCTTGTTAATGCGGTTATTCAAGCAAGTAAACGTATTAAAACTGAAACCGAAATATCATCTGGCGCAACATCTGTATCATTCGCTTCTGTTCAATATATATTTAACAATGTAGAAGATATTTCAAATAAAAATATCTTGTTATTTGGCACTGGTAAAATAGGGAGAAATACTTGTGAAAATTTAGTTAAACATACTAAAAATGAGCGCATTACACTTATTAATAGAACCAAAAATACTGCCGAAAATATTGGAGGAAAACTAAACTTGGTTGTAAAAGATTACGCGAACTTACAAGAAGAAATTACTCAATCAGATATTTTAATTGTTGCAACTGGTGCTCAAAGACCAACGATTGACAAACATATTGTTCAAACAAAAAAACCGCTTCTTATTTTAGATTTATCAATTCCAAAAAATGTAGATAGCAATGTTGAAGACTTACCAAATGTGAATCTTGTTCATTTAGATGATTTATCAAAAATTACTGATGAAACCCATGAAAAAAGAAAAGAACATATTCCTTTTGCCGAAGCTATTATTGAAGATGTTAAAAAAGAATTTAACGATTGGCTTGAAACAAGAAAATTTGCTCCAACCATTAAAGCTTTAAAAAGTAAGCTTTTAGATTTCAAGAATGCTGAACTAGAAGCACAACGTAAAAAAAGCGCCAATTTTAATGAAGAACAAGCAGAATTGATCAGCAATAATATCATTCAAAAAATAACCAATCATTTTGCCCATCATTTAAAAGACGATAATATTTCTACTGATGATAGCCTTGAACTTATAAAAAAAGTGTTCCAATTAGAAAATTTAATAGATGTCTGAAATTATAAGAATTGGTACTCGCGATAGCGAATTAGCACTATGGCAAGCAAAAACAGTACAAGACCAACTAGAAAAACTAGGCTATAAAACATCATTAGTTCCTGTGAAATCTACAGGAGATTTAGTATTGGATAAACCATTATACGAACTTGGCATTACAGGCATTTTTACCAGAACCTTGGATATTGCCATGCTAAATCATGATATTGATATTGCGGTTCATTCTTTAAAAGATGTTCCAACAGTTTTACCAAAAGGCATTGTACAGGCTGCAGTAATAAAACGAGGGAATATTAACGATACTTTGGTGTTTAAAAACAATGAAGAGTTTTTGGCCCAAAAAGAAGCCGTTATCGCTACTGGAAGCTTACGTCGTCGAGCCCAATGGTTAAACAGGTATCCTACTCATACTATTGTTGATTTACGTGGAAACATGAATTCGCGCATGCAAAAATTAAAAGACAATGAAGATTGGAACGGAGCTATTTTTGCAGCTGCTGGTTTAGGACGAATTGGTATTAGACCCGAAGAAGCTATTAATTTAGATTGGATGATTCCTGCGCCAGCACAAGGAGCAGTTATGATTACCGCTTTAAAAGAAAATGAATTTGCAGTAAATGCCTGTGCTGAATTAAATCATGAAGAAACAGAAATTTGCACAAGTATTGAACGTGAATTTTTAAACAGGTTAGAAGGCGGATGTACAGCGCCTATTGGAGCTATTGCACAAATAAAAAATGAAGAAGTTGTTTTTAAAGGTACTTTATTAAGTATTGATGGCTCTAAAAGAATAGATGTTACACGTGTTAAAAAATTAGGCGAACATCATGATATGGCTGCTTTTTGCGCTAATTTTGTGATTGAACGTGGTGGAAAACGCTTAATGGATGAATTACAAAGAACAAACAAACAAACTACCGTTTACTCTACAAAGACATTAACCGAAGGCCAAAGACATTTATTAAGTCATAAAATAAACGTCAAAAGTTCAGATTTTATAAAAGTAAGTCTCAATAGAATTCCTAAAACAGTTTTAAAATCTAATCTTAATAATGTTATCATTACAAGTAAAAATGCTGTTGAAGCGCTAACCACTAATTTTTCTTCTGATGAATTAAAGTTCAAAAACATTTATTGTGTTGGTAGGAGAACTAAGCAATTAATTGAACAAAAAATTGGAAAAGTAGCTCACTCAGAAAACAGTGCTAAAAATCTGGCTAACTATTTAGTAGACTATATGGAAGGTACAGAAATCACCTATTTCTGTAGTGATTTACGTTTGGACGATTTACCAAAAATATTAGAAGACAATAATATTACTGTTAATGAAGTAGAAGCCTATAAAACTGTTTATTCATCACTAAAAGTTGACGAATCTACCGAAGGTATTATGTTTTACAGCCCATCAACCGTTCAGAGTTATATCTTGCAAAATAAAGCCAAAAAAATAGCTTTCTGTATAGGTGATACAACAGCCGAAGAAGCTAAAAAACACTTTAAGGATGTTCGTATTGCAAAAGTACCAACTGTGGAAAGTGTTATTGAATTGGTGAACGAACATTACGTTTGATTTTTTTTACCAGACTATTTAAATTTTAAAAACCAACAAGCCTTTATACAACCAAGGAACAACAAAACATATGATAAAAAACGATTTATTTTTAAGAGCTTTAAAAGGAGAAACTGTTCAACGCCCACCAGTTTGGATGATGCGTCAAGCTGGAAGATACTTACCAGAATTTATAGCACTTCGTGATAAATATGATTTCTTCACAAGATGCAGGACTCCTGAGCTTGCAAGTGAAATTACAGTACAACCAATTCGTAGATTTGGAATGGATGCCGCTATATTATTTAGTGATATTTTAGTGATTCCACAAGCTATGAATATTGAGGTAGAAATGAAACCAAACTTTGGACCATATCTTCCAAATCCAGTTCGCGACCAAAAAGGTGTTGACAACGTTGTTGTTCCAGATGTTTATGTGGAATTAGATTATGTTATGCAAGCCATAAAAGCCACAAAAGAATTGTTAAACAATGAAGTGCCATTAATTGGTTTTGCTGGTTCACCATGGACAATTTTATGTTATGTTGTTCAAGGTCAAGGAAGTAAAACATATGATAAAGCAAAAGAATTTTGTTTTACTAATCCAGTTGCTGCTCATCAATTATTACAAAAAATCACAGATACGACCATTGCTTATTTAAAAGCGAAAGTAGAAGCTGGTGTTGATGCCGTTCAAATATTCGACTCTTGGGGAGGCATGTTATCGCCAGTAGATTATCAAGAATTTTCATGGCAATATATCAATCAAATTATTGAAGCTTTAAAAGATGATGCTCCGGTAATTGCTTTTGCTAAAGGATGTTGGTTTGCTTTAGGAGAAATGGCAAAATCAAACGCCTCTGCTTTAGGAGTTGACTGGACTTGTTCGCCAAAAAATGCACGTTACTTAACTGGCGGGAACATTACGCTGCAAGGTAACTTTGACCCTGCTCGTTTATTATCACCTCCGTCAGACATAAAGAAAATGGTTCATCAAATGATAAATGAGTTTGGTAAAGACAAGTATATTGTAAACTTAGGCCATGGTATTTTACCAAATGTCCCAATAGAAAATGCCAGAGCATTTATTGATGCCGTAAAAGAATATAAATAACAATCTAAGTTTCAGTATAACAATAGGTTAGTTTTAATATTTTTCTTACTTTCAGTACCAGCTTTTAGTCAACCAGATATTGAATGATTTACAGTTCGGATACATTTTACATTGAATCATTAAAATTTAATGATGCCCTTAATCTTAATAAATTATTGGTATCAAATACCGAGCGTTTTAAACTTTACTTACCAAAAACTCTTTCAGAAAACAGAACTTTAGAAAGTACAAAAACATATATTTTAAGACGGAATGAGTTAATGACTTCTAAAGTGGAATATACTTTTACGATTAAAGACAAAACCTCAAAAGGTATCGCTGGACTCATTATTTTAAAGGCAATTAATTGGGATAAAAAAAAGGGTGAATTTGCTTATTGCATAGGAAAAACATTTGAAGATAAAGGATGGATGACTGAAGCTATACAAGCGACTTCCAAATTTTGTTTTAAAGAGTTAAGCCTTGAAAAACTTCAAATTATTTCACATAAAAGCAATTTAGCTAGTATAAAAGTAGCCGAAAAAAGTAACTTTGTTTGGATAAAAACTTTAAAAAACGAATTTACACCAACGGGTCAATCTCCTATAGATATGGAATTGTATGAGTTAAAGGCCTAATAATTAAATCAAAAAAATGGCAACAGATAACATTCTTTCTCCTTTCCAAAAATTTGTAAAAATAGAAAGCTTTAGTGGAATACTTTTATTACTGGCAACAATCTCCGCAATTGTTTGGGCCAATTCCTCTTTTTCAGAAAGCTATCATGCGCTTTGGGACTATAAAATTGGGTTCACATCTGAAAGTTTTGAGTTAAGCAAACCATTAATATTATGGATTAATGATGGTTTAATGGCTATTTTCTTCTTTTTAATTGGTTTAGAAATTAAAAGAGAATTTCTAATTGGTGAACTGAATTCAGTAAAAAAAATAGCGTTTCCTCTTTTTGGTGCCTTAGGAGGAATGATTATTCCCGTACTTTTTTTTATTGTTCTTAATCAAAACCCAGATACTTTAAAAGGTTGGGGTATCCCTATGGCTACTGATATTGCTTTTTCTTTAGCCATCTTAAAAATTTTAGGAAATAAAGTGCCCTTAAGCCTAAAAATATTTTTAACCGCCTTTGCTATTGTTGACGATTTAGGTGCAGTATTAGTCATAGCATTATTTTATAGCGGAAGCATAAAAATGAGTTTATTAGGCATTGCATTGCTGCTTTTAGTTGTTTTATATTTTTTATCATACAAAGGGTATTATTCTAAGTTTTCATTAATTGTTTTAGGAATAGTCATTTGGATATTATTTTTAAAATCAGGCATTCATCCTACTTTAGCAGGTGTTTTATTAGCCTTTTCAGTACCCATAAGACAAAAAATTAAAACTCCAGAGTTTATAGATAATTTGATAACCATTACAAATAATATTAAAGAGGCAAAAAAAACAAAAACACCCATTCTTTCTCATGAACAAATTCAACAAATAGATGATTTAGAAGATTGGACAAATAAATATCAATCACCTCTTCAACACTTAGAACATAATTTACATGATTGGGTAGCTTATTTTATCATTCCTGTTTTTGCTTTAGCAAATGCAGGTGTTATGATAAATAGTTCCGTTCCTTTGGAAACAGCCTTAGTGATTAATATCGTCGTTTGTTTAGTTTTAGGAAAAAGTATAGGTATTACTTCGATTATTCTAATTGCCAAAAAAATTAAACTTATTGAAGTCCCGTCAGACATTAGTAATTGGCAAATAATTGGTGTGTCTTTCTTAGCTGGTATTGGTTTTACTATGGCCATTTTTATTGCAAGTCTTGCGTTTTCAGGTGATCCATCTTATATTGATTCAGCTAAAATTGGCATTTTAATAGGTTCTTTAATTTCAGCAATAATTGGTTACCTTATTTTAAGATTTAAAGTAAATGAAAGATAAATTTTACCAATACATACAAAATTTACAAGATTCCATTACTTCAAAACTTGAAGCAGTTGATGAAAAAGCTCGATTTAAAGAAGATCTTTGGGAACGACCTGAAGGTGGTGGTGGAAGAACACGGGTTATTGAAAACGGCAATGTATTTGAAAAAGGTGGTGTAAATATTTCTGCAGTTCACGGAAAATTACCAGAAACCATGCAAGCTTATTTTGGTGTTAAAGACGCCAATTTTTTTGCTTGTGGTTTAAGTTTAGTATTGCATACTAAGAATCCAATGGTTCCTACTGTTCATGCCAATTGGCGTTATTTTGAAATGTATAACCAAAATGGGGATTTAGTAGATAGTTGGTTTGGTGGCGGACAAGATTTAACGCCTTATTATTTATTTGAGGAAGATGCTGTTCACTTTCACAAAACATGTAAAACAGCCTGCGATAAACATAACTCTAATTTTTATAGCGATTTTAAGAAAAAGTGTGATACTTATTTTTGGAATGCTCACCGAAACGAAGCTCGTGGAATAGGTGGTTTATTTTTTGATTATTGTAAAACTTCAGAAGCTATGAACATGGAAAATTGGTACAACTTTGTGACCGAAGTTGGGAATAGTTTTCTTGAAGCCTATGTTCCAATAGTTGAAAAACGAAAAAATTTACCTTATACAGAGGCACAACGTACTTGGCAGGAAATTCGTCGCGGCCGTTATGTGGAATTCAATTTGGTTCACGATAAAGGTACTTTATTTGGGCTAAAAACCAACGGGCGTATTGAAAGTATTTTAATGAGTTTGCCTCCACATGTACAATGGGTTTATGATCATCATCCTGAAAAAGACAGTGATGAAGAAAAATTAATTAATGTACTTAAACAACCTAAAAATTGGGTTTAAATTATGATATAAGTAAGGTTTTAAAAACTTTTTACTTTGTATTTTTAACTTCCTAAAATAAAACTATGTATCCGTTAAGAAGAAATAGACGTTTAAGAACCAATGAAGCCATTCGCTCTTTGGTTAGAGAAACCATAATCACTCCAAATGACTTTTTAGTACCACTTTTTGTTACTGAAGGCAAAGGTGTAAAAGATGAAATTCCTTCAATGCCAAATTACTTCCGTTACAGTTTAGACTTATTGGAAAAGGAAGTTAAAGAACTGTGGAAATTAGGATTGAAATCAGTTTTGCTTTTTGTTAAAGTCCCAGACAAATTAAAAGATAACCAAGGAAAAGAAGCTTTAAACCCGAACGGATTGATGCAACGTGCTATTAAAACAGTAAAAAATGTCTGCCCAGATATGTTGGTGATGACCGATGTTGCTTTAGATCCATATTCATCTTATGGGCATGATGGAATTGTAAAAAATGGTATGATTATAAATGATGAAACTTCTTCTTTTTTGGCAGAAATGAGTGTGTCTCACGCCAAAGCTGGAGCTAATTTTGTGGCTCCAAGTGATATGATGGATGGCAGAATTTTATCCATTAGAGAAGCGCTTGAAGACGAAGGCTTCATCAATACTGGCATTATGAGTTATTCGGCTAAATATGCATCTGCTTTTTATGGACCGTTTCGTGATGCTTTAGATTCAGCTCCAGTTGATATGGTCGATGTGCCAAAAGATAAAAAAACATATCAAATGGATTATTCAAATAGAATTGAAGCTATTAGAGAAACTGAAATGGATATTGACGAAGGTGCTGACATCGTGATGGTAAAACCAGGTTTATGCTATTTGGATATTGTAAGAGAAATACGAGATGCCGTTGATGTTCCGGTGGCTGTTTATCAAGTCTCTGGTGAATATGCCATGATTAAAGCTGCTGCAGAAAAAGGCTGGTTAAATCATGACGCTGTAATGATGGAACAAGTAACAGCCATTAAACGTGCTGGAGCCGATATCATTGCTTCTTACTTTGCTAAGGATGTTGTGAAACTTATTTCTTAGCTTTAGAAAAAATTTATAGCATGTTTAAGAATCTTTTTGTTTGTTTGTTTTTATGTTCTCTTTTAACTCAGGCTCAATTACAATATGATACTCCTGAATCTGTCGGTTTAAATTCTGAATATATTCAATCAAAAGTAGATTCCATAATGACGCTGGGAATCACACAAAAAGCATTTCCGGGAGCTCAATTGTTAGTAGCAAAGCAAAATAAAATTATTTTTCATCAAGCTTATGGGTTTCATACGTTTGATAGCATTCAAAAAGTTGGTTTAGATGATGTTTATGATTTAGCTTCTGTAACCAAAATTGTTGGCCCGTTACCTGCTTTAATGAAACTATATGAAGAAGGAAAATTAAATCTTGATGTTCCTTTTTCAACTTATTGGAAATCCTGGAAGCACAAAAAAGATAAAAAAGACATTACCCTTCGTGAGTTATTGGCACATCAATCTGGTTTAAAACCATACATTGTTTTTTTAAGTGATGTTTTAAAAAACGGAGAACCTAAAAAAAGGTTTGTACATGATAAGTCTAGCAAGAGATTTTCTAATCAAGCCTATGAAAACATTTACGTTAAAAACAGGTTTAAAAGAAAAGTGTTCCGAGAAATAAAGCGTTCAAGAGTAAGTGATAAAAAAGTTTATAATTATTCTGGTTTAGCTTCTTTAATTTATCCGCAACTTATTGAAAATATTACTGGAGAAGATTACAGAACATATCTACAAAATAATTTTTACAAACCTTTAGGATGTAAAACATTGGGATATCTTCCATCAACTAAATCATTTAAAAATCCAATTGTCCCAACAGAATATGATTCTATTTTTAGAAAAACACTAACAAAAGGTTGGGTTCACGATGAAAATGCCGCGCTTTTAGGCGGTGTTTCAGGAAATGCAGGTTTATTTAGTTCTGCTTTAGACTTAGCAACTTATATGCAAATGTTACTTCAAAAAGGGTTTTATGGTGGAAAACAGTTTTTTAAACCTTCAACAGTAAATGAATTTACCAGAATTCAATACCCTGAAAATGATAATCGCCGTGGTTTAGGATTTGATAAACCTTCTATAGGAAATGACACTTTAAGCCTTAAAGACGCCTATCCAGCACCTGAAGTTAGTGCTCCTAGTTTTGGTCATTCGGGTTTTACCGGTACCTTTATTTGGGCCGACCCGGAAAATGAATTGGTCTTTATTTTTTTGTCTAACAGAGTTTACCCAACAAGAACGCATAGAAACTTATACAGTCTTAATATAAGGTCGGCATTACAAGAAGTGTTTTACAAAGCTAAACTTAATTAACATGGATTCTTGTATTATAAACTCTCCTTTAGGCTTTACAAAAATAGTTGGTGATGAAAATGGAATCGTATCTGTGTCCGTACTAAATTCTGAAGAAAAAATAACTGATATTATTCCAGAATCTCTTGAAGATTGTGTCATTCAACTTAATGAATATTTTAAAGGAGACCGCAGAATTTTCGACTTAAAATTAAATCCAGAAGGCTCTTCCTTTCAAAAAAAAGTGTGGAAATTACTAGAGCAAATTCCTTTTGGGAAAACAATTTCATACTTAGATTTATCTAAACAATTGGGCGATGTAAAAGCTATCAGAGCAGTTGCCAATGCTAATGGAAAAAACCCTATTTGGATTATCATTCCTTGCCATAGAGTTATAGGAAGTGATGGCAGTTTAACTGGTTATGCTGGCGGATTACACAGAAAGCAATGGTTGTTAGAACATGAAAGTCCTTATAAGCAAGAATCATTATTTTGATTTTTGTTTTTCCATTCTACGAAAAGCAGAAATACATAAAAAATTTCCTATATTTAATTCAATAAAACTAAACTTACTATATGAAATTCTTAAAAAAATTCTTGAAATGGATTATCATTTTATTTGGATTATTAGTTGTTACGTTATATATAACAGATACAGATTATTTGTTAAAAGCTGTTAGAACCATATATCTTACAGGTCACTCAACAGCTTATTTAGAAGATTATAAAAAATTTGATAATGAGCCAGTAGAAAACGGAACACCTCAACCTTGGCCAAACCATAAAGATTATAACACTGTAAAAGAAACCGAAGCTCTTAATCAGATAAATAAAACAAACGGAACAATTGCTTATGTTATTATAAAAAATGATAGTATTTGGTTTGAAAACTATTACGATGGATTTGGTGAGAATTCAAAAAGCAATTCGTTTTCCATGGCAAAAAGTTACGTGTCAGGACTCATGGGGAAAGCCATTCAAGAAGGCTATATTAAAAGTTTAGACCAACCTGTTAGTGATTTTCTTCCAGAATTTAGTGAAGGCTTAGCGGCTAAAATGACCGTTGGGGATTTATCCAGTATGTGCTCTGGCACAAATTGGGATGAAGCTTACTATTCGCCTTTATCCATCACGACTCGCGCCTATTTTGATGATGATTTGGAAAAAGTAATACTTGGATTAAAAGTAGTTGATGAACCTGGTAAAGTTTATAAATACGCTAGTGGTGATACACAAATGTTAGCCATAGTAATTGAAAAAGCTACAGGCAAAAAAATGTATAAGTACTTGGAAGAAAGCTTTTGGAAACCATTAGGATGTGAAAACGAAACTTTATGGCAAGTAGATAGTAAAGAACACGATTTGGTAAAGGCCTATTGCTGTATTGCTAGTAATGCTAAAGATTTTGCTCGCTATGGAAAACTTTTTAAAGACTATGGAAAGTGGAATGGTAAACAAATTCTAGATTCAGCATTTGTAGCAAAATCTGTAACGCCTCGTTTCAAAGAAAGCCCAGAATATGGTTATGGGTGGTGGTTAAAACACCAAAACGGGAAAGATTTTTTTATGATGCGTGGCCATCTTGGACAATATGTAATTGTAGAACCTAATGATAACGTAATTATAGTAAGGCTTGGCCATTCAAAAGGCTCAAATGTTGAAGTTGCTTCATTTACAGAAGATATTACTACTTATATAGACGAAGCTTATAAAATGCTGCAAAAATGATCTCAAAACTAAATCTTGAAAATATATTGTTTTTGGATATTGAAACTGTTCCGGAAACCCAATCATTTTCAGATTTAGATGAATCCAAACAAGCCTTATGGGAACATAAATCTCAATATCAAAGAAAAGAAGATGAAACAGCGGAAGACTTTTACGAACGTGCTGGTATTTGGGCAGAATTTGGAAAAATAATTTGCATCTCCGTTGGTTATTTTACTTTTAGAGGCGATATTAGAAACTTTAGAGTGACATCATTTTATGGAGGCGAAACTAAAATTTTAAAAGATTTTAAAAACCTGCTTATTTCACATTTTAGTGAACCCAAACATTTGCTTTGTGCCCATAATGGTAAAGAATTTGATTTCCCTTATATTGCTAGACGAATGATAATTAATCAAATTGAGCTTCCTTATAAGCTAAACTTATTTGGGAAAAAACCTTGGGAAGTACCTCATTTAGACACATTGGAATTGTGGAAATTTGGCGATTATAAAACCTATACGTCTTTAAAATTATTGACTAACGTTTTAGGAATTCCTTCACCAAAAGATGATATTGATGGTAGTGAAGTATATCGCGTTTATTACGAAGAAAATGGAATAGACCGTATTATAACCTATTGCCAAAAAGATACGATTGCCGTAGCTCAAATATTTTTACGCCTAAGAGGCGATTCTATTTTGACCTCAGACGAAATTATTTATATATAAAAGGCTTAAAAAATACTTTATGCTAAACCCTAGGTTTATAGCATGAATATTTTCTTGGTTAAATACACTAAACTTTTTAAAAATCGTAAATTCTCACGTAAAGTCTCTTTGAATTTACTCTCAGTATTTGTAGGTAGTTCAGGTAGATTTGCTGCAAAATTCATAAGTTGTTAGTTTATGGTAGATTTGGGAATCTATTAGTTTTTAAATTGGTTTATTTGAGGATTATAAAAGTAGTGAAATTTTTATTTTATCGTCAAAAAACTTATAAATTTCGATAAAATGCAATATTTTTTAACTTATTAAAGGTTTTTACTACTTAACGAGTAATTTCTTAAACGTCTTTATTTTGCTTTAATTACACTATTCAAATATTGAATTCTTTTAAGATTGCTTATATTTAAACATTAATTCACATAATAATGTCAGACAATAAACTTTGGGAGGGTTCTAAATCTTTTAAATCAAATAGCCATTTATATGATTATCAAAAGTGGTTGAAAAATAGACTTGGACTTAACTTTAATTCTTATGAAGACATATGGCAATGGTCTGTTAATAATACCAGTGATTTTTGGAAAAGCATCTGGGATTATTTCAATGTCATTTCATATAGCAATTACGATGCTGTTTTAACAATGACCACCATGCCAGATTTTAAATGGTTTAATGGTGCCAAACTTAACTATTCCGAACACATTTTTAGATATGCTCACCACAACCAACCAGCAATCATTTTTAGCAACGAACAAGGTGATTATTTAGAATTGTCCTGGAAGGCTTTAAAGGATAAAGTAGCATCTATGGCTTCGTACTTAAAATCAATAGGTGTTGGTAAAGGAGATTGTGTGGTTGCTTTTTTACCAAATGTCCCTGAAGCGACTATTTCTTTTTTAGCAGCAAATTCTATTGGTGCCATCTGGTCCAGTACATCGCCAGATTTTGGAACTGAAAGTGTTATAGATAGATTTGCTCAAATTAAACCTAAAGTTCTTATAACTGTTGACGGCTATTTTTATAACGGAAAACCTCATGATAAAACCAGCATTGCTATAAATATTGCAAAAGCATTGCCTACTTTAAAACAAGTTATCGTTTTACCTTATTTAAATAAAAATGATATATCTGCTTTCCCAAAAGATTTTATAAGCATCAATTCTATTTTTGAAACTTTTGAAGATGAACTGGTTTTTGAACCTGTAGATTTTAATCATCCTATTTGGGTTTTATATTCTTCAGGAACCACAGGCTTGCCTAAAGCCATTGTTCATTCTCACGGTGGTGTTTTATTAGAACACTTAAAATACATGGCTTTCCATAATGATGTACATCAAGAGGAACGTTATTTTTGGTACACTACAACAGGATGGATGATGTGGAATTTTTTACAATCTGCTTTATTAATGGGTGCATCCATAGTATTGTATGATGGCAGTCCAACGTATCCAGATTTCAACAAGCTTTGGGAGTTTTCAGAAAAAATTAAGATAACTCATTTTGGTACCAGCGCACCTTTTTTGGTAGCAAGCATGAAAAATAACATAACTCCAAAAAATCAATATGACCTAAATACATTGCGCTCAATAAGTTCTACAGGAGCCCCTTTACCTTTTGAAGCTTTTGAGTATGTTTATAAAAATATAAAGTCTGATGTATGGTTATGTTCTATGGCCGGCGGAACCGATGTATGTACTGCCTTTGTAGGTGGCACACCTTTTTATGCTGTTCATTCAGGAGAGATTCAATGTAAGACTTTGGGTGTTTCATTATATGCTTATGATGATAACGGACAACCCATTGAAGACGATTTAGGTGAAATGGTGATAGATGAGCCAATGCCTTCAATGCCAATATATTTTTGGAACGATGATAACAACAAACGCTATAAAGAAAGCTATTTTGAATATTATCCAGGAAAATGGAGACATGGTGATTTTATAAAAATTAATTCCAAAACTCATGGAATTGTCATTTATGGCAGATCTGACGCAACATTAAACCGTCACGGAATTCGAATTGGCACGAGTGAGATTTATAGATGCATAAATAAAATAAAGTCCATTGAAGATTCCCTTATTGTGAATTTAGAGCTTGAAGGCGGACTACATTATATGCCTTTATTTGTAAAGATGAAGCCCTCATTTAAATTAACCAATGAAATAAAATCAGATATAAATAATCAGCTTAAAAAAGAATATACACCAAGGCATGTGCCCGATGAGATTATTGAAGTTCCAGATATACCTTATACCATAAGCGGAAAAAAAATGGAAGCTCCCATTAAAAAGATTTTACTTAAAATGCCTTTTGAAAAATCGATTAATATAGATTCTATGAAGAATCCTGAATCAGTTGATTTCTTTGTTGAGTTTGCAAAAACAATTTAAAAATCTAAATCGTCTGGAATATCATCCTTAACCTTTGTTCCATCAGCATTTTCTGCAGAAACATTCGTGCAATCTACATTTATAGAAAGATCAACAGGCACATCAAAGTCTTCAATAGAAACATTTAAGTCTTTATCTGCATAACAGCTTTTCATGTATAAACCCCAAATTGGTAATGCCATAGCGGCTCCTTGACCATAGGTAATGGTTCTAAAATGAGCAGCTCTATCCTCAGCGCCAACCCAAACACCAGTCACCAAATTAGGCACCATACCCATAAACCAACCATCACTTTGGTTTTGTGTGGTTCCTGTTTTACCTGCAATTGGATTTGTAAATCCATAAGGATAACCTGTTATAATTTCTTTATAAACACCATAAGGCTCTCCTGTTCTTCTTAATCTGGCCCCAGAACCTGATTGCGTTACACCTTCCATAAGTTTTACGGTTACATAAGCCGTCTCTTCACTTAAAACATCTCTGGTTTCTGGTGTAAATTGATATAAAACGGTATCATTTTTATCAACTATAGTGGTAACCATTACCGGTTTTGTATAAACCCCTTTATTTGCAAAGGTGGCGTAAGCCCCAACCATTTCATACACGCTTAAATCTGCCGTTCCTAATGCTATTGAAGGTACTGGAGGCACTTCAGATTCAACCCCTAATTTCTTTACTAAATCTACCACTGGCTGTGGACCAACTTTATCCATAACCCTGGCGGTAATTGTATTAACAGAATTTGCTAAGGCATCTTTTAGAGTCATTGATCCACCATAATCACCATCTGAATTTTTTGGAGACCATGATTCAGGATTTCCATATTTTCCAGCTTCAATGGTTATTTGCGACTTTGGAAGAATATTACAAGGCGATAAATGTAACTGATCAATGGCTGCGGCATACACAAAAGGTTTGAAAGTTGACCCTACTTGACGACTACCTGCTTTTACATGATCGTATTGAAAATGCCTATAATTAATCCCACCAACCCAAGCTTTTACATGCCCCGTTTGTGGATCCATAGACATTAAGCCCGTATGCAAAAATGATTTATAATATCGCATAGAATCTATAGGTTTCATGATAGTATCTATTTCTCCCTTCCAAGAAAAAATACTCATCTCCGTTGGCTTGTAAAAAGATGCTTTTATTTCTGCGTCTGACTTGTCTAAATCATATTTCATCTTTCTCCAACGTTCAGACTGTTTCATGGAACGATTCATCAAAGCATCGATTTCACTTTGGTCAAGTTCTAAAAATGGTGCTGTAGGGTTTCTGCTAGGTGTATTCTGGTTAAAAAATTCAGCTTGCAACCTAGGCATGTGTTTTTGAACAGCATCTTCGGCGTATTGTTGCATTCTTGAATCAATCGTTGTGTAAACTTTTAACCCATCATTGTATAAGCTCCATTTTGTTCCGTCTGGTTTTGGATTATTTTTTATCCAATCTTTCATAAAACCATCTAAATAGGTTCTAAAATAAGTGGCTATTCCTTCACGATGAGATTCCGGATTATAGTTTAAATCTAATTCCGTTTTTTGTAGTGAATCTTTTACTTGCTCAGTTATATAATCGTACTTTTCCATTTGAGCCAAGACTACATTTCGTCTGTTTCTAACTCCAATTGGGTTTTTATTTGGCCTAGGATTATATAGGGATGAATTTTTAAACATCCCAACCAACATGGCAGATTCTTTTAAATCTAAATCTTTAGGTTCTTTACCAAAATAAATTCTTGAAGCACTTCTAATACCATCGGCATTGTTTCCAAAGTCATAAATATTAAAATATTGAGCTATGATTTCTTCTTTGGTATATTGACGTTCTAAACGAATGGCAATAATCCATTCTTTTATTTTTTGGGTTAATCGTCCTAAAGTATTTTTCGACCCTTCGCCATGAAATAATTGTTTTGCCAATTGTTGTGAAATGGTACTTGCTCCACCACCTTTACCTAATTTAAAAACAGCTCTTAAAGTTCCTCTGGCATCAATGCCCGAATGTTCATAATATCTGGCGTCTTCGGTAGCAATTAAAGCATCTACCAGATGTTTTGGCAATTCATCAAAACCTATTGGTGTACGGTTATCATTTAAATAAAATTTACCTAATGTTTTTCCGTCAGATGAAATTATTTCTGTAGCTAAATTTGTGTCGGTGTTTTCTAATTGTGTATGGTCTGGAAGTTCTCCAAAAACTCCCCATGATGCTAATGAAAAAACTAGAATTATAAATAGAATTCCTGCTGAAAACAACATCCAAAACCAACGTACATATTTATCAAACTCTTGAGTGTTTTCTGTTTGTTTTGCCTTTGCCATACTTAAAATTAATTGCTTATTGAATTTTCAATTCTAAAACCAATATCGGTAATGCCTTCAAGTGAAACAACGCCGTTTACTTTGCCGTTTTCTCTCATTGCATGTTGAATATTTACTGTGTATTCTCCTGCTTCTTTAAACACAACTTTTTCTTTGTACCAAAGTTTGTTTTCTTTAATATCCATTAAACCTGTGCCTAATAATTTTCCGCTTGGGTCGGCCATTCTATATTCCAAAGTATCTTTAATCGTTTTGCCGTGAGGAAAAACCATTTCAACAATTAAAAATATATTACTGTACTTGTAATTATTAGTGTTTCTTAAATTCACAAATAAATTATAAGGTTTAATTGAATCTGGCGGATTTATTTTAAACGAAATTATTGAATCTTTATTCCATCCGTTAGGGACAGATTTATATTGATCATAAACTCGCTTTGAATCACAAGATATCACAATAAAAGAAAAGACTAAAACAAATAACAATACACTATTTCGCATCATTTTTAGCGTTTTGAGGTTTTCTCTTATTTTTATTGTTCCTTTTATTTTTACGTTTATTATTAGGTTTTGGACTATCAAAACGTGTTAAACTATCTTGACCAACAACGTTTTCGAATTCGGTTTTAGTATCTTCCATCAACTCTGAAGCGTATTCTTCTAAGCTTGCAACCTTTTTATTTTTTTTATTCAGACTAATAATTTCATTGGCTTGGTCGGTAGTAATTTTATGCCAATTCATCCATTCGCCTTCATAAGCATACCACATATGGCCTTTAAAAATATCTGTTTTTTGGCAAACAGCAGTGCCTTTTTCTGTTTGAAGTTTAATTTCTGTTTTAGGAAAACCTTTCAACGCATCTAAATAAGTATCTAGCTCATAATTTAAGCAGCATTTTAATTTACCACATTGTCCAGCTAGTTTTTGGGGATTTAATGATAACTGCTGATATCTTGCTGCTGATGTACTTACTGAACGAAAGTCTGTTAACCATGTTGAACAGCATAATTCTCGTCCGCATGAGCCAATACCGCCAAGTCTTGAAGCTTCTTGACGAAAGCCTACTTGCTTCATTTCTATTCGGGTTCTAAACTCTTTTGCAAAAAGCTTAATAAGCTCTCTAAAATCTACTCTATCTTCAGCCGTATAATAAAAAGTGGCTTTACTGGCATCTCCTTGAAATTCAATGTCTGAAATTTTCATTGCCAATTTTAAGTCGATAGCAAATTGACGAGCTTTAACCTTCATAGGCTCTTCCTTGTCTCTGGCATCCGACCAAATATCTATATCTTTTTGTCCAGCTTTCCTGTAAATTTTTAAAATTTCATCGCCTTCTTGGGAAAAGTTTTTACGCTTCATTTGAACACGTACCAACTCGCCCGTTAGGGTAACCATTCCAATATCATGACCAGATTGCGCTTGTGTTGCTACAACATCACCAATACTTAATGTTAAATTTTCAGTGTTTTTATAGTAGTGTTTTCTTCCGTTTTTAAAACGAACCTCAACCCAATCAAAAGGTTTTTCTCCGTTAGGAAGCGACATATTGGCTAGCCAATCAAAAACCGTGAGTTTATTACAACTATCGGTGCCACAAGTGCCATTGTTTTTACATCCTTTTGGTGGACTGCCATCTTCAGTTGAACAACTGTTACAAGCCATATTTTTTTATATTGAATTCGTTAATAAAAATTATTACGAATGAAGGTTTATAATTATTTTAAAAGGTAAAGATAAGATTATTATGTGTACTTTAAAATAGAAGTTTTATTATCATCAATACTAAATCATTTTAACACTAATAATCTTAACAGGACAAGCCTTTGAAGCATTTTCACATTCGTCAAAAATGGCGTTCTCATTTGATTTCAAAGTGAAAAATCCTTTTTTATCGTTAGCTTTTAATAAAACGGATTTTCCATCTTTTTTTGACATTTGAAATTGTTTTGGCGCTAATTCAACACAGTAATTGCAACCTATACATTTTTTACGCTGTAATGTGATAACAACCATTACACCTCCACTTTATTTTCTACAATTTTATACAATTTATCTGAAGGTCTAATTCTAAAACCTAATGGAATTGTAACTAAATCACCTTTAGCCCCTTTAGCCAATTTTTTGTCGTTCACCATCATGTCGTTCACTTCAAGTTCTTTTGCTCCTGTTGTTGGTCCTGTAATTAAAATAGTATCTCCTATTGAAATATCGTAAGCTTCAATTTTAAATTCGCCAATTTGTGGTTTTGGGAAAAAGTGTGTGCCTTTGCCTATGTAAACTTTCTTTTGAGTAGCGTGAGAGCCAGAACCTATACTCCATTCTCCTAGTTTTTGACCTAAATAATACCCATTCCAAAAACCACGATTATATACTTTTTCAAGCTCAAGCATCCAATCAATTACTTTTTCCTTTTGATAGGTTCCTGTTTCTAAACTGTTAATAGCCTGACGATAACACGAAATAACTTTGGCTACATATTCTGGAGCTCTTCCTCTACCTTCGATTTTTAAGACTTTAATACCTGCATCTGCAACCTGATCTAAAATATCAATGGTACACAAATCTTTTGGAGACATGATATACTCATTATCAATCTCCATTTCAAAACCCGTCTCCTGTTCAATTACAGTGTATTTTTTTCTGCAATTTTGTTTGCAAGCGCCTCTATTTGCTGAAGAATTATATGAATGTAAACTCATATAACATTTCCCAGAAACTGCCATACATAAGGCTCCATGACCAAAAATTTCTATCTCAATTAATTTTCCTGAGGGACCTTTAATTTGCTCTTTTTCTATTTGTTCGGTAATCTTTTTAACTTGTCTTAAGCTCAATTCCCTACTTAAAACCATAGTGTCGGCAAACAAAGCATAAAACTTAACCGTTTCAATGTTGGTAATGTTTATTTGAGTTGAAATATGCACTTCCATCCCAACTTCTCTCGCCGCCATAATAACAGCTTGATCCATGGCGATTACAGCCGTAATTCCCGTTTCTTTAGCTTTATTTATTAAGGTTTTTACAATGGATAAGTCGTGATCGTAAATAATTGTGTTAAGCGTTAAATAGGTTCTTACCTTTTTAGCTTTGCAACGCTTTGAAATTTCTGGCAAGTCATCTAAAGTGAAATTTATAGATGCTCTTGCACGCATATTTAGTTGTTCGACACCAAAATAGACAGAATCCGCTCCATTATCTAAGGCTGCCTGTAACGATTCAAAATTTCCAGCAGGTGCCATTAATTCTATTCTCTGCATCATCTTCTATTCTTGTTTACTGATTTTAAGCGTTTCGAAAATATTTCTTAAATCCTTTTTATATGGCAAATGGTCAGCTCTTCCCTTTTTGAAAATATCATTACTATTGCCTTGTCCTTTTCTTAAGGCTTTTTGTTCTTCATAAGGCAAAGCATGTATTTCTTTACAAGTTGTAGAACAGCAATTATCCATCTCAAGTTTACACGTATCACATTGAATAAATAATAAATGGCATGCATCATTTGCACAATTGGTATGTACATCAAAAGGTTCTCCGCATTGATGGCACTTAGCAACTATATCTGGGCTTATTCGTTCAGCTCTTCGATCATCAAACACAAAATTCTGGCCTAAAAACTTATTCTCAAGATTTTGCTCTTTTACCTGTCTGGTGTATTCAATAATACCGCCTTCCAACTGATAAACATTTTTAAATCCTTTGTGTTTGAAATAGGCACTGGCTTTTTCACAACGAATGCCGCCGGTGCAATACATCACCAAATTTTTATCTTCTTTATGGTCTTTTAAGTCTTCTTCAATAATGTCCAACGAATCTCTAAATGTATCCACGTCTGGTGTAACGGCATTTTTGAAATGACCTATCTCACTTTCGTAATGATTACGCATATCAACCAAAATGGTTTTTTCATCTTCTATAATTTTATTGAATTGTTCCGCCGCTAAATGAATGCCTCTATTGGTTACATCAAAAGTGTCATCATTCAATCCATCAGCAACAATTTTATCGCGCACTTTTACTTTTAGCTTTAAAAATGATTTGTTGTCTTGCTCAATGGCAACATTTAACCGAATACCCTGTAGAAAAGAAATACTATCAAGGTGTTCTTTAAATTCATTAAATCTGTCTGCTGGAAGCGATAACTGCCCATTAATGCCTTCATGAGCCACATAAATTCTACCAAGAACATCTAAAGCATTCCAAGTAATAAACAAGTGATCTCTAAAAACTTGAGGATTGCCAATTTTGGCATATTGATAAAAAGAAAGTGTTAATCGACTTTTTCCTGCTTGGTCAATTAATTCTGCTCTTTCTTTTGCGCTTAATTTATTGTACAGTTGCATGCTATACTAACGTTTTAAGGTTAAAGAATTCCCATCCTAACCTTCCCAAAGGGAAGGGAAATGAAATAAATGGCAAAGGTACATTTTTTTAAAAAACCTTAGCTATATCTCATAAAAAAAGCACTTTATAGCTATAAAGTGCTTTCTTGTTTATTTGAATTAGTCAACATTGGGACTCTAATATAAGGTCACCATATATTAGAAAACCTATTTTTTAATTTAAAATTATGAGTTCAAATTTTAAAATTGGTTCTATTCATAGCAAAAATTTTCCCATGTTTCTTATTAGATACAAAATGTGGAAAAAGGTTGCGTGATAAAATTGTATTGTGACAAAAGAAGTATTATTTTAGCATACATAACTACAGAAAAAAAAATTAAAAATGAGCACTGAAAAAGAAGCAAAATTAAAAGCACTTAAACTTACTTTAGATAAATTAGATAAAGCGTATGGTAAAGGAACCGTAATGAAAATGAGCGATGCTGCCATTCAAGACGTTGAAGCGATTCCATCTGGTTCTCTTGGCTTAGACATTGCGTTAGGAGTTGGTGGATATCCACGTGGAAGAGTTATTGAAATTTACGGGCCAGAATCATCAGGAAAAACAACTTTAACATTGCATGCCATTGCTGAAGTTCAAAAAGCTGGTGGTATTGCTGCTTTTATTGATGCCGAGCATGCTTTTGATAGATTTTACGCTGCAAAATTAGGTGTAGACATTGATAATTTAATTATGTCTCAACCCGACAACGGTGAGCAAGCGCTTGAAATTACAGATAATTTAATACGTTCTGGTGCTATAGAAATTGTAGTGATTGACTCTGTTGCCGCTTTAACTCCGAAAAGCGAAATTGAAGGTGAAATGGGAGACTCTAAAATGGGTTTGCATGCCAGATTGATGTCTCAAGCTTTAAGAAAATTAACAGCTTCTATTAGCAAAACAAATTGTACTGTTATTTTTATTAACCAATTGCGAGAAAAAATTGGAGTGATGTTCGGAAACCCTGAAACCACAACAGGAGGAAACGCATTAAAATTTTACGCATCTGTACGATTGGATATAAGACGTTCAACACAAATTAAAGAAACCGATGGCAATGTTACTGGTAACAAAACAAAGGTTAAAGTTGTAAAAAACAAAGTGGCACCACCTTTCAAAACTGCAGAATTTGATATTATGTATGGTGAAGGCATCTCAAAAGTTGGGGAAATTTTAGATATTGCTGTTGAACATGAAATCATAAAGAAAAGTGGTTCTTGGTTTAGTTATGAAGAAACAAAACTAGGACAAGGTAGAGATGCTGTTAAAGCTCTCATTCAAGATAATCCAGAACTTCAAGATGAACTGGAAAATAAAATTAAAGCTATTTTAAAAGCTTCAAAATAGTTAAAAAAAAGCCCCAAATCATTGGGGTTTTTCATTTTTATACGCAACCTTTTCTTCTTCTTCGCATCTATTGGATAAAAAATCATATTAAACAATATTGCAATGAAAAAGTTAATCTTATTAAGTTTATTTCTAATTTTATTTGCTTCCTGTAGTTTGGATGACAAAACTGTTGATTACAATTTAGAAATTTTACCAATTGAAAGTGTAGATATTCCTGAATCGTTTACTTTAGGAGAAACATATCCTATTACAGTTAGTTATTTAAAACCTTCAACATGTCACACATTTAAAGAATTCTACTATTTAAAAAACAACAATGAGCGTACAGTAGCTGTTATAAATTATGATTATATTGATAATAATTGTACAGATCTTGAAGATGAATTGGTAGAAGCCACCTTTAATTTTGTTGTAACAGGAAATGGCAGTTACATTTTTAAATTTTGGCAAGGAGTTGACGAAAATGATGTTGACCAATATTTAATAATTGAAGTGCCCGTTATAAATTAAATAAATTATTAATTAAAACCGATATTAATTTGAGTTTGAGGCAGCTCATAGAAAATTGTAAGATTAATGATACCCAAGCACAAAGCGAATTGTATAAACTCTTTTCGAGTAAACTATTTTCAATATGCTTGAAGTATTCGAGAAACTATGCAGAAGCAGAAGACAATTTGCAAGATGCCTTTTTAACTATTTTTAAAAAAATTGGACAATATAAACACAAAGGCTCTTTTGAAGGTTGGTTAAAACGAGTTACAGTTAATACCGTTTTACAGCGTTACCGTAATGAAAAAGTTTTTGATATTATTAATGAAGACATTGTAGATGATGTTGAAATAGAAATTGACGACGAGTCTATTTCTCTAGACTATCTTTTACAAATAATACAAGGGTTACCAGACAGATATAGGCTTGTTTTTAACTTATATGTGCTTGATGGTTACTCTCATAACGACATAGCAACCATGCTAGATATTAATATAGGTACTTCAAAATCTAATCTAGCTCGTGCTAGACAGATATTGATGAGAACCATAGAGGATTATAAAACAACAAGAACCTTACAATCGTTATAATGAAAGAAAAAAAACATATTGACAGGTTGTTTCAAGAAGGCTTTAAAGATTTTGAAGTCTCACCAAGTGATGCTGTTTGGCAAAATATTGAAGCCAAACTTAATAAAAACAAAAAGAAACGAAGAGTTATACCAATATGGTGGCGTTATGCTGGAGTAGCGGCTTTACTATTATTATTTTTTACCATTGACAGAGAATATTTTAAAAACACAAACGTAACACCTTCTATCCAAGTTGTTGACACAAAAGACGAACCTTCGACAAAATCTTTGAGTCCAAATAATACTATTGATTTTAATGAAAATAGAGATTCTATTAAAAATACAACTATTGCTTCTGAAGGGGACAAAAACAAAATAAACAATCAACCTGTAAACAATGATCAAAACATTATAACAAGTAATAATTCATCAAAAAATCAAAATCAAAAAAATAAAACGAACAGTATAATCAATAATAATAAAGCTTCGACAAATCAAATAATAGCTCATGAAAACAATAAAGTGACAAATAATTCAAATGGAAAAGAATTAATTAAAAATAAAGATAATGAAGCGATTTCAGAAACTGATAAAACAGCTGAGCTTAAAAATTCAGTAAAAAATAACACTTCTGTAATTGCAGAAAATAGTAACCAAGATGATGATAATGCTTTAACAAACAAAATATCAGAAAAAAATAAACCATCTATTGAAGAGGCTATTGCTGAAGCAAACAAAGATGAAAATGAGAAAAAATCAAACAAATGGAGTATAGCCACTAATGCAGCTCCTGTTTATTTTAATAGTCTTGGTAAAGGCTCATCCATAGACGCTCAGTTTAATGATAATGCAAAAAATGGTGAGGTTACAATGAGTTATGGTATTGGTGCCAGTTATGCTATTAATAACAAACTCAGCATTCGTTCTGGTATTAACAAGGTGAATTTAGGTTACAACACCAATAATGTAGTTGTTTTTGAGTCAGTTGGACTAACTCCAAGTGTTAGTGCTTTAAAAAACATTAATACTGGCGATAATCCAGATAATATTTCTCTTATAAGTGGTGAAAGTTTAAGTAATGCAAATAATGAAGCCTTTATTAAAACTTCAAACACATCAATTAATCAATCTTTAGGATATATTGAAATTCCGTTAGAAATTGAATACGCGATTATCAATAAAAAATTTGGATTTAATGTTATTGGTGGTTTTAGTTCATTCATATTAAGCAACAATGAATTATTTTCTGAATTTGAAGGCCGTCGAACTAAAATTGGTGAAGCTTCAAACTTGAACAAAGTGAGTTATAGTGCTAATTTTGGTTTAGGAATAAATTATAAAATAACTAAAAAAATAGATTTGAATTTAGAACCTTTGTTTAAATATCAAATCAATACTTTTAATAATACTTCTGGCAATTTTAAACCCTATTTTATAGGTGTTTATACCGGAATTGGATTTAAGTTTTAGGTTTTTGGTTAGGCCTCGATATTTCTTTAAAACTCTTGAAGAAATATCAAGAAAACTGCTCTTCCCCAAGAGCAGTTTTTATTTTGAATAAACCAAAAGTTGGGTTAAAATAATTTCTTTTGCTTTAGAGTTTAAACTTTTGGTATCATTAATACTTAATGATTTCGTTTCTAAAAATTCATGGATTTTTACTCGCATTCTTCCTGGTCCACCACTAAAAAAAGTATATGAAAAACGCTTTTTATTATCAGCAAATGTTAATGGCACAATGGGTATATGATGGTTAATGGCAAGTCTAAAAGCACCATCTTTAAACTCATCAAGCAAAACATGTTCCTCGGGTATGCCTCCTTCTGGGAAAATACAAATGCTCAACCCAGATTTTAATCGCCTTTGAGCTCTTAAAAAAACAGCTTGTCTGCTTTTTGCAGAATTTCTATCCACCAAAATACAAGTTCTCTTATAGAAAAACCCAAAAAGTGGGATTTTAGCCAATTCTTTTTTTCCAACAAATACAAATGGATTCTTTATACAAACCAGCATAAGCATAATGTCTGCCATGGAGGTATGGTTGGCAATAAACATATAGCTTTTATCTTTTTCTGGAATTTGTTGGGTTTCAATTTTTACTTTAAACCCCATGCCAATTAAAATAAATCTGGCCCAAATGCGAGCTAATTTAAAAAAGAAAGGATACCATGATTCTTTTAAAATAGAAATTATAAGCACTGGAAACAAAATTATAATTGGAATCGCCACAATTATGTAAAACCAAATGCGGTAAAAAATCCAAAAAATATATTTAAAAATCTTCATGTTTCCCAAAAATACACATTTGTATTGAGCAATTCTACTAAAAAAATTACCTTTGCTCCAATAAAAAGGGTTCATTTAATTTTAATAAGATTCTCACACATGTGAGGTACATTATGGCAAGAATACTTACAGGAATACAAAGCACAGGAACACCACATTTAGGCAATATTTTAGGAGCCATAATACCAGCTATTGAGATGGCTAACAATCCTGAAAACGATTCTTTTTTGTTTATCGCAAATTTACACACACTTACGCAAATTAAAGATGCTGACGAATTACGTGATAACACCTATTCTACAGCGGCTACTTGGTTAGCTTTTGGTTTAGATATTGAAAAAACCGTTTTTTACAGACAAAGTGATGTGCCTCAAGTAACTGAATTATCATGGTATTTAAGCTGCTTTTTTCCCTATCAGCGATTAACTTTGGCACATAGTTTTAAAGATAAAGCAGATAGACTTGAAGATGTAAATGCTGGTTTGTTTACCTACCCAATGCTTATGGCTGCCGATATTTTATTGTACGACGCCAATATTATTCCTGTTGGAAAAGACCAATTACAACATATAGAAATGACACGAGATGTTGCTTCTCGTTTTCATGCCAAAATGGGAGACACTTTTGTGTTGCCAGAAGGGAAAATTCAAGGAAACAATATGCTGATTCCTGGAACTGATGGTGAAAAAATGAGTAAAAGTAGAGGAAACATCATCAATATCTTTTTAGATGATAAGAAGTTAAGAAAACAGATTATGTCTATTCAAACAGATAGTACACCTCTTGAAGATCCTAAAGATTGGAAAACCTGTAACTGTTTTGCTATTTATAGTTTGCTGGCAAACAAGGAGCAAATTGAAGTTATGAAGGCCAATTATGAAAACGGTAATTATGGTTATGGTCATGCAAAGCAAGCTGTTTTTGAGCTTATTACTGATAAGTTTGCCGTACAACGAGAACGTTACAACTACTTCATTAATAACTTAGATGAAATTGACAAAGCATTAGCTATTGGAGCTTCTAAAGCTAAATTGGTAGCTAATGATGTTTTGAAAAGAGTGCGAGAAAAAGTTGGGTATTAAATATGAAAAACTTGTTTGGTTTACGGTTTTAATGACTCTTTCTCAAGTATTTATGATTATATCACATTTTCTGTCCGATAAAGGTAACAATTGGATTGTGTTGATTGGAGTTCTGATAATTATAGGGATTATTATTCACTTTTTTGTTGAATATAAAAAACTAAATAAGCTCAAATAATTTCCCCGGCAAAGGTCTAATAACTCCTTTTAATTCCATATTCAATAATACACTTGCTACTTTAAAAATGGGCATTTGGCAACTTAAAGCTATGGTATCAAGTTGTTGCTTATTATTCTCTTTAAGGTAGTTGTAAATTATTTTTTCTTGGTCATCAAGCTCTACAAACAATTGTTTCTGAATACTTGGTTTTACAGAAGTTTCTAGCTGCCAGTTTAAAACATAAGGAATATCTACTGGGTTTGTTAGTATTTGTGCTTTTTGATATTTAATTAAATTATTACATCCAATGCTTTGAGAATCTGTTGTTCTACCAGGAACCGCAAATACATCACGATTATAGGAGTTGGCAATATCTGCGGTTACCAGGCTTCCTCCTCTTTCTGCTGATTCAATGACTATTGTAGCTTCACTTAAACCTGCAATTATTCTGTTCCGCTTTAAAAAATTGTTTTTGTCAAAAGCATCGCTACTCCAAAAATCAGTAAAAAACCCGCCATTGTTTTCAACATCAACCATATATTTTTTATGCACTTTTGGATATATTTGATTTAATCCATGGGCCAAACATCCTATGGTTTGCAAATTATTTTTTAGCGCGGCCTTATGCGCCGTTATATCTGTTCCGTAAGCAAACCCTGAAACAATTACAGGATTATATGGCGTAAGTTGTTCAACCAAATTATCACAAAACGCCATTCCTTGAGTTGTAATTTTTCTGGTTCCTACAATACTGATAATATGTTGCTGTTTTAAGTTTATATTTCCTGATTGGAATAATAAAACGGGACCATCAAAACAATGTTTAAGTTTATCTGGATAGTCCTCTTCATTAAAATATAAACAGGTGATATTATTGCTATTTATAAAATGAAGTTCTTCTTCTGCCGCTTTAAAATGAATTGGTTCAAACACATCGTTAATAATTGAACTCCCAATACCTTCAATTTTAAGAAGATTATGTTTCTTTTCTTTAAAAACCGCCTCGGCTGATCCGCAATGTGAAATGAGTTTTTTAGCGGTAATATCACCAATATTGGTTACATGTTGTAAAGCCAAAACATTTAGTAGGTTATTTTCTGTCATTCTAAAACTTTGATTTAAAGGATACAAGTAAGTAATTTTTTATGATGTTAATAAATAGTTTTAACAAAATGTTATCCATCATCATAATTTTTTAACTTTGTTTTTATGCAATTAGAGACCTACATCAGCGACTTACTTTATAGATATGAATGTGTTACTGTACCTGAGTTTGGTGCGTTTTTAACACAACGTGCTTCGGCTACTATTAATGTATCAACCAATACGTTTTATCCACCAAATAAAACAATATCATTTAATGAACAAATTCAAAAAAATGATGGTTTATTGGCCCATTATATTGCTGATGTTGAAAAAATTCCTTTTGAAGTAGCCAATGAAAAAATTCAAAAGCGAGTTAAAATTCTAAAAGCACTTTTAACTCAAGGGGAAACACTTACATTTAATAATATTGGCGAGGTTGTATTTAACAATGAAGGCAAAATACAATTTGAACCATCTTATCATCATAATTATTTAACTGATGCATTTGGGCTATCTCAATTTGTATCACCTGCAATAACACGCGAAGTTTATAAAGAAACTGTTGAAGCTATTGAAAAAGATGTGCCTATTGTTTTTACTCCAGAAAAACGCAAGTCTATTCCATATTTTAGATATGCAGCTGTTGCAGTCATTGCTTTAACTTTAGGTGGTTTTGTGGCTTCAAATTATTACGTAAATAAAATTGAAACCCATAATCAATTAGCACAAGAAGAAGCCCTACATCAACTTGATAATAAAATTCAACAGGCCACTTTTGTTATAGAAAATCCGCTACCGGCAGTTACTTTTAATGTAACTAAACAGGCTGGCAACTATCATGTCGTTGCTGGTGCTTTTAGAGTTGAAGAGAACTGCGATAAAAAAATTGAGCAATTGGTTGCCGAAGGATTTAAAGCAAGAAAACTTGGTGTTAATAAGTATGGTTTACATGAAGTTGCTTATGGCAGTTATGAGAC
Source organism: Gaetbulibacter sp. M235 (assembly GCF_043876835.1). NCBI lineage: Bacteria > Pseudomonadati > Bacteroidota > Flavobacteriia > Flavobacteriales > Flavobacteriaceae > Gaetbulibacter > Gaetbulibacter sp. M235. Next base: position 441,305 of record NZ_JBAWJZ010000001.1, read on the forward strand.
TGCCGAAGAAGCCCTAAAAGCACTGCACACCATTAGACAAAACAGTAATAAAGACGCTTGGCTGAAAGTAGATTCAGATTCAAAAGATAGTTTTGGAACAATCTCTTATAAAAAGGAGCAAACAAAAGCTGTAGCAACAAATCAGGATAATAATTCTTCAGATAATGAAAACAATCCTTCTAGTTCTGAAACAAAAAAATCAAATAATTTAGATTTTGCAGAAAGCCCTAATCTTATAAAAATCATTAAAAACATTAAAACGGTTGAGAGTGGTTATTATCTAGTTCTTGGAGCCTACTCAGATACTGAAAAAAGAGATGTTTTTATTGATGAATTAAAAGCAAGTAGTATTAATGATGTTGGTTTTTTCTTTGATTCTGTGAGTAATAAATATTTTGTTTTTTACAAAAAGTTCGACTCTCTTGAAACGGCAAAACAAGCATTACAATCAAAAGCTAACTTAACATATAACGGTAAGATAGCTATTGTTAAAGTTGAAAATTAACAATTTTTTCCAATTTATTTTTCTTCTTTTTTATAAAATCATATATCGGCTTTATTCAAACACATTGTTTTTTTAATCTTTAAAAAGAAGCTACATTTGCGCAATCATAAAAAATAACATGATGGAAGCAAAGACACCAGAACAATCTAAAACAATAATGACCGATATAGTTCTTCCTGGAGAAACTAATCCCTTAAATAACTTGTTTGGTGGTGAATTATTAGCACGCATGGACAGAGCAGCTAGTATTTCGGCAAGAAGACATTCCAGACGTATTGTTGTTACCGCTTCCGTAAATCATGTGGCATTTAACAGAGCCGTTCCGTTAGGTAGTGTTGTATCAGTCGAGGCTAAGGTTTCCAGAGCATTTAACACCTCAATGGAAGTGTTTATAGATGTTTGGATTGAAGACAGAGAATCTGGCGCCAGAACTAAGGCTAATGAAGCGATTTATACATTTGTTGCCGTTGATGAAACTGGAAAACCAATCGCTGTTCCTGAAGTGACTCCAGAAACTAACCTTGAAAAAGAACGTTATGATGCTGCTTTAAGAAGAAAACAATTAAGTTTACTGTTAGCAGGTAAAATGAAACCAAATGATGCTACCGAATTAAAGGCCTTATTTATTTAATTACATCTTGTAAATCCATTCTGATGGATTTAATGTATTAAGGTTTTGGTAAATAATGAAATTTAGAATGGTCTCACCATTTGAAGGGTTTGTAAAAACTTCTCCAATCTCTTGTTTTGTAGTTACTTTATCGCCTTCTTTTACATAGACTTTAGAAAGATTTTTATAGGCAGTTATATAATTTCCGTGACGAATCATTACTATTGGATTAGCATTTTTTATAACAATTATACTGCTTACCTCACCATTAAAAACGGCTTTTACCTTTGCTCCTTTTTCAGTAGCTATTCTCACACCATTACTTCTAATGGTCAGTGATTTATCAATAGGCGAAGGCTGCGATCCATATCTCAATGTTACAAGTCCTCTTTCAACTGGCCAAGGCAATTTTCCTTTGTTTGAAGCAAAATTCGACGCTAATACTTTCTCTTCAGGCGTTAAAGAAAATCCAGTTGATGTGGCTGGTTTTCCCGCTTTTTTATTCGACTTTACTATTGCTTCTCTAATAATTCTATCTATTTCCTTATCAATTCTGTCTGCTTCTTGTTGTTTCGTCCTAATTTGTGCAGCATAAACATTAATATTCTTCTTAATTGAAGCCATGAGTATTTCATGTTGCTTGCGCTCGTCTTCCAACGTTTTTTGTACAACTCTGTTCTCAGCTATTAACTTTTGCTTATCGTCTTTTTGTTTTAACAAACTCGCATTAATGCTTTGAAGTTCTTCACTTTTAGACTTTATTTCCTGCCCTTGTTGTTTTTGATGATCAGAATATTGCTTCATGTATTGTAAGCGCTTGTAAGCTTGCCTAAAATTGTTTGAAGACAATAAAAACATGATTCTACTTTGCTGATTTTTGCTTTTGTATGACTTCACAATCATTGCAGCATAATCTGCTTTAAGTGCCTTCAATTCATCACGAAGTTTAGTTATCTTCTTTTGATTTGAATTAATTTCCCTGGTTAATAAATTTGCTTGCTGATTGGTAACAGAAATTAAATTGTTAAGTACATTAATTTTATAATTGTAGTTTTCAATTAATGATAATTGAGACTTCTCTTTAGACTTGTTTTCTTGTTGAAGCTGATTAATTTTCTGGATTTCTTGTCGTAATTCTTGCCTGCGTTCTTCAAGTTCTTGTTGCTTTTTGCTTTGAGAAAACCCAAATGAGCCAACAAACAACAGTAAACCCAATACAAATTTAACTATGTGTTTTTTACTATTCATTAAAGCTTAATTTCTTGAAGTCCTGATGGAATTTTAAAAGGAAAACGTAAATCTTCATTCAAAGATACTGCTTTAAATTCCATCTCTAAAATCATTTCTTCTGTAGCTTCAACCGCAATTACTTTTATATGTTCCGGTATAATTTGTTTATCGACTTTTTGATACGATATATAATCAATTTGAAGATGTTTTTGCTCTTGTGGCTGGGAAATTTGTTGTGATGATATTTTAAAATGTGAAGGATTTATCAAGTAAAATAATTCAAAAAGAGCATTTTGATTCTTGGGCTGAAGTATGTATTCTTTTTCATTAACAGACAAATCAAATGCGTTGTCTTTTAAACCAAATAAAGCTTCACCTAACAATAAATTTTGAACTTTTTGAAAGTCTAACTCTGTTCCCAATAAATCACTTAAATATTTAAAATCCCCTTCAAAATACGTGTTATCCAATTTATTGTAATAGCTTATTTTATCTTGTGTTATTAATGCTTTTACAACCGTAATAGGCGATGACATTAATAAAATTTTCTTATCCTTTTCTATGCGCATATTAATGGTATAACCATTTTCTTTATCACCTTGGGAAATGTCAAGTTTCACACGAGCTGATAATGTTTTAAATGATGCCGCTTTTTGGGTGTTTTCTTTAATAAGTTGTTTAGTGGTTAAACTTAAATTGCTTGTGCTTGAATTTAAAATTTTAGAAGATTTACAACTAAACAAAATAAAAACAAAAAATAATATGACAACTGTAAAATGATTTTTATATCGCATAAACTCTTTTTAATTTGGGGTTTCTAATTGTTTAGCTTTATCACTAAACATTTTTGCTTTAGAAGCATTGTTCAACAATGTATAAGCAATACTTAATTGGTTATAAAAATCTATTTCCATTTTAGTGTCATCAATAATAAAATCCAATCCTGCTTCTAAAATATTGGCAGCTTCTTTACTTCTTTTTAATTCATTTAAAGCAACGCCATTAATTAAATAAATAATTGGTTGAGACGGATATTTATTGAGTGCATTATTGCTTTGTTCAACAGCCAAATCAAACTGTTTTAAATCTATATGCAACAACAAAACATTACGCAAAACAGCAAAGTTATCACTTTCAATAGATAAAGCCTGTTCATAATATTGAAGCGCATGTAATTTATCACCTTGAGATAAATAATATTGAGCAATTTCAATATCGGATTTAGAATTTTTAGTGTCGCCAGCTAAGGTAGTTGCTTCTACTAATGCAGGTTCATACTGAGGATTTTTTCCAACAAAAGCAACAAAATCTGAAAGCACTTTAAGTTTTGATTCTGGTTTTATTTGAGGACTTTTAATAACTATTTTCATAGATTCTATGGCTTTTTCAGCATCATTATCCTCTAAATAAAACTTATAAAGCGCTAAATGAACCAATTGCGATTTAGGGTTGACCTTTAGTAATTCTTTTGCTGTTTCAAAGGCTTTTTCGTTTTCATTATTCTCACTATACCTGTAAATTAACGCCAAATAATTAGCCTCTTTATCTGGATTATCATCAACACGTTTTTCTAAATTCTTAATTTGATCTTTCTTGCGTCCCGTTGCAGCATAAATTTGATTACGCATGTAATCTCTTGATGGTGAAATCCCTAATTCTTCATCTATTTCATCCAACAATTTTAAGGCATCATTATACTTTTTTGTTGAAATGTATAAGGCTACCAAATCCTCTCTATAATCAGGATGATAGCTTACAAGTTGCTTTAAGGTCTTTATAGCTTTATCAGACTCGTTTTGTTGCACATATAAACCATAAAGGGCATCTAAGTACCATTCGTTGTCTGGTTGCTTATTTACGGCCATTTTTAAAGCATCTTCTGCTGCACCAAAATTTTTAAGGTAAATATAATTTTTACCCAATTCAAAATATAAAACCGATTGAGAATTGTCCAATTCAATACATTTTAAAAGTGCTTCGACAGAGCGGTCATAATTTTCAATGCCTTTTTGTTTCAAAGCTTCAAAAAATAATTCTTGAAATTTATCATCTAAATCTCCTAAATCATCATTTGGTTTCTTATTAAAATCTACTTGAGCAAAATTACTCTGAGGAAAGAAAATCATTCCGAAGTAAAAAAGAAGTATGTAGATTTTATGTTTCAATTTAAGATGTATTGAATATGTTAATAAGGGCTCTTCAAAAGTTATTCCAAAACTGAATAATCTCCAAGACTTACTGCTTTAAAATTCCCATCATAAGATACATGATTGCCAATCATGGCATTTTCTAAATGAGCATTTTTAATGGTTGTATGTGTTTGAATTAAGCTGTCTTTAATTGTAGCATTTTCTATTTTACAATTATTACCGATTGAAACATTTGGGCCAATTGTTGAATTATTTAATACCACATTTTCACCAATAAAACATGGTTCTATAATTTTAGAATTTACTGTTTTGACAGATGATGCTATCATTTGTTCGTCTCCATCTGCTTGTAAAAACCCTAACATTCTAGCATTAGTTTCAACTGTTACTGCTTTATTCCCACAATCCATCCATTCATCAACCTGCCCTGTTTTAAACACTTTTCCTTTAGCCATCATGCCTTTAATACCATCATTAATTTGATATTCTCCGCCATTTACAATATTATTATCCAGAACATATTGCAATTCTTGTTTTAAAACGCCAACATCTTTAAAGTAGTATATTCCAATAACAGCTAAATCACTAATAAAGTCTTTTGGTTTTTCTACCAATTCAACAATCTCTTCTTTATTATTTAGTTTTACAACGCCATAAGCTTCTGGTTTATCTACCTGTTTTACCCAAATAACAGCATCTGCTTGAGGATCTAAAGTGAAATTAGCTCTAATAAGAGTATCTGCATAGGCAATAACCGCAGGACCAGATAATGATTCTTTAGCACACATAATGGCATGACCTGTGCCCAATGGCTGGTCTTGGCGATAAATAGATGCTTTGGCGCCTAAATTGTTTGCTAACTCTTTAAGGCTTTCAACAACATCGTCTCCAAAAAATGCAGGTTCTCCTAAAATAAAGGCTATTTCATCTATTGGTTCATTTAAAACTTTAGCAATATCCTTAACCAATCTGTGAACTATAGGCTGTCCAGCAACTGGTATTAATGGCTTTGGAACTGTTAAACTATGTGGTCTTAAACGAGAACCTCTTCCCGCCATGGGTACTATTATTTTCATATTATCCCCTCTTGATCTCCCCAAAGGGGAGAAACTTTTATGTTATTTTCTTATTTTAATTTCGTTATCAACTCCCCCTCCCTTTGGGAGGGTTGGGGAGGGATTATTTCACTCCCGTACTTCCAAAACCACCTTCTCCACGAGAAGTTTCAGAAAGCTCTTCGACATGAACCCACTCAGCTCGTTCGTGTTTTGCAATGACCAATTGTGCAATTCGTTCTCCATTTTCAATAATAAAGTCTTCATTTGAAAGATTGACTAAAATTACCCCTATTTCTCCTCTATAATCTGCATCAACTGTTCCTGGTGAATTAAGAACTGTAACTCCCTTTTTTGCGGCTAAACCACTTCTTGGACGCACTTGTGCTTCAAGCCCTATTGGTAATTCAATAAACAATCCTGTTTTTACAATGGTTCGGGCTAAAGGCTTTAACGTGATTGATTCAGAAATATTAGCTCTTAAATCCATTCCTGCCGAGGCAATTGTTTCATAACTTGGTAAATCGTGTGAAGACTTATTAATAATTTTTATTTGCATGTCATCGTTTTAATAATTTTTTTAATTCGCTATTTTCTAACAAAACAAAACTCCCCAAAAATAACAAAACTAAAACGGTGTTTATATAATAATTAGCATTTGTATTTAAACTGATAACAGAAAGTATTATCGCTAACATCAAATAGCCAGAAATTCTTTTAATATCATAGGGAACTGTATAAAATCTTTGACCAATTACGTAAGATAATATCATCATCATTCCATAAGCCGCTAAAGTTGCCCAGGCAGCTGCAATAAAACCTATTTTATTTATCATAACAACATTAAAGACTATGGTAATGATTGCTCCAACTATTGATAAATACATGCCATAAATAGTTTTATCTGTTAGCTTGTACCAAATAGCCAAATTAAAATAAATGCCTAAACATAGGTTGGCAAGTAAAACAATTGGAACGATGGTAATGGCTTCCCAATAACTTTCATCTTTAACTAATAACTCTTTAAATATATCCAGATAAGAAATTATAAAAACCAACATAAAACTGCCCACAATTACAAAGTATTTCATAATTAAAGCATAGGTCTGTTTTGCATTTATTTCTTTTGAATGAGAAAAGAAAAAAGGCTCAGCGCCCAAACGAAATGCCTGAATAAAAATGGTCATAAACATGGCTATTTTATAACAACCACTATAAGCTCCATTTATGTCTTTTCCCAATAAATAAGGAAGAATCCATTTATCAAAATTTTCATTTATTACATAAGCTAACCCAGCAACCATTATGGGCCATCCATAATTTAAAAGCTGTTTGAAAATAGACATGCTAAACTCTAATTTTGTTTTGAAGAAATAAGGAATCAGCATTAAAAAAGTAATAATACTTGCCATTAAATTGGCGATAAATATATATTGCACTAAATCTGATTTATCATACCCAGGAAAATCTATATTAAATTCAGGAATTGCCCATAAAAAGAAATAATTAAGCAAAACATAAATTACAATATTAGCTATTTTAATTGCTGCAAATTTTATTGGTCTTCCTGTGGCTCTCAAGTAGGCAAAAGGCGCTACTACAAGAGTATCTAACACCAATAAACCAACAAGTATTTTAAAATATTTTGGTGATATATTTAACCACCCGGAAAGTTCCTGATTAAAAATGATTACTACTACTAAAAATAAAATGGTGGAAATTGCCAAACTTATAAATGTAGTAGAAAACACCTTGTTTTTTTCTTCAGATTTATTGAAAAATCTAAAAAAAGAAGTTTCCATTCCATAGGTTAGTAGCACATTGAAAAAAGCAGCGTAAACGTAAAAAGTAGTATTGTCTGAGTAACTTGATGTTTCTAATTTCCCAGTATGAAGCGGGACTAATAAAAAGTTCATTAGACGTGGTAAAACCGTGGCTAAACCATAAATGATAGTGTCTTTAAAAAACTTTTTTAAAACGCTCAAGTAAGTAAGTTTTTATTCTGCTAAAAATACGTTTTTAGCAATTCTAAAACAAAAATACATTATTCCTTATTATTAGGCGAGCTTGGGTAGGCAAGTAATTCTTTTTTTCTAATGTTATCTATCTTAAAATATTTGATTTTATTTCCTTCTTTATAACTAATAACACACTGATTATCTTTTAAAACAAAAGGTGCTTTTTTAGGTAATTCCGGAACTTTATTACCATATTCAGCATTAGGGTCACTACTCATAACAGTATCACCTTTAGATTTCATAATTGAATTAAATCGACCTACAGCAAACATGTTATCTGTTAATTCGAGTTTAGCTACTTTTCCTTGAAAATAAACATTGTCTAATTCAATTTGATTTGATTCTGAAATAATTTGAATATAAATAATTGTACCAGAGCCTCCTTCTTTAACGCCTGAAACCCAATTTTGATAATAAACATCTCCAATTTGGGAAGGCAATGAAGTTTGTAATTTTTGGGCGCTGCTGCATTGAGAAATTATAATTGCTATAAAAAACGTTATAATGAAGAAACCAATCTTTTTAAAATAGCTCATAACAGTTTACTTAATATTAATAAAGATAATATTTCAAAATTGATGCCATAAAAAAGCCTCACAAAATTGTGAGGCTAAAATTATTTGGGCGCTGAAACAAATTCAGCAAGTTTTTAATTATTTAAAGCTTCTGCACCACCAACAATCTCAAGGATTTCATTAGTAATAGCAGCCTGACGTGCTTTGTTGTAAGTCAATTTAAGCTGATCTCTTAATTCTGTTGCGTTATCTGTTGCTTTATGCATCGCAGTCATACGAGCACCATGTTCACTTGCAAAAGAGTCCCTAATACCTTTATATAACTGTGTTTTTAATGACTTAGGAATTAATTGCTCAACGATTTCAACCTTTGATGGTTCAAAAATATAATCTAAGTTCACATTTGCATCGTTTTGAACTGGAACAATTGGCAAAAATTGTTCTGTCATAACTTCTTGAGTTGCTGCGTTTTTAAACTTATTGTAAACAATCTCAATTTTATCAAACTCTCCAGAAACAAATTTATCCATTAAAGTTTCAGCAACCTCAGCAACATTATCAAAAGTTAAATTGTCAAAAAGAGAACTATTGTTGGCAATAACAATCTTTTTCTTAGAAAAAGCATCATTTCCTTTCTTTCCCATAGCTAAAATTGAAACTTTTTTTCCAGCATATTCATTATCAATTAAACTTTGGGTTTGTTTAATAATGTTAGAATTAAAAGCCCCACACAATCCTCTATTTGAAGTTATTGGAACAATTAATACATTTTTTACTTCTCTTTGAGTAGAAAATTTACTTCCAGAATCAGCATCTAAAGTTGCACTTAGGCCTTGTAATAGTTCCGTTAATTTATCGGCATAAGGACGCATAGCAGTAATGGCATCTTGAGCCTTCTTTAACTTTGCAGCAGATACCATTTTCATGGCACTGGTAATTTGCATCGTTGAAGATACCGATGTTATTCTATTACGTATTTCTTTTAAGTTTGCCATATGTTAGTTGTTAGTATTGAGTATTCAGTAGCAAGTTAATAACTCACTACTCAAACTAAAATCTAATTATGCTTTATATTTACTTGATAAATCTTTTGCTACAGCTGTTAATGTATCTGTAACTTCATCAGTTAATTTTCCTGCTTTCAAATCTGCCAATACATTTGCATGTTTAGCTTTTAAGAATTCTAAATAATCTCTTTCAAACTCTTTTATTTTTTCAACAGGCACATTTCTTAATAAGTTTTTTGAACCTGCATAAATAATAGCCGTTTGGTCTTCAACTTTAAAAGGGTCATTTTGAGCTTGTTTTAAAATCTCAACGTTACGCTTTCCTTTTTCAATTACATTTAATGTAACAGCATCTAAATCTGAACCAAACTTAGCAAACGCTTCTAATTCACGATATTGCGCTTGATCTAATTTTAAAGTTCCAGCTACTTTTTTCATGGATTTAATCTGAGCATTACCCCCAACACGTGATACCGAAATACCTACGTTGATTGCTGGACGTACACCAGAGTTAAATAAATCTCCATCTAAGAAAATTTGTCCGTCTGTAATAGAAATTACGTTTGTTGGAATATATGCTGAAACGTCTCCTGCTTGAGTTTCAATAATAGGTAACGCAGTTAATGAACCCCCTCCTTTAACCATTGGTTTTAATGAATCGGGAAGATCGTTCATGTTTTTAGCAATATCATCATCATTAATAATTTTTGCAGCACGCTCTAATAAACGAGAGTGTAAATAGAAAACGTCTCCAGGGTACGCCTCACGTCCTGGTGGACGACGTAATAATAATGACACCTCACGGTATGCTACTGCTTGTTTAGATAAATCATCATAAATGATTAATGCAGGGCGACCAGAGTCTCTAAAATACTCACCAATTGCAGCACCTGCCATTGGAGCATAAACTTGCATTGGAGCAGGATCTGATGCATTAGCTGCAACAATAGTTGTATAAGCCAATGCGCCTCTGTCTTCTAAAGTTTTAGCAATGTTTGCAACTGTAGATGCTTTTTGACCAATAGCTACATATATACAATATACAGGTTTTCCTGCATCGTAAAATTCTTTTTGATTTAAGATGGTATCAATACAAACTGTAGTTTTTCCAGTTTGACGGTCACCAATAACCAATTCACGTTGTCCACGACCTACAGGAATCATTGCATCGATAGATTTAATACCTGTTTGTAATGGCTCGGTTACTGGCTCACGGAAAATAACACCTGGCGCTTTACGCTCTAAAGGCATTTCGTAAGTTTTCCCTGCAATAGCACCTTTACCATCAATTGGAGTTCCTAAAGTATCTACAACACGTCCAACAATTCCTTCTCCAACATTAATAGAAGCAATTCGACCAGTACGCTTAACTGTAGATCCTTCTTTAATACCTACTGAAGGCCCTAATAATACTATACCAACATTATCTTCTTCAAGGTTAAGTACAATACCTTCTAAACCGCCTTCAAACTCAACTAATTCTCCATATTGAACATTTGAAAGTCCGTAAGCACGTACAATACCATCACCAACAGTTAACACTGTTCCCACTTCGTCTAATGACGCTGATGCATCAAATCCTGCAAGTTGTTGTTTTAAGATTGCTGATACTTCAGCTGGTTTTACTTCTGCCATCTTATAATTAATTTAATGTAAATTCTCTTTTTAATTTGTTAAGTTTATCGGAAACACTTGCGTTATATTGCTTGTCTCCAACTCTAAGGATAAAACCACCTAAAATAGTTTCATCTATTATGCTTTCAAGTTTTACTTCTTTATTTGTTAGCTCTTTCACTTTAGCAAGCACTTTTGCTTCCAACTCTTTAGTCATTGGAATTGCTGTGGTTACTTTTGCGACTTGTTTTCCATTTAGCACATCAAACAATATGCTGTAATGTATTGCAATATCATTTAAAATGTTTACTCTTTTATTAGAAATTAAAACATCAAACAAGTTTGTGCTAATTTCATTAAGATTAGGAAAAATAGCTAATAAAGTTGCTTTTTTGGTTTCAGATTTAATTACAGCGTTGTTAAGCATATCGCCTAACTCAATATTTTCTGCAATGGTTTTAGCCATTAACTTCATATCATTATTTACTGCTTCTGCTTTATTTCTGTCTGTAGCCAAACTTAAAACTGCTTTTGCGTAACGTATTGCTGCTCTTGCTCCTGCCATTTATTGTTAGTTTAATTTTGCTTCACCTAACATAGACTCAACCAATTTTACTTGTTTGTCTTTGTTTGATAATTCTTCACGCACTACTTTTTCTGCAATCTCGATTGATAAACTTGCTACTTGAGCCTTCAATTCAGCAATTGCTGCTTTCTTTTCAGTTTCAATTGCAGCCTGAGCTTGTTCAATTAACTTTCCTGCAGCAGATTTAGCTTCGTCTTTAGCGTCTTCAATCATTTTATTTTTCATGTCGCGTGCATCTTTCAACATAGTTTCACGCTCTGCTCTTGCTTCTTTTAACAATTTTTGGTTGTCTGCTTGAAGATTTTGCATTTCTAATTTTGCTTTTTCAGCAGCATCCAATGCATTTTTAATACCTTCTTCTCTATCGTTAACTGAATCTAAAATAGGTTTCCAAGCGAATTTTTTAAGCAATAAAATAAGTGCTATAAAGAGTATTGCTTGCCAAATAAACAACCCTAAAGAAAATCCTCCAAATAATTCTTCCATAATAAATTATATTTCTAAAAAACTCTGTTTAATTTAAAGAACAGCTATAACCAACCGTTAAAGCTGTTCTTTTGTGTGTTTTACTTTGCAAATAAAGCTGCAAAGGCAATACCTTCAATCAACGCTGCTGCAATAAGCATAGCGGTTTGAATTTTTCCAGTAGCTTCTGGTTGACGTGCAATAGCTTCCATAGCTGAACCACCAATCTTACCGATTCCGATTCCTGCTCCTATTACGATTAAACCTGCTCCAACGATTTCAGGAATATTTCCCATAATATATATATAATTAAAAATTAAACATTCAATTTTGATTCCCAATATTGGGAATGGCACTCTTTATTATTTAATGTGCTTCATCATGGTGCTCTTCAACCGCCATACCAAAGTATAAGGCAGAAAGCACAGTGAAAATATAGGCTTGTAATACTGCTACTAACAGTTCTAAAATTGCTAATACAAACGCTAAAACAAACGATAATGAGGAACCAATCCAGTTATTAAAAATAAACATCATTCCAATGATACTCATTAACACAATATGTCCAGCTGTAATGTTCGCATACAAACGAATCATTAACGCAAATGGTTTTATAAAAGTTCCTAATAATTCAATAGGTGCTAAAATAATTTTCATAGGAACAGGAACTCCCGGCATCCAGAAGATGTGTTTCCAATAGTTTTTGTTTCCAGAAAATGTTGTGATAATATATGTAATAAGAGCCAAACATAAGGTTACAGCTATGTTATTGGTAACATTCATTCCTATTGGTGTTAAACCAAAAAGATTCACGACCCAAACAAAGAAAAATACAGTTAACAAATAACTCATATATTTTTTATAGTGCTTTTCACCAATATTAGGAATTGCAATTTCATCCCTTACATATAGCACTATTGGTTCTAAGATACGACCTATTCCTTTTGGCAACCCATTGTTGCTTTTATAAGCTTTTGCCATGCGACTAAACATAAAAAACAAAATAGCAAATACCATAAAAATCAAAACAACATTTTTTGTAATTGAGAAATCTAGTGGTTTTTCATTGGTAGCGTGGTGGTGTTCATCTTCATTTATCTCTCCATTCGGGCCATCAACTTTATAAATTTTTGAATGATAAACTTTATAATGATTACCTCCAACTTCAGCTACTTCTTCTCCATGATGAAATTTAGAAGATAAAAACACTTTTAAACCATTATCCCAAAGTATTACAGGTAAAGGAAACCCAACATGCTTAGTCTCACCTTGATCTGTTGTATATGAATACAATCCAAAATCATAAGAGTCCTTTAAGTGATGCAGAATATATTCTTTTATTTCTGCTTCTTTATCAGTTTTTGTCCCTTCAAGTAATTGTTCTTCTGTATGACCTTCTTGCCCATACGACATAAAGGTTAATAAAAACAGGAATAATGTAATTGATTTTAAATATGTTTTTACACGCATATCACTCTAACTAATAGTGGCTTAAAAATTCCTGCAAAGGTATGGTTTTATCTCAAAAACAAAAATAAATTTTTATTTTATTTCAAAGGTTTGATTTGATAGATATTGGGCAACTTTTAATCTAACTTATTTAGCCATTTAACAAGGCTAATTGTTTCTAAAATCAAACCTAAACCATAAGGCACAAAAAAAGCGGCAAACTCTAATTTAGAAATGTGATTGTCAAGCTTAAAAAAAGGATAGAAAACAACAAAAAACACACCGAATTTTAATGCGCTTCCTGCTATAAATAAAAACCCCAACTGGTCTTTAAATTTTTTTTTGGAAAGATATAAGAGTCCAAAAATAATAACAACCAATAGCAGGTTAACAACGTATGATAGTACAATTTTATTTTCAAAAAGTGGTAGTTGAAAAACGTTTAAAACTGCAACATGAATACAAAAAGCAACTGTTAAAACAACCGTTGCCTTTATGGCAAAACGTATAAAAAGATTACTCATTAATATTTTATTCTATTAACTTGCTTAATAACTGCGTATAAAGAAATTCCTACTCCTAATAGTGTCATGATAATTATAAAAAGTTTGTCTCCGTTGTTAAATTTAGTGTCTAGCCATTTTCCTAAAATCACAAATAAATAGATAGTAACACCCATTTGAATTGTAATTCCAGAAAGAGCCGCAACATTTTTAAGCTGTTTTCCCGGTTTCTTGCTCTCTTTGTTGTCCACCTTTATTCATTTCTTTAACAGTTCCTTTCATAATACATGTTACATTAAATGCAGCGCCAGGTTCAACAGCAAGTTTGCCAACAACAACCTCTCCGTCAATGTGTGCAGTTGATTTTAAAGTTAGTATGCCAGATAAGCTTAACTTTCCAGAAAATTTCCCTTCAAAATGAGCATCGGTACCTTGTAATGTTCCTTTTATAAAACCAGATTTACCTACAACAACTTTTCCAGTTGTTTTAATATTTCCTTCTACGGTTCCGTCTATTCTAAAATCACCTTCACTATTAAAATCTCCGTTAATTTTGGTTCCTTGGGCAATAATATTTTGACTCGATGTTGATTCTTCCATGTGTTTAGATTTTTTATTATCAGTAAACATAATTTTGCTATTAATTTAGTTATTATCAGTGTTTAAATAATCCTCCAAATTTTTATGGATTTGAATGATTTGGTAATTAGGTGAGGATATAACAAAAAACAGTTTTTTAATTTTGTTTTTATCTTCTTTAATAAAGAGTTGGTCAAAAGTTTTAGCAACTACTTTGTTTTTTAATCCATGAACAATTACAAACGTTGTGTCTGGATTGTACACATCAACCGATGATGACAAATCATAATATTTAATGTTTTTTAAAACCTTATTTAAAGTATCCTTGAAAGTGTTTATTTCTGATGTTTCAGCTTTGTTAAATTGGAAAACCACTTTGTAATTATTAGCAACACTATCTAATACAAATTCTTTGCTTTGAACACTTGGCAACATTTTAGTTTCAATCTCTTGAGCTTGTTGTCCTTCGGGAGTATTGGCATATGTTATTGCTATATAATTGATGGCTTTTTTATATGGTTCAAAGCCATATAAACGTCCTGTAGCAGTTGCTTTTAAAAGTTCTAATTTAGGAACAATTGGTTCGCCATCAAAAGCGTTTATATACGTTTCGCATTTAGCTATTACCTGAGCATATTCCTGATTTTCGTGTTGCTGATAAATACTTTCATATACATTTTCCGGACTATTTTCATCTTTTAAAGTTGCCAATTCTGGATTACTTAAAATAGTGGCATATCTGGAATCTGGAAAGTTTGAAATAATATCGTTTTTAGCTATTGATACTTCATCGGCTTGCCCCAATAATTCGTAAATTTTGTATAAATTATATTTTGAAGGCAGTATTAGTCTGTCTTCTGGGTTGCTTTCAAGAACTGTTTCAAACTTGCTTTTAGCCAATTCATATTCTTTAAACTTTTCTTTATAAATCAATCCCAATTGGTAATAGGCATAGTTTCTTTCTTTAGAGATACTATCAATTTCTTTTGTTTCGGTTGGAATTTTTGAAATATAAAATTCTGGGTTGTATAATTCATCCGCGGTTGCGTCAGCAAATACTTCATTGTTTGAAACCGCTGCATTAGTATTTGATTTCCCTTTACTTGACCATCTCCAATCGTCTTCTAAGGCCCTGTTTCCCCAAATTTTCACAAATTCATTTTTACCGTAAGCAACTGTTGTTGGATTATAAAAATAAAACATGCTTTCTTGATTAGGTAAACCACCTCTTGGAGTCATTGGGTTTGTTCCGCCAGGTGTATTATTAACGGTGATTAATCCTGTATTTTGTTTCGCTGTTTCTTGTTTTTGTTTTTCTTCTTCAGCTTTAACTTTTAATTTTTCAATATAAGTTTCAAAAAATGAAATTCTATCTTCTTCTGATAAATTGACCAAGTTTAAAATACTATCGTTAACCTGAGCAATCCCTTCATAATAAATAACATCTTCAAGGTTATCTTTTTTGCGTTTTATAATACGATATGGTTTTGAGTCGACCACTAAATTAGTCATGGTACTATCGTAATAAGCACCGGCTTCTTTATAAATAGAATTATCAAAACTAATATCTCCAAGAATTTGATAGTTTCTAGCCATTAACTGTTTGTCTCTGGAGTTGGTGCGTAATGACTTATTGTAATATGAAACAGCTAAATATTCCGATTTATTATTTCTATGATATTCACCTATTTGGTGATATATTTTATCTAAAAATGGTCTGTTTTCTCTATCTTCTTCAAGCTTGGTTAATAATTCTAAACAAGCTGTTTTATCGCCATGTTCATAGTCGAAATTTTTGATTTTTTCCAGTTGGGCACTTATCAAATAAATTCGAGGCGTTTTTCTGTTAAGTTCAATAACCTTATCAAAAGCGATGTTAGCGCTGTCTTTATAGCCCAATGTATTATAAAGCTGCCCTTGAATAAAACGATATCTGCCAACCTCATCATTACTTTTAGTTGCATTGGCTGCGATTTCTAATTGCGTGATGGCACTATCGACAGATTTTGTGTTTAAATAAGCCTGGGCTAACATGGATGTAGCATCAGCCAAATCCTGACTGCTTAACTCTTCTCTTTCTAAAAGACGTTTTAAGTTTTTTATTGCCAACTCATCATTATCAAGGCGGATATTGGTTTTTTCTCTCCAAATTTTTGCTTGATTAATTTTATCACTTGCCGGATATTTATAAAGAATGTAGTTAAAAGCTTCTAATGCGGGCACAAAACGTTGATCAAAATATCGCGCTTTTCCTAAAAGCAAGTAAGCTTCATCAATTTGCGGGTTTCTTTCTTTCCCCTGAAGATTCATACTGTGCTTTTGAATGGCTTTTACAGCTTTTTCCTCTGCTCTGTTGAAATTTTCATTTTTAGATTGACCAGGAAGTATAATCTCTTCACTAATCTGCATACGCTCTATGGGTAAAATATCCCAATAATTATCACTGTATGCATCATTAAGTGTTTTTCTGCCTTCTTCTAAAGCTAAATAGCCATTATAAAGTGCATTATATTCTGCAGTAACAGCATGAAAATTGCGGTTTATAAAACTGTTTTTTTTTTGTGAACAACTAGTTACAAAAACAGAAGATACAACTATTATTAGTATGAATTTGAATGATGTTTTCAATACCTGTCTATTTAGTCTAATAAATAACTATAAACTCTTACATATATTATGTAAAAGGTAAAAATAAGCATCTTTTTTGATTAACCTATAAAACCTAGCGACTTTTGGATAAAGTGCTAACTAGCAAAGTGAGCTTCTAGTTCTTTTAGAGTTGCCTCATTAGTAGCAAGATCTTTTATAATTTCTCCTTTTTCAAGAACTACAATGCGTTCGCAAACATCTGTAACATGCATTAAATCATGACTTGAAATGAGCACGGTTACGCCTTTTGTTTCGGCAAGCTCTTTTATAATTTGTTTTAATCGAATTTGTGTTGTTGGATCTAAATTAGCAAAAGGTTCGTCTAAAACAATAACTTCTGGGTTGCCTATTAAAGCTGCCACAATGCCTGCTTTTTTCTGGTTTCCTTTACTTAAATCGCGCAGGTATTTTTTCTGGTTTAAAATTTCTCCGTGAAAGAAATCTTCAAATTGAGCTAATAATGCATCTACATCTGCCTTATTTTGATTTCGTAATTCTCCTATGAAATAGAAGTATTCTTCAGCGGTTAAATAACCTATTAAAAAACTTTCGTCAATAAAAGATGATGTAAAAGGTTTCCAGTCTTCACTTTCATTAACAAGAATTTCGTTGTTTTTAATATATCCTGATGTTGGCTGAATTAAATCTAAAAGCAAGCTGAAAAAAGTGGTTTTGCCGGCACCATTATTTCCTACTAAACCAAAACTTTGACCTTTTGGAATGTCAAGTGATTCAATGTTTAAAACTAGATTGGTATTATATTTTTTGGAAAGATTTGATGTTGTTATCATAACTTAAACAAATTTAATGACTGATTATTTTTTTTCTGCAAAAGCAGCTATGGTTTTATACTTGCCTTTTTGATAAATGCTTTCAATTTTACTTAAAAAGAAGTTTCTGAAAACAATACCCAACACGCCACTTAACGCTAAAACAAGAAGCCCTGCTTCAAAATTTATTAGCTTATACGGTATATAAAACAATAACATTGGAAGTCCTAGTTTTGGTAATGCAATTAGCATTTGAGTAGGATTAAAACCGTTGGTATTACTAAATGCTTTCGCTTTAACATTTAATTCAATAGGAACTCGATTTAATGCACCTCCAAATAAGGTGATAAATGAATTTAAACCAATATTAAATAAGGCACCAGCTGCTATCATACCAAATATTTTCCATCCAAAATATAAATAAGGTGTACTCAATACAAACGAAATAGCTACGGCAACAACCATTAAATACCATTTAGATTCTAAATATTTTTTATATGGAATGTTTTGGCTCATAAGTAGTTTATAATATTCACTATCCCATGAAGGGACTAATTGCCCAAAGGTCATTAAAAAACCACCTGTAACAAACATAGATGCAAAAGCTAAAAATGCCGGCATTTGTTGATATACTTCTTGGGTATAAAAGATTAACCCGTAAAATAAAAACAAAAATGACATCATTAAAACCTGTTTTGGTCTGGCATTACGAAGAATTAATCGAACATCATTTTTAAGAAAAACGGCAATACTTCCAAAACGATTCATCCATGATAAATCAATATTGTTAACTTTCTCTACTTTTTTAGAAATGGCTCCGTCTAAATAAAACCCTTTTTTAATGTCGTTAAAATTGATTTTATAAAGCGTATACGTTAAAGCTATTGGGATTATGACTAAATATGGTTTACTATATAACGTATTAAAGGCAACACCAATAGGTTCAGAAACTTTAAATATTTGGTATATCTCTAAACCAATAAATAACGCTAAAACACTAACTATTATATAGAAAAATGTGTTGTTTTTATTAATTAAAAAGTTAATAAAATTTACGGCTAGAGTTAAAACCATTACTGACAAAAACCAGCATAATACGTTAATAACAGGATACCCTTCTGCTAAAAGCACTATGCTAAATGGTAAGAAGATGAAAAGCGGTAAAAAATTAAAAAAAGAAAGGGTTGTTTTACCAAGTAAATAATGAATAACCGTTTCTCGTTTTATGGGAATCGTCATTAACGGTTTTATATTCATAACTGGTAATTGCTGCATAAAAAACCTAATTACCAAATCAAATAAAAACCAGTAAACTAAAAAATTGTTTATTGTTATAATGGGATCAACATCTGGAACTGCTTTTCTTAAGATAAAAAACATACCTATTCCAAGAAAAATTGCGGCTCCACCAAAATATATGGCTGCGAAAAATAACAATATTTTTATAGCAATCCCCTTTTGAAAGTATGATGCTCTTGAAAACTGTTTCCACTCTAAACTTAAAAAACGTTTAATCATAATTTTAAATTAGTGTTTGAAAATAAAAAATTAGGCAATCTTAATTGATTGCCTGGTGAGAATTTTACTAATTGTATTTTTGAGCTATGGCCGACACTTCCATTCCCCAAGACTGACCAAACATCATAGCTTTTTGTGTAAGCCCTAATTGTTTTTCGGCTAATTTTTTTCCTAAATCAGTATTATAAAATGCTACTAGTTCTTTAATTTCATCTTGTGTAAATTCCGCCATATAAAGTTCTGCCATTTTATCGTATAAGCTAACTAATGTTCCATTAGCTTCATTAGTATAAGCCTCCTTGTTTTCTTGAGAAACTCCTGCGCCAATTTGAGCAATTGCATTTTCAAATGCGGCTCCTGCTCCTGTAAGTTTTAAAAATTCTACAGTTTCATTTTTAAAGTCAGAATTGTCTTGAGCTTTTGTAGCAATGGCTACCATAAACATACATACTAGTAAGATTTTTTTCATGATTTGTTTCTTATGGTTAATATAATTTTATATACAGTTCTATAAGTAAGATTTTTGTGCTAAATGTTACAGTCAAAGTTAAAATATACTAATCTAGTTTTACTATTTTTGTAAAAAAATATCGAATGTCTACATTTCACAACCTTTCTGTACAAGAAATTACTAGAGAAACCAATAAATCAATTAGTATTAGCTTTAATGTGCCTAGCGATTTAAAAGAATCATATTCCTTTAAAGCTGGACAATATATTACATTAAAAACGAATGTTGATGGTCATGAAGTGAGACGTGATTATTCTTTATGTTCATCACCAAAAAGTGGAGAACTAAAAATTGCCATTAAAGAAGTGAAAGATGGTACATTTTCGGCTTATGCAAATACCAAAATAAAAGTTGGCGATGTTTTGCAGGTTGCTCCACCAAAAGGACGTTTCATTTTTGAGCCTAATGATTCTAAAACTAAAAACATTGCTGCATTTGCTGCTGGAAGTGGTATCACGCCGGTTTTAAGCATTATAAAATGTGCTTTGGAAGAAGAAATTCACAGCAAAGTAATTCTTGTTTATGGAAACAAAACAACAGGAGATACTATGTTTTTAAATGAGCTTTTAGAATTACAGCATAAGTATAAAGATCGACTTTCTATTCAATTTGTATTTAGTCAGACGCAGGAAGAAGATGCTATTTTTGGTAGAATTGAAAAAAGCACTGTAAATCTAATTGTGAAAAACAAATACAAACATATTGATATTGATGCTTTTTATCTTTGTGGCCCCGAAGCCATGATTCAAACGGTTAAACATGTTCTGTCTGATAATGGTGTTGACGAAAACAGAATCCATTTTGAACTTTTTAAAGCCGCAAAACCAGTTGACATTGTTGAAGAAGATGTTGAAAGTGGTAATACCAAAATTACCATTATAGTTGATGATGAGGAAACCACTTTTGAAATGTCTAAAAAACAAACCATTTTGGAAGCTGCTCTAGATGAAGATCTTGACGCCCCTTATTCATGTCAAGGTGGAATTTGCAGTAGTTGTTTGGCTCGAATAAAAGAAGGAGAAGCAACTATGAGACAAAACAATATTTTAACCGAAAAAGAAATAGCACAAGGCTTAATTTTAACCTGCCAAGCCCATCCAACTACACCTACAATTGTGGTGGATTATGATGATATTTAGAAAGACGCCCATCTTATAAAAATTACTTTTTCTAGATAACAGACTTGACTTTTTTAATTACCGTTTCTGGGGAAATGCTTCTTGTGGCTTCTTTATAATTTTCTGGATACCTATTTCCATAAACAGACGTTGGAATTTTTGGAAATTGATTTCTATCAGACAACAACGTATAATCTTGAGGCTGATTAAACGGCGCAAAACCAGCATATGGATGTGTAACTCCCCAAATGGTTATGACTTTTACTCCTAGCATAGCAGCAATATGGGCATTTCCAGAATCCATAGAAAGCATAACATCTAGGTTAGAAACTATATCCAATTGTTCTTCAAAACTAACTTTTCCTGCTATGTTTATAACATTTTCATAGGAAGTTTCTATGCTATTTAAAATATCCATTTCCTTTGAACCACCTCCAAATAATAGAATTTTATATTCTTTTGAAAGAGATTCAATAACACGTTTCATTAAGTCTAATGGATACATTTTACCTTCGTGGGCAGCAAAAGGGGCAATGCCCACAATTTTCATGTTATTATCAGCAATTAAACTTTTAAGTTTCTCACTTAATATCGCTTTTGGGGGAAATTTTGGATTTGATAAATCAATAGAAAACCCTACCTGTTCAAACACTTCGGCATAACGTTGGTGTGTTGTTTTAAGTTGATAAAACTTGTCTCCTGTAACCAACGCTTTCTTTTCGTTTCTGCCTTTATCGATTTTAATCGTTTTTATTCCGAAGAAAAAGGACTTTAAAATATTGCTTCTTAACACATTGTGCAAATCTGCAATGGCATCAACACCTAAGCTTTTTAATTCTTTTGATAGTTTGAAGAGACCTAAAACTCCTTTATGTTTTCCTTTAATCTCAGCAACAAAAACCGAAACATTAGGCAAATCTCTGAAAAATGGTCTAAAAAATTCTCTAGTAAGAACCGTTACTTTTAAGTTTGGATGTTGCTCAATTAATGCACTCAATACGGGAACAGTCATAGCAACATCTCCCATAGCTGAAAGCCTAATTACAAGGATATGTTTATTTTCATCAGGCATTCAAATAAAGGAAAATAAAATTAATCTTTCTTTTGAAGGTTATTTTTGAGAACGCAGTACTGGATTTAACTCGTCGTCATTGTACATTTTCATTTGTTTGTAAACTTTCATGTACTTATCTCCTTTTTCAATATCGCTCAACAAAGTATCAATAGCTGTTGACAAATCAACTCTTTGGTCAAGTAATATATCCAATTTTTTTTGACAAGCCATTCTGTGAGCTTCAGTTGCATCAACACGTGTAGCTTCTTCATTCATATGGTAAATTTTCAATGCTAAAATTGATAATCTATCTATTCCCCAAGCTGGACTTTCAGTATTTATGGTTGCATTTGGTTTTACAGTTACATCTTTATATTTAGCAAGAAAATAGCTGTCAATATATTCAACCATATCCGTTCTGTCCTGATTTGAAGCGTCAATCTGTCTTTTTAAAGTTAAGGCTGCAACTGGGTCAATCTGTGGGTCTCTAATAATATCTTCATAATGCCATTGAACAGTATCAATCCAACATTTTCTGTACAATAAGTGTTCTATTAAATCACTTTCCTTATACTTGTTTTTAAACGGTTGACTTACCGTGTTTATAATGTGATATTGGTTAATAACGTCTTGAAAAATAGCATTAGCTTTAGTTGTAAACATGATGTGTATATTTAAAATGTAAATATACTTCTATTTAATTAACTTTACTACTCAAAACTTACATTGTCACTCATGCATATTCATAATTTATCAAAACAAAACTCCGTTTTAAACACGTTTATTTCAGAAATTAGAGATGTTACTATTCAAAAAGACCGCATGCGCTTTAGAAGAAATATTGAGCGTATTGGCGAAATTTTAGGTTATGAAATGAGTAAAGTTTTACAATATCAAATGGCGAAAATTAAAACGCCTTTAGGAATTTCTGAAATAAATTTAATAAATGGTGATATGGTTTTGTGTTCTATTTTAAGGGCCGGAGTCCCCCTTCATAATGGTTTATTAAATTACTTTGATGATGCTGAAAATGCTTTTATATCGGCTTATAGACATCATGAAGAAAACTCAGATGACTTTGAGATCATTGTTGAATACTTAGCTTGCCCAAATCTTGAAAATAAAATCTTGATTTTAGCTGATCCAATGTTAGCAACCGGAAGATCAATGGTTACTACGTTTGAAGCCTTAAAACCGTACGGAAAACCTAAGGAAATACACCTAGTAAGTACTATTGGTGCACAAGAAGGTGTTGATTATGTTGAAAAATATTTTGATGTTGATACACATTTGTGGATTGCAACAGTAGATGAAACATTAAATGATAAAGGATACATCGTTCCGGGTCTTGGTGATGCCGGCGATTTGTCTTTTGGAGAAAAATTACAGCATTAATAACGCTAAAGGAACCACAATTAATATTGAAAGGAATACTTCTTTAAACCACTTTTCCCTTATGCTTTCAATATAATTGGTCATTACTATTGATAAAGGAACAAACAAAAACAAAAACTCACTTCCGTTTTTTTGTGGTGCTAAAATAACGGTTACAAAAGCTATTATTACCGAAGCAAATATAATTTTAAAAGATGGCTTTAAGGCTTTCTTTTTTTTCTGAACTAATTTCACAAAAAAGATAGATGACCAAACGCCAAAAGACAATAACAAGGTAATTGCTATTAAAAATTTAGTTGTATTATAACTGTTGTAATTATAACTTACTGCTTTAGAAACGTTTATTATTTCAAAAAAACCATCATAAAAAATTATTGATGCACTAATTGAAATTACTACAATTGTAGCAAAGCCCACAAACGGAACAATCCAGTTTTTTATTCTATTGTCTGTGTATAAAAACAAGGTGACAAAAATTAAAACAAAAAACAAAATGGCCCAAAAGTAAAAAAAGGTAGCTATAGCAAACCAAACAGCCGTGTCAAACAATTTCTTTTTAATTTTTATTTGAGTTCTTAAGCTTAAAAGTCTTCTTAAACCCAATAAAATAAAAACATTGGCAAACAATATATCTCCATTAATTGTTGTTTCTGGAAACATTAAAAAGAACAAACTAAATAGCAGAATTTGATAGTGATTGTTTTTAGTTAAACTATTTTTAACCACTACAAAATTGAATATTAAAATTGTGAAGTAGCATACAAAAAACAAAGTGGTTTTTTTAAAAAAAGATGCAATAGACAGCGAATCTATAAATGGCTTAAAATTGGCCACAGAAAAAGCCAAGAGCATTATAAAAAAAACAATGACAAAATTTATTGGCTTTGATTTATTAAAAACACTTGTAATCATTAACTCTTTTTGTATTTTTGCTCCGTAAATATACTAACTATGTCTCTGATTTGATTAAAATTTTTATTTACATAAAGACTTAATCAAATAAAAAACAAAATAATAACATGAAAGATTTCTTTTACGCAATACAGGATTTATTTGTAAATTTTCTTTTTGCTCCCTTTGATGCATTAAGAGCATTGGAATTAAAAAATTGGTTTGCAGCAAATACTATTTCCTGGATATTCTTTGCTATTGGTTTAATAGCCTTTGTTTATTGGATGTTACAATTAAAGGGTTTTAATGATAATAATGAAGAAAACAAAAGTATTTCTGCACACTCTTATCTATAAATCAAATCCAATATCTTTACGATAATACATCTTATCAAAATATAGTTTTTCTATACTTTGGTAAGATTTTTTTATGGCTTCTGTATAGGTATTTCCGTAAGATGTAATTGCCATAACACGCCCGCCGGAAGTTACCACTTTTCCTTCTTTATTAATAGCACCTGCATGAAAAGGAATGGAATCTTTAATAGCATTAATACCTGTAATTTCTTTTCCTTTTTCATATGCTTCAGGATAACCGCCAGACACTAACATAATGGTTGTAGCTGCGCGCTCATCAATTTCAATGTTAATTTTATCTAATGTTCCATCAACCATAGCTTGAAGTATTTCTACAAAATCATTTTTAAGTCTAGGAAGCACCGCTTCGGTTTCAGGGTCACCCATTCTCACATTGTATTCAATCACTTTTGGGTCATCGCCTACTTTAATAAGTCCAATAAATACAAATCCTTTGTATGGTAAGTTGTCTTTTTGAAACCCTTCAATAGTTGGTTTTACAATACGCTCTTCTATTTTATTTAGAAATTCATCTGTTGCAAATGGCACTGGAGAAACTGCTCCCATACCACCTGTGTTCAGTCCTGTATCTCCTTCTCCAATACGTTTGTAATCTTTTGCCGTTGGTAATATTTTATAGTTTTTGCCATCTGTTAACACAAAACAACTTAATTCAATACCATCAAGAAATTCTTCAATGACTACTTTAGTACTTGCTTGACCAAACTTAGCATCAACCAACATGCATTTTAATTCGGCTTTAGCTTCTTCTAAATTATTAAGAATTACAACACCTTTTCCCGCTGCCAATCCATCTGCTTTTAAAACATAAGGCGGTTTTAAAGTTTCTAAAAACAAATACCCTTTTTCTACGGTTTTCGCTGTGAAACTTTCATAAGCTGCTGTTGGTATATTGTGTCTGAATAAAAATTCTTTCGCGAATTCTTTACTGCCTTCCAATTGTGCAGCTTTTTCTTGTGGACCTATAACAGCGACTTGTTTTAATTCATCATCATTCAAAAAGAAATCATGAATGCCTAAAACCAATGGATCTTCTGGGCCAACAACGACCATATCGATACTTTTTTGAAGCACCAATTCTTTAATTGATTGAAAATCGGTTACAGCAATATTTACATTTGTTGCAATTTCTGAAGTTCCAGAGTTTCCAGGGGCAACAAATAAACTTTCGCATAAAGGGCTTTGTGCAATTTTCCAAGCAAATGTATGTTCTCTTCCACCAGAACCAAGAATTAAGATATTCATTGTGTTTTGTTTTCTTTTGATGCGCAAAAATAATGGCTTTTAACTTTAAAAAAGAATTATTCTAAAAAGAATTATTAAATCATGTCAAATCCACTTTAATAAAATATTTCTTTACTTTACAAAACCATATTTCAAACACTTATTTTGAATTTATTTGATTTGTCTTTGCGTCTTAATGGATTTCCTATAAAAAAGGCTAGGCAAACTATTGATGGGATTCAAAAGATAAGTGAATTAGAATTTGATAATTATGTCTCCATAAAAAAGAAAGAGATAGTCGCCTATCATTTAAAACACAATCCTTTTTATAAATCATTCGCAAAAGATGTAAATCTAAATGATTGGAATAGTGTTCCAGTTATGACAAAAAGAGATTTACAACAACCTTTACTCAATAGGCTTTCGGAAGGCTTTTCTGAAAAAGAAATCTATATAAACAAAACGTCTGGATCTTCTGGCGATCCATTTATTTTTGCTAAGGATAAATTTTGCCACGCCCTAACTTGGTCTATAATTCAAGATAGATTCAGTTGGTTTAACATTGATTTTAACACATCCAAACAAGCTCGATTTTATGGAATCCCTTTAGAAAAAAAAGGATATTATAAAGAACGTATTAAAGATTTATTTAGCAATCGATATAGGTTTTCGGTATTTGATTTAAGTGATGATGCTCTAGAAAAATGTCTTAAAAAATTTGCAAAAACCCCATTTGATTATGTTAACGGTTATACAAGTTCCATTGTGCAATTTGCTAAGTTTTTACATAGAAAAAATCTTGTTTTAAATACCATTTGTCCCACATTAAAAGCCTGTTTTGTAACTTCAGAAATGTTATTCAAAGACGATAAAGAACTTATGGAAACTCAATTTGGAGTCCCTATAATTAATGAATATGGAGCATCAGAATTAGATATTATTGCTTTTCAAAATCCTAAAGATAAATGGCAAGTTACCAGTGAAACTTTATTGGTTGAGATTTTAGATGAAAACAATCAAGTTTTACCACATGGAGAAGAAGGTCGTGTTGTTATAACATCACTTTACAATAAAGCACATCCTTTTATTAGGTATGATATTGGAGATATTGGAATCCTTTCAAAAGAAAGTAATCTTAAAAAACCAGTTTTAGAAAAACTTATTGGAAGAACCAATGATATGGCAGAACTACCCAGTGGAAAAAAGGCCGCTGGACTAACTTTTTACTACATTACAAAAAGTATTATTGAAGATGATGGAAACGTAAAGGAATTTGTAATTGAACAACTTAAAAAAGATACCTTTAAAATTATTTATGCAAGTGAAAAAGCAATTTCTGACACTAAAACAGAAACTATAAAAACCGAAATGGAAAATTATCTTGAAAAAGGATTAAATATTATTTTTGAAAGGCGAAAAAACATAACGCGCTCAAAAAGTGGAAAATTAAAACAGTTTACGTCTTTATTAAACAGATCAAATAATTAATGAAAGATGTTCTGATCATAACAAGTTATTTCCCTCCAGAGTTTGGAGCTGCATCAAATAGAATACTTCATTTATCTGAAGGATTACAAAAACGTCATTATAATGTTTTGGTTTTAACACCTTTGCCTAATTATCCTACTGGGAAAATTTTTGAAGCTTATAAAGGTAAATTCAAACAAACATCTACAGAAAATGATATAAAAATACATCGGTTATGGATATACGCAAGTAATTCTAAAAACAAGCTTTTACGGTTAATTGCAATGCTATCCTACAGTTTTAGTTTAGTCTGGTTTTTTATGTGGCATAAAATTCCTAAAACAGTCATTATACAGTCGCCTCCATTACTTGTAGCCTTTACATCAATTCTTTTTTTGCGTTCAAAAAAAAGAAAACTTATTTTAAATGTAAGCGATTTATGGCCAATTGCAGGTTTAGAATTAGGTGCTCTAAAAAAAGGAGTTATTTATAGCTTTCTAGAAAAAATTGAGCGTTTTAATTACAGAAATGCTGATTTGGTTTTAGGGCAAAGTGAAGAAATATTAACCCATGTAAACTCTTTATTTCCAAATAAAAAAAGCTTTTTATACAGAAATTATCCTGACTTTAACCCACCTAAATTTATCGAAAAAAATAATTATAAAGGAAAAATAAAGCTTGTCTATGCTGGATTACTTGGTGTTGCTCAAGGTATTTATAACTTGTGTGAGCAATTAGACTATTCCAATATAGAGTTTCATATTTATGGTGCTGGTACAGAGCAAAGCAAAATTGAAGTATTTATTAAAAAGCACCCTGAACTCCCCGTTTTCTATTATGGTGATGTATCGAGAAAAACGCTTCATAAAGAACTTATTAAATATGAAATAACTATAATTCCTCTTTTAAATAGAATTTATGGTTCCGTGCCCTCAAAGATTTTTGAATATGCTAAACTTGGATTGCCAATGATTTATTTTGGCGGTGGTGAAGGTGAAATAATAATAAAAAATCACAAATTAGGTTGGATTGCTAATGCTGGTGATTATAAAAATTTAAATTGTGTTATTTCAACTATAGAAAAATCCTGTTTATCTATAGAGTATAATAAGAAAATTAGACAAATAGCCGATGAAGAATTTAGTTTAAATATGCAATTAGATGAGTTAATAGAGCATTTTTAATAGGCTTTTTCTTCACCTTTTACGGCATTAGCAAATGTTTGGATAGCAATTTTTATATCTAGCAAAAGAGACCAGTTTTCAATATAAAAAATATCATATTTAACTCTATTGATAATATCTTTATCTGTTTCAACCTCTCCCCTAAAACCACTTACCTGAGCCAATCCTGTAATACCAGGTTTTACAAAGTGTCTTACCATGAACTTATCTACACTTTCTGCATACATATTTGTATGGCTTACCATGTGTGGTCTTGGTCCTACTACAGACATATCACCAAATAATACATTAAAGAATTGAGGAAGTTCATCAATGCTGGTTTTTCTTAAAAATTTGCCAACCTTTGTAATACGGTGATCTCCTTTAGTTGCTTGAAAAAGATGCGCATCTTTATTTGGTGTCATCGATCTGAATTTATAACAGTCAAATTCTTTATAATTAAACCCATTTCTTGATTGTTTAAAAAAAACAGGCCCTTTGCTTTCAAGTTTAATTAATATGGCCAAAAAAGGTGTTAACCATGAAAGTAAAAAAATAATTACTGCAGAAGCGAACAAAATATCAAATAAGCGCTTTATAAATTTATTGAAAGGAACTTTTAAAGGAATATCTCTTAATGAAATAATTGGAATATAATCATAATACTCATACTTAAGTTTTTTAGCATAAATGTCTTTATTGTCTGGTATAAACTTTAATTCCTTTAAATTGTTATCTGCAAAATCTATCAATTTGTTGATTTGTTTGTTGGATAATTCTGCAATAGACCCATAAATTTCATCTATGTTGTTTTCTATAATGTATTTGATGCAATTTTGAAGCGAAAAACTATCCTCTTTTATAATGAATTGTTTTTTAAATTTATATCCAAATTCAATCCTTTTATTAAAAATATTTATAAGCTGTCTTGTTTTATCGGTATCCCCAATAACAATGACGTTTCTTAAATTTCCTCCTAGAGCAGCCCTGTATCTTTTTAACAAATAAAAAACAAGAAATTTAAAAAACGTGATTCCTGCTGTAACGCATAATAAATACTGCCCTAAGGCTAAACGACTTATATTAGGTTGCTTAAAAACGCCTATAAAAGCATATAGAATTAATGCAAAAAACAACATCTGCACCAAAATAAGCGTAATAACCTGAACTATTTTTGTGTAGCGCTGTACTTCATAAAAATTATTTCTAAACGAAATAATAACCCATAAAACAGAAATATACAGACTAAAAAAATAAAGATTTGTTAAGTTTATGTCAAATAAAAAAATAGCGCCATTAATTATACTTAAATCTACTAAGTAAGAAAATGGTTTTAAATATCCAGAATACCTGCCTTGTTTAAATTTGCCCACTTTATTTTTTTATGTGTTTTTTGAAATCTTTATGCTCACTTTTAAACAATTCCTCTCGAGAGAGTATTTTAAAATATTCATAAGTAAGCTTCATCCCCTTTTCTCTATCAATCTTTGGTTCCCAATGTAACAGTTTCTTTGCTAAAGTTATATCTGGCTGCCTTTGTAGAGGATCATTTTCTGGCAACTCTTTATAAACAATTTTTTGTTTTGTATTGGTTAATTTAATAATCTCTTCAGCAAATTCTTTTATAGTAATTTCATGAGGATTTCCAATATTTACAGGATATATATAGTCGCTAAGCAATAATCTGAAAATCCCTTCTACTTGGTCATCAACATAACAAAAAGATCTTGTTTGCAAACCATCTCCAAAGATAGTCAAATCTTCGCCTCTTAGCGCTTGTCCCATAAAAGCAGGAATAACACGTCCGTCATTCAAACGCATTCTTGGTCCATAGGTATTAAATATACGCACTATACGAGTATCTAAACCATGAAACCTATGGTATGCCATAGTGATGGATTCCTGAAATCGCTTGGCTTCATCATAAACACCTCTTGGGCCAATGGTGTTTACATTGCCATAATAATCTTCTGTTTGTGGATGCACTAATGGATCTCCATATACTTCAGAAGTTGAAGCGATTAAAATTCTTGCATTTTTAGCTTTAGCCAATCCTAATAAATTATGAGTTCCTAAAGACCCAACTTTTAATGTTTGAATTGGGATTTTCAAATAATCTATAGGACTTGCAGGGGAAGCAAAATGAAGGATATAATCTAAATCACCTTTAATTTCTACAAATTCGGTTACGTCGTGTTCTATAAATTCAAAATTAGGATGGTTCTCTAAATGTGAAAGATTTTTTCTATCTCCAGTTATAAAATTATCCATTCCAATAACAAAGTAGCCCTCTTTAATAAAGCGATCACATAAATGTGACCCTAAAAACCCTGCAGCACCTGTTATTAAAACTTTCTTCATTATTTTTTATTTAGAGCCACTTCCAATTTTATAACATACAAAACCTATTTTTTTTAATTCTTCCATGTCTAAGATCCCTCTCCCATCAAAAATAAAAGCTGGTTTGTTCATATGATTATAAATCTTCACCCAGTCATAGGTTTTAAACTCATCCCATTCCGTTAAAATAGCTATAGCATGGGAGTTTTTAGAAGCTTCATAGGGGTTTGTTTTAATTTTTAATAAGTCTCTATTTTCTTCAGAAGTACGAGAATTCAAATAGTCTAAATCAGCATAGATTCTTTCCTCTATAACTTTTGGATCGTAAACTAAAATATTTGCTTGTTCACTTAACAAATTATCTGCTACCTGAATTGCAGCAGATTCTCGTGTGTCATTTGTATCTTTTTTAAATGCCCAGCCAAAAAAAGTGATTTTTTTTCCCGAAACTGTATTATATAATGTATTTACAATATTATCAGAAAACCGTTTCTTTTGATGTTCATTCATCAAAATTACCTGTTCCCAATAATCAGCAACCTCTTTTAATCCATATGTTTTTGCAATATAAACTAAATTTAAAATGTCCTTTTGAAAACAGGATCCACCAAATCCAACTGATGCTTTCAAAAATTTGCTGCCTATTCTGCCATCCATTCCAATAGCTTTAGCTACTTCGTTGATATCTGCACCCGATTTTTCACAAAGTTCTGACATGGCGTTAATAGAGGATACGCGTTGTGCTAAAAATGCGTTGGCTGTTAATTTAGAAAGTTCAGAAGACCACAAATTAGTTGTTAGTATGCGCTCTTTAGGTACCCAGTTTGCATAAATATCTACCAAAGCTTGGATTGCTTTTTGACCTTCAATGGTGTTGTCTCCACCTATTAAAACACGATCTGGAGATAATAGATCTTCTATCGCTGTTCCTTCTGCTAAAAATTCAGGATTTGATAAGATTTGAAATTGAACCCCATTACCTGTATGTTCTAAAATATTTTTTATAGCGGATGCTGTTCTAACTGGAAGAGTTGATTTCTCAACAACAATTTTATTGCTTTTAGAAATTTTTGCTATTTGACGTGCGCACAACTCGATGTATTTTAAATCGGCTGCCATACCTTTTCCTTTACCATAGGTTTTAGTAGGCGTATTTACGGATATAAAAATCATGTCTGCTTCGTCTATGGCTTTATCCACATCCGTTGAGAAAAACAGATTCCTTCCTCTAGCCTCTTTAACAACCTCATCTAAACCAGGTTCAAAAACAGGAAGCTTGCTTAAATCTTCATCATTCCAAGCAGCAATTCTAGATTCGTTAATATCGACAATGGTTACTTTAATATGTGGGCATTTTTGCGCTACAACAGCCATAGTTGGGCCTCCTACGTAGCCTGCTCCAATGCAGCAAATGTTTTTAATTTTCATTTGATTATCTGATATCTCTTAAGCAAAAATATAATTAATTTAACTTTAATCGATTATAAATTCTTTCTAGTTTAGAAATGTTATTCTCTAAATTAAATTTTCTATTAAATAAATCGAATGAATGTTTTTCAAATTCTTCACGAATCGAATTGTTATCTAATAATTCACTTATTTTTTTTGCCATTTCATTAACGTCAAAATTATCAATAAGAAAACCATTAAAACCTTCTTTAATTAAATCTCTATTTCCATCACAATTAGTGACTACGCAAGCTTTTGAAAGAGCTAAACTTTCAATAATTGAATATGGTAATCCTTCATATCTAGAAGTAGATATATATATCTTTGCTTTGCTTATTATTTGCAAAATTTTATCTCTTTCAATCCATTTAACTAAGGTAATATTAGACTCTAAATTATAATTTTGAATTAATTTATTAATTTTTTCTTTACTTGGACTATATTCACCTACACCCATCAAAATCAAATGTATCTGTGGTTTAGTTATTTTTACTTTTTTTATTACTTCAACCATCATTTCGATGTTTTTTTGATATGATGGCCTTCCTACTGTGCAAATATATTCTTTAGGTAAATTCATTTCGGTAAGGCCCTTACCCTTAATTTTAATGGGTAACACCGAATTATTAAACAATAATGTTTTATTTCTTTTATAACCTACATCTTTAATTCCTCTCTCCATTTCTGATTTTGAAGTGGCTAACAAATAGGAATTCCGCTTGGCATAAAAAGATTCAATTAATAAAAATATTTTTCTTTTTAATTTGTTCTCAGTGCTTAAATATGAATATGCATGAGGTGTATGCAAAACATTAACCTTAAAGAACATACTTGCAGTACGCGCTATAATACCTCCCTTTGCACTATGCGCGTGGATAACATTTGGTTTTTCTTTTTTAAATATACCTACGACTTGACTTATTACTTTAAAATCGTTGATCAGGTTTATTTCTCTTTTAATATGTAATTCATAAACTTTAATAGGTAGACCATCTGGCGTAAAATAAGATTTAGTATTATCATCTATACCTTTAACAATGATATGCTCAAACATGTCATGATTAATGGTCTCAATCAACAGTCTTAAATAGACATCTACTCCACCAACAGCGTGTAAGACATGTAAAACCTTTGTTTTTTTGTTCATAACAATCATAAAAAGTTTTTCAATATTTTAACCACTTTATTTGCACTATTCTCCCAAGTAAATTGTTCTAATTTGGGATAATATTGTATTTTATTTCCTATATTTAGCCCTTTAATAATTCCTTGGGTAATTGAATCTACATCTTTTGGGTTTACATAAATAACCGATTCATCACCAATCTCTTTAAACACAGGAATGTCTGAAATTACACATGGTAAATGTTGACTCATGGCCTCTATAACAGGTATGCCAAACCCCTCATAAAGACTTGGAAATACAAATAATTCTGCATTTTGATAATATGCCACTAATTGTTTATCTGTAATATTTGTTAAAAACTTAATATTCTTATTTGGTTTTGTCTCAACAGTTTTAGAAAAATGTCCTACATAATTTCCTATTACGTATAATTCAATTTCAGTGTCATTAAGCATATTAAATGCCTCTATTAAACGTTCGTAATTTTTTCTTGGATGATGAGAAGATACGGTTAGGATATACGGTTTAACGCTCATTTCTTTCAATGGAATCTTCTCTGCTTTTTTAAATAGAGATGAAATACCATTGTAAACCACAGAAACCTTTTGGCTAGGTAATTTAAGCTCTTTAACAACTTCTTTTTTAGCTGCTTCACTTACCGTAAAAACATGGAGACATTTTTTTGCAATTCTAGGAACCAAATAATTATATACTAAAGCAAAACTTTTAGAAAATGATTCTTTATGGTATTTAAATGCCACATCGTGTATAGATACAATTTGATTTTTATAAAAAAGAGGACCTGTATAACCGAAAGACACTAAAAGTGGATTTTTATTACGTAACAGATAGGCAAATAAATCTAACTGTTCCCATAAATGGCTTTTATTAACACCAATAATTTTGGCCTCAAGCTCTTTAAATAATTCAATATGGATTACCCCTGGACAGGTTACAAAGCACACCTGATCCTTTAATTGCTTTTTTACAATTTTAGAAATTTCTATACCGAATCTTTGAACTCCACTTATAGGCTGAGTTAAAAACCTTGCGTTAATTATTATCATTCAATTCTTTTATGTTAAATAAAAACAGCCCACTAAAAAATGCAAAAAACATCACTCCATCTGATCGCGAAAGTATATTTTCTGTTAAAGAAATTAAACAAATTATTGTAATGAAATACAAATATATTTGGTTGCTCCTATTTGTGGCCGTTTTCCAATGCAAATATAATAATGCTAAAAATAATACAACTCCAATTAGACCAGAAGCCACTAAAAAGAAAAAGTATTGGTTATGGGTATTATAATCTTTCCATGTGTAGATTTTAGCACCAATTTTATTGGTGTAACATTTATTTAATTCGTCTTGTGAATCGCCAACCCCAACCCCAAAAATCAAGTTTTCTTTAGCTAAACTCAAAACACAAGAATATATACCATTTCTAACATTTACCGACGTATAACTGTAAGAGTTCTTAGTTTCTGTTGGAAATTCAAACTTATTTTTAAAAATTTCATTTACTCGTACCCTAAAAGTGGTAAAAACAAAATAACTAATATTTAAACATAATAGGGTAACGAGTAGTAGTAAAAGTTGAGATTTTATAGTTATTCGTCCTAATACAAACATGACATAGAACGCTGCAATAACCATAGCAATAATTGGCATTCTGCTAGATATTAAAAACAGCCAACCCACCAAAATAATGGCTATACCAAAAAGTAATAAGCCTTTGTATTTCTTTAGTTTAAATTTTTGTAACCCCTGCTTACTTAAAAAAAATATACTGAAAATAATCCATAAACCTTGATAAGTGAAATGGGTGTCCGTAATATCCAGTAAGAAACTTCTAAAGCGTCTTATTTTCACACCAGACACAACATCCTCATTTAGCAAATTTTTATCAGACAACAGGTTTCTAACAATTTCTTCTTTAGATAATTCAGCCATAAGGTAATCTAACCTAAAAAGGGAATACAAAATTTCATAAACAACTAATATTATGACTGAAACAGAGAAAAACCAACAAATGTGTTGCACCTGTTTAACTTCAAATTGGTCCTTGTTTAAATAAAAAATAACAGGAAACAAAAAAAGAGGTAACATCTGGATTATCCTATGCTGACCAAGATTAAAATTTTTAGAATAAAACAATGTTATGCATAAATAAAGAAAGGGTAGAATTGAAACAATTAGAAAAATTAAATACTTTTTTTTCTTTCTTTTAATGTTTGACTGGAATGCATTAAAAATTCCACAAAGTACCCAAACTATTGTTATAACGCTTCTTAGTCCAAAAGTTAAAATAGGGAATAAAGCTAATATGAAAGTTAACCCTATAAATATTTGATTTAACGTGGACTTATTTAATTGAATTTTATTCATTTAAAATTGATTCTGTTTTTTTAATAAACAACATTGGGAATAAAACCAAAAACGAAATTCCTTGTGTTAGAGTAACAAAAAGACCTGCAAATAAAAAACCAATTAGAGTATAAACAATTTTTTGATTGTTTAAAACCTTTTCGTATATGAAAGCTGATTGCAATATTATACCAACTAATCCTACTGATATTAACATTAATAGCCAATAACTATCAAGTGTTGCTATAAAGCCTTCCCCTCTAACAGCACCACCAACTTCTCCAATACCACCGCCAAAAAGCACATTAAAATCTACAGGGATATCATTTACCCAATGGTCTATTCTCATAAAAAGAGATGTCAAGTCTAAAGCTCCTTTGAAGTATAAAAAACTACATAGTAGCATTACAACAGAAAAAATATAAGGCAATCCTAGTTTTATTGTCTTCAAGTTCTTTTTAGTTAATAAAAATTTCAACATCCAATATACTACCAAAACTACATATACACTCCTTACAAAACCAACAATAGCTAATACTATTGCTAAATAGGATTTCTTTTTGTATTTTTCATCTTGGTCAAAAAGTAGGTAAGTTAGTAATCCAAAATACCCGACATTTCCTGGACTACCAATTACACCTGGAGAGCGCCAAAAATACAAAAAACTGCTTATCTTGAATTTATAATCAGGATCTGTGGCCCAAACGAATCTACCTGTTAAAAGCTTCATGTATTCTTCAGGACCTAAAATATGGGTTAACAAAATAAAAACAAGATTAACAATAACCAATATATACAATAATTTCAATATTTTGCGCCAATAATATTGGTTAATAGTGAATTGTTGGTAGGCAAAAATCGATAAGCTTACTAAAAAAATCTCTCTAAACGTAATATAGATTTTTGAAAAGTTATTTAAGTTGTATGCCAAAATAAAAAAACAAATAAAAAAATAAGAAAACAAAAGAAAATCAATTGGTTGTATTTTTATTGTTCTCTTTTTAAGCCTATAAAAAGCAACTATAAAAAACAATAAAAAAAAACTAATGGGATGCACAATCGATTTCAACTCCCAATTGCCTAAATATTTAAATATATTGAACGTTATTATTCCTTGAGTAGAGATAATTTGAAAAAAGATCAAGAAATAAAAAATTCTATCCAGTTTTAATTTCATGCTAATGTTTTTTTGAAAACCTCAAGATATTGTAAACTAGTATTCTTTAAAGAAAATTTAGAAAGTTTATCAGGATTAAAACTAAATTCTTGTAAAATATTTCTGTTACTAAAAACACTTTTTAAAACTCTTAATAAATCGTCTTTATCATTTGGGTCAAATAGAAAATTCGGATTTTCAGATAGAAGTTCTTTAATTCCTCCAACATTACTTCCTATTACAACCTTATTTTTAATAATTCCCTCTAAAACAACCCTACCAAAAGGTTCATTCCATAATGAAGGTACTATCAAAACATCTATTTTATTAAAAAAGTCTGAACTATTCACAAATCCTAAAAACTCAACACTCTTTGATTCATTAATTTGTTTTAGCTTTTTCAAATAATTTTCATCTGCCTTCCCTGCAATTTTTAATTTCCATTTATCGCTTTTATCAAAATGAGCAAAAATATTTAATAATAACTCAACACCTTTTGATTTATTTAATTGACCAATATATCCAAAAACAATTGTTTCTCCTTGAGGTAATTCTTTTTTAGCAAATATCTCATCATTAAATTTAAAACCGTTGTATATTACTTGATTTGGTACATCTTTAAAGTAACCTTCTTTTAAATGGTCTTGTAAAACAAAATTACTTATCCCAATAACAAAATCAATATTTTTTGAAGCTTCTTTTTTTAAAAAAGACAACATTTTACAATCAAAACACAATTTATTACAATTCTTCCCCTTTTTGAATTTAACTGTTTTTGGACATTGTAAATAATAATCTCGTAAGGTATGAACAATTTTTATATTATTGCTTTTAGCTAAACTCCATACATGAGTAGAAAATCCACTTAAGTTATTAGTAAATAAAATATCTGGTTTAAAAACATTAAATATTTTTTTTATTTTATTGTCATACATTTTATTATTGACATCACTAATATGCCAAAACAACTTATTTATTGTTGATCTGTTACTGTCATCAAATGGCCAAAAATTATTTTCTATCTTTAATCTCCATATTAATATATCATTTAAAATGTATTGGCTATCTTCTTTTCCTAATGTTAAAACACCTACTTCCTCGCCATTTATAGAAAATTCTTCGGCAAGAGCCTGAACAGATATTTCTGCTCCTCCAATTTTATAGGGGCTATAGAGTGTGTTTACAATTAGAATTTTCATGTTATGTGGTTTCCTGCCTTATTAAACGTTTCAAATCTCTTTTCAAGAACCATGACGAAACAGATAAAATAATTATAAAAACAATAGTTTTAATAATCAATCCATTATAAAATTTAAAAGGATAATAACTAATTAAAGAGATAACAAGACAGATTAATGGAATAAAAATCATACTCAATTTTTCATATTTTATTTTTAAGAATTTATTGTAAACAAAACTTAAAGAAATTACTAAAATAAATTTAGAAATCAATGTTGCTAAAGCCGCGCCAATAATACCGTACTTTGGGATTAAAAATAAATTTAAAGCAATGTTTAGTGTTGCGGCTGAAATAGTAAAAAACGGTAATAAACGATTTCCTCTTCCGGAAATGTCGTAAAACATAGGCGCTGAAAAAAAATAATAAACTCCATGAAAAACAAAAGCATAGGCAATAAATGGAATCACCTCCCATGCTTGATGATAAGTTTCTGGTGTTGCAAAATATATAATCTCTTTTCCGAAGAAAGACAAACCTAAAGCAATTATACTATATAGCATGATTAATAATTTAGCCTTTTGAGGAATTTCATTATATTTCTCTTTTTTAATTTGCTCATTAAACCAAGGAACAAATGCTTGATTAACTCCAGAAGCAATTAATAATACTATACTACCAAAAGTGTTTCCTATATTATAAATTCCTGCAAAAGATGTCGACATTAAATTATTAATAAAAAGCTTGTCTATGACATTTGTTATTACCCCAGATAAAGAATGAGGTACTAATGGGAGCGAATATTTTAAAGAAGCCTTAAGAATTGGAAGGTTTATACCAAATTGAATCTCTTTTCCAAAATTAAAAAGAGTATATATAAAGAAAATAAAGTTTGTTAAAGCCAAGGAACCTAATACGCCTTTTGCTCCTAAATTAAATACTAAAACACTTATTAACAGAAAAGTAATATTTGCAAAAAAAAATATTATATTATTTTTTGCAAATATTTTCCCTTCTTGTCTGGCTTGTAAAGTGCTTTGAAAAATAGTAAATATAGGGTTAAACAATATAGAAATCATTCCTAATAACATATAAGGAGAGAAATCAACATTACCTAAAAATGGGTCAATAATCCATTTATGTCCAATTAAAATAATGACGGATAAAAAAACACTTGTTAAAAAGACAAATGTTACAATTGTTCCAAACAGTTTTTTAACTAATTCTTCATCATTTTTATACTCATAATAAAACCTGTCTAAACTTCCGTTCAAAGAGAGTAAATAAAATACATTTAAAAATGCGTTTATAGAAAACACGACTGCAACAACACCATAATCAAAAGTTGTTAAGTATGCTGTTAAAATTGGAATTAAAAAAAAGTTTATTCCTTTTTGTAATAACGAAATCACACTATAAATACCTGAATTATGCAATAATTTATTTCTCTTCATTACAAATTCATTGTATTTAAAATTATATCAACAATTTTTTCGGTTGATTTCCCCTCAAAAGAACTTCCAATAGAGGCATTATAGTAAACGGCTTTATTTCTAACGTCTGGTTTGAAAAATTTTAACTTATTAAGTTCTATATCTATTGAATTTAATGTCTTGTAATAATCAACCAAACCATTTTTTATAAATCCATAATAATCAAAAAGATTTGTTTTTGTAAATTCAAAATACATTGAATAAACATTTAATAATGTTGCCTCCAAATGTAAAGAGGAATCTCCTGTTATTAATGCATCAATATTACATAAAAAAGAGAAGGCATCTTCATACTTAGAGTCTGATAATAGAACGTTTTCAGGTAATTCAATTTTTCTAATATCAGAAGGGTGTGGACGAGTAATTATCAATAATTCAGGATGTTTTTTTTTAATTTTTTTTATAAATTTTGATATTCTAACAACATTATCCATATGATTATATGCAATCCCTAAACTTTTCACTTTTTTATTTGTGTTAATTTGATCTTTAAATGAATCAAATTTAGACATCCCTACTAAATAAATCTTTGATGTTGTTCCGCCACAATTTAAATATTTATCATGTGCATCTTTACCTTCTAAAAGAGAAAAATTAAAAGCTAGTGGAGGAAAATAATTAGAAACTGATGCGTGCTGAATATAATATGTCTTAACTCCCAATTTATTAGCTGCCAAAAGTAATGATCTTGATACAATAACATGATCATTCGCGAAAATTATTATTTTTGGTTTGTTTCTTTCAATTAATCTTAGGCTTTCATTATAGGTGCCATTCACACTAAATAATAAATCATAATATTTTAATCCTTTTGTTCTATTTTTAAAATAATATACAATCCATGCGAAAGGGAAAATTAAATCATAAAAAAATTTATTAGAGTATGTAAAATAATAAAAAAATTCCTGCTTTTTATTTCTTAATCTTAAAAATGAGACAAAAATAGAATTTGGTATTTTTATCTGAACTTCCTTCAAGGAATCAAAATTATTCTTTGAAAGACTTAAAAACCAAATCTTATTTTTCGGAATTTCTGATTTTTTGAAAACTCTAAAAAAATCTCCAATAAATTCTTTAAAAATTTTTTTGTTTTTTTTGCGCTTAGAAAGAGGGGATATTTGATTTCTACTCTCCTCTGAGTCAAGATCTAACAAACCATTTATCCAAATTTGTAAAATATCATTCCACTTTTCAATAAATGTTTCTTTCATTTTCAACTTTTATATTAACATTTAGCAAAGCTTTCAATATTACAATTTGTAAGATTTATTTATCCATTATTAGCTCTAGACTTAGAGGAGTTCCTTTTTTAAAGTCATCTTTAAATTTTTTTCCTAATAAATCATTATAATATTTAGGGTGCATTCCAAATCCTGGTCTTACCGATTTTATATTGAACTCTGTTATTAAGTCTCCTCTTTTAACATCTTGTGCAACATACAATGACCTAGAAAACTCTCTGCTTTTTTTCTTTTTATTGGTCATTTCATAATCTACTTTTCCTATTAACTTTTCCGCTAAACGAACCGAATCGACCATTTGTTTAAATTCCTTCTCATCTAATGAAAAAT
This sequence comes from Gaetbulibacter sp. M235, assembly GCF_043876835.1. Lineage (NCBI taxonomy): Bacteria > Pseudomonadati > Bacteroidota > Flavobacteriia > Flavobacteriales > Flavobacteriaceae > Gaetbulibacter > Gaetbulibacter sp. M235. Next base: position 482,410 of record NZ_JBAWJZ010000001.1, read on the forward strand.
GAGCATCTGCTCCACCAATGCTTTTATCTAAAATAAAATGTTTCTCTATTATTCTTGCTCCTAAAACCACAGCAACTATAGGCGCTTCAATACCCATAGTGTGATCTGATAGGCCAGAGTTTAATCCAAATCTTTGGGCAATATCTTCAATCGTCATTAAATTAGCATCTTCTGGTGCAGCTGGATATGCCGATGTACATTTTAAAATTGTGATATCATTATTACCAACTGATTTACAAGCCTCAATTGCCAATTCAATATCTTCAATCGCAGCTATTCCTGTTGAAATAATCATTGGCTTTTGTTTTGAAGCCATATAAGTTATTAAAGGAATATCTGTAATTTCAAAAGATGCCACTTTGTAAATTGGAGTATTCAATTCTTCTAAAAAATCAACAGCAGTTTTATCAAAAGGAGAAGAAAAACAAACGAGCCCCTCTTCCTTAGCTAAATCAAACAAGTCTTTATGCCATTCCCAAGGTAAGGAGGCTCCTTTATATAAATCATATAAATATTGCCCATCCCAAACCGTACCTTGTTTAATCTTAAAATCGTTTGTTTTGACGTTTAAGGTTATAGTATCGGCAGTATATGTTTGCAATTTTATGGCATTGGCTCCTGCTCGTTTAGCAGCTCTTACTGTTTCTTTTGCTATTTCTAAACTACCCCCATGATTAGCTGATAATTCTGCTATAATAAAACATGTATCTTTTAACATCCTTTCTTTTCTAATTTATAAACAAAACTTTCTATTTCCTTTACGCTTTCTTTTTTATAAAAACTGTAACCTGCACTTTCAAATGCTTTTATTGATGCTTTGTTTTCTTCTTTAATGTACGCAAAAATAGGAAGATGATTTTGTTTAAAGTAATATTTAGCCGATTCACTTAAAAATGAAGACGACAATTTATTTCCTCTAAAATTCTCAGCAACCAAAACTCCAATTATGGTCTGATCTTCTTTAATTTCATAACGAACAACACCTACTGGTTGATTATCAAATAAAGCTATTAAAAATAGTACTTTATCATCCTCTATTTTTTGGTTAAACCACTTTTCGTGATTAACCAACTCAATTTCTTGGGTGTTGAATGAGTTTTGTCTTACCAAAGGGTCGTTAGACCAATTGTAAACCAACAACATATCTTCTTTCGTAGCTTTTCTGAAAGAAATCAAAAAATCATTTAGCAGTTTTATAAATCGGTTTGAACTCTGTCCGTCAAACAATTTTTGTTGAGCTTTTAAATAATGGTCAAACTGCTTCTGATTAATAATCATGTTGAGCTTATTTTTAAAATCCTCAACCGTAAAGTTTGATAAATTCCCCGCTCCTTCAATAGCTCCTTTATCTAATAATGCTTTATATATACTTATTTGGTTATCTACAAAATACCCAGATAATATGGGCATTTTAATAGCACAAAGTTCATAAACTATGGTACTCGAAGGTGCAATTGCCAAATCACAAGACTTCATTAAATTACAAAGAGCCATTTCATCTAAATTTCTATATAATCTAATCTGTGTATTTTGACTTGCTAATGCTTCAATATTTGGATGTTTATAGGCCGCCCCCAAAACCACATGAATGCTTTTTATTTTCTCTATTTCAAAAAGTGCTTTTGCGGCCTTATAGCTTAAATCTAATGCATCAGCGCCACCAAAACATACAAAGGCACTGGTTGTGTCAATAATTTGTCTTTCTGTTTGTGCCGCTTTAACAAACGATGGTCTTAAAATAGCATATTCCGTACCTAACGCGAATCGAGTATATGGTTGTATTTGATATTTTGATTGATCTATATTGGCTGCATGATTAACTATCACATCTGCATACATTTTGCCATCAACTAAATCATCAATATAAATTAAAAGATAACCATATGCTTTTAACTGCTTTTGATAGTTGCTTTTAAATTGATACCCATCGGCAATAATTATGTGCTCTGAAGGGTTGAAATTTTGATAAAGCCATAATGATTCATCGGCAATAGTTATGTCTTCAGGGATAAAGAAAATGGGGTAATCATTTGGGAAAATAGTATTAGTTGAAGAAGCCTTGGTAACAAAAATGAATTGAAAGCGCTTTTTGTAAATCTCAACAAGCGCAAAGAGCCTATATAAATGTCCTAAACCAGTATTACTATCCCCGTCTGCTCTAAACAATATTTTTTTTTGGCTGAGCATCTACTAGTTTTTAGGGATATACATTTTTTCTACAATACGCACAGGTTTCCCAACACTGGCTATAGCTAATTTAATATCGCGTGGGGTATATTGCGTAAAATGAAAAATACTTGCTGCGGCAACAGCTTCAATATGGCTTTTTGAAAATAATTCTTTAAAATGATCTAAATTTCCAGCTCCGCCTGAAACAACGATGGGTACATGTATGATTTTTTCAACTATATTAACCAACTCAATATCAAAACCGTTCATCATTCCATCACTGTTGACTGAAGTTAAAATAATTTCACCAAAGTTATATGATTTTATGTGTTCGAGGAATTCAAATAAATCGATGGTTTTGCCTAATCTATTAAATAAATAATACTTGCCATCACCCTCTTTAATAGCATCAACTGCTAATGTTAGGCACTGATTTCCGAATACTTGTGACGCTTTATTAATAAACTCAGGTTCTTCTATGATTTTACTTTTAAGAACAACCTTGTCTGCTCCAATGGCTAATAAATCATGAATGTCTTCAATGTTTTTTATACCACCTCCTAACGCAACAGGCATAAAACATTCATTAATAATTAGTTTTGCTAACTGCAAATTCATTTTACGCTTTTTATCAGACGCATAAATGTCTAAAAACACTAATTCGTCAACATTACGAGAGTTATAAACTTTAGCAGCTTGCACTGCATTTCCTACCATTCTTGGGTTAGGCGCAAAACCTTTAGTTTTTACTAACCCAAAACCATTAAAAGTTAAAATAGGTATAACTCTACACTTTAGCATATCTTTCTAAAATTTTTTTTAATAATATCATGCCTCCATCTTGACTTTTTTCTGGATGAAACTGCATAGCATAAATATTATCCTTTTGAAGTCCAGCAACCAATTCACCATCATAATTTACCCACATGGTAACATCTTTAGAATTTGTAGCATTAAAATGATAACTATGAATAAAATAATAATCAAGATTATTAAATTCACTATAAAACTCATCCAATACATCCGTTTGTATGGTATTCCACCCCAAGTGAGGTACTCTATGCCCTTTTTTAGGAATGATTTTAATAACGCCCCCTTCTATCCATCCCAATCCTTCTATGTGCTCTGGTTCGGTCCCATAGGTTGCTATTAACTGCATTCCTAAACAAATGCCTAAAAAAGGTTTTTTATTTACGACTACTTCGTTAGTTAGCAAATCTATCAAACCTAACTCATTAAGGTTTTCCATTCCCTTTTTAAAAGACCCGACTCCCGGAAGTAAAATGAAATCTGCTTTTTTTATTTCGTCATGGTCATTTGTAATAATACTTGGGTAACCAAGCTTTTTCAATACTTTTTGTACTGACGCTACATTACCCATTCCATATTTTACAATAGCTATTACCATTATTTAATTTCGAAATTTCTTATTAAATTTCCTTTGCTGTCTTTTTCAAAAACGCCATCATCATTCATTTTAAAAAGGACTGGATTTGTATACGAATCTATAATCTCATCTATTTCTTCTTTAGACATTCCAGAATATTCAATAAAAGCATTCACAGAAAGATATGGGTATTTACCATCATATTCCATGACTAATTTTTTTCCTTCTTCTCTGGTTAATCGTTTATTTCTAATATCAATACAAGCATGGTCTGTAGCTCTCCCAAAACCATATTTTACAAATTTTAAATAATCATGAAGTCCATGCATAGCTTCATCTAGGTTTTCATAATTTGTATAGGTTCCTTCTACTGGCCCATCTTCTTTTATCTGAAAACCATGATTCATTATAACTTCGAGTTGTTTGCGTGCATCCCAGAAAAAATAATGGCCTAAAAATAAGCTGGTAATACCATTTGATTCCAATTCTTCATCTGAAGGGTAAAAATAAGGAGTTAATTCCTTAGCTGTTAGTCCATCAACACCAATCATATCTTGAATTCGGTTTCCTAATAACCCACCAAATTCTTCTAACCATCTACGTGTTAATCTGTTTTTTTCAATACTTTCAAGAGGTCCTCCATATTCTTGTTGCGGGTTTTCTCCCCAAATTATTAAAGGAATATTAAATTTTACAGCAATGTTTATTGGAATCGTAAAAATTCCTATATGATTTGGCCACATTTCATCTCCTACTCGAATAAAGCCTTCTTTAACCATTGAGCGGTATGCTTTGTAATTCTTTTTAAAATGAATAACATCAATACCCATTTTAGAAATGTTATCCAAATTACGTTGTCCTAATTCGGTAACATTAGTAGTTTCAAAACAAACACAAAGCGGATTCATCCCACAAACTTCTTTCATAAAATATGCTTGATATGTTGAATCTTTGCCTCCACTTACCGGTATTAAGCAATCATACCCTATTTCGTCATCTTTAAGCTTAAACTTGTTTATAATAGTGTAAAAATCCTTTTCTCTTTGTTTCCAATCAATACCATCATGTTTAGATTCCGCGGCAATACATGCAGAACATACTCCTTGATTATTAAAGTGTAAATCTGGTTTTGTTTCAGGAAACAAACATACTTTACAATATCTTACTTCTATATCCATAATTACTTTTTTAATTTGTATTTTAATTCTAACATGTCCCAATCATCTAGTGTGTCAACGTCTTGAGCTTCATATTCTTTTAATTCAATATATCCTGTATTTGAGGTAAATACCTTTTTTTCTGAAAGAAACGCTTCCGTGTTTAACCAATAAAATTGTCCGGAATCGTGAAAACATGGTTCTAAATCTTGGGATCTTGTATTGATGTGTTCAACCTCTCTCATTTGTAATAAGCCATCAACATCTTTTAACGCTCTTTGAATAGGATATGTAAATCTAATTACCGGAACAACTGTTTTAAACTTTTGTTTAGCTAAAACATGAAACGCTTCAATAATTTTATTGGGAGTTATTAGTGCTGCTGTCGGTAAAAAACAGCAAATGTTTTTGAATACTTTACCTGCTTTAGTATAATGGTCAATAACTTCTATTAGTACATCTGACAATGTTGCATAATCATTCGCATTGTCGGTGCTTCTAAAAAAAGGCACGGTTGCTCCAAATGCCTTGGCTGTATTCGCGATTTCTTCATCATCAGTAGATACCATTATTTCATCAAAAAGATTGCTTCTTAGTGCTGCATCTATAACATACGCAATAATAGGTTTTCCATTAAAACTCTTAATGTTTTTTTTGGGAATGCGCTTACTGCCACCTCTGGCTGGTATAATTGCTAAATTAGCCATTAATGTATGATAATACTTTTTCTATTACGAATGATTGCTCTTCATTTGACAAACTGGGGTACATGGGTAAACTAACACATTTAGAATAATAATTTTCCGAATGATTTAAATTGGTATTTTCATACCCAATAGTTTTATAATATGGCAGCATATGTACTGGTATATAATGTATTTGAGCAAAAATATTATGGGATCTTAAAAAATCATATAAGCCCTTTCTGTCTGATACTTCTATAACAAATAGATGATGTGCATTATAAGTGTCTTGCGGGAGGCTTTGGTGTTTTATTTTATTTTTAAATGCTTTTTTATATTTATCCGCAATTTCATTTCTCCTTTTTACACCTATATCGTTCTTGGCGAGCTGCGTAATGCCTAAAGCAGATTGTATATCTGTTAATCTGTAATTAAAACCAAGTTCTTGCATCTCGTAATACCAGCCACCATGATTTTCTTCCATATTATCTTTGGTAATACCATGAGTTCTGAGCAAAGAAAGTTTCTTATAAAATTTTTCAGAATTTGTGGTTATCATACCTCCTTCTCCACAAGCAATATGTTTTACAGGATGAAACGAAAAAACACCAATATCGGCATAATTTCCATTTCCACACATTTGTTTGTTTCCTTTAGAATCTTTAAAAAAGCCTCCCGGTGCATGACAAGCATCTTCAATAATCCATAAATTATGTAGCTTAGCTAGTTCTTTAAATCTTTCCAAATCTACTGGCAAACCTGCAAAATCAACAGGGATGATTCCTTTGAAAAAACCTTTTGGTTTGCTTTCAATTAGTTTTTTAGTGCTTTCTAAAGATAAAAGATAAGTATCTGGGTCTATATCAGCAAACCAAACTTCACCTCCTGTATATCTAACACAATTAGCCGATGCAGCAAAGGTAATTGGTGTTGTAATAACTCGTTCGCCCTTTTTTAAACCCAATGCTAAAACGGCTAAATGTAAACCAGATGTGGCATTATTTACAGCTACAGCATATTTTACACCTATATATTCAGCAAATTTTTCTTCAAACTCTTTGACTTTAGGGCCTTGTGTTAAAAAATCTGCATTAAGTGCTTTTACAACTGCATCAATGTCGTCTTGTTCAATGTACTGTCTTCCGTAAGGTATTATTTTATTTTCCATCATACTTCAAAAGTAGCATCCACATGTTCTTTAATTAACTCTCTTAAGCTCTCAACCGTTTCCCATTCTTCATTTTCTCCAGAATTATAACTAAATCCTAATTTCACTTTTTTAGCATTAAATTTCTTAATAAAATCATTTAAATCCCATTCATGCATTGTTGGTAAAATGGCATAATATTTTCCTAAATCATAAGTATAAAATGAATCGGATGGTGTTATCATTTCTTCATGAACTTTTTCTCCAGGACGAATTCCAACAACTGGTTTTTCACAATTTGGCCCAATAGCTTCAGCAACATCCATAATTTTATAAGAAGGGATTTTAGGAACAAATAATTCTCCACCCCAAGCATGTTCTAACGCATGCATCACCATATCTACACCTCCCTGTAATGAAATATTAAAACGGGTCATGTTAGGGTCTGTTATTGGTAATTTATTCTCTAGAGTTTTTTTATTAATAAAGAATGGAATTACTGATCCGTTGGACCCCATAACATTCCCATATCTTACAACAGAAAATTTAATTGGGTTTTGACCTTTAATATTATTTGCTGCTATAAAAAGTTTATCTGAGGTTAATTTTGTAGCACCATATAAGTTTATAGGTGCACATGCTTTATCGGTAGATAAGGCTACTACTCGTTCAACTTTCGTTTTCAAACAAGCCTCAACTACATTTTCCGCACCCCCAATATTCGTTTTAATACATTCATCAGGGTTATACTCTGCTATATGAACATGTTTCATTGCAGCGGCATGAATTACATAATTTACACCCTGAAAAGCTCTTGTTAAACGTTCTCTATCTCTAACATCTCCAATGAAATATCTTATTTGTGGAAATTTATCCTCTGGATATTCTTGAGCCATTTGAAACTGCTTCTGCTCATCTCTTGAATAGATTATAAGTCTTCTTGTTTTAGGGTATTTAGTCAGAATATGACTTGTTAATGCTTTGCCAAGAGAACCTGTTCCTCCAGTAATCAATATTGATTTTCCGTTTAAATCTAGCATGTTTTTTTATTCTAAATTAAATTATTTTTTATAACCTCTTTTAATAATTTTCTATTTTAAATTTTAGTTTTTCTATTTATGACAATTGAATATATACCAATTATACAAATCATTTATTCCTTCTTCAAGTTCAATTGTATGTCTCCAGCCTAAATCATTTAACTTAGAAACATCTGTCAGTTTTTGCAAAGTCCCATCTGGTTTTTCGGTATTAAAAACTAAATCACCTTTGAAGCCAACTATATTCTTAATTGTTTCAGCAAGTTCTTTAATAGAAATATCCTTACCGGTTCCAATATTGATATGGGTATTTTTGATTTCTACATTTTCATGAGATTCTGAAACAAGTTCAGAATGACAATCACTAAAATCTCTGTTCTCCATTAAAAACACGCAGGCATCGGCCATATCTTCACTCCATAAAAATTCACGTCTTGGTTTTCCGGAACCCCATATTTCAACACTATTTTCAGAAACACCAAATTTGTTTAAATATTTTTTAGCGTCTTCAATAGAATTGGCTCCTAAATCTTTAATCACTTCATCATATTTTGATTCAGATAATAACTTTGCTAAGTGGATTTTACGAATAAGTGCTGGCAATACATGTGATTTCTCTAAGTCAAAATTATCATTAGGACCATATAAATTGGTTGGCATAACCGATATAAAATTGGTTCCGTATTGTAAATTGTAACTTTCACACATTTTTATTCCTGCTATTTTTGCAATTGCATATGGTTCATTGGTGTATTCTAAAGTATCAGTTAACAGATACTCTTCTTTCATGGGTTGTGGTGCGTTTTTAGGATAAATACAAGTGCTTCCTAAAAACAATAGCTTTTTAACTTTATGTAAATAACTTTGATGAATCACATTGTTTTGAATCATCATATTTTCATAAATAAAATCTGCCCTGTATATATTGTTAGCCACAATGCCTCCAACCTTAGCCGCTGCTAAAAACACGTACTCGGGATGTTCTTTTTCAAAAAATGAAGCAACAGCTATTTGATTTGTCAAATCTAATTCCTTGTGCGTCCGTGTAACAATATTATTATAGCCTTTATCCTGGAGATTTTTTAAAATAGCACTTCCCACCAAACCTCGGTGCCCTGCAACATAAATTTTGGAATTCTTATTCATTCAGTTTTCTATTCCTTTACTAATTTAATTGTCACCCCGAGCGTAGTCGAGGGCGCAAAATTTAAGATTTATATTTAAAATGTGTAGCATTTCTGCACTCTGCTAGTATTTGTAACATTTCAAAATCTCCTTTAATTAATGCTTCTTTCTTTTTCTTACTCCATTTTTTAAGAGTCTTTTCAAAGGTAATAGCCTGCTTAGGTTCCAAAAATTCTTGACTAAAACCAATATTACAGGTCTCCTTTTATAGGTGTAGGTACTTTTTAATACTCCTACATTATGCTCATAAACTCTTCTTTCTATATTATTTGTTATCCCAGTATACAAGGAATTATCACTACAACGTACTATATAAACATAATAAAGTTTCATCCACTATGTTACTTTTCTTTTAGACGTATAAAAATATTATTCCCTCGACTGCGCTCGGGATGACATTATTCGAAATAATTCATGATTTTATATCCACCATCTTTCAAATACTGCTGCTTCTTCATGAGCTTAACGTCACTTTGCATCATATCTTTTACCAAGGCCTGTAAATCATACTCTGGAACCCATCCTAACTTTTCTTTCGCTTTCGTGGCATCACCTATTAACAAGTCCACTTCTGTTGGTCTGAAATATTTAGGATCTACAGAAAGCACTTCTTTTCCTACTGGTAATTGATACTCCGTATTGTTACAAGATTTTACAAAGGCCTTTTCATCTACTCCTTTTCCTTTAAATTCTAATTCTATGCCAACTTCAGCAAAACTCATTTTAACAAAATCACGTACTGTTGTTGTTTTATTGGTCGCAATCACCCAATCTTCAGCTTCATCTGCTTGAAGAATCATCCACATCATACGAACATAATCTTTGGCATGACCCCAGTCACGTTGTGCATCCAAGTTTCCTAGATAAAATTTATCCTGAAGACCTAAAGCTATCCTTGAAGACGCTCTTGTAATTTTTCGTGTCACAAAAGTCTCTCCTCGAATAGGCGACTCATGATTAAATAAAATACCGTTACACGCAAACATACCGTATGCTTCTCTATAGTTTACAGTTATCCAATAGGCATACATTTTTGCTACAGCATAAGGGCTTCTCGGATAAAATGGAGTTATTTCGGTTTGAGGAACTTCTTGAACTTTACCATACAATTCTGATGTAGAGGCTTGATAAATTCTTGTTTTCTTTTCCATTCCTAAAAGCCTAATGGCCTCTAAAAGTCTTAAAGTACCTATACCATCAGCATTTGCAGTATATTCTGGCATCTCAAAAGACACGTGAACATGGCTCATAGCTGCCAAATTATAAATTTCATCAGGCTGAACTTCTTGAATCAACCGCGTTAAGTTGGTACTATCTGTTAAATCGCCATAATGAAGAAAAAAGTTTCTGTTTTCAATATGAGGATCTTGATACAAATGATCTATTCTATCAGTGTTAAACAATGAGGACCGTCTTTTCACGCCATGAACTTCATATCCTTTTTTTAATAAAAATTCACTTAAATAAGCGCCATCTTGACCTGTTACCCCTGTTATTAAGGCTACTTTCTTTTTCATCTATTTTCTATTTATATTGAGCTTAACAACTCCTTTGCAAAAATACCATAATACTTTATCTAAGCAAGATAATTCATACTAATTAATACTGTCATTGGTTGCTTATCGGTATTTATCTATTGTATGTAGACTATCTTCAAACAAGAATAATAGAAGCCTTCAACATAACTTAATCTTTCCTTTCTAAGCCTATAATGCCTTACACAATTCCCTTTTTTCCTTATAACTTTAGCTCTATGAAATTAACATTTTTTTTTGAACCAAAAGAAGTCTAAAATTAATTTACAACACACTTTTTAAGAGTTCTTTCTAGACTCAAACTCCAATCTAATATAGAAACAGCAAACTGGCTTCTAATTTTCACTTTGCTTAAAACGCTGTATCTAGGTCGCTTTGCAGGTGTTGGATAATCAGTTGTTACAATGGAAACAACTTTTATCTTTTTATGATATAATTCAAAAATCGCCTTAGCAAACTCATACCAGCTCACCACTCCTTCATTGCTATAATGATAAATACCATAAGATTCACTTTTAGAATCGATAATGGTTAATATAACTTCTGCTAAATCTCCTGCATAAGTAGGTGTCCCAATTTGGTCCCCAACTACGCTAATTTCATCTCTTGTTTCGGCTAATCGTAACATAGTTTTCATGAAATTCTGACCATACTCAGAATACAACCATGAGGTTCTTATAATAAAATGTTCTTTTAATAATTGCTGTATTTCAACTTCTCCCTGCAATTTAGACGCTCCATACACGCTAATTGGATTAGCAACATCTGTTTCTATGTAAGGCTCACTTTTTTCACCATCAAATACAAAGTCTGTGGAAATATGAATTAAAACAACTCCGTACTCGTTACATGCTAAAGCTACATTTTTTGCTCCTCTTGCATTGATATCAAAAGCTTTATCAATTTCATTTTCCGCCTTATCAACAGCTGTATAAGCTGCACAATTGATGCAATAATTTATTTGTTTATTAGCTTTAAAAAAAGCTTGAACTTGATTTAAATCACAAATATTCAGTTCCAAAAAATCTGTATAAATAACATCTAAATTGGCATACTTTTTTTCAACATCTTTTATACAGCTTGCTAATTGTCCATGGCTTCCAGTGACCAAAATAGTTGTCATAAAACAGCTTCTTTTAAGGTTGGCAATTTTAAATCTTTTTCAGAAATGATGAATTCTTTTTCATCAAATTTCCAATCTATATTTAAATCTTTATCATTATAAATAATACCCCTTTCAAATTCCTTATTATAAAAATTATCACATTTATACGAAAAGATTGCAGAGTCACTTAACACAATAAAGCCATGAGCAAAGCCTCGTGGAATAAATAATTGTGCTTTATTTTCTTCCGATAGCTCCAACGATACATACTCTCCAAAAGTGGGAGAATCTTTTCTAATATCTACAGCAATATCTAAGACATTTCCTTTTATAACTCTTACCAATTTTGCTTGGGCATACTCTCCTACTTGATAATGTAAGCCTCTTAAAGCACCTTTAGTAGAGAAAGATTCATTATCCTGATTAAAATTAATCTCCAGCCCTACTAAATCATTAAATTTTTTTTGGTTGAAACTTTCAAAAAAATAACCTCTGCTATCTCCAAAAACTTTAGGCTCCAATATAAAACAACCTTTTAATTTAGTTTCTTTTATAACCATGTATTTTTCTATTCTCTAAAATTATTCATTAATGGGATTTCTCCTAACGTCGAAATGACAAAACAGCATCTTACAAATCTCTGTCATTCCGAACACAGTGAGGAATCTCATCCCTTTATAATAAAGCCATCACCCTTTGCGATGTAATAAACCTAATAAATTCTTCCCATAACCGCTTTTTAATAAGGGCTCTGCTAAAGCTATAAATTGATCTTCATTGATAAATCCCATCTCGTAAGCTGCGCCTTCAATAGCGCCAATTTTTAAACCTTGTCGTTCTTCAATAACCTCCACAAATTGAGACGCCTGCATTAAGGATTGAAAGGTTCCAGTATCTAACCAAGCGGTTCCTCTATCCAAAATACTTACGTTAAGCTTTCCTTGCTTTAAATATTCTTTATTTACATCGGTTATTTCCAGCTCCCCTCTATGGCTTGGCTTGATGTTTTTGGCTATTTCAACTACCGAATTATCATAAAAATAAACACCCGGAACTGCATAATTTGATTTTGGCTCTTTAGGCTTTTCTTCAATTGATATGACATGACCATCATTACTAAATTCTACTACACCATAACGCTCTGGATCATGCACTCGATAAGCGTAAATAATACCTCCTTCGGGATCATTATTTTCTTGTAAAAGTTTTGCTAAACCTGTTCCATAAAAAATATTATCTCCTAAAATTAAAGCAACTTTATCTTTTCCAATAAAATCTTCACCTATAATAAATGCCTCAGCTAATCCGTTTGGATGTTCTTGAACGGCATATTCAAATCTACAGCCATACTTTTTGCCATCACCCAACAACTCTTTGAATAACGGTAAATCTTTCGGGGTTGAAATTATTAATACTTCATTAATCCCAGCATACATTAAAGTAGAAAGCGGATAGTAAATCATAGGTTTATCATAAATAGGCATGAGCTGCTTACTTACTGATAATGTTAAGGGGTGAAGCCTTGTTCCTGAGCCGCCTGCTAATATAATTCCTTTCATCTAGTTATATTGCTTTTGATAATACTTTTGATATTCCCCTGAAGTTACATTTTTTAGCCAATCTTCATTGTTTAAATACCAATCTATTGTTAAAGAAAGTCCTTCTTCAAAAGTCACAGAAGGTTTCCAACCCAATTCTTTGTTTATTTTTGAGGCATCTATAGCATATCTTAAATCATGCCCAGGACGGTCTTTAACATAAGCAATTAGCTTTTGTGATGTCCCTTCTGGTCTATTTAATTTATAGTCCATCTGTTTACATAACAACTTAACCAAATCTATATTTTTCCATTCGTTGAAACCACCAATATTATAAGTTTCTCCAATAGTTCCCTTATGAAAAATCAAATCAATAGCTCTGGCATGATCAATCACATATAGCCAATCTCTGGTATAATTACCGTCTCCATAAACAGGCAATGATTTATTATTGATGATATTATTGATAAATAAAGGAATTAACTTTTCAGGGAATTGATTTTGTCCATAATTATTTGAACAATTGGTAATAAGATATGGCAAGTTATACGTTTCGCCATAAGCTCTTACAAAATGATCAGAACTGGCCTTTGATGCTGAATAGGGAGAATTCGGATTATATGAGGTTTTTTCTGTAAACAATCCTGCTTCCCCTAAAGTTCCATAAACTTCATCAGTACTTATGTGATAAAACAATTTATTATTAAAGTCATCTTTCCAAGTATTTTTAAATGCGTTTAAAAGAATCATGCTGCCTATCACATTCGTTTTAACAAAGGCTAAGGGGTCTTTTATGGATCTGTCTACATGAGACTCTGCTGCTAAATGAATCACCCTATCAAACTTATATGCTTCAAATATGCTGCTTATAAATACTTCGTCTGTTATATCACCTTTTAAAAAAGTATAATTCGATTTATCTTCAATGTCTTTTAAGTTCTCTAAATTACCAGCATAAGTAAGGGCGTCCAAATTAAAAATAAGGTAATTTGGATATTTTTCCACAAATAGTCTCACTACATGTGACCCAATAAATCCCGCACCACCAGTAACTAATATATTCATTTATTAGTTTTTAAATTTCTCTAAAAATTTAATAAACTCTAAACCTAACAAGGCTATAAAAGTTAGAAAAACAAGTGCTATAACATAAAACCTTTTAGCGCTGATTGATTTTCCAAATATTACCTTTGTTTTATCTATTATACCACTTTCTTGCTTACTAGATATTACTTCAATAACATATTTTTTGTCAGCTTGTTTTCTTCTATTTTCAACCAACTTCTCTCTTATTTCTAAATCACTTTTATACAAATCAAATTCTTTTGTTTTATCAGTTTGGGTAGATCCTTCAATTGTTATACTCGTTTGTGCTGTTTTTTCTTTATCTATTACCTTCTCTAATACACGCTTATAGGTGTTTTGTAGAGAATCCGATTGTTTTAAAGCCTCTAAAAGAGTTTCTTCTTCTCCTTCTAATTGTGTTAAATCCTTTTCCTGTTCTCTTTTAAAGAATTCATTAGTATCTATATTATCAATGATCTTATCAAATACTTTTTTAAAATTATTTCTTGCCTTTGCTTTTATTTCAATTTGCTGATACTTGTAAGTATAAGCTTCTGAATTGCTTATAAAATCTTCATAAGTTACTTTTGAAGCAACGGTAGAATCTAATGTTTTGATATAAGCATCAAAATTTTGAAGTTTTTCATTTTCTGTAACAACAGGCTTTATATCGAAACCTAAAATAGAAGCAGCTTCTGATTCTTCTATATTCAGTGATTTTTTTAGCGTGCCTACATCATTTTGATTTACTAAATCTTGGTAGTAACCAATAGAACTATATAAGTTTTCACCTGTTCGATAGTTTTGCTTAATTGTGGCAGACGATTTATAGACTGGTTCTGTGGTTTTTTCTAATAAAAACCCTAAACCTATACCAACAGCTGCTGCAATTATAAATTTTAAAGTATGTTTTTTAATAAAAAACACAAACCATACAAATGCTAAAAATATATTCTTTAAAATGCTTCCAATAAACTTAAAAAAACGGTCAAAAGCATTTCCAATTAATTTGAATAATTGTCCTAAATCGACTTCTTCTGATTGCTGTGGTTCTGGCAATTCTTTACTCATAATTATATATTTGTGTTAGTTAAATAGTTGTTCTAATATTTTTCTGGTTATTAAATATGTTGGTTTTACTCCTGAAGTCCCTAAGCCACCTGATGCTAAAGTGCTACCTGTTTCTAACGGATTATCACTAGCATAATAAGCATATCTTACTTTAACATTAGGACTTATACTTCCCCTCACTTTTGAAGCCGATTGAATGGCTTTTTGGTAATGGGCTCCTTCCATTTCCAAACCAATGACACTCCAGGTTGAGTTAAAAAAGAATTTTAAAATATCTTTGTTTTGTAATGAGGTTCCTAAAACGGTGATCATAGCGCCTTCATACACATCAACCCCTTGTCCTTCAAGGTCTGTTTTTGATAACTCATTTTTAAAAGGATAATTGTCTGCAGTTCCTTCAAAAATGTGGGCTGTTGGAATCATAATGTCTCCTTTGCCTCCTTCTAAAATACCTGCTTTTCCCATAATAGAAACAGATTCTACATTAAGATGTACTTTTTTCCCTTTTGCTTTATAAGGCTTTAGCAATTCATCTATGGTTTCATAAGCTTGCTCACCAAACGCATAATCCATAACAAGAATTACCGGTTTTTCAGATTTTATAACAGCTTCATTAGCTTGAATATCTACATTTGAAAAATCAATTTTAGCTGTGTCAAAAATTTGAACGTCAATATTGGTTCCAGATTTATCTGCAATAAATATCATTCCGTTTTGTAACGCTTCTTTGGTTACTTTATTACGTAAATCACTATTGCTACCAATACTTAAAGCTTCATATATTTCAAAAATAGCCTTTTTGGCAAGAAGAGGTTTTAAGGCTTTTGGAGCAAACAACGAATTCATTACACTATGCATGTTTGCGCTAATGATATGAATTGGCCTGTCTAATAAATCATTTTTAAAAAGTACTTCTTTTATGTCATCTGCCCAAACTTCTCCATGAATATGATGCCCTAACCGTTCTCTTAAAACAGGGCTAAAAGTAATGGTTCTCTTATTGTTGTTTATCTGTTCTTCAATGGCTAATTTTCCTAACCAATAAATAATGTGAAGCAATCTCTCTGGCTGAGAATCCGTAGCAAAATCGTCATAAATTTCTTGTAATTCATTAAAGGTTCTTCCTAAAATATTTGCCATATGGGTTATGGCTATTTCTCGCTCTTGTTGGGTTAGTTTTTTTCTTGATAAAGCAGCACTTTCAAGTTTCACCCAATCTCTGGTAGTAGAACCAATTTCATCTATTAAAACACGATTGCTGATTTTATGTGATTCAATAAAAAGAAAGGTTAAATGCGTTAAAATATCGTAGATTTCTGAACGCCCACGAGTAATTTCAATATTCATTTGTTCAGAATCTATCCTATAACAATTACGCCTTCTTTTTTCTGGAATTATTGGTACAAAATGTGAGTTTGAATATCCTTCATCGCTTGTTAAATTAATAAAAGTGCATTCTTCTATGCCTTGAGGAAGTCTTTCAATTACATAAAGTAACCCGTTTAGTTCTGCCTTTTCATCTCCTATTGACCCATAAATTTCAGGACGTAATAATAATAATGATTGCCTTAAGGTTTCGCCAGAAATTCCCATGGGTTTATAAAAACCCCTGTTAAACAAATGACGCATAGTGATATACATTCGTTCAATGGCATTTGTACTTTCTTGAGCTCTAGTTCGCTCGTGTCTTTTTTTATCTTTCATACATTTTTTACTGAGCAAAGATACTACTATTTAACTAAATTTAGTTGAGGGAAAACCTCAACAATCTTTCTATCATTTGACAGTCGAGGTATTTTGTTTTGGCCTCCTAGTTTTCCAATGGATTTCATGTATTCTTGAAACCCATCCTTTTTAATTTTTGTTATTTTTAATGGTTGTAAAACTTTTCCATTGATTAAATCAAAATAATAGGAGTTTTGTTTTTGAAGTGATTCATCAATTTTTTTTGCTAATCCCAACAAGTCATCAGGTTCGTTTTCAAACTCAACAAACCATTCATGATATGGTAATCCTTCGTTAGGTGTTATTTGAGGAGCAACTGTGTATTCTGTAATTCTAATGGAAGTTCCCGTGGTTGCATCTAACATAGCGTGTTCTACTTCTTTACCTATTACATGTTCTCCAAAAGCCGAAATGAAATGTTTAATTCTTCCTGAAACAATAACCCTATATGGTTTTAATGATGTAAATTCAACAGTATCACCAATATTGTATGCCCAAAGACCGGCGCTGGTTGAAATAATCATGACATAGTTTACTCCTAGTTCAACATCTTTAATGGTAATTCGTTTAGGGTTTTCACTAAAAAATTCATCTGCCTTAATAAACTCATAAAAAATTCCAGAATTTAATAATAGTAACATCCCTTTTTCATTTCGCTTATCTTGAAATGCAAAAAATCCTTCACTAGCTGGATATAATTCTATACTATCAACTTTTCTTCCAATTAAATTCTCAAACTTCGCTCTGTACGGTTCGTAATTAACGCCTCCAAAAATAAATAGATTAAAATTCTTAAAAATATCGCCTACTTTTTTTCCTGTTTTTTGTTGAAGTTTTTCAAAATACATTTGTACCCATGAAGGTATTCCTGAAATAACTGTCATGTTCTCTGGAAGTGTTTCTTCAACAATAGCATCTACTTTTGTTTCCCAGTCATCAATACAATTCGTTTCATAAGAAGGCAATCTGTTTTTTTGAAGATATTTAGGAACATAATGCGCAACAATTCCTGAAAGCCTGCCTAATTGAATTCCGTTTTTTTTGTCTAAAATTGGACTTCCTTGTAAGAAAATCATTTTCCCATCAACAAACTTGCTGTTTCCTGTTTCGTGAATGTAAAGCAGAATTGCATTTCTGGCGGCCTCTATATGATAAGGCATACTTTCCTTTGTTATAGGAATATATTTAGAACCTGAAGTGGTTCCTGATGTTTTTGCAAAATAAATAGGTTTATCTGGCCAAAGTACATTTTCTTTTCCTGCAACTACTTTTTCAATATAATGCTTAATATCTTCATAATCCCTTACAGGAACTCTTTTAATAAAATCATGATAAGAGTTGATACTAATAAAGTCATGATTTTTACCAAATTCAGTTTCAGCCGCCTTACTAATTAAATCTTGAAATACCTTTTCTTGGGTTTCAATAGGATTTTTAGCCCATTTTTGAATGCGGTTAAAGACAATTTTTGCAAATGGTTTTGCTAAAGCAGATTTTATTGATAGCATTATTTAAAATCTATAAAGTTTGTTGGATTGATAGGGTATCCATCATTCCACAGTTCAAAATGTAAATGTGGACCAGTGGAAAGTTCTCCTAAATTTCCAGCCGTGGCAATAACTTCTCCTGCTTTAACCAAATCGCCTTGAGACTTAGTTAAAGATGCATTATGTTTATATACAGAAATTAAACCATAACTGTGTTCTATAATTATAACATAACCTGTTGTTGCCGTCCATTCTGCAAAGATAACAACACCATCTGCGGTAGATTTTATTGGCGTGTTTTTTGCAACTACAATATCAACGGCAAAATGCTTTTCCTTTACATTATATGACTCACTTATAGGGCCATTGGCAGGTGGAAATAACACAAAGTTTGTAGCTGATGTGGCCGATTCAAATAGATTGTATTTGTCTTCTTTATCCACTTTTTGGCGTAATAATGAATCTTCTGAAATAGGATTTAAATCAACTTGACTTGCTTCTAATTTTACTGCTTGAATTATAGAGTCTCTATTAAAATCTACCGAACTTACATCTCCTTGCAAAACCTTTTTTATAGAAGCATAATATTTCTCATTCATAATAAGAATTTGTTGTAAGGAATCTGTTTTATAACTCAATTCTGTTGCCTTCTTTTTTAAAGCGGTAGAAGAATATCCTGGAATGTATTCCCTTAAAGATGTGAAAGCTATTAAAACTGTAGTTAAAACAATTAAGATAATAGTTGATAACGATGCTAAAACAAAAACGTTTAATCTGTTTAGTTTGAATGAGACGCGCTCTTCAAATGTTTCCTCATTAAGTATAACTAGCCTATACTTATCAAGGAGTTTTCTGCCTAATCTGCTAGGGTTTTTCTTTTTTTTACTCATGTTAAAAACAAAATTAAATAAAAATATCGCAAGACGTTATTGCTTTATGCTAAAGTTATGTTTAAAACGTTTTTATTAAACTTTAATTATTAACTTTGTTCTTTAAAAACATACGTTATGAGTTTATATATGTTACCGTTGGTAATTGGAGCACCTCAAATTATTCTGATTGTTGTAGTTGTTTTATTATTGTTTGGAGGGAAGAAAATACCTGAATTAATGAGAGGACTTGGTAGCGGCATTAAAGAGTTTAAAGACGCTAGCAAGGAAGACGATAAAAAAGACAATAAAAAAGAATAATGACTTCTTTTAAAAAAAGCCAACACGATGTGTTGGCTTTTTTTTATTTTTTTATCTATCTATTTGATTTTTACAGAGCTAATTATTGCCTCTAATTCAAACATGTAATCTCTTTTTTCAACCGAAGGCGCAAAAACAAAGCCCTCTATAACTAGCCATCTTTTATTTTCTTTATCTTCAATAGTATAATTTATAAACGGGCCAGACATAAATGCATTTTTAACATCCCATAGGCCTTTTGTTTCTAAAGCAGGTTTTTTGTCTAAGGTTGTTTCAAAATGAAATGGTGTATAAGCGTTTTCTGTAATCATATAAGAGCCTTCAACTGGTCCTGGAATGTATTTTTCACCAATAGAATCTCTTATTTTAATAATTGTATTAACAACACTATCGCTTC
Organism: Gaetbulibacter sp. M235; assembly: GCF_043876835.1. NCBI lineage: Bacteria > Pseudomonadati > Bacteroidota > Flavobacteriia > Flavobacteriales > Flavobacteriaceae > Gaetbulibacter > Gaetbulibacter sp. M235. The sequence goes on from NZ_JBAWJZ010000001.1 coordinate 502,291, forward strand.
GTTTTACAACTTCATATGGCAACTCATATAACATTAAATTCATGGAGCCTGTTTTGATATCCTTACGAATCCAAAAAAATTTGTTGTCTTCTTTTGCAACTCTATAAGCTGTTGGAAACTTAATGCTAACACCTAATTTATCTTCAATTGACTTGTCGTTGTGTAGTGACAAATTAATACGTCTTTGCTTTTCCTTAAGTTCTTCACTTTTAAAAGCATTAATTATTTTTGAAGCATTTGAAGTGATTTCATTTGTTATGGCTTCTTTGCTTGGTCCTGAAACAACTACAACTTTTTGTGGTTTAGCATAGACATCATCAAAAACTGCAAATGCTGCTTTATCATGTACTTCTATTTTTAAAATCGTTCTATTTTTGGTAACAAAGCCACTAAAAACCGAAGGGGGAATTTGGTTCATGCTAAACATAGGTTCGTCTTGTGGCAATCCATCAACTGTTGTTGCTAGTATGGATCTAATAGATTCTCCCACACTTCCACTCCACATATCATTATCAACAACAACCGATATGTTATTGATGTTTCCCGAAGAATCAGAAAGTATTTTATTGTTTTTTGATTTGTCGTCTCCACATGAGAAAATAAGGACTAATAGTAATGTAATTAAAAAAGATTTTTTCATGATTTAATTAAAGTTAAAAGGAACTTATCCTTTTGATATTTTAAGTTTCATTCCTGGTTTTAAATGATTACCACTAATATCGTTCCAATCTTTAATATTTTGAACAGAAACTCCAGAAAATTTTTGGGAGATGCTCCATAAGGAGTCTCCTTCTTTAACCGTATAGTACTCTCCATTTCCAGAATTTTGCTTATGAACAGTAGTTTTAGCTACGGTAGAACTTGTCACAAAATGAGGTTTTGTTGGATAAATAGTTAGTCGTTGCCCTACACTTATATTGTTGGTTCTTAAACCATTCCATTGTTTAATTTGACTTACTCTAACACCATAATGTCGTGCAATTTTTCCTAAAAAATCTCCTGATTTAACCCGATAAGTTGTTTTGCTATCTGCTTCAAAAAACTGCGGTAATGGTTTTTCGCGTTTATCAAATTCTGCCTTAGCATAAGCATAAATTTGTTTTTCATTATTTACAAAAGGGCCAATTACGTTTCTAGGTAAACGCAAAGTATAGTTTTCATCTTTAATAAACGGTATGATATCTAATTTATATGATGGATTTAAAAACTGCAATTCTTCAACTGGAACTCCTGTTACTTCTGAAACCTGATCAAACGTTATCATCTGTTTTACAATGACAGTATCGGTTTCTTTATAAGCAAATTCTGGTTTAGCCTTCTTAAATCCATGTTCTTCTGCATATTCAAAAATATACATGGTAGCTAAAAATGCAGGTAAATACCCAGCTGTTTCACGAGGTAAATTATGTCTGATATTCCAATAATTTTGATAACCTCCTGAACGTCTAATGGCTTTTGTTACATTTCCTGGGCCAGAATTATAAGCCGCTAATGCTAAATCCCAATCACCAAAAATTTCATATAGCTTTGATAAATATTTGGTGGCAGCTTCAGTTGATTTAATAGGATCACATCTTTCATCAACATAACTACTTACGTCTAATCCATACATTTTACCCGTGCTATACATAAACTGCCATAACCCTGTTGCGCCAACACGAGATTTTACCCTTGGTTTAAGAGCCGATTCTACGATTGATAAATATTTGATTTCAAGAGGGAGATCATGGCTATCCAACTCACGCTCAAACATAGGAAAATAATATGCACTTAAAGTAATAAGCTTTTGAAGTGTTTCCCTTCTGTTTTTTAAATATGATTTAATAACACTTTCTAATCCAGAATTATACTCAACGTTAAAAGGCGTTTTAGAGCTTAACTCTTTTAATCTTGCTTTAAGTGTGTCTGTAGAAAGTTCTGGATAATCAACTTCTTCATAAGTAAGGCCTGTAATTGAATTATAAATGGTATCATACAAATCATTGCTATACAACTCTTCCAACCACTTTTCGTCTAAGTTTGCAGCATGGTCATTATCTAAAAAACTTAAAGCTGAAATACTGTCTATTTCAGCTTTAATAACCTTACTCAGGTCTATGCTCCCATCGATCAAAGAATCATTTAATTTGATTTTTTGAGAAGATAAAGAATCTTTCGTTTGCCCGAAACCGAGTCCTATATTTGCTATTAAAACTATTATGAAAATTCGCAATGCCATGTGTTTTTTTGTTTATTTATAAACGATGGTATTGCTAAAATCGTATTTTTTAGTTTAAATAGAAAATTTTAATTGATTTATTCTAAAATAGCTGCAATTCCTGGTAATACAATTCCTTCTAAACTTTCTAACATGGCACCGCCTCCAGTACTCACATAACTTACTTTATCTTCAAATCCAAATTGTTTTACAGCTGCGACAGAATCACCTCCTCCAACTAAAGAAAAAGCTCCGTTTTTGGTTGATTCAGCAATTGAATTTCCTAAGGCTATGGTTCCTTTTGCAAAACTTTCCATTTCAAAAACACCTAATGGTCCATTCCATAAAATTGTTTTGCTTTCCATAACTATATCATGAAAAATAGCAAGCGATTTTGGTCCGGCATCAACACCTTCCCATCCGTCTGGGATTTTATCAATATCAACTATTTGAGTATTGGCATCATTACTAAACTTGTCTGCTGCAATCACATCAACAGGAATATGCACCTGAACATTTTTAGCTTTTGCTTGTTTTAAAATATCCAAAGCAAGTTCCATTTTATCATCCTCGCAAATTGAATTTCCAATTTTTCCACCTTGAGCTTTAACAAAAGTAAACGACATACCTCCACCAATTATTAAGTGGTCAACTTTGTCAAGAATATTCTCTATAATAGTAATTTTTGAAGACACTTTAGCTCCTCCAAGTACTGCTAATACAGGTTTTTCTCCAGTTTTCATTACTTTTTCAATGCTTTCAATTTCTTGTGCTAATAAATAACCAAAACATTTATTATTTGGGAAAAATTGAGCTACAATAGTTGTGGAAGCATGTGCTCTGTGAGCTGTTCCAAAAGCATCATTTACATAAATATCTCCTAATTTGGAAAGTTGTTCAGAAAATGCTTTATCACCAGCTTCTTCTTCTTTATGAAAACGCAAATTTTCAAGTAACAATATTTGTCCTGGCTCTAAACTTGCTGCTGCAGCTTCGGCTTTCGGACCAACACATTCATCAACAAATTTCACTTCAACCCCTAAAATATCTTCAACTTTCTGTGCTATATGTCTTAATGAAAATTCGTCTTGAACTCCTTTTGGTCGTCCTAAGTGAGACATTAATATACAACTTCCACCGTCTTCTAAAATTTTTATAATAGTTGGTTTAGCAGATACTATTCTTGTGTCATCTGTAACTTCAAATTTTTCATTTAAAGGCACATTAAAATCAACACGTATTAATGCTTTTTTGTTTGCGAAATTAAAATCGTTAAGCGTTTTCATTTGTTTATGTTTATTATTTTTTATCTTTTTTAAATTACTGTTTTCGTTTTTACTGAAAAACAATGTTTTAGAGAGCTAATTCTTTGACAAATGTAACTAATTAAAAAGAGCTGCAAAACGTGTTTTTTTACGAAAACGATTGAAGCGTAAATATTTTTTCAAAATCAATATTTTAACCTTAGAAATATTGAGTAAATAGCCCGTTCATGAAATCAAGTTATTGATTTATTCAAATTAAATTTTAAAAAACAAAATGAAAAAAATTATGTAGGTTTGTTTTATGTTATTTGAAGATATATTAGGACAAGAATACATAAAAAAACATCTTACACAAAGTGTAGATAATGGTAGAATTCCACATGCACAATTGTTTGTTGGCCCTGAAGGTTGTGGATCATTACCAATGGCAATAGCCTATGCCCAATACATTTTATGCAATAACACGAATGGAGAAAACAATAATGGAATACATGCTTGTAACTTAAAATTTAATAGTTTTTCTCATCCTGATTTACATTTTGCTTTTCCGGTAACTACAACTGATAAAATAAACAGCCATCCAGTCTCAAATCATTTTATGACTGAATGGAGACAACTTTTAGAAAAGCAGCCTTATGGCAATTTATTTGATTGGTATAAACAACTTGGGGTTGATAATAAACAAGGACAAATTGGAGTTGATGAAGCTGTTGAAATTGTAAAATCACTTTCGTTAAAATCCTATGAAGGTGGCTATAAAGTCATGTTGATTTGGATGGCCGAGAAAATGAATACTGCTTGTGCTAATAAGTTATTAAAACTCATTGAAGAACCGCCAAGCAAAACCATTTTTATATTAATTGCTGAAGATGAAGAGCAGATTATAAATACTATAAAATCACGATGTCAAGTCCTTCATTTTCCTCCTTTGTCAGAGAATGTAATAAAACATGGACTAATTAAAAATTACGATTTAGAAGAAGCTGTAGCAACAAAAATAGCACATCAATCTAATGGAAATTTCAACAAAGCCTGTGATTTAATCTATCAAGATTCTGAAGACTTACAGTTTGAAGAATGGTTCATCTTTTGGATTAGAAGTGCTTTTAAAGCTAAAGGAAATAAGACTGCTATTCATGATTTGATTAACTGGAGTGAGGATATTGCTAAAACAGGTAGAGAAACCCAAAAACAATTCTTGCAATTTTGTCTGAATTTTTTCAGGCAAGCGTTATTGTTAAATTATAATGCTTCACAACTGGTTTATCTTCAACCGAAAACAGACACTTTTAAATTAGAAAAATTTGCTCCTTTTGTTCATGATGGTAATATTTTAGAAATTAGTGAAGAGCTTCAAGATGCTATCTATCACATTGAAAGAAACGGTAATTCTAAAATTATTTTAACAGACTTGTCTATCAAACTTACACGGTTACTTCATAAAAAAACAGCCTAATGTTAATGGCTATCAAAAAATGGTTTGTTATTATAAATCCAACTTCTGGAAATGGTAAAAGCCTAAGGAAGTGGCCTGAAATAAAACATTATTTAGATTTATCAGGTTTTAATTATGAATTTGCATTTACCGAACATTCAAAACATAGTGTTTCTTTAGTCCAAAAAGCAATTGAAAAAGGATTTAGAAACATTATTTGTGTTGGTGGAGACGGAACAATTCATAATATTTTAAACGGTATTATGTTACAGAAAGCAATGCCTTCTAAAGACATACATGTTGGAATAATTCCAATTGGCACAGGAAACGATTGGATAAAGACCCATCAAATTCCAATGGATATAAATCTTGCTGTAGAAACCATTAAAAAAGGAAAAATATCTTGTCAAGATGTTGGAAAAATTGAGATTGAAAATCAAAAAAACTCTCCAATATACTTTAATAATTTAGCCGGTGTAGGCTTTGATGGTTTTGTAGTCAATAAAGTTCATAAATATAAATCGTTAGGAGCTTTAGCTTATTTGTTTGGTGCAGTTATTGGTTTGCTTTCATTTAAAAACTTCAACTCTACAACTTATATCAATTCAAAAAAATATTCTGGAAATACTCTGATGGTTTTAGTTGGTCTATGCAAATATTCCGGTGGAGGTATGCAGCTTACCAAAACACCAAATCCTTTTGATGGTTTATTTGATGTGAGTATTGTAAAAAACATAAGTAAACTTGATATTCTGAAAAACATGGGGAATTTGTTTAATGGTAAACTATCCAACCATAAAAAAGTTGAATCCATTAAATCTAACCATATAGAAATTATAATTAATCAGGATGAAAAGCCTTATATTCAAGCAGATGGCGAGTTAATTGGGAAGGGAAATATTACTTTGCAAATAATTCCTCAGTCTTTCTCTTTTTATTCATAAAATAAAAAAACACCAAACAAAAGTTTGGTACTTTTTTTTATAAAACTCTAATTTTCAGTATTTTAATCTTAATTATTTTTTATACTCTTTATTCAAAGCGTCTAAAATTGTTTGAGTTAAATCATTTTCTTCAGTACCATATAATACTGATGCAGCTGCATCACTTGTTCCTAAAATATATGTATAACCATTAGTTTTACCATAATCTTTTACAAATCCTTTTACTTTAACAATTAAAGTGTCTATTTCTGTTTGAAATGACTGCTGAATTTCTTGTTGTTCAGCTTGCATTTGTTGTTTAAGCATTTGCTGTTTTTGACCAAGCTCTTGGTATTTTTCTTGTTGTGCCTTTGGAGACATGCTTTTAGCGGTTGCTTGAAATGTTTGGGCTTCTAATTGAAACGCTTGTCCTATGCTATCTGCTCTTTTTTGAAAAGCAGCATCTTTAGCTTGATATTTTGCCTCAAGATCTTTTTTCCCTTGATAATCATTAATTACTTTTCCATTATCAACATATCCAATTTTTTGTTCCTTTTGACAAGATGTAAATGCAATTAGAACCATTACTACATATAAAATATTTTTCATTTTTTGTTTTTTTAATTTTGAACAAAAGTAGGAAAGTAAAATAGAATTTAATGAGGATTCTTTGGTGTTTTTGTAGTATAACAAAAAATTATTATAGTCAAAACCAAATATTGTTTTTAACTATCAAAAAAGAAACAAATAGAGGCCGTTTAAGCGACTTTTAAAAAAAAGGAAGGTGTTTGGTTGTTTTAGCTTATTTTGGCTTAAATATGAGTGTGTAAATCAGTTTTTATCGTTTTTAACACAGTAAATAATGGAAGAATACTCTTTTGTAGTTATTGCTTTTAAATTTGAAAGACATCCTATTAAAAAAGCTCGAATGGGATTCATTTTCCCAGTTTTATATTTTTCAGAAAGAAGACTTACATAAAAGGCATCAAACAACATGGGGTACGTTTTTACCACATGCATGTTTTCTTTTGAAACTAATTTACTTATTGAAGTTTTTGAAAAATGCCATAGGTGTCTTGGAACGTCAAAAGCCGCCCAAAAGTTTTTATAAAATTTGGCGTCATAACTTTTAAAATTTGGAACGGCAATAATTAGAGTTCCTTTTGGTTTTAAAAGCTTTTTAAAAATTGAAATGTGTTCATTTAAATTTGGCAAATGTTCTAGCACATGCCAGAGCGTAATAACATCAAACCTTGAGTTTTCAAGTTTCAAAAGATTTTCTGAATTAAAAACTGAATTTTCTGTTTTTTTATTAGCAATTTTTCTGGCTTCGTCATTAGGTTCAATACCATAAACTTCCCACCCACCATCTTTTGCTATTTGAAGAAAATCTCCTGTTCCGCAACCAAAATCCAAAAGAGATTTTCCTTCCTTTGAATAAGCTTCAATAAGTTTTAGTTTTCTTTTAAGAGCAATTCTTTTAATACTATGGTAAGTTTTTTCAAATAGGTTTCTTTTAGAATCGGTATGAGAAATATAGTCTTCGCTTTTATAGTAAGCTGGTAATTTATCCAATGAAGGTTGTGGCGAAGTTTCTAAAAAATCAAATTCTATATTAGAAATTAAATCAAAGCTTTCTCCTGAAACGGAAAAATCTTTAACTGATAAATAGATTATTTGCTCTTTTTTATTATCCAAAAGTCCAGTAATATTTTAATTATTTTTTCGAAAATGGAAATTGTTCCACGTGGAACCTTAAAATTATCTGCCCATATAAACCAATAGAACCGAAATATCATTAGGCGATACCCCACTTATTCTTGAAGCCTGAGAGACCGTTTTTGGTTGAATCTTTTTTAGTTTTTCACGCGCCTCATAACTCATAGACTTAATCTGAGAATAATCAAAATTTTCTGGAATCTTAACATATTCTAATCGACTTAACTTATCTGCATTATTTTTTTCTTTTGAAATATATCCAGAATATTTTACCTGAATTTCGGCTTGTTCAATTATTTCGTTATCCAAATCGTTCTCTTGAATATATGCTTCTACAGCCTCAAATTTTCTAACATCGTCAATGGTAATGTTTGGTCTAGAAAATATTTTAAACATCTTATCTGATTGCTTAACCAATGCAGAATCTTTTGATTCTAAAACAGGATTTGCTTCTTCTGGCTTTACACTAGTATCTGCAAAAAACTGAACAAACTTTTCAGCCTTACTATGTTTTTCCTCCATTCTTTTAAGCCTCTTTTCGCTCGCTAAACCAAGCTCATATCCTTTTGGCGTTAATCTTAAATCGGCATTATCCTGACGTAACAATGTTCTATACTCAGCTCTGGATGTAAACATTCTATAAGGTTCTTCTGTTCCTTTAGTTATTAAATCATCAATTAAAACACCAATATAAGCTTCATCTCTTTTTAAAGTAAATGGATCTTTTTCTTGAACTTTTAAACTGGCATTTATTCCAGCCATTAAACCTTGTGACGCTGCTTCTTCATAACCAGTGGTTCCATTAATTTGTCCTGCAAAATATAACCCTTCAATTAATTTAGTTTCTAAGGTGTGTTTTAATTGGGTTGGTGGAAAATAATCATATTCAATGGCATAACCTGGTCTAAAAAATTTGACGTTTTCAAACCCAACAACTGAACGTAATGCTTTAAATTGAACGTCTTCAGGAAGTGATGTTGAAAACCCGTTTACATAAACTTCTACAGTATTCCATCCTTCAGGTTCAATAAATAATTGGTGTCTGTCTTTATCAGCAAAGCGGTTTATTTTATCTTCAATTGATGGACAATAACGAGGTCCTAAACTTTTGATTCTTCCATTAAACATAGGTGATCTATCAAATCCTTCACGAAGTAAATCATGCACCTTAAGACTTGTATAAGTCATATAACAAGATCGTTGTTCTTTTAAAGGTTTTGTTACATCTAGAAATGAAAATTTTTCAGGGTTTTCATCACCAGGTTGTTCAATCATTTTAGAATAATCCAAGGACCTTCCATCCACTCTTGGCGGTGTCCCAGTTTTCATTCTACCAGAATCAAAACCTAACTCAACAAGTTGCTCAGTAATTCCAGTTGCTGCTTTTTCGCCAGCTCTTCCTCCACCAAAATTTTTATCTCCTATATGGATAAGTCCATTCAAAAAAGTTCCGTTAGTCAAGACAACGGTTTTAGATTTAATCTCCACTCCTAAAGATGTCTTTATACCAACAACTTTATTACCTTCTATTAAAAGGCCACAAGCCATGTCCTGATAAAAATCTAAATTAGGGGTTTGCTCTAGCATTAATCTCCAATCTTCAGCAAACCTCATTCTATCACTTTGAACTCTTGGGCTCCACATAGCTGGTCCTTTAGATTTATTTAGCATCTTGAATTGAATAGCAGATGTATCGCTAACAATACCACTATATCCACCTAAAGCATCTATCTCTCGAACTATTTGTCCTTTTGCAATTCCTCCCATGGCAGGATTGCAAGACATTTGAGCTATAGTTTGAAGATTCATAGTAACAAGCAATGTTTTGCTTCCCATATTTGCAGCCGCAGCCGCAGCCTCGCTTCCTGCATGACCGGCACCTACAACAATTACATCATAAACATCATTAAACATATCGTGTTCCCTAAAAGCTAATTATTTTCTAAAAACAATTTGTTCCACGTGGAACAAATTATAACCTATAAATTAAAATTGAGTTTGCAAATATAATGCTAAAACCGGAATATTAACTCAACTGCTTGAGATAGTGGTTTTCCTTTTGTCGCATGATAGCAGAATCGGCATCTGATTTATCCTTATATCCACAATAATGCAAAACCCCATGAACAATAACCCTATGTAGCTCATCGGAAAAAGAAACCTTAAAGTCATCAGCATTTTCCTTTACACGTTCAATAGAAATGAAAATATCTCCCTGTATAATTTTTCCGACGGAATAATCAAAGCTAATAATGTCTGTTAACGTATCGTGATTGAGAAACTCAACATTTAATTTATGTAAATATTCGTCATCACAAAAAATATAATTTATTTCTTCTTCTTTAAAACCTTCAGAAGTTATAACATCTGAAATCCATGTTGAAATTAAATTTTCATTTTCTAATAAAAATGTTGTTTCGTAATTAAAGCTAATCATTAGTTATTTTAAAATATTCTTGAACCTTTACTTTATAAATATGCTGCAAAGGTAACGCTTGTCTGTTTAATATTTCTGTGGTTTTAAAATATTGTTTTGCAGTAGGTATTTGATTGTTTGAGTCGTTATTAAAATTATCGGTATTAGATTTAGACTCTCTTTTATTGTCTTCACCTTGCTGAAAAGTAGCATTTTCCAATTTCAATAACTGATGCTCCAACTGTTTCATTTTTTGAAGTGTTTCATTAGTAAACCCTTTATTCAACAAATCCAATTCAATATCTTCCATGTTTTTCAGAAGATTAGAGCCAGAACCAGTTTTTCCTTCTTTAGCAAGTTTTTCCTCTAGTGCTTGTCTTAATTCTTGTTGTTGCTGATAAATTTCATATAATAATCCATTCATTGAATCATTATCGCCATCTTCACCATTTTCTTTGCCATTATTTCCTTTTTGCTGTTCACCCTTTTCGTCCTTTTTATCACCTTTACCATCCTTTGGTTTACCGCTTTCATCTTTTTTCATGCCGTCTTCCATCATTTTATTTAGCTCTTCTTGACTCATTATAATGTCTGGTAATTGCATGTCTCCTTTTCCTTGTCCTGGTGAAGGATTTAATTGCTCCTCCATATTGTCAAGAACATCGCTTAAAAAATTTGCTAAATTATTGGCGGCGGTTACAGTAAACTGTTGATTTGATATACCTTGTAAAATTTCGTTTTCGGCCAACTGAGACAATGACTTATCAATATTATAATAAACCTCGGTGATTTCTTTGTTTACTGTTTCAGATAATTTTGGTTCTCTTAAGGAAAGCGCAAAAAGACTGTCATCAATATGCTTAAAATGTTCTCTTAAACTACTTTGCTTTCTTAAATAAGAAGCATATTTATTATGGTTAACTTCAATGACTTTAAATTGATTCATTAAAGACTCTTGCTCAAAAGAAAACAATAATAAATTATCTAAAATTTGACGCAACATGTCAACATCTTCCTGCATCTGTTCTCCTCCGCTCATTTGCATGGATTGATTCATTTTTTCACTCATCTTCATCATTTTTTGAGCTGCTTTCTTTTGACTTTTCTGAGCGTTTTTTAAATTTTCATCCTCTTTAGGATTAGTCTTATCTTCTTTTGATGCTTCTTTATTTTCACTATTTTTTAACTCTTCCGAAGCCTTTTTTTGTTCAGACACAACTTCATTTTCATCTAGCTTATCTCGTGGTATTTCAATAGGCTTTTTTAGTTCTTTATTATCCTTCTCTAATTGATCTAATTCCTTTTTAAAGTCATCAAAATTTTTGTTTAATTCATCTTGTTTTTCGGTAGTGTTTTCTTCTTTTGGGGTGTTTGATAATTTTTCCTGATCTATAGCTTGCTTTAATAGTTCTTGTTGAAGCTTATCTAATTTTTTTTCTACATAAAAGCGTTTAGTTAATTCAAGTAATTGTTCTAAACTTCTCTTTTTATTTTTGTTCTGTTTGGCTAACTCATCCAATTTTTGTGAAAACTCTTCCTTGTTTATTTTCTCTTGAAGCTTTTCAAACTCTTCTAACAATTTTTCATCTTGTTTTAACTGTTGTTCGTTTTCATTGAGTCTATCTTTTAAATCTTCTTTGAAAATATCTTTTTTAGAATTGTCCTTTTGAAATTCTTCCAAGTTTTCTTTTAATTGCTTGTTGAAGTTTTTCATCATTTCGTCCTGCTGCTTTTGCCGTTTAAGAAATGATTCCAATTTTTTCTTATCACTAAAATTCAACTCCGATTTTTCCTTTTGGGTTTTAGATAATTCTTCAAGTTGCTTGTCTTGTTCTTCAAACTTTTTTAAAGATTTATTTAAATCCTTAATCGTTTCATTTTGCATATTAAGACTTCGTTGTTCCTCTTCTTCTTTGGTTCTCTTTCTGTAAGTAAACACATTGCTTTTAGTGCTTTTGAAATTATGAACAACATCGTTATCAAAAACCTGAAAATACAAGTTATAACTAATGCCTTCTTCAATATTTAAATTATTTGGGAACGCTGTGATAAACTCAGAAATATTTGATGATGACACCGGAATATTAAGATATTGCTTATTGCTTTCTTCCTCAAAAGGATAATACACCAATTGCAATTTGTTAAACCCATAATCATCGCTTAATTGACCATAAAAATATAGGGTTTGCATATCAACACTATCTTTTTCAACTTTTAAATTAAGCTCAGGATATTCGTCTTTAATCACATTAATGCTAAAAGCTAATTTTTCATAATCTTTAAGATGTTCGTTACTGGTGCTTAAACTATATTCAAAATCGTTATAAATCCTTTTTGATAACTCAAACTTATCATTATCTGTTTTTGAAAATGAAAGCGTATCTTTAGAAAAAAGACTGACATTTTCAGTGGATTTGGTGTTAAGTTTCCAAGTAACATTAGTTCCCTCTGGAATAACCGCATTACCTGTACTTTTTAAAACTTCTGACGGTTTATTAACATAAGAAGGATACTTTAAAAGCAGTTCAAAACTTAATAATGATGGAGCTTCAATGATATTCAAATCATATGGTTTTGAAGTCACATTATTGGCTGTTAACTCAAACTGGATATTCTCTTTAGGTTTAGAAAATACATATTCAAACTCTCCTACATTTTTTTGTTGCAAAAAATACGATTCATTGTTATAATGTATCTCAACGTTATTTGGCATTACGCTTCCTGAAACTGTGACATGAAGAATAAAATCAGTGTTCTCAATAACATTCAAATCGTTGTTTACAACGTAAAATTGAAATGGCGCCGGTTGTTCGTAAGCCGTTTTATAATGTACTACTCTTTCAAAACTGTCACTAAACAAATTAAAATTACCTGTAACAAAAGTTATTAATATGATTATCAATGGAATAGCAGCATATTTGAAATATTTGAAATTGGTTTTAAAATTAATAGCCAACTTAAATGGTATCGGGCTTAGTTCGGTAGATTTTTGATTAATGCTAGCTAAAAGCAGTTCTGTTTTTGAAGTATCAGATTGAAGTTGCAGTACGTTAAGCAGCTTATCATTTACTTGTGGAAAATGTTTCCCAATAAGTTTTGAAGCGTATTCGTAATTTATACCTTTTTTAAGTTTTAAAAGTTTAGCAATAGGAAAAACTATAAACTTAATAACCAAAGCAATTTCAACACCAACAAACAACCAAAACAAAATAGTTCTGGCCAAAGAATTTAACCACAAAAAATATTCAATTAAAAGAGTAGCTAAAAAATATAACAAGCCCAATGCAAAAAATAAAATAATTCCTTTTATCAGTTCATTGGTGTAATACTTTCTAATGAATCCTTCTAACTTATCTTGTATGTTTTTAAATCCCTCCAACTATATTGTGTCTTTCTAATATCAACTATAACACACGAAATTACAATTTTATTTTAAGCTATAATTGACTAAATTTGATATAATTGGGCTAAATTCAACAAACAACAAAGTAAACTGACTAAACTAAATGAAAGATTTAAAATATTTAGCTGCATTCTCTATTCCTTTAGTGGCTTTTATTGGAATTTATATTAGAGGTGTTTATTCATATTTAACACCTGTTTATGCTTTTGTTTTAATTCCTGTTTTAGAATTAATTTTTCCAGTTGACTCTTATAATATTTCAGAAGAAGAATCAAAAAACAAATTAAAAAATAAGCTTTTTGATTGGTTGTTATATCTAAACTTTCCTGTTGTTTATGGATTGCTTTTTTATGCCTTGATAACGGTTAATTCAAAATTTTTAGATGCATATGAGTTTGTAGGTTTAATTATTTCTATTGGAATTGTTTTAGGAGTTAACGGTATTAATGTGGCTCATGAACTAGGACACAGACAAAAAACTAATGAACGTTTTCTAGGAAAAGCATTGTTATTGCCTGCTTTATATATGCATTTTTATATTGAGCATAATTTTGGGCATCATTTGCATGCAGCGACCAAAGAAGATCCAGCTACAGCGAGATATAATCAAAACGTTTATTCTTTTTGGATTACATCAGTATTTAGACAATATTTTAATGCTTGGAATATTCAAAAAAATCTCCTAAAAAATAATGGGTTTCATTTTTTGTCTGTGAAAAACGATATGTTATGGTTTACTCTGTTTCAAGCGGTTTATCTTCTTACAGTTTATTTATTATATAACTATACTGGATTTCTTTTTGCGTTGTTTTCGGCTATAACAGGTTTTATTTTACTGGAAACGGTAAACTATATTGAACACTATGGATTACTTCGTTTGAAAACTGCTTCTGGACGTTATGAGCGTGTAAAAGAAATTCATTCATGGAATTCTAATCACGTTATTGGAAGAATTGTTTTGTATGAATTAACAAGGCATAGTGATCATCATTATAAAACATCTAAGAAATATCAAATACTTGATTGTCACAAAGAAAGTCCACAGATGCCATTTGGATATCCAACCTCTATGGTTCTGGCAATGATTCCTCCTATTTGGTTTCGTATTATGAATAAACGCGTTCCACGTGAAATGATAGGCGCATAATTATTCCTATTCATAAATATCCTTTTATCTTTGCACAAAAATTACAAAGCATGAGTAACAATGTTCGTGTGCGTTTTGCACCAAGTCCAACAGGTCCACTACATATTGGCGGTGTTCGTACAGCCTTATTCAACTATTTATTTGCAAAAAAACATAACGGTACATTTATCTTAAGAATTGAAGATACCGATCAAAACAGATATGTTGAAGGTGCTGAACAGTATATTATTGATGCTTTAAACTGGTGTAACATTCCTTATGATGAAGGCCCTGGAAAAGAAGGTGGATTTGGTCCTTACAGACAAAGTGAACGCAAAGAAATATATAAGCAATATGCTGAACAATTAATTGCTTCTGGAAATGCTTATTATGCCTTTGATACAGCTGAATCTTTAGATTTTCATAGAAAAGATCATGAAGAAAAAGGGAAAACATTTATTTACAATTGGCACAACAGAGAAAAGTTAACCAATTCTATTTCACTTTCTAAAGAAGAAGTTGAAAACCGACTTGCTAATGGCGACGAGTATGTAATTAGATTTAAAATGTTGGATACTAAAAACGAAGAAGCTCAAGCAAGTATTTCAGCAACAGATATTGTTAGAGGTTATGTATCATTTCAAAAGGAAATTCTTGACGATAAAGTTTTGTTTAAAAGCGATGGCATGCCAACTTATCACTTAGCAAATATTGTTGATGACCATTTAATGGAAATTACTCATGTAATTCGCGGTGAAGAATGGTTACCTTCACTCCCACTTCATATAGCATTATACGATTCTTTTGGTTGGAAAGCTCCTGAATTTGCACACCTTCCTTTAATTTTAAAACCTACCGGAACAGGAAAACTAAGCAAAAGAGATGGTGATAAATTAGGGTTTCCTGTATTTCCTTTACAATGGAACGATCCAAAATCGGGTGAATTATCTAGAGGTTATAAAGAAGATGGTTATTTTCCTGAAGCCATGATAAATTTCTTAGCCTTTTTAGGTTGGAACCCAGGAACTGAACAGGAACTGTTTTCTTTGGCGGAATTAGTCAATTCTTTTGAATTAGAACGTGTTCATAAAGCTGGCGCTCGTTTTGATCCTGAAAAAATCAAATGGTTTAATCATCATTACATGCAAGAACAAAATAATGTTGAATTAGCAGAAGCATTTAAATTACAAAATGAAAAGTTAAGCGATATTGATGTTGATTATATTGCCTTGGTTGTTAATTTAATTAAAGAGCGTGCAACTTATATAAGCGATTTCTGGAATTTATCTCATTACTTTTTTGAGTCACCTAAAGCTTATGACGAAAAAGCATCTAAAAAAGCTTTTAAAGAAGGTACAAAAGAGACATTGTTACAATTGGTTTCAATTATAGATTCTATTAAAGATTTTTCTGTAGAAAATCTTCAAACAGAAATAAAAGGATGGATAACCACAAACAACATAGGTTTTGGACAAGTAATGATGCCTTTGCGCTTATCTTTGGTTGGCGAATTACAAGGGCCTGATGTATTTGATATTATGTTTATGATTGGAAAAGGCGAAACCAAAAAACGTCTTGAAAATGCTTTGGCAATTTTGTAATGGTTTTTAAAAAGAAATTACGGCTCCTAAAACGAGCATAGATTGGTTGCCTTTAAAGCTTTTTTCACTGTTTCCAGATGTGTCTAAATTTTCACTGTTAAGTTTCTTTAGTATATTGGTAAACCCATATATATATTGAACTTTCAGACTAATAAAATCCAATCCTGCAGAAGCGCCAATGGCGCCATTAATATTAAACTTAGAAATATCTGTAATATCAGCAGCTGATAAATTATTGTAATTGTTTATATAATAAGCTTCTTGTGATTTATTTTTTAATTCCAGCTTTCCGTTATATTGAAGCATAGGTCCAACATCAATAGTAAAGTATCTTTGAATAATCTTAATGTGACCCAATAAAGCCACTTGAGCTGTAAATAATTTATATTCTATAAATGCGTCTTCTGTACTTATTAAAGTTGGTCTTCCTAAAATGTTGATGTGATTTTCTGAAAGTTGCATACCAAAACTCATATTATACCACCTATTAGGTATATCAACCGTTGCCAAAAAGCCCCCTAAAAACCCTGTGACTTGCTCTGTTTCAAAATTATCTGTTATAATATCAAATTTAGTGATAGCCCCATTAACACTAATGCCATTTGTTATGTGATAATTCCCTTTTTGGCTGTAACTTTTTGTAACAAAAGCAATGCTTAAGACTACTAATAGGTAATTAAGTTTTTGTTTCATAAGTATTAGTAATATCAATCAAATATAACATAAATTTTGTATCTTAAACATTCTTAAAATTTTAATGTAAAAGTCATGAGTCAAATATTTTTTCCAGTTGTAGTCTTCTTTGGGGTTATTATTTTAATCTCTTCTTTCTTTATTGTAAAACAACAAACGGCAGCTATTATTGAGCGTTTTGGAAAATTCCAAAGTATTCGTAAATCTGGTCTTCAGCTAAAAATTCCTTTGGTTGATAGAATTGCTGGACGATTAAGTTTAAAAATTCAACAATTAGACGTCATTGTTGAAACCAAAACGTTGGACGATGTATTTGTAAAACTTAAGGTCTCTGTACAATATAAAGTACTTCCCGAAAAAGTTTATGACGCTTTTTATAAACTGGATTATCCACATGAACAAATTACTAGTTATGTATTCGATGTTGTTAGGGCTGAAGTTCCTAAAATGAAATTAGACGATGTGTTTGTGAAAAAAGATGATATCGCCATTGCTGTAAAAACCGAGCTAAACGACGCCATGATGGAATATGGATATGATATTATTAGAACCTTGGTTACCGATATTGATCCAGATGCACAAGTAAAAATAGCAATGAACAGAATTAATGCTGCAGACAGAGAAAAAACCGCTGCTCAATACGAAGGTGATGCAGCCAGAATTTTAATTGTTGAAAAAGCAAAAGCTGAAGCTGAGAGCAAACGTTTACAAGGTCAAGGTATTGCCGACCAACGTAGAGAGATTGCTCGTGGTTTAGAAGAATCTGTTGATGTGTTAAACAGGGTTGGTATTAATTCTCAAGAAGCCTCTGCATTAATTGTAGTAACCCAACATTACGACACTTTACAATCGCTTGGTCAAGAAACAAACAGTAACTTAATTTTATTGCCTAATTCACCTCAAGCGGCAAGTAATATGTTGAATGATATGGTTGCGAGTTTTACTGCCAGTAATCAAATTGGAGAATCCATGAAAGAAGCAAAAAGAAACCCAAAAAAAAGATAAATAAGTATTGAATTTTATAAAACTAAAACCCTTTGAGAAACAATCTTAAAGGTTTTTTTAATTTTTAAATGGATGTCTTTCTTCCCATTCTTGAGATGGATTCATAAACATAAAAACTTGTTTTAATATTGCATTCGCAAAACCATTGGTCAATTTTAAATACATGTACATGCTTTCTGGTTTAGCGCCTACAGAACTTTTAATTTCCATTGCTGTTCTAGCGTAAACAACAGAGTTAAACTTATTCTTTATAGCAAAATAAGCCATGTCATAGAGCATATTTAAATATAATTGATTGGTGTGTTGATGTTCAGAATCGTAGCCTAAAAAATAGGTTTCTAAAGACTTGTTGTTAAGTATTAAAGAGTAAAAACCAATCAACTGATTGTCTAAATAATAACCAAAAATTCTAAAGTTCTCTTTTAAGTGTTGCTTTAAAGTTAAAAAATGATTTTTTGGTAAAATAAACGTGTTAAACGCTGCATTATTGGAAACATTCATGTACAATTCATAAATAGCTTCTGATTCTGACTTTAAGGTTTCTAAATCCAATTCTTTAACCAAAATATGGTTTCTTTTTTGTCTGGCTCGTTTAAAACGTGTTCTATATTTAGTTGTCATGTCTGATACATAATCGCTCTCATTTAACCATTCTTTTCTAGTCCTCATAATCATGTTTGGCTGGACTTTCATTTTATAAAACTTCTTTGATTGAAAAACTGGTTGTTCTAAATGTATAGCGTCATTTTCAAAATAATCCTTGAAAAGAATTAATCGAATGGTCTTTCTCTTTTTAGTTTTTATCTGCTTGATCAATTCCTTGCAAGCATCAAAAATTTTTTCAAGAAAATCTGCTTGTTGAATCTCAGATTGATTAAAAAAAATTCCGTGTTGACCTGTATGTGTTAAGTTACCAACAACCAAGATATTCCCCTTTAAAACCTTTGACATTGCGTTTTGAGCAAACTCTTTAAAACACGAAACTCTTTCATGCCTAAACATATCTTTTAGATATAATTGAACGCGTTGAATTATAGCTATTCCAATTAATTTGTCCAATTTAAAAACGCCAACATAATAGATACAAATAGTATCTGGACATGCTTTTTCAAAAGCTTCTAAATATTGTGTCTGTAAGAATAAATCGTGCTTGGTTAAGTCATTCCATTGAGTTTTTGGAAGCTTGCTTACTGAGTTATATAGTTTATATTCTATCAAGGCAAAAAAATAAAGACTGAAAACATATGCAATCAGTCTTTAATAATATTAAAAGTTTACAAAAATTATTTCCACCCACAAATAATGGCCCCCATAACGGTTAAGGTTACAATCCAATAACCACTATTTATAAAAATATATTTAGCGCTTTTACGTTCAAATAAAGCATTGGTTCCTATAATTGGTAGTGCGATAAACAATCCTGATATAAAACCATGTAAAGCACCGTGTTTAAAAGATCTAAAAACATCTCCATAATCGGCCATAAAAGCAGTATACGATGGAAGTCCTTTTGTTGGGTCTCCACCAACTAAGCTCAATGCTCCATATTGATGGATTACAATAGGTTGTAAAATAAAAGCTAACATAAAAGCAAACAATAAAGCTAATCCAAAAATTTTAGCCATATTACCGCCTTTTATTTGTTCTTCTGTCATGCCTGCAGCTTGCATCCAAGCATTTCCAAATACTTTTGGATTATACCAGATAAATCCAACTACCAGTGCAGAAATTGCCGCAACCAGTATTGCTAAAAAATTCATTTCCATAATATTATTGTTTTAGTTTGATATTAAATATAACTAAAATTATAATATCAAGATATTTTTTAGTTTGAAAAAGAAGTGTTAACAAATTATTTAATAGTCTCTGCCTCAGCCTTTAAAAGTAGTTCTGAATCTTCTAAAGCCTTTTGAATAAACTCATTGATTTCAGGATTTCTTTGTAAGCCATTATTCAACAAAACCCCTAAAGTTATCATAGTTGCAATTCGAGTTCCAACTTTTTTAGCGGCTGTAGCAAATAATGGACTTAGTTCATCATAACTTACATTTTTCGCCAATTCTTGAATTTCGGCTTTTGCCTTTATCTGTTTGGCTTCTGGTAAATTAGTGTATTTTTTTCCTAACTGCTGAATAATATCAATGGCTTTTCTTTGTGGCTGATTTTGTTGGCCTTGATTTATTTTCTCAGAAGGTTTACTTATCTCCTGAACAGCTTCTTGTTTAGCCCATGTATCTCTTAACCCAACAATTTTATTGAAAACTAAATGGTTTGAAGTTGTGTCTTTATCAACGCTAAAATAGCCTAAACGTTGAAACTGAAACCTATCTCCTATTTTAGCATCCAGTAAGCTAGGCTCCACAAAAGCATCAACAATTTTTAAAGAATTAGGATTGATAAATTCTAAAAAGTCTATATCCTGATGGCTGTCTGGAGCTTCATCCATAAATAAACGATCATACTCTCTAACTTCAGCTTTTACAGCATGTTTTATAGACACCCAATGTAGCGTTCCTTTAAGTTTGCGCAAACTTGCTTCAGTTCCTGTTCCACTCAAACTGTCTGCATCATAAGTACAATGTATTTCTGAAATATTACCGTTAGTGTCTTTTACAACTCTTTCCCCTTTTATGATGTAAGCATTTTTAAGACGTACTTCTTTTCCTAAAGACAATCTAAAATACTTGCTATTCGCTTCTTCTTTAAAATCATCTCTTTCTATAAAAAGTTCTTTTGAAAAAGGTACTTTTCTAAACCCTGCATTCTCATCTTCCTGATTATTTTCTGCTTCCAACCACTCCTCTTTTCCTTCAGGATAATTTGTGATTACAAGTTTTACCGGATCTAAAACAGCCATAACTCGTGGAGCAGTTTTATTTAAATCCTCACGAATACAGAATTCTAAAAGCGATACATCAATAACGTTATCCCTTTTTGCTACTCCAACAGTTTCTACAAATTTTCTTATGGCTGCAGGTGTATAACCTCTTCTTCGTAAACCAGAAATTGTGGGCATTCTTGGATCATCCCACCCTTTTACGATACCTTCTTCAACTAATTGCAGAAGTTTACGTTTACTCATAATGGTATAACTAAGATTTAGACGTGCAAATTCACGTTGCTTAGGTAACATAGGGTAATCGTTTTTACTGTAGTTGTAAACTTGGTTTTTAAACCAATTATAAAGCTCTCTATGAGGTTTAAATTCTAATGAACATAGTGAGTGTGATATTTGTTCTATGTAATCGCTTTCTCCATGTGTCCAATCGTACATAGGGTAAATACACCATGCATCCCCCGTTCTGTGGTGATGCTTTTTTAAAATACGGTACATGATTGGGTCGCGCATTAACATATTAGGATGCTTCATGTCTATTTTAGCCCTAAGAATGTGTGCACCTTCTTCAAATTCGCCATTTTTCATACGGTTGAACAAGTCAAGGTTTTCTTCAACGCTTCTGTTTCTAAATGGACTGTCAACACCTGGTTGCGTTGGCGTTCCTTTTTGTTCCGCCATTGCTTCTGAAGACTGAGAATCCACATAGGCTTTTCCTTCTTTAATAAATTGAATGCTCCAATCGTAAAGTTGCTGAAAATAATCTGAAGAATACAGTTCTTTGTCCCATTTATAACCCAACCAAGCTATGTCTTCCTTTATGGCATCAACATATTCTTGTTCTTCTTTAGCGGGATTGGTATCATCAAAACGCAGGTTAACCGGAGCATTATATTTTTCTCCCAATCCAAAACTAATACCAATGGCTTTGGTATGACCTATATGTAAATACCCATTTGGTTCTGGTGGAAAACGAAAACGTAGGTTGTTTTTATCGATTCCATTAGCCAAATCCTCTTCAATAATTTGCTCTATAAAATTGAGCGATTTTTTTTCTTCAGACATAAAAAAACAGCTATTCGCTAGTTGAGATTTAAAAGCAATAATATTAATCAAAAATATTGTGCAAAATTAGGTAATTTTGATGACTTAAAATACCATAATATGGGAATTATAAAAGTTGAAAATATTCGCGTTTTTGCGCATCATGGTTGTTTAAAAGAAGAAACAAAAATTGGCAGTGATTATCGTGTAGATTTAGAAGTTGAAGCAGATTTACAAACTTCGGCAAAATCTGATAAACTCTCTGACACTGTTGATTATGTATTTTTAAACAGAATAGTAAGGGAAGAAATGAATATTCCTTCTTATTTATTAGAGACTGTTGGGAAACGTATTTTAAACAGGATTTTTAAAGAAGACAAGCTTGTAAAAAAGGCAACTGTTTGGGTTAGTAAGTTAAATCCTCCTATAGGCGGTGATGTAGAAAAAGTAACGATTAAAATGACAGATAAGCGAAAAAATATTTTATAGTAAGAAAAACTCTAATTTTTTTTTACATTTGCACTCTCGTAATGGCGTTGTGGCCGAGTGGCTAGGCAGAGGTCTGCAAAACCTTCTACAGCGGTTCGAATCCGCTCGACGCCTCAAAAAAAACCTTCAGTTTTAAGCTGAAGGTTTTTCTTTTATAATGTTTATTTGTTCAAATTTTTCTTTTATCATTTTCTTTTCCTTAGGAAAAAATCCTTGAACAAGCAGTAAAACACCAAATCCAAGTATAACTAATGCAATAATTTTTTTTGTTTTAAAAATACGTTTAGGTGTTAATCTACTTCTCAATTTTTTGGCGATTACTATTTTAACCAAATCAACTAAAAAATAGACGATTAAAATAGTGCTTAAAAACACAACTACTCCGTCTTTTGTTTTTGTTAAACTGTTGCCAAGCACAATAAAAGCAACCCAACCCAATAAAACCCCAATATTAATAAAGTTTAATAAAAACCCTTTTAAAAAAAGTTTTCCATAGCCTTTTCTTATTTCAACTTTATGGTACTCTTTTACAATTTCTCTAAAAGACTTAGACGTTTTTATAAATGAAATTATACCATATACTACCAATAAAACACCTCCAAAAACTAAAAAATTTGGATCGTCTTTAATTTTTTCTAAAAGTTTACTGGTACTAAAAAAAGCTACAAGAATAAAAAAAATGTCGGCCAACATAACACCGCAATCAAATATTAAAGCGCTTTTAAATCCTTTAGTGGCACTGGTTTCAAGAAGCACAAAAAACACAGGTCCTATGGTAAATGCTAAAATTACACCAAAAGGAATTGCCGCTAAAATGTCGTCGAACATAACTATTATGAGAGTTTACACAAAGTAAAGAAAAAAGGCGTGTTATACCAAAAGACATTTGTAATGAATGATTTGCTATTGTATATCTCTGTTTTCATTATTGCCCCATTCACATAAGTTAGGACAACCATTTATTAACTCAAAATTTCAAAAAAAACTTTCATTTAATTTACCCTGTTAAATTGTTGTTCCTTAAGCAAAACAAGATTATTAATAGTAAATTAAACGAAAGTTTTTTATCATTCTACATTAAAACTTGAATCTAAATCTGTTTTAGAACTGCCGCCAACATATATTTTAAATTCACCTGGTTCAAGTTTGAAAACACCGTCATTATCGTAGAATCCTAACTCCTTCTTAGTTAAATTAAAAGTGATTGTTTTCCCTTGATTTGGTTCTAATTCAACCAATTGAAATCCTTTCAACTCTTTAACCGGCCTTGTAATACTTGCAAATAGGTCTTGAATATAAAGTTGGATCACTTCTTTACCAGATAATTTACCAGTATTTTTTAAATCCACTGAAACTTTAAAAACGTCGTTAGAAATCTTATTAACAGTCAAATTGGAATAAGAAAATGAGGTATAACTTAAACCATGTCCAAATGGATATAAAGGATCATTGCTTTCGTCTATATAATGTGACCAAAATACTTCGTTTGGAGCAGGAAGAGTAGGTCTTCCAGTATTTTTATGGTTGTAGTAAATAGGCACTTGCCCTACACTTCTAGGAAACGACATTGGTAACTTTCCGCTAGGATTATAATCACCATACAAAACCTGTGCAATTGCATTTCCACTTTGAGTTCCTAACTGCCACGCCTCTACAATAGCTGGAATATGCTCGTCTGCCCACGGAATAGTAAGTGGGCGACCATTATTTAATACCAAAACAATGTTTTTATTAACCTTATAAACAGCCTCTAAAAGTTCTTGTTGAACACCAGGTAAATTTAAATCTGTCCTACTTCTTGCTTCTCCAGTTTGAAATCCATGTTCACCCAAAACCATAACTACAACATCAGCTTTTTTAGCGGTTTCAATAGCTTTTGCGAACTCACTTTTATCTTTTGTATTAATGTTTAGTTCTTTAGAAAACTCAGCTTTTCCAATGGTTAAATCAGCTCCTTTTACATAATTCAATATATTGCCAGTATAGCTTTGCATCCCTTCAAGAACTGAAATAGCAGAATTGTCTTCTGCTGCGATTCTCCAACTGCCTAAAGGGCTGGTTTTGTCTGAAGCCAAAGCTCCTATTAAAGCAATTTTTTGCCCTTCTTTTTTTAGAGGAAGTAATTGATTTTCATTTTTAAGAAGTACAATAGATTTTTTTGCAACATCTAAAACAGCTTCTTTAATTTCTTTGCTTTCTGTAACCTCTGCTTCTCTTGCTTCATTACAATATTTATAAGGATCGTCAAATAATCCAAGCTCAAACTTTACTCTTAATATTCGTTTTACAGCATCATCAATTAAAGATTCGTCAACAACTCCTTCTCTTACTAAATTAGCTAGTTCATCTACATATACATATGACTCCATGTCCATATCTGAACCTGCAATAACCGCTAATTTAGCAGCTTGTTTTTTGTTTTCTGCAAATTTATGATTGATCATTTCATTTATTGAACCCCAATCTGAAACCACAAAGCCTTTAAAACCCCAATTACCTTTTAAAATATCTCTTTGTAAAAAAACATTTCCGGTTGCTGGAATCCCATTTAATTCATTAAATGAATTCATAAATGTTTTTACATCTGCATTAGCTGCAGCTTCAAAAGGCGGAAAAATAATATTATAAAGCGTTGAAGTACCAACATCAACTGTATTATAATCTCTACCTGCTTCGGCAAAACCATAACCTCCCCAATGTTTAGCGCAAGCAGCAATTGTTTCTGAAGATGATAAATCGTCTCCTTGAAATCCTTGAACTCTAGCTTCAGCTATTTTCGAACCTAAATAGGGATCTTCTCCTGAACCTTCCATAACACGTCCCCACCTAGCATCTCTTGAAATATCAACCATAGGCGCAAATGTCCAGTTAATACCTGCGGCAGAAGATTCCTTTGCTGCTACTTGAGCTGATTTTTTAATGGCTTCTAAATCCCAACTTGCTGCTTCTGCCAATGGTATTGGACTAAGTGTTTTGTAACCATGAATCACATCAAAACCTATTATTAATGGAATGCCAAGTCTAG
Source organism: Gaetbulibacter sp. M235 (assembly GCF_043876835.1). Classification (NCBI taxonomy): domain Bacteria; kingdom Pseudomonadati; phylum Bacteroidota; class Flavobacteriia; order Flavobacteriales; family Flavobacteriaceae; genus Gaetbulibacter; species Gaetbulibacter sp. M235. The sequence continues at coordinate 527,468 of NZ_JBAWJZ010000001.1, forward strand.
TTTCTTCAACAGCTATTTTTTGAACTGCTTTAACTTCTTTAACGCCTCTTACATTAAGCATAGAACCTACATATCCCTTTCTTAAATGGTCATATTTCATAGCCGCATCTCCATCAGCAGGTTTTGGACCAGTTACATCCCAAAATCCATTGTATTGATTCATTTGACCAATTTTTTCTTCTAAAGTCATTTTTAAAAGTAAATCAGTAATCTTTTTTTCAATCGAATCTTGTGAATCGATTGTGCCAACATTTACGTTATTTTCTGCTTGTTCTTTACAAGAAACATTTAAAAACAGTAAAGTTATAAGTAAAATAAATAGTTTGCTTGTTTTCATAATTTTTGAAATACTCTTATATAATCAATTTCCATTACAGACTCTGTGAAATTTGGGTCGATAGTAAACCAACTTCCTCCCATAGCAACATTTAAAATAAAGAACTGAGGTTTATTAAAAGGCCATGTACTACTGTTTTTAACTGCTGGATTATAGCTATACAAGTAGGTATCATCTATTAAAAATTTAAGTTCAGTTTCTGTCCATTCTAAAGTATATACATGAAATTCTGTTGAATAATCATTAATTGTGGTTTCCCCTACTTTAACGTTGGCACAACCTCCAGAACAAGAAGGCTTATGTGTGGCACTAGAAATAATTCCAGGATTATAACCCCAATGTTCCATAATATCAATTTCTCCACATGAAGGCCAACCCACTTCACTAATATTAGCACCTAACGTCCAAATTGCTGGCCATGTACCCGAACCAGAAGGTAATTTTGCTCTTACTTCTACACGACCATAAGTAAAATCGTATTTGCCTTTTGTTAATAGTCTTGCAGATGTATATTCAAATCCCTCATAATTTTCCTTTTTTGCAATTATTTTCAAAACACCATTTTCAACCTTAACATTATCTGTTCTATTGGTGTAATATTCTTTTTCACCATTTCCCCATCCACAATTACTAGGACATCCATTTCCTATATCGTAACCCCATTTTGAACTATCTGGGGCTCCATCTGTATTAAATTCATCAGACCAAACTAATTGAGGGGTTTTTGGTACAACATACACTGATATCTTTTGAAAACCACTAATCATATTACCTGTACTTGAATAGGCAAAGACAGAAACCAAATATTCATTGACTCCTTCGTATGTGCAAGTGTACTGAAATTCTCCACTTGTATTTTTTACTTCAGCTTCGTTACCAACTTTAAAGCCATAAGAGGTAGCATCTGTTGCACTAGCAGTACAACTTATTTTACCAGTTCCATCTCCATTAAGATTATTAGCATCAGCTCCTGAGACTACAATGTTAAGAGTTAAATTTTTAGGTATTATTTGTTGTGGTTCTTGTATAGAATCTCCTCCAGCAGAACATGATAAAAAAACTACAAAGCTTATTTGTAATAAATAATATATATTTTTAAACATTTTTTAAACATTTTTTAAATTATTATGTTAAAATAGGAAGACAAAATGTCTTCCTATTTTAACATAAATACAAGCATTATTCGGGCACTAATGTAAACCACCAATTAAATTCATTATTACCATCAGTAGTTGTTAATGTCATCTCATTTTCTGAACGGCTAAATATAATATATTGATGATTACCTCCTGCATAATATCCAACGAAAGCCAAACCAGTTAAGCTAAGAGTTTCAACGCCTCCTGGGGCAGTTAAGATCCATTGAGCTGAGTAATCATTGAAGATATAGTTTTGCACGTCTGCGCCTTCTACAGTTCCTCCAGAACCTCCCAATTCGTTAATTAAAGGATCCCTTCCAAAAACAGTTCCATTAGTAACATGAGTGAACGTACCATCAATATTAAATGTATAGCGATCATCATACATTCCTACTCCTTCTTTTTCACCAGCCCCTGCAGAATACCATTCAAACGGTGTTGTTCCATTTACTGGTCCTAAACCAAAGTGAGGTTTAGCTTCCGCTTTTATTCTCCAAACTCTTGAAGAATTAGAGGTAAGCATAGTTAATAAATCTGCTGGAGGAGAATAAAGGGATAATACCTCAACTTCAATAGTTTTAGTAGTTGAAACACCTCCCGTACCATAAGCAATTACAGTAACAGGATATGTATTAAGCCCTAATACAGTAAAGTCATGAGAAACAGAACCTCCTTTAGCCAGTTTCGTTACATTTTGAATCACGAAATGAATTGCTGTAACATTATCTGCCGTTGCAGTAAAGTTAACCGAACCAGAACCATCTCCATTTGGGTTAGCAGCATCCGCACCAACAATATCAACTGAAATTTGTATGTTGGATGGAGCTATAAGCTCCCCTAGTTCAACGTCATCATCTTGACAAGCAAAAACTAATAGCGCTATAAAAACACCGAGTATATATTTTAAGTTTTTCATCTTTGTATTTTTTAATTAGTTAACGTGAAATCATCATAATAATATACCGAACCATCTCCTGCATTACCGAAATCGAAGAATATTACAATTCTAACATAATCTGCAGTTGGTGCAGCACTAAAATCATAAACTAAAGTTTCCCAAGCATTTGCGGTTGTTGTATTTACATCAACTTCATATGTAATGGTCGCATCAACGTTTTCTAATTTTACCTTTACCACAGCGCCAGTTTTTGGTGACCATGTTTTAACGCTTATTTTTGAATACGTTAAGAAATCTAATGGAGTAGCAATTTCAAAGAAGCTTCCAGCCCATACTTCTGCCCCAGAAGGTTTAGTAAATTCTGCTACTTTTAGAGAAGTGTTCTCACCTGTTGCATCTGGATTGTCAATTACCTGTACCGCTGCATTTCCAAAATTTGTAAACGTTGGTGCAGTTCCTTCTAATGACTCTAAAACAAGTGGAGCAATACCTCCTTCACTTTCTAATTGAAATTCATCATAATAGTATACAGATCCATCCCCTGCATTTCCAAAATCAAAGAAAATTACAACTCTAACATAATCGGCTACCGGAGCAGCACTAAAATCATAAACTAATGTTTCCCAGCTATTTGATTTTGTTGTATTTACATCAACTTCATAAGTAATACTAGCGTCAGAGTTTTCTAATTTTACCTTGACAACAGCTCCAGTTTTTGGTGACCATGTTTTAACCTTTATCTTTGAATAAGTGATAAAATCTAATGCACTCGGTACTTCAAAAAAGCTACCTGCCCAAACTTCAGCTCCAGAAGGCTTTGTAAACTCAGCTACATTTGACGATGTATTAATGCCTGACGCGTCGGGGTTACTTATTACTTGTACTGCTGCGTTTCCAAAATTTGTAAACGTTGGTGCTGTTCCTTCAAAATCTTCAATCATGGAGGTTACAATACCTGAAGCAGCCTTATAAAAATAAATATTATCAATAAAGACAGTTCCGGCAGCCCATGGATCACCTACAAATTTCATTTGAAAAATTTCGGAAACTGTAAGTCCTTGATCAGTATAATCAGAAATAGGAATGTCTATAGTTGTCCATTCTCCAGCAGTTAAATCACTCCAAACTGGTTTCTCTGTAACATTACCACCAGCATTATTAATTAGTGATGTTTCAAGTCTGGCAACATCTCCAGACGTCCAAACATCCATATGCAAGAATTCCATTCCTGAAACATCAACTGATGTTCCGTCAGCAAGAGCTATTCCCTGATAACTCAAATTAATGTATTGCAACATTTCATCTCCATTTAAATCAAACAGAGCCCAGCCACTGCCTTGTCCTCCTTGTCCCCAATCTGGGAAGTAATTGGTGCCAGCGACATTAGTATATTTGCTTGAAAAAATAGAAATCACATCGCCATCCAACCTTCCTGGTTGAGCAGGTGCAGAAGCAATGGGCTGCAAAATTTCAGTCACCTCAAAATCTGTAACATATTCTGTAGTGGCAATGGCAGCACTTTTTGAAACTACTCTAATAGTATAATTCCCTGGAGTTTGATAGATATAGGAAACAACATCTCCATTATTAGCGCTTACTGGTGTATCATTACCATCTTCGCCAAAATACACATCGAAAGAGACAGCAAAATCTGCTGTTGCTGTAACATTTACCTGTTTTGATACTGCTAGATCATTAGAAATCTCAACAACTAAATTTTCTGGAGCCTTAAATGAAACTACCAGATCTTTGGTTACTTGACTTTTTAATCCTGTAATACCAATAGCTTCTATAGTTACAGAGTAAGTGCCTTCACTATAAATGTGTTCCACACTTTGCCCTTGATTTACTACTTCTGGCTCTGCAGTATCGTCACCTAAAGTAATATTGTACTTCACAGCGCCAGTTGAATTTGGTATTATGGTAACAAGACCTGTATTATCTTGTGTTACTTGAAATAGCGCCGATATATTTGAAGGAGCTACTACATTATCTAAATAATCTAAATTATTATCATCGGTACAACTAAAAACCATCAATAACGCTAGACTATAGCTTAATATATATTTTAATGTTCTCATAGTTCTTTTTTTTAATTTTGGTATCCAGGATTTTGTTGCCATCTGTTTCCAGACAATTCTATTTCTTGAATTGGAATAGGGAAAAGTTCGTTTTTACCAGCTTGAAAACCCGGAATTGTTCCAACTGCTTTTCCTGTTCTAACCAAATCAAAGAAACGATGACCTTCACCTACTAATTCTACACGACGTTCTTTATAAATATCATTTGTTAAATTAGTTCCTGTTGTACTTACATTTCCTAACATGGCTCTATTTCGTACTTGATTTAAATAACCTAGTGCTCTAGAATCACTAATTCCACCTCTATTTAGAGCTTCTGCAGCCATTAATAATACATCTGCAAAACGAATTACTCTTGTATTATTTGGATTTGTAAGAGCAGCATCTGGCCTGTTTGCATCTCCTAATCTTGCAATGTACTTTCTGTTAAAATATCCTGTTTGCTCATAACCAGCAGTTTCATCATAACTTGCACCAGGATGATCTGCTATCCATTGTTCAATATCTAATATGGAATAATCCAATCGGATATCTCCATCTTCAAAGGCATCAACCGCTTCTTGAGTAGGAACGTTAAAACTATATCCAAAATCAAACACAGGACCTACATAACCTCTAACGCCATTAAATCCAACAGCATAGTTTCCTTCTAGACACTGAAAACAATCGTAAGATCCACCATCTACATCTGAATATTGTATTTCAAAAACAGATTCTATATTGTTTTCATATTCGTTCTCCCACATTAAAGGAGCAATATCTGAAGGAAGTAATTCATAAGGTCCATTAGCTATTAAATCTTCGAATACATTGGCTGCTTCAGTAAATTTATCTTGAAATAAATAAGCTTTGCCTAATAAAGCTTGAGCAGCTCCTTTTGTAATTCTTCCTGTTTGGCTTTGAGTATAAGGGAGATTTGCTGCTGCAAAAATTAAATCTTCTTCAATCAATGCATAAACTTCTGCTTTAGGTGTTCTGTCTATTGTAAATTGATCACCAAATTGAATGCGTTTATCTATTGATAAAGGCACATCTCCAAACCATTTTACTAATTCGAAATAATAAAATGCTCTTAAAAATCTGGTTTGTGCTATAACACTAGTTTTATTTGGAAAGTCTATTTTATCTTTAAATTCCATAATGTAGTTGGTACGATTAACACCTGTGTAATTCCAAGTCCAAATATTTCTTAAAATATTGTTTGTTGGTGTGTGAATCATGTCATCAATTTCCTGTATACCAGGAGTATCTGTAGCACTTTCTCCGCCAGCAAGTGTATTGTCTGAAGCTATTTCAGCAACTTGAAATTGTTGAGCTGTTGCTTGCAAATAATCGTATGCTGCAATTAATGCATCTTGATAATCTTGTTCTGTATTGAAAAAATCCTCTGAGTTTTCATCTGGTGAAGCAACATCAACAAAATCATCAGCACAAGAAAACATTGCTAAAAAAGCAAATACAATGAGGATATAATAAGTTTTTAAATTTTTCATAATGCTTATTAAAATTTTAAGTTAATTCCAAATAAAAATGTTTTAGCACTAGGATAGAATCCTTGGTCTATACCACCTCCTAATGGCGCTCCACTAGAAGCAGTAGGATCGTATCCTTTATATTCAGTTAGAGTAAATAAGTTATTTGCTGAAATATAAAGGCGTAATTTGCTGATTTTAGAATCTTCAAATACTTTATCAGAAAATGTATAACCTAATTGTACATTTTGTAAACGAACAAACGAGCCGTCTTCTACATAAAAATCAGAAAACAGTCCATTTGGAGTTGCGCCATTAGATACTCTTGGAAACGAATTACTAGTTCCTTCTCCTGTCCAACGGTTTAAATAAGAAATGGTCCTATTAGTAAGTTGTTGTCCTCTTTCATAATTACGAACAATTTCATTTCCCACAGAAGCAAACGCATAGGCAGAGAAATCAAAATTTTTATAATCTAAAGAAAAGTTCAGACCCATTGTAGCATCTGGAATAGGATTTCCTATGTTAACTCTATCATCTAAAGTAATTGCTCCGTCTCCGTTTTGATCCACATATTTTATATCACCAGGTTGAGGAATGATGTCTCCAATTGCAGAAGCATCGATTTCTTCTTGATTTTGAAAAATTCCATCGGTTTGATATCCATAAAAGTATCCCATTGGGAAGCCAGCTTCCATTCTAGATGGAGCAGGTTGACTTATACCAAACCCTCCTCCTGTTAAAACACCTGTGTTTGTGTTTACATATACAACTTCATTTTTTAAATATGTAACATTGTATTTGATACTAAATTTAAAGTTATCATTAAAGTTATCTGAATAGCCAATTGCTAATTCAATTCCTTCATTATCTACGGTACCTCCATTAACAAAAGGTGATCCACCTGTGCCAAGTAAGCCTGAAACTTCAGGTGCAACTAATAAATCTTCTGTTCTCTTTTTAAAATAATCAGCTGTAATATCAACTTTATTATTTAAAATTCTCATATCTACACCCACGTCAAATGTTTTTTGCTTTTCCCACTTAATTTCAGGGTTTGCAATAGCACCACTCGCTTTGCCAATAAATTCTTGATTGTCAAAAATATAAGTTCCCTCTCCATTTAATAATGATACAAATCTATAAGAGCCAATTCTATCATTACCTAAAATACCATATGAAGCTCTAATTTTTAAGAAATTGAGGAAATTACTGTTTTTAAGAAAGTCTTCATCAGAAGCTACCCATCCAATGGAACCTGAAGGAAAATAACCAAATTTGTTTTTAGGCCCAAAACTTGTTGAACCATCTCTTCTTACTACAGCTGAGAATAAATATTTTCCTTTATAATCATACTGTAATCTTGCAAAATAAGACAACAATCTTGAATCAAAAGTTGGGTTTCTGCCTGTAAATCTGTTTATGTTTTCAATATCTTTAGAATCTTCTAAATTGGCGTTTTCAATGGTATTACCTCTTATGTCAAATCCTGTTGCTCCAGTATACTCTCCAGTTGTTTTAAATACTGATGTTGCTAAAAGAACATTTATATTATGAATATCATTAAATTTATTTTCATATTTCACAAAGGAATCAAATGTATAATCTCTATAATAATTTAATCCTTCAAAAACACTGCTTCTAAGTACGTTGCTGTTTTTTCCGCTTCCAAAATAAGCAATAGGGTTAAAAACCTTTGAACTTACTTCAGCGTAATTAAATTGAATATTTGTTTGCGCAGTAAAATGATTAAGAAAGTTGTAAGATAGTCCTGCGTTTCCGCTTAACTTCATTACTTTTCCCCTATCATAAGTATCGTCTATTTGTGCCAATGGGTTAATAACCTCTCCACCTAAGCCTTCTGCCAAAGTATAGTCGCCATTTTCATCATATACCGTAAATGTTGGTGCCATATTAATGGCATTAAAAAGAACTGAGGAATTTGAGTTTTCAGGAAGATTTTTTTTATTGGTTCTCATTAAAGTAAGACCAGAGGTTAGTTTTAAATTTTCTAACAAATCCACATTATAAGTCATACTATTGGTAAAACGCGAAAAATTGGATTGGTTTCCACCAACAATCCCGTCTTGTGTTAAAAATGAACCACTATATGAGTAATATGATTTTTTCCCTCCTCCTTTAAAAAGAATACTATGGCTTTGTATTGGTGCGTTTTCAAACACTAAATCTTGCCAATCGGTTCCCTTTCCTAAATTTGATAAATCTGTATAAGGAGGTGTATTGCCACCAGCTGCAAACGCTTCATTAACAATAGCAGCATATTCTGTAGCATTTAAAACAGGAATTTTTCTGGTAGTTTGTTGAAAACCTCCATAGGCGTTATACTCTACGGTTATAGGCATGTCTTTTCTCCCTGTTTTAGTTGTTATAAGTATAACCCCATTAGCTGCTCTAACACCATAAATACCAGCAGTGGCATCTTTAAGTATATTCATACTTTCAATATCATTGGGATTTAAAACACTTAAATCTTCAATAACATTTCCATCTACTAAAATTAAAGGTCTGCTGTCTCCATTTGTAGAAACACCTCTAATGCTTATGGTTGAACCTCCACCTGGAGTTCCAGATTGCGATGTAATATTAACACCCGCTACCTGACCCTGTAAAGCTTGCTCAACCCTTGTTGGTTTTAAAGCCTCAATAGTTTCGCTAGAAACTACGCTAACTGCTCCAGTAATTTCCTTTTTAGTTTGAGTTCCGTAACCAATAACTATAACCTCATCAAGTTTGGCTATGTCTTCATCTAATGTAATAGTTAGGTTTGAATCGTTATTTACAACAATTTCCTTAGTTACATAACCTATATAACTAAAAGATAATGTTGAACCAATTTCAACATCATTAATAGTAAAATTGCCATCAAAATCAGAAACAGTTCCTTTAATGGTATTTTTTACTAAAATATTAACTCCAGGGATAGGCATTCCACTGCCGTCCTGAATTGTCCCGCTCACATTAACATTTTGTGCACTTGAGTATGCTATGAAAAATAAAGCTAGAATTTTAAAGAGAGTGTGTCTCATATGAATTAGTTTTTAGTTTTAAATAAATGTAATTTTTAAAATAGAGGCGCTAAAATTTATAACCTCGACAAAAAACATACATAACAAAAATTTTATGTTTTTTTTGATAAAAACCTATTATTAAAGCGAAATATTAATAATAATGCATTTTAAGATATTGCATCTTTGTGTATAAGATTATAGCAATGTTGTGGTTATGTATAGGTAAAAAAGGAAATTGTTGTGTGCTTATATTTCTAAAATATAATCCATTAAGTTAGAATCGTGCTTTAAATTCAACTTTTTACGTAATCTATATCGCTTTACCTCTACGCTTCTTGTAGATATGTTTAGTAGAGGCGCTATTTCTTTAGAAGATAAATTTAGTCTTAAATACGCACACAATCTTAAATCGTTTGAGGTTAAAGAAGGATGGTGTGATTTGATTTTTTTAAGGAAATCTTTATCTGCACTATTAAAAGCTTCTTGAAATGTATTCCAATCATCAGTGTTGTTTAAATTTCTATCAATAATTTTAATAACGTGATTTAATTTATTTCCGTCTTGAGCTTTATTGAGTTCTTTTTTTATACTGTTTAAAAACTCATTTTTCTTAATTAAACTCATGGTTGAAATACCCAACTCTCTATTCTTGCTTTCAATATCCTGTCTCAGCTTATCATTGTTAAAACGCATTAGTTGCTGTTTGTTTTCAAGTTCCTTTAACGCTAATTCTTGCTGTGTTTTTTTAAGTAATTTTTCTCTTTGTTTTTTATAATAACGTTTATAAATAGTGTGTATTAAAAATGATAAAAGAAATAACAAAACAATATATACAATTATAGCTGTATTTGAAAAATACCAAGGTCTTTCAATATTAAAAGAGTATGATTCTGTATTTGTTGAAAATTGATTTCCTAATCTACCTCTAACATAAAAAGTATAATTACCATAAGGTAAATTTTCAAATAAAGCGATTGAATTTGTTGACCACTTACTCCATTCATTATAAATTCCTTTTAATTTAAATTGATATTCTGCAACTACATATTTTTTATATTCAGGAATACTAAATTCAAATTCAATATTATTTTCTTTATTTTTTAAAGTTCCTATTTCATTCTTGTTAATTAAATCAGATTTATAATCATGCTTATAAGAACTTATAGAAATTGAATTAATATTAACTTTAAAAGTTGTATTAATCATTTTATCTAAGTTTATCAAAATATAACCTTGAGATGTTCCATATAGATAAACATTATCTTTAATAAAAGTGATGTTTTCGTAACCAGAAACATCATTCCTTAGATTATTTGGAAATGAAATTTTATTGATTTTAGGAATATAACTTAACTTTCTGGGTGATATATAAGTTAAATTGTATTTTGAAAAACTCCATAATTTATTAGATTCAGTATCGACCACCAATTTTCCAGATGTGTAATTTTCTTTATCGAATAGCTTACTAAAAACTGTATCTTTAATAAACTTGTCTTCTTTTTCATTGTATTTAAAAACACCTTCGTTATAGCTATATAGAATATTGTTTTGGTATTTAATAAGGCTTGATTTTAATCCTTTAGATACAGAAGAATATTGAAAAACAGAAGTGGCTTTGGTTAAATTATCGTCTAGTATAACTTTATAAACACCTTTATACTCATGACTAATTAATATTTCATTATCATTAAGTATTTCAAAATATCTGCTGGAAATATTGAACCCTTCAATTTTATTTTTAAACTTCCAATTTCCATTAATATTTTCAAGAATATTCAAGCCATTATAATTTCCTTGAAGCAGTAGATTTTTAACATATTTAATTTTTTTAATTTGCCATGTTCCTAAAACATCCGAAATTAATTTAGCTTGTGTACCATTAACAACAAAAGTTCCTGAATTATGCCCACAAAAAAGGGTATTATCAATATTTGTTAAACACCATACAGCTCCTTGTGTACCTTCAATAAGTCTAAACTCATTAGTGTTTTCTTTTTTATAAAACAATCCTTGATTAGTTCCAATATACAGGTATCCATTAAAATTTATTGATGTATTTACCGATCCTATATTTCCTTTTTGATCTTTATAAATAGAAAATGGCGACTTTATGTTAATACAGTTAATTCCGTTTTCTAAACCCAACCAAATATTGTTTTCTATATCTTCAAAAACCGATAAAACTGTATTGTTACTTAACCCGTTGGTTTGATCTATTTGATAGTTAATATAACCATCTGGTGTTAGATGAATAATCCCGTTTGAAACACTTCCTAAGAGGAAACTTTTATCTTTTAATTGTTTACTGTTATAAATTCTAATTTTTGAAAGTGTTTGATTAGCAGGTATATTCCACTTTTCAAAATTATTATCAATTAATTTATAAAAACCTAAATCTTCTGTTTCAAATAAAAGAGTATCATTATGATAGAAAATATTGGTTAGTAAATTTTCTTTTAAAATAGTATCGTCTGAAACTAATTTAGGCTTCCCATTTTCTATTTCATAAATTCCTTTTTTAACTTGTTGAAAATAAATATTTTCGTTAACCTTAAACATTTTATAAATGGTAGTATCCGATTCAATAATTGAATACTCTTGAGTAATACTATTATAAATATATATTCTGCTTAAAGATTGAAATAAAATAAAATCATCGATGGGTATGATATTCCAAATCTCTTCATCGTCTAAAAAAGTGATTCCTATTTTCTGTGAAAGTGAAGTATATTTTAAAGTTCCATAGATACTTTGTTCCCAATAACCAAATTCTCTATAACTCCCTGTATAAACAAGATCGTCAATAACGCTAACAGATCTAATAGTTGATTGGTTTGTTGACGTATAAAGTGTCCATTTAGCACCATTAAATTCTAAAAGACCTTTATTATTAGCTACATAAATATATTTGTTTTTAGCCTGAGAAACACTCCAGTTCTGATTCTCTGATCCATAATCTGTAGGTGTATAAACCTGAATTGGAGGACGTTCTTGAGAATTAACACAAAAAAATATGTGAAATATTAATAAATAAGTAAGTTTTTTAGCTGGTTTCAAAACAAAAATTGTTATGATACTAATTTAATAAAAATAAGACATTAAAATATTTAAGTTTTTGATAGTAGCATTAAGCTAAAAAAAATAAAAGCCATGAAAAATCATGCCTTTTTAAATATTTAAACTAAAATTTTTTAATTCATACGTTTAACTCTACCACCAAGAACCCTGCTTTCGTTAACGGTTTCTGGATTTCCATAAATAAACACATCACCACCTGCCCTAATTTTTACATCTACAATTTTTGTAGCATTTATATAAGCTTCTCCGGCTGCGTTAATTGAAACGTCGGTTTTTTCTGTTTCATTTTTTTCACCTTTAAAAATACCACCGGTAAGTAAAGAAATGTTTTGATTTTTAGATGTACCTGAAACCTCTATAATTCCTCCAGAAACAGCTTTAGCATTTAAATATGATACGTCACATATAACATCAACCTTTCCTCCTTCTTGAGTTCTTAAATCTATTTCAAACTGTTTGATAACATCTTTTGAATAAATTTTAGAGCCCTCATTAACATCGAGAACATCTACGTTTGTGTAGTATAAAGTTACTTTGGTTTCGCTTCCATCAAAAATTTGTTCAAGGTTCATTTTTATTTTAAGCTTTCCATTTTTATTATTAACAAGAACATCTGAGGTGTTTTTCCCAGAAATAATCACTTTATTCTCGTTTGATTTAATTAATTCAACTTCTATTAAATCATACACTTTAAGCTCTGTAAATTCTCCAATTGTTTTTTCTAAGGAATTTTGAGCAGTTAAAGTTAAAGTACAAATTAGGGCAATGAGTGTAATTAAGTTTTTCATCTGTTTTATTTTGTTTTAATAGGTCAGATATAACATCCTTAATTAATTTTAAAGGATGTTTTATTGTTTTATAACGTAAAGTTATCAAAAATTATTCCTCTTTTTTCCCAATTAAATTAAAATCTAAATGCTTTTTAACCAAATCTGTGTTTTTTACTTTAACAATAACCTCATCACCAAGTTGGTACATATTTTTTGTGTTTCTTCCTACTAAAGCATATTGTGTTTCATCAAATGCATAATGGTCATCCTTCATATCTCGTACACTAACCATACCCTCACATTTATTTGATATTATTTCTACATAAATACCCCAATCTGTCACACCCGAAATAACCCCTAAAAAAGTTTCATCTTTATGATCTTCCATAAAACGAATCTGCATGTATTTTATAGAGTCCCTTTCTGCTTTTGTTGCCAGATTTTCCATATTACTGGAATGGTTGCATTTATCTTCATAAATATCTTCATTTACCGATTTTCCTCTATCAAGATATAATTGCAATAAACGATGAGCCATCACATCTGGGTAACGTCGAATAGGAGATGTAAAATGACTGTAATAATCGAAAGCTAAACCGTAATGACCAATATTATGGGTAGTATATTCAGCTTTACTCATACTTCGAATCGTTAAGGTATCAACTAGATTTTGCTCTTTTTTACCTACCACACTTTGTAATAAATTATTCAATGAAGCGGTAGTGGTTTTTCTGTCTTTAAAATTTAATTTATATCCAAATTTTGAAACAATGCCTTGTAAAGCAGCTAGTTTACTTACATCGGGCTCATCATGTACACGATATATAAATGTTTTTTTAGGTGATTTTTTACCAATAAATTCAGCTACTTTTTTATTTGCAAGCAGCATAAATTCTTCAATTAATTTATTAGCATCTTTACTGCTTTTAAAGAAAACACCAATTGGGTTTGCTTCGGCATCTAAATCGAATTTTACTTCTACCTTATCAAAAGAAATAGCACCATCTATCATACGTTTTTTTCGCATTATTTTTGCTAATTCATCCAATTTTAAAACAGCTTCTGCAATTTCTGGTTTAGTTTGGTAAGCATTACCTGTTAAAGATACTTCTTGTGGAATGTTATTGGAATTAGATTCAATAATAGCTTGAGCTTCTTCATAAGCAAAACGTGCATCGCTATATGTTACAGTTCTTCCAAACCATTCATTTTTTACTTCTGCTTTGTCGTTTATTTGAAAAATTGCAGAAAAAGTATATTTTTCCTCGTTAGGTCTTAAAGAACAAGCATTGTTTGATAATACTTCCGGAAGCATTGGTACAACTCTGTCTACTAAATAAACTGAGGTTGCTCGCTCATAGGCTTCATCATCTAAAACAGTTCCTTCTTTTACATAATGGGATACATCTGCTATATGAATCCCTATTTCAAAAAGACCATTTTTTAAAATTTGAAAAGATAAAGCATCATCAAAATCTTTAGCATCTTTTGGGTCAATTGTAAAAGTTAAAACATCACGCATGTCCCTGCGCTTTTCAATTTCCTCTTTAGTTATAGATGTATCTAATTTATTTGCAAATTCTTCTACTTCGTGTGGAAATTCATAAGGTAAACCATATTCTGCTAAAATAGAATGAATTTCTGTGTTATGTTCTCCTGGTTTTCCCAATACTTTTAAAACTTTTCCATAAGGAGAATCTGCATTTTCTGGCCAATCCTCTAATTCAACCAAAACCTTATCTCCATCTTCTGCTTTATTTATTTTATTTATAGGGATGAAAATATCTTTATACATTTTTGTATTATCAACAATAACAAATGCATATTTTTCATGTAACTGAATAACACCAACATACTCATTTTTAGCACGCTTTATTATTTGTGTAATTTCACCTTCCATGTTTCCACGTTTACGACGTTTGTAAACGTAAAATTCTACTTCATCACCATTTAAAGCTTTATTAATATTGTTTGAAGCAATAAATACATCTTCATCAAAATCATCACTAATTACATAACCAGATCCTTTCACAGAGATATCTAAAATACCTGTATGATATTCTGTTGTTATAATGGCTTTAAATTTTCCTCTTTCAACTTCTTCTATTTCTTTTTGAGCAGTTAAAGCATGTAACTTTTTTATAATTTGATTTCTGCTACTAGCATCATTTACACCTAATTTAGCAGCAATTTGTTTATAATTAAAACTTTGATTTCTTTCTTTTTTTAAAATACTAAGAATAGTACTTGTAAGATTGGAAATACCTTTACTGGATTTCCCTTTTTTCTTTCTTGTCATTTATTTTTTTGTAATCATATTCCTTTCCTAAGATACAGGAAATTGTGTTATTTAATAGCGTTATTTTAGGAGAAGATTTGCTATTTATTTTTTACAAAGTTACGTTTTAATTATTAAAGCATATTTAGGAAATGTTATATTAAGTTAAAATGATGTTATTAACCATATATATTATATCAAATATTTCTTTTTAAAATTTAAAAAAATTATGATGTTTATTATAGTGTGTTAATAAGTCTTATAACTTTTTGATAATATATTTTGATTACAATTTATTTACCTTCTATTAATAATTAATTAACAATGTAAATTATTTTAAAAGCTTCATTTTTAATGATTTTATATTTTATATAAACAGTTGTTAACAACTAAAATTCATTATGTTTTGGTAACAACTATTTTTACTTTTAATGTTTGTATGTGTTAAAATTTAACTCATAAAAAATATAAAAAAAATTACTTAAAAATTAGGTGAGTTAAATTTGATTTTTGTTTATAAAAATGATTGGATTTACAATATTTTAGTTATAAAAATTAACAACCAGTTATCAACAAGTAATCAATACTATTATAAACTAAAATAATAAGTCTTTTTATTACCTTTACACCTTTAAAAAATATATATAATGACTATTTCAATTGGTAATGACCACGCTGGTGTAGAATATAAGTTTGCTATTTTAAATCATTTAGAGTCAAAAGGTTATAAGGTTATTAATTATGGAACAGATACTTTAGGTAGTGTAGATTACCCAGATTTTGTACATCCAGTAGCTAATGATGTTGAAAATAAAAAAGCAGATTTCGGTATTATAGTTTGTGGTAGTGGTAATGGTGCTAATATGACTGCTAATAAACATCAAGGTATTCGTTCTGCTTTATGTTGGACCAAAGAAATTGTTACTCTTGCCAGACAACATAATAATGCCAATATTTTAAGCATTCCTGCAAGATTTACAGCATTACAGCAAGTTATAGAAATGGTTGATACTTTTTTAGAAACAGCTTTTGAAGGTGGTCGTCACCAAGCGCGTATTGATAAAATACCTACTTCTTGTTAAATGAGTAATACACATTCGCACACACATAATCATTCACATGGAAAATTAAAAGGAAGGAACCTTTTTATATCTATTTTTTTAAATATTCTTATTACAACCGCACAAGTAATAGGAGGTTTGGTTTCTGGAAGTTTATCTTTATTAAGTGATGCTCTTCATAATTTTACAGATGTTATCTCACTTATAGTAAGTTATATAGCTACTGTTTTAGCTGGAAAATCAGCGTCATTACATAAAACTTTTGGTTATAAACGAGCAGAAATTTTAGCGGCTTTTGTAAACGCAGCTACTTTAATTATAGTAGCTGTTTTATTAATAAAAGAAGCTATAATAAGATTTCAGCATCCTCATATTATAGAATCTGGTATTGTTATTTGGTTATCATTACTTGGTATTATTGTAAATGGGCTTAGTGTATTGTTATTAAAAAGTGATTCAGAAAAAAACATGAATATGCGATCTGCATATTTACATTTATTAACAGATATGTTAGCAAGTGTTGCCGTGTTAATAGGTGGGCTACTAATGAAATTTTATGAAATATATTGGGTAGATAGTGCATTAACACTAGTTATTGCATTATATTTAGTTTGGGTAGGTTTTGATTTATTAAAAGACTCATTTCATGTGTTAATGCTTTTTGCTCCAGAAAATGTTCCTGTAAAAGATATTGTAAAAGAAGTACAGTTATTAGATGAAGTTAAAAACGTACATCATGTGCATGTTTGGCAATTAAATGAAGAAGAAACCCATTTTGAAGCACATATTGATTTTCATAATGATATTAGCCTGTCTCAATTTGATGCAATTTTAGTTAAAATTGAAGAGTTACTGTATCATAAATTTCATATTAATCATGTGAATATTCAGCCTGAATTTGGAAAGTGTGGTCCAAAAGATATTATTGTACAGGATTAATACATAAGTATATTTTTTATACAAAAAGGCATGTTAGAAATTCAAATCAAATCATTTCCTGAATTAACTACTCAAGAATTATATGATGTTTTACAACTTAGAAGTGAGGTTTTTGTAGTAGAACAGAATTGTGTATATCAGGATATTGATGGGAAAGACCAAAAAGCACTACATGTTTTAGGTATTAAAAATAACCAACTTGTAGCTTATACACGACTTTTTAAACCAGGTGATTATTTAGAATATGCGTGTATAGGTAGAGTAGTGGTTGTAAAAAACCAACGCCAATATAAATATGGTTATGATATTATGAACGCTTCAATTGAAGCTATAAAAAATTATTTTAATCAAACTATAATTAAAATTTCAGCTCAAGCCTATTTAAAAGGTTTCTATAATAATTTAGGGTTTAAAGAAGTAGGAGATGAGTATCTTGAAGATGATATTCCGCATATTGCAATGATTAAAAAATAATACTTTTATCTTTTTAAGGTAAAGTGACCTTTTAAAACGTCTCCACTGTTAAAAGTGATAATATACCAATAATCATTGGTTTCCAAAAGTTTTCCATTAAATGTTCCGTTCCAGCCAACGTTTGAAGGTAGAGATTTTAGTAATTTACCATAATGATCAAAAATATTTACCTTCTTAATATTATTTGTAAAATCTCTAACTAACCACAAATCATGGTTACCGTCATTATTAGGGGTAAAGTATTTAGGAATGTAATATTCATCCGTTGTTATTAACACATTGAAACTACTTTCGTTACTACTGCAAACCGTAGAATTGTAAATATATATAGTTTGTGATGTATTTATAACATCTCCTGCAAACAAAGTATTTCCAGTTCCGCCAGAACCTGTATAATATGAGCCGTAAGTGAGTGTTGGAAGTGTATAACTAACCCCAATAAAATCATTTAAAGAATCAACGTTTACAAACACATTACAATCATTAGGTGAGTTTACATAATTAGTAAATGAATAAGGTTGCCAGTTTGAATGATTTGAAGAGGCATTATCAACAACGACGCAACTTAAATTGATATTGTTTGAAAAATCAAAAGCATTTATACTATTATTATTTCCGTTTTTGATATTCAAGCTACATAAATTATTATTAGAACAATCAATATCTGTTAACTGATTATTTTGAGTTAAATCTAAATCTGTTAAGTTGTTATAACTAACATCTATAAAATCTAAAAGTTTGTTATTATAGGTATTTATAGTATTGATTTGATTCAGGCTACAATCAAAATGAATAAGACCAATATTATTACTAATATCTAAATCTGTTAAGTTGTTAGAACTAAGATTTATATAGTCTAGGTTACTATTTTTTAATAAGTTAATATTATTAACTTGGTTATTTTCAAGGCTTAATACATTTAAAGATATGTTATTTGAAACATCAAGATTGGCTAATTGGTTGTTACCGCAAACCAGTGAAATCAACTTTGAATTTTTACTAATATCTAAAACATTTAGTTGATTATTTGCACACCAAAAAATCTGTAAATTAATTAAGGACGATATGTCTAAAGTAGAAACGAAATTATTACTGCAAAACAACTGAATTAAGTTTATGTTTTTAGAAACATCTAAAGTATTTAAAAGGTTGTTTTCGCAACCCAATATTGTTAAACCTAAAAAGTCTTCAATTCCTGTTAGGTCTGCAATGTTTTTTGCATTCAAATTTAAACTTGAAATGTTGCTGATATTTGTTGTTGGAACCAAATCGTCTAAAGGACCAAAATCGAAACCCAAATCAATTAAAGTTTGTTCAAAATTATCGTCAGGCACAAATGTGTTTTGAGATAAGCCACAAACGCTTAGTATTAGGAAAGAATACACACATACTACGTTTTTTATTCTCAAACTAAAAGGATTATGTTATTAGGGTTCCTTTACATAGGTAATTAAAATTTCAACACGTCTGTCGTCTTTAGGATCACCACCTAAAGGAAATAAACGTCTTAAACCTACATATTTCATGCGTTTTGGGTTTACACCTTTTTTAACAAAATAATCGTAAACAAACTTAGCTCTTGCTACAGACAGGTTTCTTTTTTTTGTTTTTCTATCAACAGCATCCCTGCTAAACTGAGTACAACAAACATGGCCTTGAATAGTGAAATAAATATCTGTTCTTTCAACCAAAGATTTAGCAATATCTTCTAATGTTTTTTTAGACTCGGGCATAATAACACTGTAACCTGTTTTAAATAAAATGTTTTCAAAAACAATTTTATCACCAATCTTTAGCTTTCCTTTAATTTGTTCAGTAACATTTTTTTTAGGTTCAGTTGTTACAACTTGTTGTTCTTCAACCTTTTTTTCAGGTTTAGGTTTAACAATTATTTCAACTTTTCGATTTAAACCTCTAATTTTTAAAACATCAGTTTCGTCAACAATTTTTAGTAAAATTTCACCCTTACCATCAACATTGGTAATTAAGGATTCGCTTATTTCGTTATTAGCAAAAATAGCTTTAATCGCATTGGCTCGATCTTGAGAAAGTTTTAGATTGTATTCTGAAGCACCTATATCATCGCAAAAACCATAAATGGAGATAGATTCAATATCCATATCCGATAGTTTTGAAATGAATAATAATAAACGGTTTTCTTCAGTAATAACAACGTCATATTTATCTGTTTCAAAATAAACCTCATGAGTTAGTTCATTTTGAGCATAGACACATTGAATGGCCAATATGACACATAAAAATAGTTTATTCATTACTCGAGGCGCATAATAATTTATAAATATACTATTTTTAATTATTTGTTTAACGCTCAAACTACCTTAAATACTCTAGATAAGCTGTTGGGCTTGCAAGAATTTCTGAAGCTTTCTTTATTTCAGGATCATGGAGTTTTAAATAGTCATACAATCCTTCTCTGTAAACATAACGCTTAACAATGTCTTCCGTTAAGAGTTTTGTTATATAATCTTTATTGGCATCTAAAGCAGAGATTTTTGCTTTATTTAAACTGGAAATCAGCGTGTTGTAATCTGTTTTAATAGCAGAATCCAAATCTTCTTTTTTAGCTTCATCAATAGCTTTTTTAAGTGCTTTTTCGGTGTTGGTTTCAAAAGAAAATGAATTTGTTTTTAAAAATGTTTTAAAACTTTCAAAATCAGAATCGGTTAACTTAAAATCATTTACATTTTCAACTTTGTTTTTGTAGTAATAATTGGTTGAGAAGTCAAATATTAAGTTGTCATTTTCAATTGCATTTGTTAAAGCAGTGTTTTTTGAACCACTCATAACTTCATCTGGAAAAATACCTCCACCATCAAATACTTTTCTTCCGTTTTTGGTTTTGTATTCATTGTAATTTTCCTGTTTTACACGAATAGCTTCCCCTTTTTCGTTTCTGTGCCAATAATCTAATGCCTGAATACATCTTCCAGATGGTGTGTAATATCTTGAAATAGTTATTTTTAATTGTGTGCCATAAGTTAATAGTTTAGGGCGTTGCACTAATCCTTTTCCAAAACTTCTAGAACCAACTATAACTGCACGATCTAAATCTTGTAATGAACCAGAGACTATTTCACTTGCAGAAGCGCTATTTCCGTCGATAAGAATCACCAAAGGAATTTCGGTATCAATCGGGTCTTTTTGTGTGTAATAAGTGCGATTGTATTTTTTTACTTTTGATTTGGTTGTAACTACCAATTGGCCTTTAGGCACAAACATATTTACAATATCTATAGCTTCATTTACTAATCCGCCTGGGTTTCCTCTTAAATCTAAAACCAAACGTTTAGCACCTTGTGCTTTCAAATCTCTGATGGCATAACTTGTTTGGGAAGCAGCTTTCTCGCTAAACTGACTTAAAACAATGTAACCCGTTTTGTCATTAATCATTGAAAAATGAGGAACCGCATTAATTTCCACTTCAGCACGATTTATAGTAGCTGTTTTAGTGCTTCCTTGTCTTTTATAAGTAACTTCAACAGGGGTTCCTGGAGCTCCTTTTAACAATTCACCAGCATCATCTTTATAATTAGCAACAATTGTATTTCCTACTTTAATAATTTCGTCACCAGCTTTTAACCCAGCTTTATCTGCCGGATAGTCTTTATAAGGCTCAACAATTACCAATTTATCTTTAAGGGTTCTTACTTTGGCTCCAATACCTATATAGTCTCCCGTGTTATTTATTCTAGCAGCTTCTACATCCTGCTCATTCATAAAGTTGGTGTAAGGATCTAAATCTTTAAGCATGCTCTTAATGGCGGTATCCATTAAGTCTCCGGGATTCGTATCATCTACATAATTCATGTTCACCTCCTTAAACAAGGTGGTGAAAATTTCTATTTGTTTCGCAATTTCAAAAAAGTCATTTTGAAAGGCAGTTCCAGCTATAAAAATAATCAGCGCTAATACTGGAATAACCATCTTTTTTTTAAAAATCTGCTTCATTTTAATGGGGTTTAATGAGCTGCAATATTGTTTTCAAATTTTTCAAACAATCGTTTCATTTTAGTTTCAACCAATGTAAGACTTGGTTCTTCAGCACCAATATACAAAATCATAAACGCATGAGGTGTAGAAATGTTGTTGAAATATTCTGTTTTGTGTAACCTAAAGGCTTCACGCATAAGCCGTTTAATGCGATTGCGATCTACAGCCCGTTTAAAATGTTTTTTACTTACCGAAACACCAGTTTTAAACATCACATTATCATCAAATTCAGTTGAAATATATACTAAGCGCAGAGGAAACGCACTGACAGATTTGCCTTGTGAAAACAAGGTGTCTATAAGCTTTTTGCTTTTTAGTTTTTCTTTTTTGTTAAAAGTGAATTTCAATCGAACTGCTTTTAAAAACCAAAGGTAGTAAAATATAAAAGCTACTTTAAGAAATAGGTAATTTTTAGAAGTATTCGTTTAACGGTTCTCGGCTTAGCGATGTGGCGGATTTTTAGCACAGAAGTTCAATAGAATTCCTAATGTTGAACCTTGCACTAATGTGTCATAGAAGCACTTCATCCGCCATATTGCCAAACCGATGTTGTGCGATGCTTATTTGTCTTTCACTGAATTGAAAATTCTGATAATCTCATTATTAAATTTTTCAGGTTCTTCAAATACAGGACTATGTCCAGATTTTTCAAACTTAATGAATTCTTTTTTAGGTGCTTGCAGCATATTATTATACCTTTCTACAAGTTCCCAAGGTGTATTATAGTCATAAGCACCAGAGATAAAAAATACTGGGATTTTTACTGCTGGGATTTCTTTAAAGAAGTCTATGTTGTTGAAATCAGGGTCATAAATGATATTACCTGCTGAAAAGCCCGATGCTTTACCATATTTTATTAAATCAAAAAATGAATATTCTCTTGAAAACCAAATTGATGTTATCCAATCAGTATAGTTTGTTCTCTCATATCTTTCTCCACCTAATTTCAGTAACCATTCTTTTTGTTTTACTAATCCCCAAAAACCATTTTTATACATTTTTGTATAATCTCCCGATTGAGGTTGTCCAATTTCTTCTAATTCTTTGATGGCTTTTAGGTTGTTTGTTTCCTTAGCCTTTTTTAATGAATATTGATAAGAGATAAGCTCTCCTTCGTATGACACTAACTCTTGACCTATTCCAACATAAGCGATGAAATTTTCAGGATTTTTTTGAACAGCATACAAGCCAAGTCTCGACCCCCAAGAATGTCCCACTAAAAATATTTTTTCAACATTGAACCTGTTTTTAAGATAAGCGGTAAGCGTATCAACGTCTTGAATATATTTTGCTACCCTAATTTCTTCCTTTGGTGTCTTCTTACTGTAAGATTTGCCAGCATTTCTTTGGTCCCAGTAAACAACAGTGAAATGGTCTTCTAATTCGCTATTAAATTTCCGCAATAAAGCAGTTGCAGATGCCCCGGGACCACCGTGTAAAAAAAGTAAAACGGGCTTGCTTACATCCTTTCCCCTTATCAACACATACTGTTTTGTATTGTTGATTTCTAAATATTTAATTTCAGCAAGTCCATTTGGGGTCTTTATTTTCTTTGTCGAGGTACACGAAGAAAAAATTAAAACAACGAAAATTATAATTATATTTCTCATTTTTCTGTATTTTGTTTAAGTATCGCACAACTATCATGATATGAAACCGTTTTAATGTTTTATATCAGACGTTAAACGAAGTTAGTTAAAAATTCTTACAAAGTCAATTTTTAAAATGTATAAAAGCAATAAAGCCTCTTTGGAAAAAAGAGGCTTTAAATTATTGATTTTAAAAATGGTTTTATTTATTCTTGTTTTGACCCGGAGCGTAAGGTTTTGCCGATTGACTGCCTGTAGATTTTTTTATTTGCCCAGGAGCGGTACTGGATTTGCCTTTATTTGACACATAAAAAACTCTGCTACAGTTTGTGAAAATAAATAAGGCAAGCAATGCTATTAAAAACTTAAATCCATTTGATTTCATATTTTTTTATTTGTAGGTTACTCATTATTTACGGTTTAATTGGGGCGATAGATTTTTATAATTTACATTTTGTTATTTTCTCTGTTTATATCTGCCATTCCTTCTTTTGGGTCTATTTCTACTTTTGCAACAGGTTTCGTGGTTGTAAAAGTATAAGTTGGATATGCCCAAGCCCAGTCTGCTATAATAGTGGCCGTTGTTGGTTTTTCACCATACATCATACGTAAAGGAATGTAAAAATCTTCTGTACTTCCGTCTGTATAGGTTACAGTTAAATCGATAGGCATTGGCATTAAACCTATGCGTTCTAAGGTTACTGTATTGCCTTCAACAGTTTTTACACCATAATCAATAGTGTTTGTAGTCTGGCCAAAATCGGTTAAATACCAATCAAGTTCTAAACCAGATACTTTTTCAGCAGTACGAACAATATCCAATGGTTTTGGATGTGTGAATTTAAACTCCTCAAAATACTTTTTAATAGTTGTTTTTAGGTTTTCATCACCAATAACATAAGCTAATTGCGCTAAAAACACTTCACCTTTTGAATAGGCAGAAATACTATACGTTTGATTATATGCATAACGGTCTGCGTGAGTAGTTAAAGGTTGTTCCTTACCAGATTTTGCTAAATAAATATAGCCTCTATAGGCACCTTTTGTTGGGTTTTCTGAATTTTTGTGTAAGATATCATTTTCGGCCAAATCGCTTATATAGCTAGTAAAACCTTCGTCCATCCACTCGTGTTTTGACTCATTTGAAGCAAGTAAAAACTGAAACCAGGTATGTGCCATTTCGTGTGCAATAACACCAAACAAACCATTGAAACTTCCTTCGCCCATAATAAGGGTACACATGGCATATTCCATACCGCCATCACCACCTTGAATGACAGAATATTGCTCGTAAGGATAGTTGCCTACATTGGTACTATAATACTGCATCAACTCCACAACTTTTGGCTGTACATTTTTCCAGTTTTCTAAATTCTCTTTAGGCATGGTACTTTTATAGAAAAAATGTAAAAGCGGACCATTTGGTACTTGCATGGTATCGTGATTATAGTTTGGGTCTGCCGCCCATGTAAAGTCGTGAACATTAGGCGCTACAAAATGCCAAGTTAATTTGTCTCCTTTAGTTTTAACTTTTTCTGTTGTGTAACCATGGCCAATTTCATTGGGGTTTTGTAAATATCCAGAACCTCCAATAGTATAGGTTTTATCAATAGTAATGCTTACATCAAAGTTTCCCCAAACACCAAAAAATTCTCTAGCAATATAAGGGTCTGCGTGCCAACCTTCAAAATCGTATTCTGCTAATTTAGGATACCACTGTGCCATTGACAATGCCACACCTTCTTTATTATTTTTTCCAGCACGACGTATTTGAAGCGGTACTTGACCGTTAAAAACCATATCAAAAGTAACTTGTTCACCAGGTTGAATAGGAGATGCTAAGGTTACTTCTAAAATAGTCCCTACGGTTTCATATTTTAATGCTACTCCATTTTGTGTAAGTGAACTTACTTTTAAAAACCCCTGATCTTCTGGAGCTAATTTGCTAATTCTATCTTTAACACGAGGATCTGGGTCGGCTATGGTAAGTGAACGTACATCCATTTCACTGCCCGGTTGAAACGCATTATAAAACAAATGATAATATACACGGTTTAACACATCTGGTGAATTATTGGTATATACTAAATGCTGAGTGCCTTGGTATTGATATGTTTTTACATCCATATCAACATTCATGGTATAGTCAATTTTTTGTTGCCAATATCCGGGGTTTTGAGTTTTAGTGGCTGACTTGACACTGACATTTGAAGCACTACACGAAAGTATTGCTATAACAGAAAAAAAGTAAAAAAAAGAATATTTCATAAAGTCAATTTTTTAGGTTATTTATGTTGAAACTAGCTTTTTCTAGTTTAGAAGACTTGAAAATAGTATAGTCTATTTTAAATAGAAAAAGGGGTTTTTAAAACCCCTTTTTAGTTTTATTTTGCTATTTGAGACGCTATGATTAAAGCGTTGTAAGCATTAACCATTTTCCCAGATTTTGTTAAATCACCAAACGGTTTTATGTTTGCGGCATCACCACCAGTAACAACTTTTGTTTGAAGTGCTAAGCCAGAATCCATTAAAATATGTTTTACTTGAGAAGCCGTTAAACTTGGGTAATAAGAACGAATTAAAGCGGCAACACCGGCAACAGCTGGAGCTGCCATTGAAGTACCTCCTTTGGTATCATACTCATTTTCTGGAGTCGTTGAATATATTTTTGCTCCTGGAGCAAATACGTCTACATTTATTTTTCCGTAGTTTGAAAAACCTGCTACCATATTAGGGCCATATTTTGGTTCTAAAGCACCTACTGTAATGAAATTATCAGATACTTCTGGACCATTATCAACTTGATCATTCGGATAAATTGCTATAGAATCTAAATCTTCACCTTCATTTCCTGCTGCATTTACAAATAATACATCATGTTTGCCAGCATAAACAATTGCTTCTCTTACCCAGTCGCTATGAGGAGAGTAGTATTTTCCAAAACTTCCGTTAATAATTTTTGCGCCATTATCTACGGCATAACGAATTGCCAATGCAACATCTTTATCATACTCATCTCCGTTTGGAACCGTACGAACAGGCATAATTTCTACATTGTTTGCAACACCATTAACGCCTAAGCCATTATTACGTTCAGCAGCAATAATTCCAGCGACATGTGTGCCATGGCTTTCGCTTTTCTTAACAGGTTTTACGTTTCCATTTCCATAGAATTTAGTACTCATATCATCTGGATTATCTCCATTAACACGACCTTTTAAATCTTTGTTTAAGTTGTAATTTAAGCGTTCATTGATACTTTCTAAACCACTTTCAATTTCTTTAATAGCATCACCTACAGACTCTAAACCATTACTGTACATATAATTTGCCATTTGTACTGCTTGGTTAACCTCTTGATTGTCGGTTTTTATACTTTCAACATCTTCTTTTGTATAATCTTTTTTGTTAAGATATTTTGATAAGGCATCATCAGCGCCTTTAATGCGTTGATATATCTGATCATACTGGGTTTTTCTTCCCATCCACAATTGATATTCTTTATCATATTCTGCTTTAGCCCTGTTGTATTCTGGATTAGATGTGTCACCACTAGCAAGAATTCTTACATATTCTAATTGCTCATTATAGCCATCTCCTAAAAAATTCCATCCATGAACATCATCAACATAACCATTTTTATCATCATCTTTTCCGTTGTTTGGAATTTCTCTTTTATTGGTCCAAATAACATCATTTAAGTCTTCGTGGTCGATATCTATACCAGAATCTACAACCGCTACAATGACTTTTTTGCCAGTTTTATTTTTTATAATTTCCGCATAAGCTTTATCAACACTCATTCCCGGAATGGTGTCTTTTACAAGGTCTAAATGTCCCCAATTGTGTTTTTCTGCCTCAGTTAAGTCAGCGGTTTTTAATGGGGAAGAATCTATATTTTCAATAGGTGTTGATATGATAGCTGAGCTTCCGCAACTAAAAAGCATGGACGCAAGAAGCATCGCAAAGAATAAAGATTTATAAGATTTCATTAGAGTTAAATATTAATTAAAAATTTCAGAAGTTGTGTAAATATTTTTCAGTCTCACACCTTTTTCGGTATGCTGAACGGTAATAATTTCATTATGGGCGTCATGCTCTAAAAACAAATAATATTCGTTATCAGCAGCCATTTTTAAAAAGGTTTCTTTTTCGTCAAGAGTTAATAAAGGTCTTGTGTCATAACCCATAACGAAAGCTAAGGGCAGATGCCCAACGGTTGGAAGTAAATCTGCTACAAAACAGATGGTTTTATTTTTATAGTGAATCATTGGAATCATTTGCTTGTCGGTATGACCATCAGCAAAAAAAATGTCAAAACCAATCTCAGAGTTTTTAAGTGTATTTCCATTAGGAATAGTTATAAACTTTAGTTGGCCACTATCCTGCATTGGTAAAAGATTCTCTTTTAAAAATGATGCTTTTTCCCTTTTATTAGGTTGGGTTGCCCACAACCAATGGTCTTTATTGCTCCAAAAATGTGCATTTTTAAAAGCTGGTTCATAACCTGTTTTGTCATGATTCCATTGTATGCTGCCACCACAATGATCGAAATGTAAATGCGTCATAAACACATCGGTTATATCATCAGGATGAAAGCCATGATGTTTTAATGATTTTTCAAGTGTATCATTTCCCCATAAATAGTAGTATCCAAAAAATTTATCAGATTGCTTATTGCCCATTCCGGTATCAATCAGAATAAGTTTGTTGCCATCTTCAACCAATAAACATCTGGTTGCAAGATCAATCATATTATTGGCGTCGGCAGGGTTTGTAGTTTGCCACATTGATTTTGGAACAACACCAAACATGGCGCCACCGTCGAGTTTAAAATTTCCTGAATTAATGGGGTATAAATTCATAAGTATACAAAATTAGTAAAACCTATATAATAATGGTTAAATGTTATGAAATTATTAAGATTCCAATTTAAAACGTACGTTGTTTACACTTTCTTTAGAACCTACCAATGTTACAACATCTCCTAAACGAAGTCTGGTGAAACCATGTGAGATGATAATTCTACCTTTTCGCATCACAGAAAGCACTATTATATCTGTTGGAAACCTTAAATCTCTTAAGGTAAGACCATGAATATCTTTATTTCTTATTTCAACATCTATTGTGTCTTGTGAATTGTCAATACCTAATAAAATAGAGGTTGCGTTGGGCGAGCGCACAAAATGATCAAGTAAATTTACCATGGCTAATGATGGATCTATAATTCGAACGCCCAGACTATTGAATTTGTTTAAAAAAACTCTTGACCCGTTAAATCGAGCTATAATATCCTTGATTCCAAAATCTTTATACATGATTTCAGAGATTTTATAATTCTCAGAGTCTGAAAGTAAACAAACAACAACATCGGCTTTTTCAATATTCAAATTTTTAAAATTTGGCAAAGAAAACTCCGTTAAAGGAATGATATCAAAATTCTCATTACTTTCAATAAAATCTTCTGTTTTACAAAATATTCTTGGAATCCAACCGTGTTGTTTTAAAGCCACTGCAAGAGCAATGGACTGATTTTCTAAACCAAAAATGATAGCATCTTTTACGCCATCAAAATCTGGCGTTTTATTTTTTAAACGACTTTCTCCAACAATATTAATTGCCAATTTAAATAAAGGAGGTCCAATTAATTGATTAAGAACAATGATTGCAATGATAATGGTTTCAAATTCATAACCCCAAGAAGGAAATTCATTGGCTATCAATGTAGTTAAACCCAACGCAACACCGGCTTGCGTAACATAAGGCATCCACGCTATAAACGTGAATTTTTTATTGTCTTTTGAAGCTACAACTCCAAAAACACCACCAATAATAAGAGTTATAATTCTAAGTCCGAATAAAGCAATAGCAACCCAAAACACACCAATTAAGGTATGAAATGATAATGCCGCACCAGTTAAGGTAAAAAATATGATATAAATTGTAGGGCTAATACCTTCTAACAAGCCTGTAAACTCAACCCTGTTTTTACTGTAATTTGTGACAACAAAACTTCCAATAATGCAAATTAGCAAAGGTTCTAAAGTGATTTCGTGCAATAAATATTGGTGTGAGTAAACTTTAACTACTAAAGCAAACAGATAGATACTATATCCTAAAAGCAAGATAATTACAGATTTGATATGCTTATTAAGTTTTAAGGTAAGCGGAATTTGGA
The DNA here is from genome assembly GCF_043876835.1 of Gaetbulibacter sp. M235. Classification (NCBI taxonomy): domain Bacteria; kingdom Pseudomonadati; phylum Bacteroidota; class Flavobacteriia; order Flavobacteriales; family Flavobacteriaceae; genus Gaetbulibacter; species Gaetbulibacter sp. M235. The sequence goes on from NZ_JBAWJZ010000001.1 coordinate 556,802, forward strand.
TGATTCTTCCCAGCAAAACACCTAAAGCAAATGAAAAAGTGAGTTCAATAAACAAGAAAAACAAAAACAATAAACCTAAAGGTTCTTTGTGTATTATAGCTTTGGTGACTGCGAAACAGACAGCAAACAAGATAATAACCAAAACATCTTTAACCACAGTCACGCCCATAGCTGTTTTTGTGAATGGCCCATTGGCACGCATTTCATTAATAACAGCAATTGCAGATGAAGGTGATCGAGCCACGAAAATAGTACCAAACAACATAGCAATAGCTATCTTAACATCTGGAGTTAAGTTGGACATAAAAGAAATATGAGATGCTGTAAAGTAAATAACGCCGGTGCTTAAAAAAAATGTAATCACTAATTGTCCAATAGTCATCCACTTTATACTTTTTAATCTACTACGCAATTCCTTTAAGTATAATTCTGAACCAGCTGAAAAAGCAATAATAGATAAAGCAATATCATTTAAAAAGCGAAGTTTAGGCAAAGATTCATGTGGAATAAACTTTAACACAGAAGAACCAGCAATAATACCGGTAACAATTAGCCCAGTAATTAAAGGAAACTTAATTTTTTGAAAAGCTTTCGCAATTTGATACCCAGCAATAGATACAATTGTAAAACCTATTAAAAGAACAAAAAAATTCAAATCCATAAAGAATAATTCCTGTTAGGCTTATTAAATATATCAAACCCTGTTGAAAGTACAAGATATATTAAATTATAAGAAAACCATATTGAATTGAAATTAAAACAATTGTTTATTATGCTAATAGCTATTCCAATAAAAAGAAACTTAGCTAAAGGATTGATTTTTTCATGTTTTTATTAGTATTTTAACACAAAAATTTATTGCATGTTAGAACTTGCCGGCATTATTATTTTAGGAATATTAGCACAATGGGTGGCTTGGAAGTTTAAAATTCCAGCTATTCTCCCTTTAATATTAATTGGTTTATTAGTAGGCCCTATTGCTGCTGCATTTTTAAGTGAAGATGGCTCAAAATGGATAGAACCTGTTTGGAATGGTACCAAAGGATTATTTCCTGGAGAAGGATTGTTTTATTTTGTTTCTCTGGCTATAAGCATTATTCTTTTCGAAGGAGGATTAACCTTAAAACGTGCTGAAATAAAACATGTAGGTCCAGTAATAACGAAACTGATTACAGTTGGTTCAGCTATTACATTTTTTGGGGCAGGGTTATTGGCGCGATATATATTTGGACTCAGTTGGGAAATTTCCTTTTTGTTTTCAGCATTAATAATTGTTACCGGACCAACAGTTATAACACCTATTTTAAGAAACATACCTCTTAAAAAAGATGTTTCTACAGTATTAAAATGGGAAGGCATTTTAATTGATCCTATTGGTGCTTTAGTGGCGGTATTGGTATTTGAATTTATTAGTGTAGAAGGCGATAGAGGTTTTACTAAAACGGCTTTGATAGAATTTGGAAAGATCATCCTTTTTGGAACCACTTTTGGTTTCACATTTGCCCACGCCTTAGCATTTGCGGTTAACAAAAAACTTATTCCACACTATTTATTAAATGTTGCATCTCTTTCTGCTGTATTGTTGGTTTTTGTTGAATCTGAAATTTTTGCTCATGAATCTGGTCTGCTTGCTGTTGTGGTTATGGGGATGGTTTTGGGTAACGGTAAACTGGAAAATATTAAGGAATTGCTTTACTTTAAAGAATCATTAAGTGTTTTACTTATATCGATTCTGTTTATTTTGTTAGCTGCCAACATTAATATTGACGATTTAATGCTGCTTTATAGATGGGAAACAGTTGCGCTTTTTGCTTCTGTAGTATTTATTTTAAGACCTATTGGCGTTTTTTTGTCAACCATTGGCTCAAAACTTCAATTTAATGAAAAGCTTTTTATTAGCTGGGTTGGACCAAGAGGAATTGTTGCAGCAGGTATCGCTTCGCTTTTTGGAAGCAAATTACTAAAAGAAGGGGTTGCTGGCGCTGAATATATTACACCTTTAGTGTTTATGATTGTTCTTGGAACAGTGTTACTTAATGCTACAACAGCAAGAGTTTTTGCAAAACTTGTTGGAGTATTTCTAAAAAAATCTGAAGGTATTTTAATAATTGGAGCATCACAATTTTCTAGGTTAATTGGCAGGTATTTAGAAGACAACGGCAGACACGTTGTTTTAATAGATAGCAACCAAAATAATATACTATTAGCCCAAGACTTAGGATTAGAGGCTTTTAATGTCGACATTTATTCGGAAACTTTGGAAGATAATATAGAACTTAACGATGTTGGGTTTTTAATGGCACTCACAGGAAGCTCTGACATTAACGAATATGCCATTAATAAATTTAGCCAACAATTTGGAGAAAATGGTTCGTTTAGATTAATTTCTGTTGAAGAAATGAGCAATCCCGAAAATAGCCCAAGAGAAGGATTATTTTCACACACAGATGATTTTATAAAGCTTACAGAAGTGGCACGTAAATACCCTATAATTCATGAAATCGAAATTAAAGATCGTGCTCATTATGAAAAGTTAATTGAAATTACCAATAAGGATGAGGATAGAATCCCTTTATTAGTAATGGATAAACGAGGTGTTCTTGAAATCATCTCGTCTTATAATACTGCTATTAGTAAAGTAGAAAAAGGGTATAAACTGGTATATTTAGGCAAGCGTTTTTAAAAACACTTTATAAAACAAAAACATCCAAAAATTTTTTGGATGTTTTTGTTTTAATTAAAATTATAAAATTTGAATTTCTGTAAAACCTTTAGGAATGATGAACGAATTTTCACTTTTTACCTTTGTTTTTTCAAACAGAAACTCTTCTTTATCAATTATAATTTTAGAAACATTAAAAGGAAACCCGTGTAAGTTTATTTTAAAGGTTTCAAAAGGCGCAACATATTTGCCAGATTTGTGTTGATGAATGCTTAATTCTGTTTTGGTTCCAATCAAATTTAGATTTCTTAAGCTATAACGGCCTTTTATATAATCATAACCATCATGAGCATCCTCATAAATTTGAGAGGATTCTTTACCTTTTTTATAATAAATATCAAGAGTTATTTGTTCAATGGTTTTTTCTCCAACATATTGTTGTACAGGGTATTTTGGAATGATAGCACCTTCTTTTACAAATATTGGCATACTATCTAAATCTGCATCTACCCAAAGTTCCTGACCTCCTTCAATAAGTTGGTCTGTCCAGAAATTATACCAATTACCTAAAGGAACATACATTCGTCTGCCTTTAGCATTAGCCTCAATAATTGGGCAAACTAAGATTTTATCTCCAAAAATAAACTCATCATTTCTATAATGAGTATGTGGGTCTAATTGATCGTAAAGTACTAGCGATTTTAAAATTGGAATACCTTCAGTAGCATATCTCCAAAAGGACGTATACAAGTAAGGCAATAATTGGTAACGCAACTCAATAAATTTTCTAACCACGTTAGTCACGTTAGTTCCAAAAGCCCAAGGTTCTTGGTCTCCATGGTCTCCAGAAGAGTGCGTTCTACAGAAAGGATGGAAAACCCCTAATTGTATCCAACGCGCATATAACTCTCCATTAGGTTGTTCAGCAAATCCACCTATGTCTGACCCAATAAATGAAAAACCAGACATACACATGCGTTGCGCTTGAATATTGGCTATGCTTAAATGTTCCCAAGTTGCTACATTATCACCGGTCCAACTTGAGGTGTAACGCTGTGTACCGGAAAAAGCCGCACGAGTTATAACAAAAGGTCTTTTAGGGTATGAGAACTTTTTTAAACCTTGGTAGGTGGCTCTTGCCATTTGCATTCCATATACATTGTGTGCTTTTCTGTGACTACAAAGATTGCCTTCATAATAATGTCTTACATCGTTAGGGAATGATTTTCCTGGAACATCCATAACGGCTGGTTCATTCATATCATTCCAAACACCTTTAACACCAATGTCTTCTACTAATTCTTTAAATAGATCAGACCACCAATCGCGAACTTCTGGGTTTGTAAAATCAGGGAAATAACATTCACCTGGCCATACTTTACCTTTCATATATGGGCCATCTGCTCGTTTACAGAAATAATCCTTTTCCAGACCTTCTTTAAAAACGCTATAATCATTATCTATCTTAATTCCAGGGTCAATAATTACAATGGTTTTAAACCCATCATCAGCCAACTCTTTAACCATTCTTTTTGGGTCTGGAAAATGTTCTTTGCTCCAGGTAAAACACCTGAACCCTTCCATGTAGTCAATATCTAAATATATAGCGTCACAAGGAATTTGTAATTCTCTAAATTTTGAGGTAATTTCTTTTACTTTGGCTTCAGGGTAATAGCTCCATTTACACTGATGATATCCTAAAGCCCATAAAGCAGGCATTTCATGAGGCTTTCCGGTTAAATCAGTGTAGTTGGCAACAACCTCAGACATGTCTGGACCATAGAAAAAATAGTAGTTTATTTCACCACCTTCAGCCCAAAAACTAGTAATGTTTCTGCGTTCGTGGCAAAAATCAAAATGCGAGCGAAATGAATTATCGAAAAAGATTCCGTAAGCTTTTTTGTTTTGTAATAAACCAGTGTAAAAAGGAATTGCTTTGTAAATTGGATCTGAATCTTTTCCAAAGGCGTATGAATCTGTTACCCAGTTTTCAAAACGTTTTCCTTTTAAATTGTTATCAACAGGTTTGTCTCCTAAACCATAATAAGCTTCACTACTATGTGATATTTTTGACATTTTAACCACGTCTCCTCCAAATTCATAGCTTTCTTCCCAATGAAATCCTAGTTCATCTTCGCAAATCACATCAAGGTCTTTAGCGTCTAGAATAGATGTGCGTGTGTCTAGTTTTGAAATATAACAAACAAGTTTAGAAGTCGTTATAATATATTTTTCATCATCTTCTGTGACTTCAAGAAAATTGTAGCCCCTGCTTGCATATTTGGTAATGGCATACGAGAAATCTTTTTCAAAAATACCAGTTGTTGTATATCTAAATCTTATAACACTATCTCTTACAACTGTAACATGTAAGGTTACATTATTTTCTGTAGTAAAAGAAAGTGTGTCTAGGTTTTTTTTGTATGAAATTATTTTGGACGGAAATAAGTTTCCTTTGTATTCTAATTCAGTATTTAATATCATAAATAGCGCAATTTTGTAAAAGGCGAAAATACTGAAATTAATAAATTTTAATCCCGCTTTTTTAGTAAAAAAAGCGGGATTAAATTATAGAGTACATAAAGTAAATGGTTAATAATTAAATAAATCTTAACGTTTTAAGATTTTATTTTAAACACTATGATGCTTAATGGAGGCAAGACAAGTTCGGCGGAAAAATCCTTTCCATTCCAAGCTTGTTTTTTTATGGTAATATCGTTTTTATTTGAAACTCCGCTTCCTCCAAATTCTATAGCGTCACTATTAAAAACTTCTTCAAGTTTTCCTTTTAAAGGAACACCTATACAGTATTTATCATGAACGGTTGGAGTCAGATTGCAAACAACGATAACATTATCTTCTTCCCTGTATCCTTTTCTAATATATGAAATTACCGAATTTTCATGATCATCGTAACTTATCCACTCAAAACCCTGTCCGCTAAAGGCCACTTCAAATAAAGCGGGTGTATTCTTGTAAAATGTATTTAATGCTTTAAAATAATTTTGAAGATTTTTATGAGGATCAAATTCTAATAAATTCCAGTTTAAACTACCTTGAAAATCCCATTCATTATATTGTCCAAATTCACCACCCATAAACAGTAATTTGGTGCCTGGATGTGTAAACATGTAGCCATATAATAAGCGTAAATTGGCAAATCGTTGCCACTCGTCACCGGGCATTCTTCCTAACAAAGAGTTTTTACCATAAACAACTTCATCGTGCGATAACGGCAACATGAAATTTTCACTAAAAGCGTACGCTAAACTGAATGTAATTTCATTTTGATGATATTTTCTATATACTGGGTCTTTAGCAAAATATTCCAAAGTATCATGCATCCAACCCATCATCCACTTCATACCAAAACCAAGTCCACCTATAAAAGTAGGTTTTGAAACCATAGGAAACGCTGTTGATTCCTCCGCAATGGTTTGAACGTCTGGGAATGATTTATAAACTTCTGTGTTTAATTCTTTAAGAAAATCAATCACTTCAAGATTTTCTCTTCCTCCATAAATATTTGGTTCCCATTCGCCATCTTCCCTGGAATAATCTAAAAATAACATGGATGCTACAGCGTCAACACGTAAACCATCGGCATGATATTGTTCAAGCCAAAATATAGCATTACTGATAAGGAAAGATTTAACTTCGTTTCGGCCATAATTAAATATTAAACTTTTCCAATCTTGATGATATCCTTTTCTTCTATCAGGATGTTCATATAAACAAGAACCATCAAAAAAGCCTAATCCATGTGCGTCTTCAGGAAAATGTGATGGTACCCAATCTAAAATAATGCCTATATCATTTTGATGTAATTTATCTACCAAATATTTAAACTCTTCGGGATATCCGAATCTAGAAGTAGGAGCAAAGTACCCTGTAACTTGATAACCCCATGAAGGATCATAAGGAAATTCCATAATTGGCATGAGCTCTACGTGTGTAAAATTCATGTCCTTAACATAAGCCACTAACTCATCTGCCAACTCAAAATAGGACAAAAAACGATCTTCTTCAACTTGTTTTTTCCATGACCCTAAATGGACTTCATAAACCGAATATGGTGCATCAAGTGCATTATGTTTTTTGCGTTTTTTCAGCCACGAGCTATCTTTCCATTTGTAAGTATCATCCCAAACAATAGAAGCTGTTTTTGGAGGATGTTCACAACGTGTTGCGTATGGATCTGCTTTTTCGGTTTTTATATCATTATGATGACTATGAATTTTGTATTTATAAATATTTCCTTTGCCTACAAAAGGAATAAAACCTTCCCATATTCCGCTTCCATCCCAACGAACATTTAATTGATGCTCGCCTTCTATCCAAAAGTTAAAATCTCCAATAACCGAAACAGATTTGGCACTTGGAGCCCAAACCGAAAAATAGGTGCCGTCTATTCCGTCAACAGTTGTGATGTGAGACCCAAATTTTTCATATAATCTGTAATGTTTTCCTGCTTTAAAAAGGTTAATATCAAAGTCTGAAAAAAGACTGTAAACTTTTACTTTTGCCATGTTTTGTTAATGATTAATAATGTTAGAAATTCCTTTTAAAGGAATAACGGCCCATTGTGGACGAGAATTGAGTTCGTAACCCAATTCATAGACTGCTTTTTCAAGTAAGCAGTATTTTAAAATGAAAACACGCTCTTGATTATATCCTAAATTTAAATTAGCATTTTGTGTTTCAGTAACATAAGTTCCTAAAAACAGACCTGTAATAAAACCATATAATATCTCTCCGGCTTTAAATAAGTCTTCTTGAGGTGCTTTATAGTGGTCCTTTATGTTATTAAAAATTGTCGCATAAATAGCATAATGAAACGATCTAAATAATCCAGCAACATCTTTAAGCGGAGGTTGTTTTACCTTTCGATCTCTAATGGTACTTTCTGGTTCTCCTTCAAAATCTAAAATAAAGAAATCATCATCATCAACCAAAATTTGACCTAAATGGTAATCACCATGAACTCGAATACGTTCACCTTTAAGTTTGGTCCAATCAAAGGTTACAAAACGTTTTCTGATGAGGTTTTTTTTATCAAGAAATTCATTTGCTAATTCTAAAGCCAATCCATCTAATTTATGCAGATTGTTTTCAATAGTATTCAGTCTGTTTTGAAACTGGTAAAGCATTCTGTTTTTTAACCAAACCGTATAATCATCATTAAAATGAGTAGGCGTAAAGGCGGTTTCTTCAAATTCTGAACCTAAAGCAATGTGCATTTCAGCAGTACGTTTTGCTAAAGTTTTAACTTTTAAAAACAAGTTTAATCCAGCCCAATCAATAATTTGTGGAGGAATGTCTTTAATGTTTAAACGCTGAAATAATGTTGTTTTTGGTAATGAATGGATTTTAATTTTTTTATGTTCTAAATTTGAAAATACTTTATGTAATTCTTTAAGCATATATTCCCAAGCATCGCCTTCATTTGGAACCATTTCTTGAAGTAAAGCTATGGTAATATAATCATTGTCAGAATCTACTATGTTTATGCTTCCTAAATAAGCGGGTGTATTTTTAAAGCCTTTTTTCTCGGATAAAAACTGACTCATTTCAAAATCTGGGTTTTTATCGGCATAAATACGTCTGAAGAATTTCAAAACATATTTATCATTATAAATTAATGAGGTATTACTTTGTTCTAATCCCATGAATCTTGAAGATTCATAGGTAATATTATTTAATAGAATACTTTTATGATACTGTACTTTTGTGGTATCTTTAGGTAGCGCTGTAACAATACGTTCAAAAACTAACTTTCTGAATGATTCAAGGTTTGTGGCATCAATAATAAACCCTTCCTTCCCTTTAATACTTATAGGGAGTATGCGGTCTTTATGAGAAAAATTCTCATCAGTAACAAAGGCTATAGGTAAAAAATAATGTTGATAAAAAGCCTCTACAAAATTCACTTCCAGAATCAAACCATAATAAACTTCACCAAATTGCTGAATTCTAAAATATTCAGACAGTTCAATGTATTTCATTTTGCTGGCTTTGCCACCATACCAACGTTGGTTTAAAATATAATCACCTAATACATCAGAAAGAAAAACTTTTACAAACGATTTATTTTCTAACAAATCATCCCAATTATCATCGAAATTGAAAGACTGCATAATCGTTGTTTTTGTTTCTTCTTTTTTAGACATTTCTATTTAATTATTTTAAAAACATGAAATGGTAAAGTTGGGTGTAATTCAATATAATTCCATTCGCTTTGCCAATTATATATGTTTTCAGTTAGAAGATCATGCATTTGTATAAGATGTCCGTGAGGAACATTTAATTCATGTAAAGGCACTTGCACGGAGCCTTGCTGAGAATAGTAAGGATCTAAACTAATGATAATTAATAGTTCGTTGGTTTTAGAATCATTCCACTTGTAAAAAGCCAATAAATTATTGTTCTCTATGTAGCAAAATTTAATGTTATTGGTTTGTTGAAGCGCTTCGTTATTATGACGAATTTGATTTATTTTAGTGATAATGGTTATTAATTTATTCTCTTTGTTCCAATCATAATGACACAACTGGAACTTTTCGGAATTAAGATATTCTTCTTTTCCCGGAACCGCGTCATCAATCATAAATTCAAACACAGGGCCATAAATACCAATGTTAGAGCTTAAGGTTGCTGCCAATACATATCGCTGAATATATTTAGACTCATTAGCGCCTTGTAAATGCATTGGGTTAATGTCTGGAGTATTTGGCCAAAAATTAGGACGCATATATTCACGTTGATCTGTTTTGGTTAGTTCTTCAACGTATTCAATCAATTCGTGTTTGGTATTTCGCCAAGTAAAGTAAGTATAAGATTGCGTATAACCTTGCTTACCTAATTGTTGCATTACTTTTGGCCTAGTAAATGCTTCAGCTAAAAACAATACATCCGGATGTTTTGCTTTGACTTGTGCAATTACCCAATTCCAAAAATAATAAGGTTTTGTGTGTGGATTATCTACTCTAAAAACATGAATACCACAATCTATCCAATACAGTAAAATATCTAAGCATTCTTGCCATAGGTTTTTATAATCGTCGTTTTCCCAATAAATTGGCAAGATATCTTGATATTTTTTCGGAGGATTTTCAGCATATTGAACTGTGCCATCTGGACGCCATTTAAACCACTGCGGATGTTCTTTTACCCAAGGATGGTCTGGTGCAGCTTGAAGCGCATAATCCATGGCGATTTCAATATTAAACTCTTTAGCTTTTTGAATTAACGATTTAAAATCTTCAACAGAGCCTAATTGTGGGTGCAAGTCTTTATGTCCACCGTATTTCGAACCAATTCCCCAAGCAGATCCTACATCGCCATCATGAGCAGTTGTCGTATTATTTTTTCCTTTTCTGTTGACCTCGCCTATAGGATGAACAGGAGGAAAATACAAGGTATCAAATCCCATTTTAGCCACTCTTGGTAATAAACGCTCACAATCTTTAAAGGTTCCGTGAACACCTTCGTGTTCTGAGGTAGAACGAGGAAAAAATTCATACCATGTGCTGAATCTAGCTTTTAATCTGTCAACATAAACAGGAAAATCCTTTGAAGTATTTGCTAAAAATTTTTGAGGATGATTGATGAAAATTTGATGCAATCTATCACAAGTTGCTTCTTTAATTGCTTCCTCATATTGGTGTTCGTCTGCAAAAATATTTATAAGGTGGTCTAAGAAAAGTGAATCGTTTTTCTCTGTTTTATCTTTTATTTTTTTAAGAAACTCAATACCTTCAAGCAATTCAGACTTTACATATTGATTGTCATCAATTTTTCTTTCAATACCATGTTGCCAGTTAAGGGCGTAATCAACCCAACCTTCAACTTTATACGTGTAATAACCTTGTTTTTCAACCGTGAAAGAGGTTTGCCATTCATCATTTACAAGATGTTGAAGACGAACTTCTTTCCAATTTTTATCCTTTTCATGTTTATATAAAACAGATGCCGCTATAACATCATGACCATCGACAAGTACATGAGCATTTACGGTTATAATTTCATTTACAACTCGTTTTATAAAAAAATCACCATCGTTTATTTTAGGGGAAACATAGTCAATGACGACCCGTTTTTGATTTTGCATTATAGTAGTAGATTAGAATCAATAAATTTTTTAATCAGTCATTAAATAACATAGCCAACTGGAATTATAGCACCTTTTTTAATAACAACAATACCTTCTTTAATAACATACATATCTGTTTCTTTGTCTTCTAAATGTTTACCTCCATTAATTCTAACATCATCACCAATACGGCAGTTTTTGTCAACAATAGCATTTTTAATAAAACAGCGTTCACCAATACCTAAAAGTATTTTTATTTTATGATTTTCAATTTCTTCAAGAGTTTCATAATAATCGCTACCCATCATATAGGTGTTAATAACGGTAGATTCTTTACCAATTCTTGAACGAATGCCAATAACAGATTGCTCAATTTTTGCTGCGCCAATAATACACCCTTCGGCGATAACAGTTTTATTCAATACAGTTCCAGATATTTTGGTGGTAGGCAACATTCTAGCCCTTGTATATATGCGCCTTGATTTGTCATATAAATCAAATTGAGGGATGTCATCAGTAAGTCCTAAATTGGCTTCAAAAAAAGAGTCTATATTTCCAATATCTGTCCAATAGCCTTCATATTGATAGCTCAACGTTTTATGGTCGTTAATGGATTGTGGAATGATTTCTTTTCCAAAATCGTTGGTTGTTGGGTCGTTCATTAACTCAACAAGGAGGTTTCTGTTAAAAATATAGATACCCATGGAGGCCAAATAATGTCGTCCTTGAGATTTCATTTCAGCGCTAACTTCAGAAGTCCATTCGGGTAACAAGCTAGCGTCCGGTTTTTCAATAAATGAGGTAACTACATTTTGGTCGTCTGCTTTTAAAATACCAAAAGAGGTTGCTTCTTTACCATTAACAGGGATAGTTGCAATGGATATTTCGGCATTATTTTTTATGTGTTCGTCAATCATTAGCCTATAATCCATTTGATACAATTGGTCGCCAGAAAGAATGAGCACATAGTTAAAATCATGTCTTAAAAAGTGATGCATACTTTGTCTAACAGCATCAGCGGTACCTTGAAACCAAGTTTTATTGTGAGGTGTTTGTTCTGCGGCAAGAACATCTACAAAAGCAGAGCTAAAGAAGCTAAAGTGATAGGTGTCTTTTATGTGCCTGTTTAACGAAGCGGAATTAAATTGTGTTAACACAAACATGCGCTTAATGTTGGAATTGATGCAGTTAGATATAGGAATATCTACAAGTCGGTATTTGCCTGCAATAGGTACAGCCGGCTTTGATCTTTCTTGGGTTAACGGGTGTAGTCTTGAACCTTGACCACCGCCTAAAATGATAGCTAAAACCTTATCGTTAATCATGTTTATTAGTTTAAGGAGTTATGTAAATTTGAGTGTTTTTTATTTAAAAGTAACACGCTCTGTTAAAGTACAATTTTTTTAATAATTAATTTTATTGTTTAGAGCAAAGATTTATATAATCCTTCCACTTGTTTAGCTATGGCCGTCCAATCGAAATAATCCTCCACGCGTTTTCTTCCTTTTTTAGCCATTGATTCTCTCATCTCTTTGTTTTTTATTAATGTGTTGATGCCGTTAGCTAAATCTCTAGAAAATTTATCAGGATTTACCGGTTCAAAAGGAGCTTCTGTTTGTTGTTCTAATGGTACCAATATACCAGTTTCCCCATTTACCACGACTTCTTTTATGCCTCCTACAGCACTTGCAACAACAGCTGTTTCACAAGCCATAGCTTCAATATTTATAATTCCGAATGGTTCATAAATTGACGGACAACAAAACACATCTGCATGAGAATAAAGCTGAATAACTTCTTTTTTCTCAAGCATTTTCTCAATCCAAATCACATTTTTTCTGGTTTTTTTCACTTCTGCCACACTATCTTCCATTTCTTTGGCGATATCTGGTGTATCAGGAGCGCCAGCACATAATACAATTTGAGTGTGTGGGTCAATATATTTTATGGCATTTACTAAATGAATAATTCCCTTTTGCCTTGTTATTCTACCAACAAAAAGCACATAGGGTTTTGATTTGTCAATACCATAAGTTTCTAAAGTTGAAGTTGCATTAGTAACCACATATTGTTGAAGATTGATACCGTTGTAAATAACCTTAATTTTGTGTTCATCTACATTAAAATATTTTAAAACATCTTCTTTGGTTTCCTTGGAAACGGCAATAACCGCATCGGCCATTTCAATAGCCGTTTTTTCTACCCAAGACGATGCATCATAGCCTCTGCCTAATTGTTCTCTTTTCCAAGGTCTTAAAGGTTCTAATGAGTGTGTTGTAATTACCAAAGGAATTCCATAACAAAGTTTAGCTACAATACCCGCAAATTGAGCGTACCAAGTATGGCAATGTACAACATCTGCATTGCTGTCTTCAGCATTCATTTGAATACACGTGCTTAATGTTTGAAAAACAGCTTTAAGTTTTGAATTACTATCATTAAAAACAGGATTATCATAAGGATATCCTTTAACTGTTAAATTTCCATTTAGTTTTTCCTGATCTCCAAAGCATCTAACATCTACTTCCATAAGCTTTGAAAGCTCTTCTGCCAAATATTCAACATGAACACCTGCACCACCATAAACATAAGGAGGAAATTCTCTAGTATAAAAAAGGACCTTCATAAGAAACCAATAAAATTATTTAAAAACAAACGTATACCTAGTAATTTTAACAATCACACAATAAAGACGTGTTGCCTATAAACTTAAAAATATTATTTCAAAGGATAGGTATGCGTATAGTACTATTATTGATAATTTTTAAAAAGTTAAAATTCACTAAGAATATTTCAACTAAAATGAATTTTTCAGTATTCTATTTTGAAGTTTATAATGGATTTTAATGAAGGATTAGTTAATAAAGAGTTTATTATAACTTATTTTAATAAAAAAGAGCATCAAATTATAACTTGATGCTCTTTTTATTGTATTATTTAAAAATTAAAATTTAATCATTCAATTTTAAAACAGCCATAAACGCTTCCTGAGGTATTTCAACATTACCTACTTGACGCATTCGTTTTTTTCCTTTCTTTTGTTTTTCAAGAAGCTTTCTTTTACGAGAAATATCTCCACCATAACACTTTGCCGTTACATCTTTTCGTAAAGCTTTTATGGTTTCTCGAGAAATAATTTTAGCACCAATAGCGGCTTGAATAGGGATATCAAATTGTTGTCTTGGTATAAGTTCTCTTAACTTTTCACACATTTTTTTACCTATATTTTGAGCATTATCAGCATGAATTAATGCAGAAAGCGCATCAACAGGTTGGGCGTTTAATAAAATATCAACACGCACTAATTTTGAAGAACGCATCCCAATTGGATGATAATCAAAAGAAGCATAGCCTTTTGAAATGGTTTTTAATCGGTCGTAAAAATCGAACACAATTTCTGCCAAAGGCATGTCAAAACTAAGTTCAACACGTTCTGTTGTCAAGTAAGTTTGATGTGTTATGATGCCTCGTTTATCAATACAAAGCGACATGACATTACCCACAAAGTCTGATTTTGTGATGATGGTTGCTTTAATATATGGTTCTTCAACACGATCTAAGCCAGAAGGATCTGGTAAATCTGTTGGGTTATTTACAATAATTGGTGTTTCAGGATGTTTTTTGGTAAAGGCATGATAGCTTACGTTGGGAACGGTTGTAATGACAGTCATGTCAAACTCGCGTTCTAAACGCTCTTGAATGATTTCCATATGAAGCATGCCTAAGAAACCACAACGAAAACCAAATCCTAAAGCAGCAGAACTTTCTGGAATAAATACCAGTGAAGCATCGTTTAGCTGTAGTTTCTCCATTGAACTTCTTAACTCTTCATAATCTTCTGTGTCAACCGGATAAATTCCAGCAAATACCATTGGTTTTACATCTTCGAAACCAGAAATAGGATTTTTGGTTGGATTTTTTGCATCGGTAATAGTATCTCCAACTTTAACTTCTTTAGCCTCTTTAATACCAGTAATTACATATCCAACATCACCAGCTTTAATTTCATTTCTAGGAAACTGGGTAAGTTTTAACGTTCCAACTTCATCAGCTCCATAGGTTTTACCAGTGGCAATAAACATAATTTGCTGATTCTTTTTTATAGAACCATTAATGACCCTAAAATAAGTTTCAACACCCCTAAACGGATTATATACTGAGTCGAAAATCAACGCTTGTAAAGGTTCGTCAACATTGCCCTTTGGTGCAGGAATACGTTCTATAACAGCCGCTAAAATTTTATCAACTCCAAAACCTGTTTTCCCGCTGGCATGAATTATATCCTCTGGGTTACAACCTAATAAATCTACAATATCATCAGTAACTTCTTCGGGGTTTGCACTTGGTAAATCCACTTTGTTAAGTACTGGAATGATTTCTAAATCATGTTCTAAAGCAAGGTATAAGTTTGATATGGTTTGAGCCTGAATACTTTGGGCAGCATCAACAATAAGCAATGCTCCTTCACAAGCAGCAATAGACCGTGACACTTCATACGAAAAATCTACATGGCCTGGAGTATCAATTAAGTTTAAAACATATTTTTCACCTTTGTAGGTGTATTCCATTTGAATAGCATGCGATTTGATAGTAATACCTCGCTCGCGTTCTAAATCCATGTTGTCGAGTAGCTGGTTTTGTTTTTCCCTATCTGTTACTGAACCAGTAAAATCTAGTAAACGGTCAGCAAGCGTACTCTTTCCGTGATCTATATGTGCAATAATGCAAAAGTTTCTTATATTCTTCATAAAACAATCTATACCTAGATTTAATTTGCAAATATAGATGAATTTATCTGTAATTTTTTAATGTTTTAAAGGATTGGGATATATCATTAATTTTATGTTAATTGTATCATTTATAAAAAGTTAAGCAATGAGAATTATAATTTCAATATCTGTTTTTGTTTTAGGAACATTTAATTCTATTAGTCAAATAAGTACACCGATTGAAAAATTTGCTTTGCCTACTACTTTAAATGAATCTTCTGGAGCCATTTTTTTTAACAACAAACTAATTACTCATAATGACTCTGGAGGAGAAAATAAACTTTATGAGTTGGATACAATATCTGGTTCAATAACACGAGAAGTTACCATTTTAAACGCCACAAATATTGATTGGGAAGACATTACTCAAGATGAGACAAGCATTTATATTGGAGATATTGGCAACAACATTAGCGGAAACAGAACCGATTTAAAAATTTACAAAATCAGTAAAAACGATTATTTAAGTTCAGAAATAGTAAATGCACAAACAATAGCTTTTAGTTATTCTGATCAAATAGACTTTACTGCTTCAAGCTCAAATACTACCGAATGGGATGCAGAGGCTTTAGTTTCTTTTAATGCAACGAATTTAATTGTATTTACTAAGAATTGGGTTAATGGAATTACAAAAGCTTATTTAGTTCCAAAATCATCAGGCACATATGCTTTGAGTCCTTTAGTTACTACTTTAAATAGTGGCGGATTAATTTCTGGTGGAACGTATAATCCTTTAACAGCTAAACTTTTTTTAGTTGGATATACTGACACATTACAACCTTTTTTTTGGGAAAGTAAAAATTTTACTGGGATCGATATATTTTCCGGCACAAATACAAAAACATCCATAGCTTCCACATTTGGTTTTGATCAAGCTGAAGCTATAACTTATGTCAATGAAAACAGATATTTTATAACGTCTGAATCCTTTTCTCAGAGTATTTTTTCTGATTATGCCAAATTAATTGCTTTTTCAACAAACGATGTTGCTTTGTCTGTTGATGACATATCACCCAAAAACGACATTGTTCTGTATCCAAATCCAGTGAATGATTTTCTTTATATTAAAAATGCAGACGTTAATTCGGTTCAAGTTTTCGACATGAAATTAGCGCAACTATACAACGGAAATGCCTCGTATATAAATATGAGTAATTTTAGTAAAGGAATTTATATTGTTAAAATTAACTTCGGAAACGATTATTCTATAATTAAAAAAATTGTAAAAGAATAATCGTCACTTTATATAAATGAATTAGTACAACATGAATTCATTTATTTCTAATTAGTTAAAAAAACTTAATTTTGCGCCAAAAATAAAATTGTGGTAAAAATAGACAACATAGAACTTCCTGATTTTCCTTTATTGTTAGCACCAATGGAAGATGTAAGTGATCCACCTTTTAGAGCATTATGCAAAGAACAAGGAGCTGATGTTGTATATACTGAATTTATATCAAGCGAAGGTTTAATTCGTGATGCTGCAAAAAGCATTATGAAATTAGATATTTATGAAAAAGAGCGTCCTGTTGGGATTCAAATATTTGGATCCAATTTAGAAAGTATGTTGCAAACCATAGATATCGTAGAAAAATCAAAGCCAGATATTATCGATATTAATTTTGGTTGTCCGGTTAAAAAAGTAGTTAGCAAAGGTGCTGGCGCAGGTATTTTAAAAGATGTTTGCTTGATGGAACAACTTACTGCCGAAATGGTTAAACGCACCAATATTCCAATAACTGTAAAAACACGATTAGGTTGGGATCATGATTCTATAAGAATTGTTGAGGTTGCTGAAAGATTGCAAGATGTGGGTTGTAAAGCCATTTCAATTCACGGAAGAACCCGGGCTCAAATGTATAAAGGCAATGCCGATTGGAAACCCATTGCTGAAGTTAAAAATAATCCGAGAATGCATATTCCTGTTTTTGGTAATGGAGATGTTGACACACCAGAAAAGGCCATGGAAATGCGTGATGTTTATGGGCTTGATGGCGCTATGATAGGTCGTGCAAGTATTGGCAACCCATGGTTTTTTAAACAAGTAAAACATTTTTTTAAAACAGGTGAGCATTTGGCTCCAATATCTATTGAAGAACGCGTAGAAGCAGCTCGCAGACATTTACAAATGGCTATTGATTGGAAAGGTGAAACCTTAGGCATTTTTGAAACTAGAAGACATTACACCAATTATTTTAGAGGCATACCACACTTTAAAGATTACCGAACTAAAATGGTTACAAGCGATCAGTCTGCCGATGTGTTTGCAGCATTTGACGAAGTACTCGAAAGATTTTCAGATTATCAGTTTACGGAGTAAATATTGAAGCCAGAATTTAGTGTGCTTCCACTAAAGTTTTTGTAATTCTTGCAGAAGCAATTTTTGATGCAATGATTCCTAAAACGGAGATTGTTAAAAACACAATAACCAGATTTTCAAATTTTAAAGTTACCGGATAAGCTAGGGTTGAAGTGATCATAACCAAGGAAAAAGTTTTCTGTAAAACAACTACAATAAATCCAATTAACAATCCGATTACACCTCCAAAAAGGGTCATCAAAGTTCCTTGAAAAAAGAATATTTGGCGTATCTCTTTTAATGTAGCTCCAAGATTAAACAAGGTGTTTAAAGTTTTTTTCTTATCAAGAATCATCATGATAATGGAGCCTATCACATTAAACAACGCAATAATTAACACCAAAGTAAAAATTAAGTAAACAGCCAGATTTTCGGTGTTTAACATTTTATACAGTGCATCGTTAAGTTGCGCTCTGTTTTTTATAATAACCTTATCACCAAGAATCGCCTGAATTTTTTCCTTTGTTGTGGTTTCATCTGAACCCGGAGTTAGTCTAAATTCAATACCAGAAATTTGGTTGGGTTTATAGTGTAATAGTTGTTTTGCTAAATCAATGGATGAAAAAATATAAGTATCATTAATTTTTTCATTGATATCAAACACTCCGGTATTTACTGCTTTTATAGAATTAAACGCATTATTTGTTGATGTTATTTGTCCTTTTCCGGGTTTCGGAACATAAATATTGAGCGCTTTTGAAAAATCTAAAACACCTATTGAAAGATTGTTAGAAATACCCCAACCAGATACTACTTCATGACTGTCTTGAGAAAACCAACTTCCCTGAACAATAACAGAGTCAATACTGGTAACACTTTGAAAAGATTCATCAACACCTTTTAGGGTAACAATATCATTTTTATCATCTATAGATACAATTACACGTTCTTCAATAATTTTTGAATAGAGTGCAATTTCCTTTAAATCCTTTAATCTTTTGGTGTCATCATCAGTTAGAATAAAAGACTTGCCAATCGCAGCTTCGGCTTTTAAATCGGGATCCACAATACTTGAAAACTGAAGCGTGAAATCTTTTAAACCAGCAAAACCAGACAACACAATAAACAAAGAAGCTGCACCTAAAACTACACCTATTGCGGCAATAATGGTTATAAAGTTAATAGCATTGTTACTGCTTTTTGAGCGTAAGTATCGTTTTGCTATGTAAAGAGATACATTCAATTAAGATTTTTTGCGTTTATCTAAAATGCTTGGATCTTTAATAGGGTTATCTTTTCCTTTTAAGGATTGATCAATTTGATCCATATATTCCAAAGTATCATC
Organism: Gaetbulibacter sp. M235; assembly: GCF_043876835.1. Taxonomy (NCBI): domain Bacteria; kingdom Pseudomonadati; phylum Bacteroidota; class Flavobacteriia; order Flavobacteriales; family Flavobacteriaceae; genus Gaetbulibacter; species Gaetbulibacter sp. M235. The sequence goes on from NZ_JBAWJZ010000001.1 coordinate 575,969, forward strand.
AATAAAAAACTCAAGTTTAGGCATGCGTCTTAATTGATGTTTGGTGCGTTGTGCAATTTCATGTTTTATTAAAGGAGCATTTGATTTTATACCTTCCATAAGTTCGGCTCCTTTGTTATTTGGAAAAATACTTAAATATACTTTCGCCACAGATAAATCAATAGTTACTTTTACTTTTGATACAGATATTAGAATGCCTTGCATACCTCCTTGTGTGGCAGCATTTTGTAATACATCAACCAAATCGCGTTGTAATACAGAACCTATTTTTTTTTGTCTTTGACTTTCCTCTACGTTACTCATTTTTTCACTCCATTAGTTTATGGAGCAAAAATACAGGATATTTAAAGATTATCTTACTTTTGATTTGCAAAATTTGTATCTTCATTTAAACGACATAAAATGAATAAAATTGAACACATAGGAATTGCGGTTAAAAATTTAGAGTCTTCAAACCTATTATTTTCAAAACTTTTTGGAGAAACACATTACAAAACTGAAAGCGTTGAAAGTGAAGGTGTAAAAACATCTTTTTTTAAAGTTGGAAGTAATAAAATTGAGCTTTTAGAAGCCACAAATCCAGAAAGTCCGATTGCTAAATTTATTGATAGAAAAGGAGAAGGAATTCATCATATAGCTTTTGATGTTGATGATATAGTTGAAGAAGTAAAAAGATTGGTAAATGAAGGGTTTATAGTGTTAAATGAAACCCCTAAAAAAGGAGCTGATAATAAACTTGTTGTGTTTTTACACCCTAAAGCCACAAATGGAGTACTTATAGAGCTATGTCAAGAAATAATTTAAACAAATAAATTTCTTGTAGAGTTATAAAAATAGTATTAAATTCGCAGCCAATTTCGGTCCTATAGCTCAGTTGGTTAGAGCACCTGACTCATAATCAGGTGGTCCCTGGTTCGAGCCCAGGTGGGACCACTAGTAAAATCAAGGCTTCACAGAGTTTTTGCTCTTTGAGGCTTTTTTATTTGCAAACAATTTGCAAACACTTCAAAATTTAACATTTTTTAACATAATTTCTTGTTTTTTGAGTAGTTTTGATGGAATACTAGTATCTATTAAATGGATTTTATTATTCAAAAAGCAAACTTACTTCAACTCCAATAGCTTTTGAAATTTAAATTGCCTTATTTTTAGGGATGGCTATAACGGTCTATAACCGTCAGTTACGGGTTAAATTAGCGATTATTTTCGGTTATGCACAGAAGTTAGCAATTCCGAGTGGATTCGGACGTAGTCGAATCCGCCGTAATTGCGGTTATAAATTGTTGCAAGCAGTTTTTTTATTTTTCTATTTCCTTAAATATTCTTTTTAAAGCACCTTTAATTCCATCGGGTACAGTTTTTACTGCATCAGGATAATCCAAATAAGAATTTCCTTTTTGTGTGTTGTGTTTTGTATGCAAAACCAAATTTCCATCAGAGTCAAAATATTGCATTTCAACTTCTGTGTCTTGACTTTTGCCAATTGGAATAAGCATCATGCTATATTTTGTATTAATGAACTTAAGCTGTGTAAAAATGATTCCGTCCAATTTATTTGAAGTACATATATCGGATATTTTTTGTTTTTCAAGGTCAGTCCATTTTTCAAAGTTTGGGTATAGTATATTTTTAGATTCAATCTCCATTTTTTTTAGTTCAGAACTCATTATTTTGTCATAATTCTCAGAAGTTCCGTTTACAATTTGGTCAATTATTGGTTCATTTTCGAGTTGACTAAATCCGAGTATTTTTGGTTTTGTCAGAACTATAGTTTCTTTTTTATAAAGCGTTTTAGTTCCGAAAGCAGCACAATTTGTTGAGAGAACAGTTATGCCTAAAATTAATGTTAGTTTAAGTAGGTTTCTCATTTTCTGAAATTGCTTACGGTTCGTATAAGAATAGTAGCCGATTGCGGGCTTCATCCCTGTCAAGTTACACAAAAGTTGTAGCGGGCTACAAC